>JBARZY010000083.1:0-23068 GCA_049650345.1 Glaciecola sp. | reverse complement strand
GTCAGCGCACACAAACTTGGCAAGCAGCACCTTACTCTTCACTGGCCAAAAAAACACTGGGTATTTTAGGTATGGGTAATATTGGCAGCGGTATTGCCGATATTGCACAACAGTTCAATATGAACGTTGTGGCGTTGTCTAGACGTGCAAAGCCCGCGTCAGCCAATCAGCGTCACATTATGCATTTTGCTCCTGATCAACTACTTGATATGGTTAAGCAATGCGACTTTATTGTGAACCTACTCCCCGAAACACCGCGCACTATTGGGCTCTGCGATGCTGATTTTTTTGCTGCAATAAAACCAGGGAGCGTGTTTATTAATGTGGGGAGAGGCAGTGTAATTGGCGATTATACAGACTTGCAAAATGCCTTAAATACAGGAGGTTTGCGCGCTGCAGTTCTGGACGTATTTGAACAAGAGCCATTGGCCAATAATCACCCTTTATACTCGCAAACCGGTATGTATATTACTAATCATACGGCTGCCGAATCGTTACCCATAAAGGTATTTGAAGTGTTTACAAACAATGCGATGCGTTACGCAAAAGGCGAATCTTTATTATATGTACATAATTTTAAGACTGGCTATTGATTTAAGTAGTCGGTCATGCCCTTATTGAACAAACGCAACCAGCCGCCACTCAGTTGGCCTTTGTAGTTTTTATTAATGGCAATCACCGCTTCTACTTCATTCATTACTTCGCCGTTTTTTTGGGCCTTCGTAGTTAAGGTAACATAACGGTCCAAAATGCCTAATAGCTTGGCTCCTTCACTTATTTTGTCGCCCGTTATGCCAAGTGGATAGCCGCTGCCATCAATGTTTTCATGGTGATGCATAATCATTTTATGCGCCTCGTTCCACTGCGTGAGGTGCTCAATTAAACGCGTACTTTTGTACACATGTGAGCGCAATAAGTTGGCTTCTAAGTCGGTCAGCGCAGCAGGCTTGTTCACCACATTTTCTGGCATAAACGCTAAGCCAAAGTCGTGCACGTAACAAGCAACGGCAAGTTGTACTTCTGGCAAAGGTGTAGGATGCAGGCTGTTAATATACAATGCGAGAGAGGCAATTTTATCACCTCTTCCTTCGGGGTAACCACAGCGTTTTTCAATGGGGCGCATTAGCTCTCTGAAAAAAAGCAAATCGTGCTGTTGATCTTCCGAAATATTTTGCGGGATACCGGTTTTTGGAATGACGATTTTAGCTTGGGTAGGCGCCTCAGTAATACTGCCACCATTTATAGCTTGTATTGCTTGTGTAAATAAGGTGTCGTGCTGCTTACTGTTGCTTGGCGTAAACTTTTTAATAACAGCAATAGTAGCGTCAATGGCTTGTTTGTCGTATTCGGCTTTTGTGTGTTTAATGCAATTATCAACAAAGCGATTTACTTTATCCATTAATTTTAAGACTAAATCGCTTAACAGGCTTGAATATGCCATTTCACCTTTACGCAGCATATCGAGTATATCTTCCATATACTGCAACACTTCAACCATGGGCGTAAAGCCCACTAAACCTAAGTCACCTTTAATGGTATGTACTGACCGAAACAACGCCCTTTGAAGCTCTTTGTCTTGTGGCCTCAACTCTAACTCTACAAGCGTTTGCTCGCTTGCTTCGTACAGTTCGAGTATTTCTTCGCGCAAATCATTTAAAATTTCGCCATCAAGTTCTTCTGGGGTAAAAACTGCCATAGCCACCAATGCATATTAGGTTATCGATTGTTATTAAGACAATATCGGCATATTTGGTCGTTGGTTGAGGGTTATTATAAAGAATACGCTGGGCATTTAACGCTTTGTATTTGTAGCATAGCAGGTATAATTGCAGCCTTGTTTGGTTTAAAGGAAATAACGTGCTTGCCATTTTAAGATTTGTTGTGCTGTTAGGGTATTTTATTGTGATCAACGCCCTATTATTGATTGCGTTTATTGTACGTCCATTGCACAGAAATAACGTAAATTTAGCCGGCAAAGTATATTCAACGATGGCCTACATTGTAGGTATTAAACTGGTCTACCGAAATTCAAGCAAGGTTGACCCTAACCAATCATATGTATTTGTCGCTAATCATCAAAACAGTTATGACTTACTGACTATTAGCCACGCCGCTGGCCCTGGTGTGGTGACTATGGGTAAGAAAAGCCTGAAATGGATCCCCATATTTGGACTTATTTACTGGTTGTCGGGCAATATTATGATTGACCGCAAAAATTCAGGCCGCGCACGCGACACATTAGCCATGACCGGCGAAAAGATGAAAGAGCGTAATTTGTCTATTTGGATATTTCCAGAAGGCACCCGCAGCCGTGGTCGTGGTATGTTGCCGTTTAAAACTGGGGCATTTAGATTAGCCAGCTCTTTAAATAAACAAATTGTACCGGTAGTATGCAGCGAATTGAACAATGGCCGAATAAAGTTCAACCGATGGAATAACGGGACTGTAATTATTGAAACACTTGACCCGGTGAGCATCGACGTAAACGAAAATGCGAAACACATGGCCACTCGGTTTCACGATATTATGCAGGCTACGTTTGAGCGCATTAGCGACGAAGCAGCCCACTTAAGCAAAGCAAAATAGAAGTTCTAGGATATGTATATGAATGACGAAGCCAGCCAATGGTACGAGTTTAACGAAGAAACAATTCAAGCTTTAACAGAAGACGGCACCGATTTATCGCAGCCGCATATTATTGAGCATCACTTAGCCAGTAAAAACTTTGATGTGCTTGAAAAAGCCGCAGTAGATGCTTTTAAAGCAGGTTTTGAAGTGACCGATGCCGAGGAATTAATGCTAGATGATGGCGGCACGGTGTTTTGTTTTGATGCCGTGGTAGAAAAAAAGCTAGACGCACAAGCGTTTAATGCAGATGTTGATAAACTGTTAGTTATCGCCACTAAACACAAAGTGCACTACGATGGTTGGGGTACTTATTATGTTGGCGATGACGCCATAGATGACAGCGACAACTTTGATGATATGGAAGATGGGTTCGACGACGATTGATGATGTGGGAGGTTCCTGCGGTCTACCGTCATTACCACGGAGGCGGTAATCTCCAAAACCCTAGGTTGTATTAACCACCAAGAGTACTGTGGGCGGTTCCTGCCTTCGCAGGAATGACGACGACGGAGAGCACCATCATTACCGCGCCCTACCGTCATTACCGCGCCCTACCGTCATTACCAACCTCTACCGTCATTACCGCGAAGGCGGTAATCTCCCAAAGCGCGCACACGATTAAAGCGCTTTAATCGCCTCCACCTGCTCAGCAATTTTTGACAATTGCATTTGGGCGTCAGCCAACTTTGCTTTTTCTTTCTCAATCACTGCAGCAGGCGCTTTGCCAACAAAATTTTGGTTGTTTAGCTTGCCTTCTGTGCGTTTCACATCTTGATTGAGTTTATCTGCCGCTTTGCTTAGGCGAGCCAACTCTGCGTCTTTGTCGATTAAGCCCGCCATGGGGATCATAATTTCCATTTCGCCTACTAATGCGGTGGCACTTGCGGGAGCTTGGTCACCGTTTAACAAGGTAATTGACTCCAGTTTAGCTAACAACACCAAATAATCTTGGGTTTGCGCTAAGCGTTGCTGGTCTTGCTCGCTCGCATTATTCAGCAGTACTGGTAGCTTTTTAGAGGGAGCAATGTCCATCTCACCGCGTATATTACGAATACCCACAACAAAGGCTTTCACCCACTCAATGTGCGCTTCAGCATCGGCATCTTTTTTATTGCTATCAAATACTGGGAATGCGTCGGTCATGATGCTTTCGGCAGTGCTGTTATTTACCGATAAAGGCTTAATTTTCTGCCAAATTTCGTCAGTAATAAACGGCATAATGGGGTGTAACAAACGCATAATGTGTTCAAGTACATTAATGAGTGTGTGGCGCGTCCCGCGTTTTTCTGCATCACTACTGGTATCTGAGTTAAGTACCGCTTTTGACAGCTCTAAATACCAATCACAAAATTGATTCCAAGTGAATTCATATAAACTTTGTGCTGCCATATCAAAACGATACTGTGACACGGCAGTTTCAAATTGCTGCAAAGTGTCTTGGAAGCGAGACCAAATCCATTTATCAAATACACTTAAGCTTAGTTCGCCACCTTGGTTACCGGTATCAAACTCTTCCGTGTTCATCAGTACAAAGCGCGTGGCATTCCAAATTTTATTACAAAAATTACGATAACCCTCTACTCTGCTCATATCGAAGTTGATGTCGCGGCTGGTAGATGCCATAGCAGCAAAGGTAAAGCGCAAAGCATCGGTACCATATGCTTCAATACCTTCGGCAAACTGCTTGCGGGTGGCTTTCGTGATTTTTTCAGCCATTTTCGGCTGCATCATACCTTGCGTGCGTTTTTCTAGTAAGGCGTCAAGACCAATGCCGTCAATTACGTCAATAGGATCGAGTACATTGCCTTTTGACTTAGACATTTTGTCGCCATTTTCATCGCGCACTAAGCCCGTGATATAAATATCTTTGAAAGGGATTTTACCGGTGAACTTTTTCGTCATCATGATCATTCTGGCCACCCAGAAGAAAATAATGTCAAAGCCGGTAACCAATACCGAACTGGGCACAAAAGTGTCTAGCTCTGGCGTTTGTTTTGGCCAGCCCATTGTTGCGAACGGCCAAAGCGCTGATGAAAACCAAGTATCAAGCACGTCTTCGTCTTGCTTTAGTGCTACTGAATCGTCAAGGTTATGTTTAGCACGCACATCGGCTTCGCTTTTGCCGACATAAACATTGCCGTTGTCATCAAACCACGCAGGAATACGGTGTCCCCACCAAAGTTGGCGCGAAATGCACCAATCTTGAATGTTGTTCATCCATTGGTAATAAGTTTTATTCCAGTTTTCAGGAATAAAGCGAATTTCACCCGACTCTACTGCGTCAATTGCTGGTTTAGCGAGTGACTCTACCGCCACATACCATTGATCGGTTAAATAAGGTTCAATCACCACACCACTGCGATCGCCGCGTGGCACTTTTAAGCGATGCGGTTTGATTTCAACCAATAAGTCTTGGGCTTCAAGGTCGGCCACTATTTGCTTACGCGCATCGAAACGGTCCATGCCCGCATATGCTGCTGGCGCACTGTCATTTATTTTTGCGTGATCAGTTAAAATATTGTGCAGCGGTAAATCGTGACGCTTGCCCATGTCGTAATCGTTAAAATCGTGGGCAGGGGTAATTTTTACGCAACCCGTGCCAAACTCAGGATCAACGTAATCGTCGGCAATAATTGGAATTTCACGCCCAGTGAGTGGCAAGGTAATGGTTTTACCCACCAATGCTTGATAACGCTCATCGTCGGGGTGTACGGCTACAGCTGAGTCACCTAACATGGTTTCAGGACGTGTGGTTGCCACCACAATATGACCGCTGCCATCACTTAATGGATAGCGCATATGCCACATAAAACCGTCTTCTTCTTCGTTAATAACTTCTAAGTCAGAAACAGCGGTAAGCAATGCCGGGTCCCAGTTTACGAGGCGCTTGCCACGATATATCAGCCCTTCGTCGTGCAATTTGATAAACACTTCTTGTACCGCTTCTGACAAATTGTCGTCCATGGTGAATACTTCGCGAGACCAATCGGGCGATGTGCCTAAACGACGCATTTGTTGGGTGATGTTGCCACCGGACTCTTGTTTCCAATCCCACACGCGTTCAACAAATTTTTCGCGACCTAAATCGTGACGGGTCACGCCAGTTGCGTTGAGTTGACGTTCAACTACCATTTGCGTAGCAATGCCTGCGTGATCGGTACCGCACTGCCATAGGGTGTTATTGCCTTTCATGCGGTTATAGCGAATTAAAGCGTCCATTACCGTGTGCTGGAATGCATGTCCCATGTGTAAGCTGCCGGTAACGTTGGGTGGCGGTAACAAAATACAGTATGGGTCGCCGCTACCGCTAGGTTTAAACAAACCTTGCTCTTCCCAATGTTGATAACAGGCTTGTTCAATTTTATGGGGGGTAAATGTTTTTTCCATTAATTCGCTCTTTTTGTAGCAAGTGGTAAAGGTTTACCACTTAAAAAATTATATTGTTTTGTAATCTAGCTTGCAGCCAGCTAACTTATATTGCTTATAACGTTCTCGCGCGGCTGCTTTTTCAGCTTCATTTGTGGGCACAAAATCAATCAGGTTGTTAATGCTGGTATGTTGCTCAACCATGTTTTGTGCCAAATTAATCACCAATGCGGTATTGCGCAGTTTTGAAAGTTCTGTAAACGCCGACCACCAAATAATTTCTACCGGCGTACCAAAATCGGGGCCTTCTCCGAACAAATTATGGGGCACAAAGCGGCCTTCAGGATTGCTCCAAATGTATTCGTCAAACGACTCGGCTTGCTCTTTTGTGTTGCATAATACCGTGGTTTTCATACGCTTGCTTACTGCATCGGCGGTTAATATAGCCGCTTGCTCAATTAACAAGTGAGGCGCATTTTGCGTCTCACTTGCATCAGGTAAGGCATAAAACGTGACAGACTTAGGCATGTTATTCGTCGGTCGCTACGTTTGCTTTGTTTAACAAAAACTGCGTTAACATGGGTACTGGACGCCCGGTAGCGCCTTTTTTAGCGCCGCCTAACCAAGCTGTACCAGCAATGTCTAAATGTGCCCAGTTGTATTTGCGCGTGAAACGCGACAAGAAGCATGCAGCAGTAATCGTACCAGCCGGACGACCACCTAAATTAGACATGTCTGCAAACGGACTGTCTATTTGATCTTGGTATTCATCCCACAAAGGCATGCGCCATGCTTTATCAGAGCTTTGTTCAGACGCGTTAATAATTTCGTGCGCCAATGGGTTGTGTTGACTTAACACCGCGGTAGCATGCTGGCCTAAGGCAATCACGCAAGCGCCAGTTAAGGTAGCAATATCGATAACGCAGTCAGGCTCAAAACGCTCAACGTAAGTTAAGGCATCACATAATACAAGACGGCCTTCAGCATCGGTATTTAGTACTTCAACGGTTTGACCCGACATAGTGGTGAGAATATCACCCGGACGATAGGCGTTAGCGTCGGGCATATTTTCACAGCCCGCAAGTACGCCTATAATATTCAATGGGATGTTTAGCTCGGCCACTGTGTGCATTACACCGAGTACCGATGACGCGCCGCACATATCGTATTTCATTTCGTCCATGGCTTCGCCAGGCTTTAATGAAATACCGCCAGAGTCAAAGGTAAGACCTTTACCCACAAGCACCACCGGCGCTTCGCCTTCTTTACCACCATTGTGGTGTATTACGCTCATGACTGACTCGTTTTCAGAGCCACGGCCTACGGCTAAATAGGTGTGCATACCTAGGGTTTGCATTTGCGCTTCGCCAACGGTATCTAAGCTAAGCGTATTGTAGTTAGCCACTAACTCGGCGGCTTGGTCATTTAAGTACTGTGGATTGCAAATGTTTGGTGGCATGTTACTTACATCTTTTGCCACCATCACGCCTTTGCTAATGGCTTGCGCATGCTCGATAGCGCGTTCACCTAACGGTAAATCTTTACGTGTGGGTAAATTAAAGACCATTTTACGCAGTGGGCGGCGTGGTTCGCCCTTTTTAGTTTTAAGCTGTAAAAAGGTATATACCGACTCGTTTGCAGCTTCTACTGCTTGACGTACTTTCCAGTATGTATCGCGGCCTTTAACGTGTAATTCAGTTAAGAAGCTTATTGCCTCCATAGAGCCCGTTTCGTTCAAGGTTTTAATGGTTTTGGCAACAATTTGCTTATATTGGCGTTCGTTGAGTTCACGCTCTTTGCCGCAACCAACTAAAAGCACACGTTCACTGAGTACATTAGGCACGTGATGCAACAATAGCATTTGACCGGCTTTGCCTTCTAAATCGCCGCGCCTAATGAGGTTACTAATGTAACCTTCGCTAATGTTATCAAGTTGCTCGGCAACTGTGGTGAGGCGTCTGGGCTCGAATACACCTACTACTATGCATGCGCTGCGTTGTTTTTCTGGACTACCGCTTTTTACGCCAAATTCCATGATTTCCCCTCAGTGTTTTTTGTTCACTGTATTAATATTGTTTTGTATAAACTACGTCTGTCGTATTTAATTGCTGCATGAATCATGTTTTGCTGATTTAAAAAGCGCAAATAAGCGGTTTCGGCAAAATAGGATTATGCTAAACTACCTACTTGGTACTAGCTATAAAGCAAAGCTCAGGCAGTAAAGTTCTATAAACACGAAGTTTACTTAAATATTGCTAGATTTTCATTAAAAAACGCTATTTTAGTCAAAAAAGACGATACGCATACATGCTGATTTTTCGATACTTACTGCGCGAAACGTTCAAATCACAATTAGCGGTGTTTTTCATCCTTATGTCGATTTTTATCATGCTTCGTTTTGTACGCATATTAGGCGATGCCACCGACGGCAACGTGCCAGCCGACCTTGTCATAGGGTTTATTACTTTGTATAGCCCTGTACTTGCCTCCCTTATTCTGCCCATTAGCTTGTTTTTGGGCGTAATGCTTGCCCATGGCCGCATGTATGTTGACAGCGAGATGACCGTGCTACGAGCTTGCGGCGTGAGCGAGTGGTATGTTACGCGGGTCACTATGTTTGTGGCGCTATTAGTTGGAGTGGCAACTGCCAGTGTCACCTTATACTTAGCTCCACTTGCCCTTGAAAAGGAATATCAACTGCAAGAAGACGCGGCCACAAAGTCGGGGTTAGCGGCAGTGGTTCCGGGGCGTTTTCAAGCTACTGGCAACGACACTTCAGTAATATTTGTGCACGACATTGACAGCAATACCGACAGCTTGAAAAAGGTGTTTTTGGCCAGCCCAAGTGCAGACGATGAAAACATCCATTTAATCTACTCGAACAGCGGCCGTATTAAACAAGGTGAAAGCGGCGAGCAGCAGCTTGTACTTGAACAAGGCAAGCAGTATGAAGGCACTAAAGGCGAAAGTAATTACCAAATTGTACAATTTGACGAGTATTCCGTTACCATTCAAGAAGCTAACAGTGAAGCCAAGCGACGCAAAATGGTTGCCGTTCCCACCAGCGAACTGTGGGGCATGACCTCAATACAAGCAAAGGCCGAATTACAATGGCGCATCGCGATTCCCCTCTCATTGCCATTTTTAGTCTTACTTGCCGTGCCACTAAGTGCGGTAGACCCACGTCAAGGCCGGTTTGGCAAAATGCTGCCCGCTTTGCTGTTGTACTTAGGGTATTTTTTGCTATTGCTTGCCAGCCGACGCATTATGGAAGATGGCAGACTGCCTAGTTACATTGGTTTATGGTGGGTGCACTTAGTGATGTTGTTGGTAGGCACAGGTTTAATTGCCCGTGACAGAAAAACAGGGGCCTTTGTGCGGCAGTTATTTATGAGTAAAAAACATGCTTAAGTTAATCGATTTATACATTGCGCGCACATTATTAGGCACGGTCGTGGCAACCTTGTCGGTGTTAATTGGCTTAAGCGCACTTATCAAATTTGTCGAGCAACTGCGCCGCGTAGGTCAAGGTGATTATGACATGACCTTAGCCGCCCTTTACGTAATACTCAGTTTACCCCGTGAAATAGAATTGTTTTTGCCCATGGCAACCTTATTAGGCGGTTTAATTGGCATGGGCTTGTTAGCACAAAGCAGCGAGTTAGTGGTTATGCAGGCGTCGGGGATGTCACGCACCAAAATAACCATTAGCGCCATGAAGTCTATGGTAATTGTGATCATAGCGGTAATGGCCTTGGGTGAATGGGTAACGCCCCAAAGCGAATCGAAAGCCAAGCAAATACGCACCCAAGCGTTATCGGGGGGCAGTTTAATTTCGTCAAAGTCACTTACTTGGGCCAAAGATGGCAACGATTTTGTAAGTATTGGCGAGGTAATAGACCAAAACACCCTACAAAATGTCAACATTTATAAGTTTGACGACAATTTAAACCTAACTCGCATAATTAATGCTGCTCAAGCTAAGTATATTCGCCCCGATTGGGAATTGAACGACGTTGAACAGGTCAATTTAGGTGACCGCCGTATTAACAATATTAAACTTAATATGTTGAGTTGGAATAGCTCGATAACTCCCGATAAACTTGGCGTAGTCGCTATAAAACCTGAGGCCTTGTCGATACGCGGACTGGCAGATTACGTTAATTACCTAGATAACAACGGGCAAGAAACCTCACGCTATGAATTGGCATTATGGCGTAAAATTTTACAGCCCGTATCGGTAGCCGTCATGTTGCTATTGGCATTGTCGTTTATATTCGGCCCCTTGCGTTCAGTGACAATGGGCGCGCGTACCGGTATGGGAATATTAGCCGGCATTGGCTTTTTTGTGAGCAACGAAATGTTTGGGCAAGCCGCATTGGTGTTTCAGCTTTCGCCCGCATTGGGTGCCGTGCTGCCCAGTGTGATGTTTGCCGGTATTGCAGTTTTATTGTTGAAGCGACAGTAACAACCGCTTAAGCAAACTCATTATTACCAATTTTTATGGTGGTTTTGTTCTTTGCTTAATGACAGCATTTGCGTACCTGCCACACGGTCTTGCAAAGCTAATTTGGTTTTAAAGTCAATAAGCACAAGCAGCGTGCCAAACCCACCCAAGGCGCTGATTAAACGCAAGAGTAAACGCGGGTAAGTCATTTGTTGCTTTGCATTTGGGTCAAGTTGATACAAGCGCAAACGCCATGCACGCATACCCAAGGTTTGCCCACCGTTTTTCCAAAACCATAAATAAAAACCTATCACCCAAAACGCTACCCATACTTGAATAATGGTTTTGTAAACAACCGACGCTTGAATAAGGTCATTTACATGAGCAAATCCTTGCTTTGATAACAGCCCAGTTTCAAGTAATACCGTAAGCGCAATAATAAATATAAGCGCTGCTAACATACCTACGGCTACTGCAATAAGGGCATCGTATACCATGGCGGCAAGGCGCTTAAAAAAGCCAGCACGTTGTTGAGTAAATTCGTTCATATTGACCAGTTTGTGTACGTTTAAGACATAATGTTAGCATTGTTCAAGTTGTTAAAAATCAATTTCTTAGCATAATTTAAAAATTTGCTGAAAAAGCTGTAAATAAGACTTGATACCGCTGATCAAATCGCTATAATTCACACCCTCTCGAAAGAGACATACCAATACAGCAACATCCTCAATGCCAGAGTGGCGAAATTGGTAGACGCAGCGGATTCAAAATCCGCCGGTAGTAATACTGTGCCGGTTCAAGTCCGGCCTCTGGTACCATATTAAACCTACTTATTTAGTAGGTTTTTTTGTTTTTAGCAGTTATGCTTTTAATTTTTATTAAGTAACTGTTTAAACTCAGCAAGGTATCTTATGCAAGCATTGCACTACAGAGCAGACATTGACGGCTTAAGAGCCCTAGCCATTTTACCTGTACTTCTTTTTCATGCTGATATCCCAGGTTTTAGTGGCGGCTTTATTGGCGTTGATATCTTCTTTGTTATCTCGGGCTTTTTAATTAGCAGCATTATTAAACGCGAAGTTGAGAACGCGTCTTTTTCATACCTTGAATTTTGGGGACGCCGTGCTCGGCGAATTTTGCCTGCATCGTTTGTAATGGTCATTGCCACGCTTATTGCCGCTTGGTTTATTTTGCTACCCGCGGATTATAAAGATTTAGGCAAATCGGCGGTTTATAACGCATGGTTTGGCGCTAACATTTTCTTTGCCAAAAATGTGGGCTACTTCGCTGGCCCATCTGACCTTATGCCGCTACTGCACACTTGGTCACTATCGGTAGAAGAACAATTTTATTTATTTTTTCCTGCGGTTTACTTATTTATTCATAAATACTTACCAGCGTTTAGACTACAAGCACTGATAGTTCTGGCGTTTATTTCACTGGGTATTAGCCAATATTTATTATACAGCTCACCGAGTGATGCATTTTACTTGTTACATTCTCGCGCGTGGGAGCTGTTGATTGGTGCTATTTTGGCGCATTTATGTGCTAGCGATGCTGTTAGATTTTCGAGTAAGAACACGCTTATTACCAATGCAGTAAGTGCTGTGGGGTTACTGGGTATTATTGTTCCCGTATTTTTGTATAACGAGCACACCCCCTTCCCGGCTTCAGGTGCCATTATACCGGTCATTGCTACCGCAATGATCATATGGGCAAACACACAAACCGTGACGTTTGTTTCTCGCTTGCTGTCTACCAAAGTACTGGTATTTATTGGCTTGTTGTCTTATTCCTTATATTTGTGGCACTGGCCTGTTATGTCGTTAACTCGGCATATCACAGGGGGGGAATTTACCGCGAGCATTCAAGTTATCACTATTTCGTTAAGTGTGATACTGGGATATTTAAGCTGGAAATTTGTTGAAACACCGTTTCGTGTAAAGCGTATATTTACCGTGCGGAAACATCTATTGAATGCATCGTTAGTATGCTTAATCGCGATGCTTGCGGCAGGTGCGGTAGTGAGTAAAAACGATGGTTTTGTGCACCGCTTGCCTGATGACGCACTAAAATTTGCGCTTGCGGTAAACTACTCGAAACAACAACGCGCTTGTGCCCATATTGACGATGACAAGCTAGCAAGTGGTGACCTATGTCGCCTAGGCGATAACAACGCCAACCCCACTATTTTGCATTTTGGCGACAGCCATGCCGAGGCGCTTTACCCTGCTTTTGAAACTGCTTTTACCAATAGTAGCAAAGGCGTGTTGCATGCCAGTAGCAGTGGTTGTATCCCTTTGTTAGGTGCTGAATTATATAAAAACGAGGAGTGCGCTTCTTTTAATGCTGCTATGGTTAAATTAGCAACCGCAGGCACCATTAAACATGTTGTGCTGTCGTCGGCTTGGTCAAGCTATATATATGGCAGCATGGATGGCGACACGCGAGCCATGTTAATAAACCAAACAGGCGCATTGAAAAACGCCGACACCGCTAAAGCTGTGTTTGAAGAACGCTTAATAGCATTGCACCAAATGTTAGTCGCCAATAATGTTCAACTGTGGCTAACCTTGCCTGTACCCGAGCAAAAAATAAATATTCCCCATGTTCTCACTAAACTGAGCATGCAAAACAAACCTATGGATGCCGTTGGCATCGCCTTTAGTGAATACCATGAGCGCAGTGAGTTTGTGCGAAGTAGGTTTGAAGCTTTAGCCAGCAAAGGCGTGAAGTTGATAAACCCTATTCCGTATTTATGTGACGAAACGCGCTGTTATGGTGCTAAAGACGATTTCTCGTTGTATAAAGATGACGATCATTTGTCGATTGACGCGGCGCAAATGATTGCGCCTATGTTAAGCGAGTTAGCTAACGAGACTGAATAAGCGCTATTAATAATACGGCCTTATACATGCTATAAGGCCGTGTAGCACAACACTACGTGTTTATTTAGGTACGGCAATTAACACTAGTTGCTGCTGGGGCGGAATTAAATATTCTGCGCCATTTTCAGTAATATGCACCATTTCTTCTACCGATATTGTTTTTGGATTACCACTGGGCAAATGCCAGCTGTAAAAACCATCAAACGCAAAGGTCATACCCACTTGTAACTTACGTTGCGCAGAAGGTCTCACCGATACGGCTTGCGAGCCGCCTAAATTAGGGCCGGTGTCGTGGGCCACATAGCCCACAGGATGACCCGTGCTCCACATAAGTGGTAACGACCCAGTGTTTTTCATCACTTGTCGCTGAGCAGCATCAACATCAATGCCTTTAGTGCCAGGTTTCATTGCGTTAAAAGCTGCGGTACGTCCTTGTTTGGCGTTTTCCCAATAGCGCGCAATATTGTTTGGCGCTTCAGTCTCGCCTTCTTTTAATACATAAGCAAAACGTTGAATATCGGTTACCCAGCGGTCAAACACACGAATACCAAAATCGGTTTGAATAACGTCACCTGGTTGAATCACTTTATTGGTGGCATGGCTGTGTCCACGATCGGTTCCTGAGTTAACATTGGGGTTTTGTGCCGGTGCCCACGCATCGGTCACACCTGCAGCTTTCATTTTTTCTTTTAAGAATCGTGCTACATCGGCGTCGGTAGTTTCCCCTGGTACAATTTGCTGATAGGCTTCAAGCTGCCATTTGGCGGTTAATGCTGCAGCTTCACGCATGATCTCAATTTCTTCGGGTAACTTAATAGACAACCACTGATACACAACTTCATCGGCTGATACTAAGCGCTTTTCGGCGTTGCTGCCCAATGCCTTGCTAATAGCAGCATGCTGGGTGAAACTTAAGCCATCAGCCTGAGCGTTGGTGCTCGACATATTTACCGCTATGCGAGCGAAGTCTTTTTGATTAATAAACTCAGCTACCAATGTAATGGCTGAAGCGCTTCGCGCGACCGATACCACTTCATCTAATAACTGACTGTCGCGAAGGGCAGTGGACTCACCCTTTGGAGAAAACGCCATTGAATGGAATTGCCCCGCGTGATTATAAAATAGGAATGCTGCGGTTTGCCCAGCATTTTCGCAGCCTACGTGGCTAGCGAGTGGGTCGTTGTTATTTTCACGGCATATCACTAACCAAGCATCAACTTGTGCGGCCTTTAATGCTTGGGGTAACAATGTGCTAATTCGTTTTTTTCTTATTTCAGGCCATGGCGATTCGCTGAAGTAATCGGCTTTTGCAACGTTTGGTGTAACAAGATTTGATATAAAAGCCAACCCTACTAAGATAATAAACTTGAACATGCTTCTTCCTTGTTGAAAACACAATTTGCGTGTTTGCATAAAATAAGTGAGTATTTGTTTTGCTAATGCCTACAATAAGGATTAATTAGCATTTAAGTCAACTCCCCTTTTCAAATGAAGAGATACGCTATGCAAGTCGGCTACCAAAAACATATTCCTTTATTCGCCTTAATCGTGATGTCGCTGTTTTGGGCTTACTACTATCAAAGTACATTTTGGTTAAATGATTTTGGACGTAATAAAGAAGAGTGGTGGTTATTAATTGATGGCTTAATTGCGCTGCCAATCTTATGTTTTGTATTTATCAAAAGTAAAAAAGAAGCCTTGTTAAAAGCGCTCGCGTACAGCGGTTTAATGGTTTTATTGGGTAGTCTGGTTATACCTGAAAGTAATAAGTTTGTATGGCACTACTTAGAGTTTGGGCGCTATATTGTATTGGCCGCGTTTGTTTTACTTGAGATAATCACCATATCTACCGTGGTACTCGCGATTAGAGCAGCGTTACAAGATTGCCTTGATCCTGATGACGCTATTGCTAGACCCATACAAAACCGTATAGGCGACAATATGATAAGCAACATACTTTGCTTTGAAGCAAGAGTATGGACTTACCTACTATTTTCTAAGCAAATAGACACTAGCAAGTTTGATGGCGATATCCATTTTTATGGACACAAAAAAGATGATGCACAAACAAATTCATTAGGCTTTATTCTTTTGATGGTGTTTGAATTACCCATAATGCATGTGGTGTTACATTTTGCTTGGTCGCCGATTGCAGCAAATATAATAAGCCTGTTAACCATTATGGGCCTAGCGTTCTTCATTGCCGAGTATAAGGCAATGAGCATACGACCGATTTCGGTGACTCACAAAAGTGTGGTAATTAGGTATGGGGTATATCATCCGCTCACGCTTGCTTTTACAGATATTAAACAGCTTGGTGCACACAATCAGTTTGTAAAACGGGACGTTGGCGTTAAACGTTATAATGCATCAGGTTGTCCTAATGTGTGTATACAGCTCAAAAACGGTGAAGTAGTGTATTTGGGTATCAATTCCCCCACTGAGTTTATAAATACTGTTGCGCCAAGGCTTAGCGTATAGCCATATTTTTTACCATCTCCACATTATAAATAACACTTTATTATAATTAACACTTTATTAACTTAATCGTTTAAGATAATATTCGATGTAATATTTTGTATTACCTTAATTCATGGAGCTTAATTATGCGTTATTTGATAATAGTAAGTGTGTTGTCTTTATTGTCACCCTTGCTGCTTGCCAAAGAAGTGATTGTAGAATCACCTAATAAGTCAATAAAACTTATATTTACCGATGACAATGAGCTTGCGCAATATCAAGTGATGTATAAAGGCATGGAAGTAGTGAAGCCCAGTAAACTGGGATTTGCATTTGCAAAGGCGCCTTCGTTTTATCGTGACTTCACGGTTAGCGAAATTAGCCGTAATAGTCAGGACGATACATGGGAACAACCTTGGGGCGAGCAGCGCTTAATTCGCGACCATCACAACGAGTTGTTGGTAAAATTTACGCACAAAACAAACAAAGATGTAAGGTTTAATGTTCGTGCTCGTGTGTTTGATGACGGCCTAGGGTTTCGCTATGAAGTGCCAAACGAAGGTGAAATTGCCATTACACGTGAGCTAACAGAGTTTTTCTTACCCGACTCGCATGCCGCAACAGCATATTGGATCCCGGGACAAGGCAGAGAGCGTTACGAGTATCTTTATCGCAAAACCTTACTGAATGAAGTTGCCACAGCCCACACACCGTTTACCGTAAAGCTGCCCAATGGCGTACATATGGCTATTCATGAAGCCGCTTTAATAGACTTTGCTGGCATGAGCGTTACCAAACAAGAGTTAGGAAAATTTACGGCCGATTTAACGCCTAGAGCCGACGGTGTGTTAGTACGTAAAAACGGCGACTTTACTACGCCTTGGCGCACTATTACTATTGGCGATAACGCGGTATCTTTAATTGATTCGTATATTGCATTGAACCTCAATGAACCCAGTAAACTAGATGACGTAAGCTGGATTAACCCAGGAAAATACATTGGTATTTGGTGGGGCATGCATATTGATAAATTCTCGTGGGGTTCGGGTGAGAAACATGGTGCAACAACCGAGCGGACCATGGAATATATGGACTTCGCCGCTAAGCATGGTTTTGATGGCGTACTGGTAGAAGGCTGGAACACCGGTTGGGATGGTGATTGGATTGCCAATTCTGAGCTGTTTTCGTTTACTGAAAGTTATCCTGATTTTGATATTAATACCGTTAGCGAGTATGGCAAAAAAGTGGGAGTAAAACTCATTGGGCACCATGAAACATCAGGTGGCATTACTAATTATGAACAACAAATGGAAGATGGTTTTGCGCTATACCAAAAACTTGGCGTAGAGCAAATAAAAACAGGTTATGTTGCGCACGGCCAAAATCTAAAGCGCCGCGACGATGATGGTATTATGCGATACGAGTTTACCGATAGCCAAGATGTGGTAAATCACTTTATCAAAAATGTGAGCACTGCAGCTAAATATGGGCTTTCTATCAACACTCATGAATCGGTGAAAGACACAGGGGTACGCCGTACTTACCCTAACTGGATATCTCGCGAAAGTGCGCGTGGGCAAGAGTACAATTCAGGTTGGGCGCCGCCAAATCCACCTGAGCACATTCCCTTACTGGCCTTTACGCGCATGTTGTCGGGGCCAATGGATTTTACCCCCGGCATTTTTGATTTAGACTACACGCGCATTAATCAAGGGGGCCCAGAATGGGGGAACAAAGAATTTTTGCGCCCGTTGAGCACTATTGCACGGCAATTAGCACAATATGTAGTGATATACAGCCCGATTCAAATGGCGGCAGATTTGCCTGAAAATTATGAAGATAAATCGGCGCCTTTTCAATTTATTAAGGACGTACCAACTGATTGGGAAGAAACCCGTGCTTTACAAGGTGAAGTGGGCGAGTTTGTTGTGATTGCGCGTAAAGAAAAGCAGCATCGTGACTATTCAGGTGATGATTGGTATTTAGGAGCCATTACTAACGAAGAAGAGCGCGACATAAGTGTTTCGCTTGATTTCTTATCAAGCAATGCTAAATACGAAGCTCAAATATATCGCGATGGTGACAAGGTTGATTATAAAACGAATCCCTACGACATTATAATCGAAAGCAAAAACGTTAAGAAAGGCGACACTATAACGTTTAGGTTGGCACCAGCAGGCGGTGCAGCAATAAGATTTAAAAAAATATAGGTAATAAGTTGGGCGAAAACTGAATGCGTCTTGGTTTTTAGTTTTCGCCCATGTTCTTTTTAGCAACAATAAATACGTGTCGCTGCGGATACTGGTCAAAATCGAGATGCACTGGCGTAAGACCTAAGTCCATTATTGTATTTAGGTTGTTTTGTATGCCAATAGAACTGTAATAAAACGTATCGTCTCGCCATGTATCATAGTGCTCCCCTTTTCCATGACCAAAAGTATAGGCTATTACGCCGTCATCATTTAGTGCATGACACAAGGTCTTTAATACATCAACTTGTTTGCTCAAGGGCAAATGGAAAATGCTGTCCCATGCAAGGATAAAATCATACTTATTGTGAGGCGTAAATGTACATACATCTTGATGATGAAATATATGGTCGATATGGGTTTGCTTGGCCAGTTTGACCATTTCTTTTGAGACATCGATACCTGTTACTGAAAAGCCATTAGTATCAAGCAAATTAATCAATCGCCCACCTGCACCGCAACCTACATCAAGCGCACTGCCGCCGCCTGAAACAAACTTAAGCGCAGTATTCAACTGGCTAATACCATAATTAGAGTTTTCGTGTTGACGCTGCCACCATGTGGCTATCTTATCGTACTTACTGCCAGTCTCTTTGGGTGTCATGTATTTATCCAAAGTAAGCTTTAACTCACATTTGCGTCTTTTATGAATGCGACATAACGCTTGGTTAATTTGTTAATTCGAATACGGTCGCAAATTAAGTTGAACAACGGCCAAGTGTTTAACTTAGGGGTCTTTTGTTTGCCTAGGCGCTGTAATTGACGTCTAACGGTAGCCATTGTGGCAAGTGCTGCAATAGGTTTGTTTTGCCATGTAACCTTAGGGACAAAGCCGTTAGTATCAGGCTTGGTTTGCCAAATATTGGGTAAGTCAGGCATAAACGCAAGTGCGCTCGCCATGCCGACTAAAGAGACGTTTTGTTTGATTACTTCTTGTGCCACTGATAGACGCTTTATACCGCCAGTGGTCATAATAGGGACTGTTGTGGTACTGGCAATCTTCGCAGCAAAACTCAAAAAATACGCTTCGCGTGCTAAAGTGCGTTCATCGGAACTGGTGCCTTGCATAGCCGGTGCCTCGTAGCTACCGCCCGATAATTCGATAAAATCTAGATTAAAGGCTTCGAGCATTTTTACCACTGCAGTTGCATCATCTACGTCAAAACCGCCACGCTGGAAGTCAGCCGAGTTAAGTTTGACCGATAATGAGAACGACGTTCCTACTGCTTTTCTAACATTTTCGAGTATATATCTTAGCAACCTGGCGCGGTTTTCTACGCTGCCGCCCCATTTGTCTTCCCGTTTGTTAACTAACGGAGACAAAAATTGTGACACCAAGTAACCATGGGCGGCATGTATTTGTACGCCATCAAATCCACATGATTGTGCTAGGTTTGCTGTGCTTACAAAACGGTCTATTACCTCTACAATATCTGCCTCGGTCATGGCACGCGGCACATCAAACATTGATGAGTGCTTACCAAGGTCGAGGCCAACAGCGGAAGGAGATATGGCTTTGCATTGCATATTTTTAAACACTTGCCTGCCCGGGTGGTTAATTTGCATCACCACTTTGCTGCCGTTTGATTTCGCAACATCTGCCCATTCGGTAAACTTTGCCAAATGTTGCTGATTTTTATGCAGGGCAATCCCACCGGGCCCGGTCATTGACAATGGATCTATCATTACGTTACCAGTAATAATTAAACCTGCACCACCTTGTGCCCACGCCTTGTATAGATGCATGATGCTAGAGGATGGATATTGCGCTTTAGTACCAAGGTTTTCTTCCATAGCCGCTTTCGCAATGCGGTTCGATAGTGTTAAACCTGATGGCAGGGTGTACGGTGTAAAAATGCTCATGTTTATTATTCTTATTGTATTGATGTAAATTATGGGTGCACTTTTGCCTATGCGACTTCAATGTTCCAGTCGTATCCCGTGTATTTACGTATATTGATCACACGGTCAGCATCAAGCATTAAATATTGACCCTTAATACCCAGTAGCGTACCCGTAAACACTTTTTCTTTATCAAGGTTTATAGATTTTATTTTTACTGGGTATTGGGTAACGGGGTAATCAATTATTACTGGCGGTGTATCAAGGGGCTGTATGGCTTGTAATCCATGCTGTTGCTGTAGTTCGGCTACTTTTTCGGCTACCAATACGTGTACTTTATCGCGCATTGTTGCGAGTTCAAGTGTTTCTGGTTGCCCTTTTAACATAGTACGCCAGTTGGTTTTATCACCCATATGTTTGGCAATTTCAGTTTCAATTAAGCCGCTTAATAAGCGCTCTTTTACTCTATAAATGGCAATGGCTTGGCTAGCGCCCTGGTCTATCCAACGAGAAGATACACCGTTGCCGTCGTTCACAAACTTAGTGATACCGACCTTAATTTGCCCAGTGTTTGATAAATACACGAAATGATCTTGTAAACAGTGAGACTCGCCCCACTCGGGTTCCCGGCACGTACCTGCAGTATAGTGACATAGTTCTGGTTTAATTATACAAGTGTCACATTGTGCCAAGCTACGTAAACAGACAAAACAATAACCTTGGTTGAAGCTTTTGTTGGTTTTACGTGAACAGTGCACGCAGTTAATAACACCGCTGTGGGTTACGGTAATTGATTTGCCGATAAGTGCGTTCATATCAACTAAGTTTTCGCCAATAGGTAATTGGTAAGTAACTTGGTTATTAGGGCTTACGCCCACACGCATTTTTTTTATGTTGCCTTGAAATATAGTCATGATGATATGTGTTGTGTTTTTTACAAATTATAACAGGAAGCAAGCGTCAAACCTAAGTAGATAGGGCAAGGTTGATCAGGTTTTTTCGATTTATGCTTCAGTAGCCCCTACTATTCACTGATTGTATGCAAAGCATTGAGCCATTTATACTACAGCTATGAAAGAAATAGATGCAAAACTTATCCAATTAAAACTCGATACTGTTGACTTAGCAAAGCGTTGCCAACAAATAAGCGATGATGACACTTATAAACGTTTATTAGACGTAATTGAACTATTAGAGGTTACCCACGATACCTTTTTAGGTAAAGCTGTCCCTAATTCAACCAACGTCCTCATGAAAGGCGATCAGAAACACTAAGCAGCCACCCCGCCCTTTTTCCCATTAATTTTTTGGTTAGATATTTTCGATGGTATTGATCATACCTAAGAGGTAAAATCAAAGAATAATATGAATTACAAAAAAGAGATTAGTTATGAAAATATGCGGTGTTGAGATAAAGGGCACTGAAGCAATCATTTGTTTGCTGACGTACACCGATGGTTTGTTTTCAATTCCTGATTGCAGAGTACGTAAGGTTGAATTCAGTAAACAAAATCGTAGCACCGATATTCAATATTTTCAGTCAACATTTGCTAAATTAGTTGAAGACTACAAAATTGAAAAGGTCGTGATTAAAGAGCGTCCACTAAAGGGGAAGTTTGCAGGTGGTGCACTTGGCTTCAAAATGGAAGCTGCGTTGCAATTAATTGACGGACTTGATGCTGAAGTAATACCTGCGTCTTTTTTGAAGGAATCACTTAAAAAAAATCCCGTTACAGTGGCATTTGAAGAAACGGGATTGAAAATGTTTCAAAAACCAGCCTTTGAGATTGCTTACGCAACACACATGAACCAGTTTTATGGCCATGAGCAGACGCAATAGTTTTAATATTCCTATTCACTAACATTCCGTTACTATTTACCCATTATAACTGTGAACATAACTTGTATACTCTGGTCGTATAGTATTAATGACTAAACAACAAGGATATGTTTATGAAAGTTCCTTTCAAAAAACTGGCGTTAAGCACATGCTTAATAGCGTACTCTGGTATAGCTTTGTCTAAAAGCTTACCGCCTCTAGAACAGCTTGAGCAGTTGTTTAATAATGAAGAATATCAAGAAATTGTCAGTGTTATACGAGACCACAATTTAACCCTGATGTCTGAAAAACAATATACGGTGTACATTTATGCATTGTCTAATATCGACCTAGACGATGCTGAAGAAGCTGCGACTAGTGCACTGGGTGTATTTGCTAATAGTCCCGATATGTACCTTGTGCACGCAAGTATCATGGGCGCACAAGCTCAAGATAGTATATTTAGCGCCTTAGGTTATGCAGAAAAAGCGCTGACTAGTTTACAAAAAGCTGTAGAGCTAGCACCTAACATTCCTAAATATCGTTTAGGATTGATGAGTTTTTATTTAGCTGCGCCCTCTATTGCTGGAGGTGATACAGATCTTGCACTAGCGCAAGCCAATAAGATACTGGAGCTAGATGAGTTGAAAGGCACAGTTGCGTTGTCGCGGTATTATTACGCCACTGATGACGTTGATAATGCTGTATCAATCGTTAACGATGTACTGAGTACTCACCCTAATAATGCGATGCTTTATAATCAGCTAGCCAATGTACATACTCGAAACGACAATACAGACGATGCAATAATCGCGTACCAAAAGGTAGCTGATATCGGTATTAGTGTTACCGATGTAGAGCACACGACTTTTAATGAAGATGAACAAGATGCGGAATTATATAGATATCATAATAGCCACTACCAAATAGGTAGATTGGCAGTTAAATCGCAAAGCCATACAGAAACAGGCATAACACATTTGAATACTTACCTTTCATTGCAGAGCACATCAGAAAATCAATGGGATAGTAATTTACCAAGCAGCGATTGGGCATTGCTTCGATTAGCTGAACTTTATTTAGATAATGACCAGTTAGTCAATGCAAGAGCAACATACAATAACGTAACGCTTGATAAAGGTGATACCGACATGAAATCGGTCTATAAAAAACTCGCCAAGAAACTTAAAAAAGCAGAAAAAGCTATCTAAAAAATTAATGTGCTCTGTGCCCATTAATTGATTTTGTTGCGGGCATAAAAAAACCCGCTAGCGTTTGCTATGCGGGTTTCTTTAATTGGGAGTCTGGCGATGTGCTACTCTCGCATGGGGAAACCCCACACTACCATCGCCGCTAATACGTTTCACTT
>JBARZY010000082.1:0-28726 GCA_049650345.1 Glaciecola sp. | reverse complement strand
TACAGTTGGATAGATGTGCACCACAAGTTGGCCAACAAAGGCAGTGCGGTTGATGCCTTAAAACAGCAGCTAGGTGCAACTAACGTGGTTTGTTTTGGCGACAGCGATAACGACTTAAGTATGTTTGCACTTGCCAACGAAGCATATGCCCCCGACAACGCCAACCAAGCGGTAAAAGACTCAGCCAGCAGTGTTATTGGCCATCATAACGAAGACGGCGTCGCACATTTTTTAAGAGAACGATTTTCGTTGTAGGTATTCAAACACTTAACTTTCGTTAATGGGGGTATATTTAATGCCCAAACTCACTGCGAAGTAGGTCAACAAACCAAACACCAAAAAACCATAGGCAATAGGGGCAATGTCGTCTTTTAAATACTGATTGATAATCAAAGCAATGGGCACAGCTAATAGACTACTAAATGAGCCAATAAATGCCGCCCCAACCCCAGCAATATGACCAACAGGCACCATCGCGAGCGAGTTTAAATTACCAAACAACACGCCAATGAAGAAAAAGCCTAAAAACATCGTCGACATAAACATCCAAAGCGGTGGCACACCTGCAAACACCACCGACAATACCGATATACCTACACCAAACACAATGGTCATGACCAAGGCGCCGCGTATTAGCCTTATCATGCCTAGTTTAACTACCATCAATCCATTAAATAGCGAAGCGCCACCTATGGCAAACGCCAATGTTGCGAAGAGCAAAGGAAAATATTCGCCGGTATCATAAATACCTTGGAATATAGTTTGTGATCCGCTTAAGTAAGCCAAGAATGCACCAAAAATCAGCCCCATTCCTAGTGCTGGCCCCATAACAGCTGGTTGTTTGATTAACCAAACAATAGACCTGAAAAACTGGTTCCATTTAAATTTTACGCGGTGTGCGCGTGGTAAGGTTTCTTTTTGGCGAGTAAAAAACCACAGTCCAGAAATAACGGCAACCACCGCAAATACACTAAAGATATGCCGCCAACCAAAACTATGCATTACCACTTGCCCTACCAAGGGGGCAATCATTGGCACTAAAATAAAAATAACCGTGGTAAATGACATGACACGCGCCATCGCATCGCCAACATACAGATCACGCACCAGCGCCATAGATGCGATGCGTGGCCCCGATACGCCAAAGGCCTGTATTAAGCGCCCCACAAGCAGCACTTCCATTGATGTTGCAAAATAACACACCAACGTACCCAGTAAAAAGATGATGAGGCCAACTAATATAGTCAGTCTGCGTCCACGGGCATCTGAAAACGGACCGAAAAATACCTGCCCAAACGCCATGCCCACAAAAAAGATAGACACAATTAAATACGTTTGTTGACTGCTTTGGCTATTTAACTCAGTGCCAATCACTTCCATAGCGGGCAGCATGGCATCAATACTTAGCGCCACCAAAGACGTAAGAAGGGCCATGAGTAAAATAAATTCAACCAGCGGTAACCTAGCTGAAGAAGGTGAGTTAACGCTAACTTGTGCGGTATCCATTTGTATCCAGTTTGCATGATTTTTAAGCAGGCGCGGAAGTTATCATACCTAGAGGGCAAGGGCTATGATAAGTTTTGCAACAAATGCCTAAATCATGGTCGTATAAGTGTTGTTCCATGCTTTAGATAGCGTACAATAAGTTATCATTGAGCTAAACATCTTTTACCTCTTTTGTGCTTCTTTTTGGCTATTGACGATCATCAATAATAGGAATACTACATGGCTGCGTTCGGAACTCTATTTATGCCAGAAATGGCATTAACCACTTACAATAACGATGCATGGAGCGATGCAAGTTTTGTCTCAGCCGACAGCATTCAAATGCACCCCGGCGCACACGTATTACACTATTCAAGCACTTGCTTTGAAGGTCTAAAAGCGTTCCGTCATGAAGACGGCGGAATTTATATTTTTCGCATGGACCAAAATGTAAAACGCTTTGCACAAAGCTCTGAGCTGTTGCACTTACCGCCAATTAATCCTGAGCAAGTCAGTAACATGATTATTGACATGATAGCCAAGTACGCAAGTGAGGTGCCTGCTCCTCCTGGGTCAATGTACATTCGCCCTACCCACATCGGCACCGAAGCATCTATTGGAAAAGCCGCCGCGCCGTCAGCCACTTCCATGCTTTATGTATTACTTTCGCCAGTAGGTGACTACTTTTCAGGTGGCGCAAAACCGCTGCGTTTATTACTTGATGAAACTGGCATGCGCTGCGCACCGCACATGGGTATGATAAAAAGCGGCGGTAATTACGCCAGTGCATTAGGCCCTATTTTAGAAGCTCGCAACGACGTACAAGCTGATCAAATACTGTTTTGCCCGCAGGGCGACGTGCAAGAAACCGGTGCCGCTAACTTTATTCTTATCGACGGTAACGAAATTATTACCAAAGGCCTTGATAGCAGCTTTTTACATGGCGTAACCAGAGCCTCTATCCTTACCCTAGCAAATGACCTTGGTATGACCGTTTCAGAACGCGACATTAGTGTTAGCGAATTACTAGAACGCGCCGCCAAGCCAGGTGTTGAAGCAGCATTGTCGGGCACTGCCGCAGTATTAACCCCAGTCGGTACATTTATTCACAACAATCAAGAACACAAAGTAGGAACAGGTGAAGCCGGCCCGACTACACTAAAATTGCGCCAAGCTCTCAATGATATTCAATGGGGCAAAGCTGAAGACGTTCACGGTTGGCTAACAAAAGTAAAATAAAAACATGACGACAACACCTAATAGCTTCGATGTAATTGTTTATGGCGCAACCTCGTTTGTGGGCCAAATTGTGACTGAATATTTAGCTGAATATAGCGCCAAAGAACCGTTTACTTGGGCTATAGCAGGGCGCAGTGAAACCAAGCTCACCGATTTAAAAGCACGATTAAACATCAACCATGTTAGTCATTTTGTTGCCGATAGCGCTGATGAACAAGCCCTCACCCATATTGCGCAGCAAACAAAGGTAATAATGACCACAGTGGGACCTTATGCGCTATTTGGTGAAACGGTTGTCAAAGTATGTGCCAACACCGGCACCGACTACTGCGATTTAACCGGCGAGCCGCAATGGATAAAGGCCATGCTGGAAAAATACGAATCAGCAGCACAAGCGTCGGGCGCTCGTATTATAAATAGTGCTGGGTTTGACTCTATTCCATCAGATATTGGCGTATACAAGGCTCAGCAACTGGCAGTAAAAGAGACGGGCAGCCCTGCATCACAAATCAAAATGCGTGTCAGAAAAATTAAAGGCGCAGCATCAGGTGGCACAATCGCTAGCATGCTAAATGTGCTGAAAGAAGCTAAAGAAGATCCCAGCTTACGCAAAACCCTAGTGAATCCTTATGTGTTATGTCCTAGTAACCACCGTTTTTCTGTGCGACAAAAAAACCACAAAAAAGCAGAGTTCGACAAAGAATTAAAGATATGGACCATGCCCTTTGTAATGGCCGCCATTAACGAGCGCATAGTGCATCGCACCAATGCTTTATTAAACGATAAGTACGGTAGCAACTTTGTATACGATGAAGCCATGTCAGCTAAAACCGGGTTTCAAGCGTGGTCATTTACCTTAGGTTTAGGCAGCTTTATGCTTGCTGCTAGCGTTACGCCACTGCGAAACTTGTTAGCCACACACGTGCTGCCAAAACCGGGTGAAGGCCCTAGTCCTGAAGAACAATTAACAGGCATGTTCGATATGCGCTTTTATGCTTCGCTAAGCAACGGGCAATCTATTACGGTTAAAGTGGAAGGCGACCGCGATCCAGGCTACGGCTCTACCGCAAAAATGCTAAGCCAAGTGGCCTTGTGTTTAGCCAAAGATATTCCCGATATAAAAGGCGGTTTTTGGACACCTGC
This sequence comes from Glaciecola sp., assembly GCA_049650345.1. Taxonomy (GTDB): domain Bacteria; phylum Pseudomonadota; class Gammaproteobacteria; order Enterobacterales; family Alteromonadaceae; genus Glaciecola. The sequence continues at coordinate 24,859 of JBARZY010000082.1, read as the reverse complement.
TGCCGCGTTAAACGAATCATTAATTGACAGGCTAGCCAGTCATGCAGGCGTTGATGTAAAGCAGATATAACATCACCACCTTTACTCACGTCAATTACCTATTAAATCGTAGCAACAGTTGCATAGCAATGTGCTTAGCGTTTATTCTTTTTAAAAAATCGCTATCACTGCGAGACTACAACAACGTAAAAGCTAGAGGAAACATACAAGTTGCAAAAAAATGTTTTGGTACTGTCAGCAGGCAGAAGAGTCGAACTCGTGCAATCGTTTCAGCACGACCTAACATCGCTCATTGAAAATGGAAAAGTGTTTTGTACTGACATGAACCCCATTGCTTCGCCAGCGTGTCAAGTAGCAGACGGTGCGTTTGCAGTACCTCGCGTCACTCATAATGACTACATCAATATTATTTTTGCACTGTGTGTTGACCACAACATTGGCCTGGTTGTTCCCACCATAGATACCGAGCTAGAACTGTTAAGTAGGCACAAAGAAAAATTCGCGGCCAGTGGCATTCACTTGCTTATATCGTCAGAAACATTAATAAAAGAGTGTCGAGACAAACGCTTAACCGCTGCCTTATTCGACAGACTCAATGTTGCACAACCGAAAATACTGGATAAATCAAACCTCAGCTTCCCCTGCTTTTGCAAACCATACGATGGCAGTTGTAGCCAAGGTGCATATCCGCTAATGCAAGAAAACGACCTTACTTCCGACATGTTAGATAACCCCAAAAACATGTTTATGGAGTTGGTCCCCAAAAGCTATTGCGAATACACAATCGATGGGTATTACACCAAAAGCGGTGAATTGAAATGCTTAGTACCTCGCAAACGCATCGAAGTGCGTGGTGGTGAAGTTAGCAAAGGACTCACAAAAAAGCATTTTGTTTATGACTATTTACTCTCACGGGTGAGCACACTCGAAGGCGCATGTGGTTGCATCACGTTTCAATTGTTTGTGAACGAAGAAACCCAGTCAATTAGAGGACTGGAGATCAACCCTAGATTCGGAGGCGGTTATCCATTGGCGTACAGTGCGGGTGCAACTTTTCCTAAATGGCTCATTATGGAATACTTATTAGAGCAAGATGTTCCGTTTTACGATGGCTGGAGCCAAAACTTACTGATGTTGCGTTACGACGCCAAGGTATTGGTAAATGACTATCAAGAATAACACCGTATGGGTGTTTGATCTCGATGACACCCTTTATTACGAGCGCGACTATCAACATTCTGGATTCAATGCGATTGCTGAGTATATACAGCGCTGCTTAAATCACGATGTGTCTTATGTTATTGAAGATGCCCTTAAGAATAAGCAAGATGTATTAGCACAAGTTTGTGAACACCTGCACACACCAACTAGCGTGAAAGAAAGTTTGCTATGGATATATCGAATTCATATGCCGAACATTGAGCTTACGCAAAGCACAAAACAAACGCTAAATACCATAAAACAACAGGCCGCTAACGTAGCCATACTTACCGACGGTAGGCTTATTACGCAGCGCGCAAAACTTACAGCACTTGGGTTAAGTGACTGGAAAGCCTATGTGTCTGAAGAGTGGGGAGAAACTAAGCCTGGCCGCAAACGGTTTGAAGCTGTTATGCAAGATAACCCCAGCGTTACTGAGTTTGTTTACGTGGGTGACAACATTAAGAAGGATTTTATTACGCCTAATCAGTTAGGCTGGATGACCATTGGACTGAAAGACACTGGCCGCAATATCCATCCACAACGACTAGAGGCTGTTGGCGAAGATTTCTTACCCAAAAAATGGATACACTCAATCGCAGACCTATTGCTGTAATCTGCCTCAGTCGCGCTCAAGTACGGTAATACGACCATTTGATAAACTGTAAATAAAGCTATGCAATTTAACGTCTTGCCCACGCTTTATGGCATCTTTGAATACACTGGTTTCGCGCACATGCTTGGCTTGCTCAATAACGTTGAGCTCGCATAAGCGATTAATTCTTGCATGCTCACCTAGCTCAGCCAAGGTATTGTGATGCATTTTGGCAATGTCTTTAATGTGCATCAACCAGTTATCTATTAGTCCAAAACTCGCGTCTTCAAGTGCCGCCTGCACACCTCCACATCCGTAATGGCCACAAACTATAATGTGCTTTACTTTTAACACATCTAAGGCATATTGCAGCACAGACATACAGTTAAAATCGGTATGTATGACCATATTGGCCACATTTCTATGCACAAAAATATCACCAGGAAGCAAATCAACAATTTGGTTAGCTGGTACGCGAGAATCACTGCACCCAATCCACAAATACATGGGAGTTTGTTGCTTTTCTAATTTGCTAAAAAACTCGGGATCATTTTTTTGGGTGGTTTCAGCCCACTCTTTATTGTTTTCGAGTAAGCGAGTTATTTCTGGCATGGGCGGGTAATGTCCTAGTGTTTCAAATACAAGCAATAATCTGCTGTTGAGTTTATCACCTCATCGCCTGTGCAAATAGCATTTGTTTGTACTTTATGCAGCAATAAGACCCTGCCTGCGCAGTAAAAAAGTACTGTACGTAAAAATACAACACGTTATTATAAAGTTGAAAAATGAGCTTTCCAAATTTCACTAGGCCAGCATATGGATTTACAAACGCTTAAACAATATTGCAACAGCAAAACGGCAGTTTCGCATGTGGTGCAATGGGGTGGCTCCGATGTGTATAAAGTGGGCGGAAAAGTGTTTGCCGTGGCCTTGCTTAACAAACAAGGCGAATTTGGAGTCAGTTTTAAAACTTCCGAACTTAACTATCATTTTTTAGCCAATAAAAACCATTACAGGCCCGCACCGTACTTGGCATCTCGTGGCATGAAATGGATTCAACAACACAATGCGCCCAGTGAACTCGATGAAGAGCTGTTGTATTACATTGACGAATCGTATCGTTTGGTTTCGCTTGGACTAACAAAAAAACTGCAAAAAGCACTGGGTTTGAATGCAGCGGCCAACTAAAACGTGCTGCCTATAAACTTTGCAGCTATTAAGTCAGTAATAACTAAGGTGGTATTAATTAACTAGTGTCTTATGTATAAACGCAAACTGTTTTATTTTGGTATGTTTACCTCGGTCTTATTAATCGCAGTGCTTGTTGGAACAGCCATATCGGCGCATCTTACCCGCGCCAACCTTAAGCAAAGCACCGTTGCCCAAAGCTTGTTGATTGAGCATCAAAAGCTATCTAGCATTTCGTATAGGTTGTTTAAACAATTAACCGACGAACTTATTTTTGGTCAAAACGCTAATCAAGCAGATGTCAGAAGAAAACAGGTAAAAATAGACGAATCACTTGCCAACATTAGACGCTTAGAAATACTGCAGCGAGAAGCTTTAGGCAAAGAATTTACCCTTGGCACCGTTGAAGACACAGATGAATTGGCGGCTTTAATTGAAGCCATCATCACCGACTTCAGAGCCATTGTTCAAAATAACAGTAGCGTACCCATTGCGCAAAAAAAGAATTTGCGCACCTTATTAGAAGAAACCATAGACAACCAGTTTAGAGAGGCTATTAATACGGCAGAAGTACGTCAAAGCCGTGTAGTGGTAGCCATTAATGCTAAAATTGATGCGCTGAATACCTCTATTGTTTGGTTAACGCTTGGGCTTGGCTTTTTGGCTATTCCACTTATCACCTATGGCTGCTATTGGCTATTTAATCAGTTGTATCAGCCTTTAGTGCTGATACAACACGCTACCGATGCCATTGCCGCGGGTGAATACAAAAAACCCATATCAGAAAAGTTAGACGATGAATTTGCAGCCCTAGCAGGGGCAATTAATCAATTAGCTAAGCGACTACAAGAACACGAGCGCAACGAAGCCAGCTCTAGACAAGCCTTAGAGTTTGAAGTCAAGCAACGCACTCATGAACTCACACAAGCCAACTTGCAACTGACCAAAGTGGATGCAAGGCGCAGACAATTTATCGCCGACGTGTCGCACGAGCTGCGTACGCCTTTAACCATTATCCGTGGCGAGGCTCAAGTCACTTTGCGCTTTAAATCGGCGCGAGAGGAAGACTACAAAGAGACACTCGAAGTGATTCTCGACCAATCGGTAAACCTAAGTCATTTAGTAGATGACTTACTGTTGCTTACACGTGCAGAAATGAATCAACTTCACCTATCACTTGAAACAGTTGCCATAGAAGCTATCGTGCAAGCTGAAGTCGATAAGTGGAAGCGCTTATGCACCGAGCGACCCATCAATTTTACGCCATCAAAGACCGATAGCAACACGCTAATAAGGCTAGATAAACAACGAATAGAACAGGTTATTTCTATCATTATTGACAACGCCAATAAATACTCGGCAAAAGGACGTCCTATTGAAATAGGCTTGCATTGCTGTTCCACAGTGGTGGAAATATCAGTGAGTGATGAAGGGGCAGGTATTTCAGCTGCTGAGATTGAAAATATTTTTGAGCGATTTGTACGATTTAGCAAGCATAATGAAGGGGTTGGTTTAGGCCTCCCTATTGCCAAGGCAATAATAGAAGCCCACAGCGGTAACATTCGCGTAGAATCGCTGCAAGGCGAAGGCTCTACGTTTGTTATTAGCCTCCCATTAGAGGAAGACCTCGCATGAAAATACTGATTGCTGATGATGAGCTTCCTTTGCTTCGCTTTTTACAAAAGGGTCTGCAGTCTGAAGGCTTTGAATGCAATGGATTGAGTCACTTACACGAAATTTTACCGTATGTAAAAAAACATCAACCAAGCATCATTGTACTCGACCGCTTGTTTGGCGACGACGACAGCATCACAATTGTAAATACCATTAAACAGCTTCCAAACGCCCCAATGATACTAATGCTCACCGCACTGGATGAAATCAACGAACGAGTAAAAGGACTGCAAGAAGGTGCAGATGATTATTTATGTAAGCCATTTGACTTTGATGAGTTACTGGCCCGCATTACCGCATTAAATAGGCGCTACAACGCGCAAACCCCCACCGGGCTGAATACATTATCTGCAGGGCCGCTACGCTTAATGTTAGATGAGCGAATAGCCACGTTGGCAGATACCGAATTGGCCTTAACCAAAATTGAATTTGAACTGCTTACCTATTTAGTCGAGAACACTAACAAAGTCCTGTCCAGAGAACGTATTTTAAGTCGAGTATGGCAAACATATAGCGACCCAAATACCAATATTGTTGATGTGTACATTAGCCGCTTACGAAAACGCATTGATGATGAACAAAACATTACCATTCAAACTCTGCGTGGAAACGGATACCGCTTTAGTGTAAGTGGGAGCGTGTAAGCTAAGCGTTTCAGATTCTGCAGTATAAGTAATCAGGACTAGCAGCACCCGCGCGAATATTCCTCCCATTGTTATTTGTAATACATACCGCTTTAATTTCCCATCAATATGCTGCATTCCTAAGCATAATTTTAATAAAAATCAACAAATGTACTTGATCTACATCAAATAACCTTCTAAACTTTCAGAAAATATTGAAACATATGAAACTTAGTATTCATACACCCAAAAGGTTTATGCAATGAGCACTACAAACACACATAAAATGACGCCCATGATTGAATCGTTTGTATTTCACTTTGGAGAAATGGGCAGTAAATGGGGATTTAACCGCACCGTAGGGCAAATATATGCGCTGCTTGTGATTAACGAACATGCCATTAGTGCTAATGATATTGCGGATTTACTGGGGATATCACGGGGCAATGTGTCTATGGGCCTTAAAGAATTGCATTCATGGCAGTTGGTTTCAACAGTACACAAACCGGGTGATCGCAAAGACTACTACAATAGCAAAGGCAGTATTTGGGACATGGCGAATAAAGTCTTTGAAGAGCGTCGCAAACGTGAAATTGACCCCACATTAAGCCTATTGCGCGACAACCTCATGGATACACCGGCTAATCAAGAAGAAGAATTTGCCCAAGCGCGCATACAAGAAATACACGATCTACTCGAAAACATTACGCAGTGGACCCAAAGTTTACAAGCCTTAAGCCCTCAACAGTTAAATAGCTTAATGAAGCTAGGCTCTGGCGTGAGCAAAGTGATTGACTTGAAGCACAAACTCATCAAATAAAAATAACAATATTCGACAATGTGACATCGGTTATCGCATTCCTCAAATAGGCGATCAATACCCTTTTTTAATTTGCTTTAGAGGTAGTTATGTTAGATGTACTTATGCTTTCGCGGCTGCAGTTTGCAGCCAACATTAGCTTTCATATACTGTTCCCCACCATCACAATCGCATTGGGGTGGCTGCTGTTTTACTTTAAGGTACGCTATGACATATCCAAGCATCCTGTGTGGATGCGTGCTTATCGCTTTTGGGTCAAAGTGTTTGCACTTACCTTTGCGCTTGGTGTGGTTAGCGGCATTACCATGTCGTTTCAATTTGGCACCAACTGGCCTGGCTTTATGGAAACAGTGGGCAACATTGCAGGACCATTACTGGCCTATGAAGTACTCACCGCTTTCTTTTTAGAGGCCACCATGCTTGGTATTATGCTGTTTGGCTTTACCCGCGTGCCCAGTTGGATGCATACCACGGCCACATTTTTAGTGGCTTTTGGTACCACCATGTCGGCGTTTTGGATATTGGTGCTTAATTCATGGATGCAAACACCTAGTGGTTTTGAAATTATTGATGGTGTGGTGCATGCCACTGACTGGCAAGCAATCATTTTTAACCCGTCGTTTCCGTATCGATTTACGCATATGTTAATGGCGTCAGCACTTACCGTTTGTTTTTTAGTAGCGGGCATTTCTGCCTACCGGATTTACCGGGGCGATCAGAAAAAAGCCCCTAAGCTCACCCTCAAAACAGCTGTGTTTTGCGCCGCCATTTTAGCACCTACTCAAGCTTTTGTAGGTGACTTGCACGGGCTAAATACCCTTGAACACCAACCTCAAAAAATTGCGGCAATGGAAGGTTTATGGGAAACCGACACGCAAGTACCCTTTTTGTTGTTTGCCATACCCGATGAAGAAAATCGCACTAACCATTTTGAAATAACCATACCCTATGCAGCTTCACTCATACTCATGCATGATATTAATGGCGAGCTAAAAGGTTTGAATGATTTTAAAGGAAGTCACCCGCCAGTGGCCCCCGTCTTTTTTAGTTTTCGTATAATGGTAGGCCTAGGGATGTTAATGATTGCGGTGGCGTGGTGGTGTGCTTTCACCTTAAAACGTCACCGAAAGCTGAGTAAACTGCAACTATCAATCCTCATCGGCATGACTTTTTCAGGCTGGATTGCCACACTTGCAGGCTGGTATGTAACAGAAGTAGGTAGGCAGCCTTACTTGGTCAGCGGCGTATTAAAAACAGCCGACGCGGTTACTACGATTGCGAGTGAAAACGTGTTGTTTACCTTCGTGCTGTATTTAAGTGTGTATGTGGTATTGCTTATTGCCTACATCAAAACCTTGTTCTTGCTTGCTCGAAAATCGGTGCAAGTAGAAGAATACGATCTGAATGTTCCAGGCTTGCCAGACTTCAGACCAAGCCCTGCAATACATACGTCAGCAGCACAAGCGGAGGGATAATGATGCAATCGACTATATTTGAACCTAACACCTTAGCGCTCATTTTTGCAGGATTAACGTGTTTTAGCCTATTACTATACGCCATTTTAGACGGCTATGATTTAGGCATTGGCATTTCACTGCCTATGGATAATTTAGAACACCGAGACACCTCTATTGCTGCAATTGGTCCTTTTTGGGATGCCAACGAAACGTGGTTAGTGCTATCCGTTGGCTTGTTGTTGGTAGCGTTTCCTGCTGCTCATAGTGCTATTTTATACCAACTGTATATTCCTGCGACCTTATTACTTATTGGGCTAATTTTACGCGGCGTTGCCTTTGATTTTAGAGCGAAGGTAAAAGAAAACTATCAACATTATTGGGATTGGACCTTCAAGGTGGGGTCTATTATGTCTACGTTTTTTCAAGGGTTTATGCTTGGCGTATATGTAATGGGCTTGGTATACACCACCGAATCAATATTGTTTGCTATATTCAGTGGGGTTTGCGTAACCGCAGCCTATGCCCTTATTGGTAATTGTTTCTTAATTATGAAAACCAGCGGGGCATTGCAACTGCGCGCTATCGCACAAGCAAAACGTTATGGCGCATTCACCTTTGCCGGTATTGTTGCGGTATGTATTATCAACCCACTAATGAATGCATCCGCATTTGCGCTGTGGATTGCATCTCCCTTCGCCGCCCTATACGCCGTTATTCCCATTATTTGCTTTGCTATGTTTGTACTGGGCTATCATGTACTCAAGCGCTTACCATTGCAAAACGATGCCGGCAACTGGCTACCCTTTTTAATAACAATCATTGTATTTGTTACTTGCTTTTTGGGCTTGGTCATGAGCTTTTATCCATATGTAGTACCCGGTCAAATGACGGTGTTTGATGCAGCAAGTTCACCCGAAAGTTTGGCGATAATGCTGGTAGGCACAGCAATAGTGGTACCCATAATCTTTGTGTATACGGCATTTACTTATTATGCATTTAGAGGCAAAGCGCAGGGCTTAAAATATTATTAGCAAAAGCAGTGAATGGCACGTTAGTAGGTGATAGTTCTAAAGAAAAAGAGGATATTCGGTAAATAAAAAAGGCGTTGCTAAACACAACGCCTTGATTTTTAGTACTACATTATAGGTGATAATAACTTCTCGTTTATTACCAAGTTACGCACACCATGCGCATGGTCTTCGTTAAACACGTTACTTTCACACCACTCACCAACAGAGTTAATATCAACTTTAGCAACCTGTGGTCTTACGCTCCAGCTAACTTGTAGTGGCGACGCTTTTTCATTATAAGACGGGCCAGTAGTAGAGCCTAAATACTGTATCGGCGTACCTGTATTACTTGGAATATTTACCGCTTGGTGATAACCATTTACGTTGTCAATTTCGGTCAAATCGGCAAAATCTACCGCATCGTCATCGTTTACTAAGACCAACACCTGGCCTTCTACTCGCAAACCTGGGTTCATGGTGCTGTCGGCTAAACATGCACCAAGCGTTGGGCCCGGCTGTACGTTTGCTGATGAATACACAAAGTGCACTTCAATGGTATCACCCGACTGCATAGGTGCGCCTTTGCCAGCACAAATTTTAGCACTTACTGGCTTAGCTTCTGCGGCTGTTAAAGTGCCGTTGTACTTGAAGCCAGTGTTATTGCCCATGCCGTCACCATTGCCTGCATAAGTAGTGAACTCACCGCCCTTATGCTCAGCGTTTTTGTGAAAATGTATATTACACAAATTCATTTGGGTAGAGACAGGTGCGGTACCAAATACGCGCTTATTTACGCCGTTTTTTACATCAATATCACGTGGCGATTGAGGACCAAACCCCATACCGTTGGTGTTTTTTTCAAGTGTTGCGCGGTGTTCTTCAATAAGGCTGTCGGGTACAGTTTTGGCGGCAACATTTGCCGACAATAGTACTGCGGCACTCATTGCCATTGAAACAGAAATACGCTTTGTTGTTGCTCTTTTCATAAGTAACCTCATTAAATCAACTAACATGAATTTAGGCTAGTGCGGCATTGCCAGTATGGTTTAGTGAACAACATACTTTAGAGACAACCACCAACACTAGAAAAACAAAGGTTAAAGATTTATATTGAAAAAGACTTTGCCAGAACATTAAAAAAACATTAACGCGCAGAAAACACTGATTCACATGATGTTTATAGCTTGATTTTTCGTCTTAACATCAAACCCGCAAACAACGAAACCATGCCTAGCGTAGCAGGTGTTGATACTTCAACTTGTACTACACTGAGTATGCCATCTCCCAAATAACCTAAAGACTGCGAAATAGCCTCATAATCTCCGTTTGCTTGTGAAGTAAACGCGTTAAGCGAAATCGACTCTTGCACAGTGACATATTTACCAGCGTGACCCAAAATAGTGTCTAGTACAGAATTGGCATCGGTAGCTAACAAGTCACTTTCTGTCATTGGAAAGTCGAGATTTAAACTGTATGTACTTGAGTACGAAAAATCAGATTGCGTAAAAACGCCATTTACCGTTTCTTGATTTCCGCCAAAAACTGCATACGTAAATATTAGCGAGTTATAATAGCTGCTATCTCCGCTCGTTAGGTCTGTATTAGCCTGATTGGACGCGGTTAAAAATACCTCTGTTGAAATTCGAGCATAATCATCAAAATCTACAAGGCCCAGTATCTGTGATGTAAATACAGTATTTGGTGTGTCTATTTCGGGCACTAAAAACGTGGTGTTAGAAGCGCCTTTATTAAACGCATCTTCATACGTGTTGTTGTTGGTTCGCGCATTAACGTTTTCGTCCCGTGTTGGGTCAAATGTAAGACGATGTGAAATTGTATCCGGCATATAGTCAAAGTATGACTGGTTGAATTCATTTTCTATTTCAACGTCGTTTACCGTGACATTTTTACTTTCAATTTTTGAGTAAAATCCGCCGTTTATATCGATAAGCGCGGCGTGGCTGGCACCTATGAACATACTAAACAAAGATAGACTAATGAGGGTTTTTCTTAACATGGACTACTTTTCCTTATTACTACGTTTCCATATTGCTACTATTTTGCAGTATCAACTTAGTACATAACAAGCAAGCTAAGTTAATATGCATTTTTTATTCTCTTAGAATAGTGATAACGCACAATAGCAGTTATTTGAAATTAATGTAATGTAAACTGTAAGTAGCCAACATGCGCTACATACGTCTACATTAAACACGGTTAATGTTCACAAAGGAGTGCCATTATGACCACCGCTTATTTTCCAGAGTTAGGTAATTTGAGTCCTTGCGACTATGCAGATGCACTGCGCAGAGAACAGTTTATGCATTATACAATTCGTCCGTTGCACAGTAATATGAGCAGAATTTCAGGGCCAGCCTATACTGTAAAGTGTGAGCCGGGCGATCATCTTATGTTGCACGCGGCGGTATATGCGGCAAAGCCCGGCGACATCATTGTTGCCCAAGCTGACGACAACTTTGCACTAGCCGGCGGCAACGTTTGTGCTATTGCCATGCAGCGCGGCATTGCGGGTTTTGTGATTGATGGCGTTATTAGAGACTTAGCAGAAGTGCGGCAAATGGGCTTTCCCGTATTTGCAAAAGGCGTTATCCCGAAGCCAGGCAAAAAAGCCTCAGCACACAGTATGCAAATTGACATTGTGTGCGGTGGTGCAAAGGTATGCCCGGGTGACATTATTGTTGCCGATGAAGAAGGCATAGCGGTTATTGATCAAAACCAAGTAAAACAAGCCTATGATATTGCGCTAGCAAGGGCACAAAAAGATGCATCTATGAGCCTTGCACAGTGGCAAGAAAACCACCAAAGCGTAGTAACTGAAAAATTAAAGCAAGCAAAGCTCAATCCTAGGTAAAAGCGTAACATGCCGATTAGTAAAGGCCTGAAGAAGAATACGACAGCTGCGTGTCATACCGTAAAATACGACATTTGCTGTCGTGACGCTTGCCTGACGTTTTAATTATTCGCCTTTTACAGTGAAATAAACTGGCATTCACACTGTAGGAGGTACACAATGCAAAACACGTCAAATATCCAACAACATAATACAAATAACAGCAATAACATGAGTCAAGTATCACTAACTAAAGGCTACTGGTTTTATTTCGATCATGAGGGCAACGACATCTCAATGTTCGGCTCGGCATGGAATGGCAAAGAAACCGTATTTTTTAATAACAAGCCCGTATCGTCTTTTAGAAATCTAAACAAACTCAAAAGCGAACACACGTTTAACGTAAATGGTAACCACTATAGAGTTACAACAGAGATGACCAGCATATTACGCGGCACACTTGTAGTGAATTTTTATTGTAATGACATCCTCATTCAAACCGAGCAAGTCAGCCAACTTGAAAAAGGAACATTTTTTAAGTCGTTTAAAAGTAAAAAATACCTCGCGTTTTTAGTGCTGTGTTTTATTGGTGGCGGTTTATTAGGCTACTTCGATTTATACAATCGGTTCTTTGGGTAGCCTGAATGACACAAATTAATATGAAGAAAAACCTGTGGTGTCACTTAAGTCATAATGGGCACCATATCGCCATGCATTTTAGTATGTGGTCAGGTAAAGAAGTGGTGTATGTAAACGATCATCCGGTATCTGAGAAACGTAACTTATTGAAATTTACCGGCAGGCATACAATAGAGTTAGATAATGCGCCTCATGTGGTTGAGTTAGAGGTGCTAAACCCGTTTACATACCATGTAGAGTTGCGCCTTAAAAAGGGCGCACGCACCTTGGCGAGTAAGAATACGCATTTGCTCAAAGCGAATAAAAGGGCAGCTCGGCAATTGGCGGGCTTTTTTATAACTTGCTGCATCGTTGGCGGTCTTGCGGGGCTGCTAACAGCCCGGCTATTTACTGGGTAATCTGGTATATGGACATACGAGGCGATATAGTAAAACAAATGCGGACCGAGCGCGCATGGACACAAGCGCACTTGGCAGAGGTATGCGATGTTAACTTGCGAACAATTCAACGCGTTGAAAATCAAGGAAGCGCATCGGTCGAGACCATAATGGCACTTTGCGTGGCCTTCGACGTAAAACGGCAAGTGCTATTTAAGGTACCTGAAGCGGCTGAAGTGCACAACGCAGCCCACCCCTCTAAACGCACTTATGCACTCATATTTACGGGCGGTATTTTGGTAGGGGCATTAAGCACCATTGTGCCATTAGTACTTATGCGCTAACAGGGCATTGTGTTTTGTGATACAAACACATTTAGCGCAATACATTGATAACAACGAGGCAGCATGAGCGAACTCAGCGAAAAACAAAAACAAGCCCAAGGCTTACCTTATTACGGTAGCGACAAAACACTCAGCGCCGAACGAGAGCATGCAAAACGCATTTGCCACCAGTTTAACCAATTTGATATTAGCGACCGAAAAGGCAGTCGGAAACTCATTAAAAGTTTAGTGGGTAAATATGCTGGCGCGTGGATAGAACCGCCCTTTTATTGTGACTACGGCTACAACATCAAACTGGGTAAACACTTCTATGCCAACCACGGCTTAATTATACTCGACTGCGCCACTGTGAATATTGGCGACAACGTCATGATTGCTCCTGGGGTGTTAATGTCAACCGCCACTCATCCACTCAACGCACAAGAACGCATTAAAGGCTTAGAAACTGCAAATCCTATTACCATAGGCAATAATGTATGGATTGGCATGGGCGCGAAGATTCTTGACGGCGTAACCATTGGCGACAACGCAGTTATTGCAGCAGGAGCGGTAGTCAACAAAAACGTGGAAGCAAATACCATGGTAGCAGGGGTGCCTGCTGTATTTATTAAGCATGTGTAGATACCCGTAAATCCTATACTAAGGTTTATTTTTATTCATTTTAATGAATAATTATGTCAATAAAAGCATGTTTTCTGTAATAATAATTGCTACGATATTGTTTCAAACAATACACCACACAGGCATGCAACACCCATGAAAAAAATCGATGCGATTATCAAACCCTTTAAACTAGACGATGTGCGAAGTGCACTCAGTGAAGCAGGGATCACTGGCCTTACCGTAACCGAGGTCAAAGGGTTTGGTAGACAAAAGGGCCACACTGAAACCTACCGCGGCGCTGAATATAACATTGATTTTTTGCCTAAAATGAAACTTGAAATTGCCCTTATGGACGACCAAGTTGACCGCTGCATCGAGATTCTAACCAACACTGCCCGTACCGGTAAAATTGGCGACGGCAAAATATTTGTCACTGACTTGGAGCGCGTTATTCGCATACGCACCGGAGAAGAAAACGACGAAGCAATATAAATAAGCATTTAGCTAAAACAGCAGCCGTTAAAAAGAAGTGAATGCATCACTCATAATTCGCTGCAAGCTAGGTCACTACTCACTCATACATAACAACATAGAGACTCACAATGGATACAGTTAACAGCGCCGTAGAAACCCTGGTGCAAAGTTCAGACACATTTTTCTTACTTATTGGCGCTATTATGGTGTTTGCCATGCATGCTGGCTTCGCATTTTTAGAAGTAGGCACCGTTAGACACAAGAACCAAGTTAATGCATTGGTTAAAATTATTACCGACTTTGCAGTAAGCTGTATTGCTTATTTTTTCATAGGCTACTACATTGCATACGACACCACATTTTTTGCTAGCGCAGCTGAGTTGTCTAGCAACAACGGCTACGACTTAGTCAAGTTCTTCTTCTTAATGACCTTTGCCGCTGCCATACCTGCCATTATTTCAGGCGGTATTGCTGAGCGCGCTAAGTTCTACCCGTTTCTCATCGCATCAGCGTTGATTGTTGCAATTGTGTATCCATTTTTTGAAGGCATTGTTTGGAATGGTAATTATGGCCTACAGGCATGGCTTGAAGAAACTACAGGCGCAGCGTTTCATGATTTTGCAGGCTCGGTAGTGGTGCACGGCGTGGGTGGCTGGTTGGCCTTTGTGGGTGTTTATATGTTGGGTTTGCGCTCGGGTCGCATTAAAGACAATCGCTTAATTGCCTTCGCGCCATCAAATATCCCCTTCTTAGCACTAGGCACATGGATTTTATGTATTGGCTGGTTTGGTTTTAACGTTATGTCAGCACAAGCCATAAATGGTATCAGCGGCTTGGTTGCTATGAACTCATTAATGGCCATGGTAGGTGGTATTATTGCCGCATTATGGTTTGGAAAAAATGACCCAGGATTTATACACAACGGGCCACTAGCAGGCTTAGTTGCCGTATGTGCAGGGTCTGATGTGATGCACCCAATCGGCAGTTTATTCGTAGGCATTATTGCCGGCTTTATATTCGTTAAGCTGTTTACCATTATGCAACAAACCAAAAAAGTAGACGACGTGTTGGGTGTATGGCCCTTGCATGGCGTATGCGGTGCGTGGGGCGGCTTAGCCACCGGCATTTTCGGTCTAGAAGCACTTGGCGGTTTGGGCGGCGTTGCATTCTCAGCACAGCTAATTGGCACAGTTGCCGGTATTGCAGTAGCACTCATTGGCGGTTTTATTGTATACGGCATCATTAGCAAGCTTACTAATTTGCGTTTAAGCGAAGAAGAAGAGTACCGCGGAGCCGATTTGAGTATTCATAAAATTGGCTCTGTAGGCGGCGACTAGTATCTAATATATTTATCAGTTAAAGAGGGGTTACGCCCCTCTTTTTATTTGTATCGCCTTTCCTATATTTACTGGGAGCAATCCCAACTACCTGTTTAAAACGTTTAGAAAAATTAAAGATATTTTGGTATCCCACATAACTGGCAATATGTTGTACCGGCCAATTAGTGCTATTGAGTAAATGTTTAGCTCGACTAATACGTAAATGTATAAGCTGTTGCATGGGGCTTTTGCCAAATTGCGCCAAACACAGGCGGTGTAAGTGCGGCGCTGAATAATGTACATGGTCGCACATGGCTTGTACATCCCAGTCAAACTGCAAACGCTTTTCAACGGTCGCAAACAAGCGCAATACCCTCGTTGCCGCCTCACTTACTAGTACGGTGCTTTGCTTATATTGCAATGCGCGATGAACATATTGGGTAATGATCGGTGTCAGCGCTTTGCATAATTCGGGCGACTCTTCATAAAACAACACTTCCATTGCATGATGTAAAGGGGCTAAGTGTTGGTTCTCTAGCACGCGAGCTGGCTGATTTAACAAATATCGCCAGTGCTCCGTATTGCCTAAGTTTAACCAAATAATATCCCATGTATTATCAGTGTTGCTTGATTCGCCAATACTCACCTGAAACCCTTGTTTGGCAGGCAAAATAGCCAAAGAATTGGGCCCTAATGGGTATTCGCCATTGTTAGTCAATAAGCGACCATGCCCAGAGATAGTATAAAACAAGGTGTGCTCAAGCGGATATGTGCGCCCAACACAATAGCCGCCTGATAAATTTGAACATCCTGCTAGCTGTAAGTCTAATGCTTCAATTTCAGCTAGCTTTGCCTGACTAATAAAGCGTTCGTAGCAATTGGGGCCAATATTTAATGTATCTTCAATGCTAGCATTAGACATAAAATGAGAGTTTAGGATAAATTACAGATAGCTTTGAGCATAATCTATTTATGCATAATTCGCTATATTAGCGGCATTAAGTTTTGATCATTAGGTTGCATTAAGGCAGCTTAATAAGCACATGAGCCAACACTATGAACACACTTGAGCATATTATTCAGCGCCGCGACTGGGAAAACCCTCTGTCGGTGCACGTCAACAAAATGAAAGCGCATAGCCCGCTGCATGGTTTTAAAAGTGTTGATGATGCCGTTGCTGGTAAGCATGCTCACAAAACGTCGCTAAATGGAAAGTGGCATTTTAAGCTGTTCGCCCAGCCTGAAAATGTGGATAGCGCATTTTTGTCGCCAGCTGAAACTAAGCAATGGCCGCAAATTGATGTTCCCTCAAACTGGCAGTTACAAGGTTACGACAAACCCATATATTGTAATGTTAAGTATCCTTTTGACGTTAACCCGCCATTTGTACCAAATGATAATCCTACGGGCTGCTACAGCACTTGTTTTCAATTAACTGACGATGATCTTAATCAGCAGCAACGCATTGTGTTTGAGGGCGTTAACTCAGCTTTTCATTTTTGGTGCAATGGTAATTGGGTAGGTTACTCACAAGACAGCAGGCTACCTGCCGAATTTGATATTAGCCAATACGCTCAAGCGGGCGACAATCATTTAGCGGTTATGGTGATCCGCTGGAGCGATGGCTCTTATTTAGAAGATCAAGACATGTGGTGGTTAAGCGGTATATTCAGAGATGTCAGCCTATTGAGTAAACCATTCACGCAAATTACCGACGTATTTGTTACGCCTACTCTTGATGCATGCTACAAAGACGCCACCTTAAATGTTACCACCACCATTTCGGCACCTACAGATTATACCGTATCGGTGCAGTTATTTGATGGCAACCAAGCGGTAACGCCAGCAATATCAGAACCTTGTAACAACAAACGTATAGACGAAAAAGGCAGCTGGGATGATGTTGTATTTCATACTATCGCTATTGAAAACCCACAAAAATGGAGCGCAGAAACGCCTTATTTGTATAGGTGCGTTGTTAGTTTGCATAACGCTAAAGGCGACGTGGTTGATGTAGAGGCATATGCTGTTGGGTTTAGACAGGTGGATATTATCGACGGTCAAGTATGCGTTAATGGCAAAGCCATAATGATACGCGGCGTTAATCGACACGAGCATCATCCCGAGCGTGGCCACACCATAAATGAAGCCGATATGCGTGAAGACATTGCCTTAATGAAGCAAAACAACTTCAATGCCGTACGTACCGCACATTATCCGAACCACCCCAAGTGGTATGAGCTATGCGATGAATACGGCTTATACGTAGTAGATGAAGCCAATATTGAAACCCATGGTATGTTTCCTATGGGACGTTTGGCCAATGACCCACAGTGGTCTGGCGCATTTATGCAGCGCTACACGCAAATGGTCGCTCGCGACAAAAATCACCCAAGTATTATAATATGGTCACTTGGTAACGAAAGCGGCTATGGACCCACACACGATGCCATGTATGGCTGGTCAAAAAGTTATGACCCTTCTCGCCCAGTGCAATATGAAGGTGGTGGTGCCAACACCAGTGCCACCGACATTATCTGCCCCATGTATGCGCGCGTTGATAGCGACATCGCAGACGACGCTGTACCCAAGCACGCCATTAAACGCTGGATAAGCCTGCCCAATGAACATCGTCCATTAATATTGTGTGAGTATGCCCATGCCATGGGAAATAGTTTAGGTAGCTTTGGGGATTATTGGGAGGCATTTAACGCATATCCTCGCTTGCAAGGCGGCTTCATATGGGATTGGGTAGACCAGGGTTTAACAAAAATCCACGCCAATAATACCCAATACTGGGCCTATGGTGGCGATTTTGGTGATGTACTCAACGATCGCCAATTTTGTATTAATGGCTTACTGTTCCCCGACCGTACTCCGCACCCCAGTTTATTTGAAGCCAAGTTTTATCAGCAAGAATTACACTTCACGTTGCATCCCAGTACCCGCAACACAGGTGAGTACCAATTAAGCATTAGTAGTGATTATGTGTTTAGACATACCGATAACGAACAACTCAATTGGGCATTACTCGAAAATGGTGTTGCCATAGCAACAGGCGAAACAACACTAAATATCGCGCCACAACAAACTATTGAGGCAAGCATAACAACACACGTTCGTTTTAAAGCAGGGGCGGAATACCACCTAAATATTGATGTGCAACTGATGAGCGATTGTGCGTTTGCCAGTGCTGGACACATTATGGCAACTAAGCAGTTTTCCCTGAGTAACCCACAAAGCTTATCTCCCTTTGTGGCGCAACTGAGTAGCGATAACTCAGTACCAATAAGTATAGTAAGGGGCGGCGCGATTACAAGCGCGCAAGGCAACAACTTCAGTATCGAATTTAGCACTGATACTGGCCTTATAAAGCGCTGGTATCATGAAGGCACACCCGTTATTGCCAGTGCTTTAGTCGATAATTTTTACCGCGCACCGCTTGATAATGACATTGGCATTAGCGAAGTGGATAACCTTGATGAAAACGCGTTTGAAGCACGATGGCAAAGAGCCGGGATTGGTCAATGGCAACGCACCTGCGCAAACTTTGAAGTGATTGAAGGCCATCAAGACGTGCGGATAAATGCGATGTTTGAATACTATCACCAACATCAATTACAAGCACAAACGCATTGGCAATATCTTATTTCGCCAAGCGGCGACGTACAAATCAATGTACAGGTATCTTTGAATGAAGTGCTGCCTCCCATGCCGCGTATTGGTTTTAGCACCACCATTAACAAACAAACCGTGAACCATGTTAATTGGCTTGGCTTAGGTCCCTTTGAAAACTATCCCGATCGGAAATTAGCAGCGCGTTTTGGCGCATTTTCAGAGCCCTTGGTCAATATGCATACTGATTACATATTCCCGAGCGATAACGGCTTGAGAAGCGACTGTACTTACTTGGCGTTAGGCACACTTCAAGCTAAGGGGAAGTTTATGTTTGCCGCTAGCGAGTACTCACAAGCTCAGCTAGCTGAAGCCAAGCATACGAATGAATTGAGCAAAGACGAATATGTGCATTTACACATTGACCATAAACATATGGGCGTTGGCGGTGATGATTCGTGGAGCCCCAGTACCCATAAAGCCTACTTACTTGAACGCAAGCATTACGAATATTCGATAAAGCTCATGCCCAATGTAAAAGACTAAAAAATCTTAGTTACGAATATGACCGTCGCCCATCACCACAAATTTTTCGGTGGTGAGCGACTGTGCACCCATTGGCCCGTATGCATGAAGTTTACTGGTAGAAATACCAATTTCAGCACCTAAACCTAGTTGTCCGCCGTCAGAAAAGCGTGAAGATGCATTTACCATGACGACCGACGAATTCACTTGTTTAATAAACTGCTGAGAGCGTGTTAATTGCTCGGTTACAATCACTTCAGTATGCCCCGAGCCATACTCAGTAATATGCGCCACAGCGGCGTCAAAGTCAGCCACTTGTTTCACCGCTATTTCTAATGCTAAATACTCGGCATGCCAATCGTCTTCAGTGGCCAAACTAGCTCCCTCAAAATACGGCAAGCTGGCCTCGCAGGCGTGCACTTTTACCTGCTTTTGAGCAAACATTTGCGCTGCCGCAGTTAAAAAATCGTGAGCAATATCTTGGTGTACCAACAATGTTTCTAACGCATTGCACACACCGGTGCGTTGGGTTTTACCATTTTCTAATATATTCAGCGCTTTGGTAATATCGGCGCTGCTGTCAACATACAAATGACATACCCCTTTAAAATGCTGAATCACCGGTATTTGGCTATTGGCGGTAACATACCGAATGAGGCCTTCTCCGCCTCTAGGAATCACCAGGTCTATGCTCTCGCTTAAGGTAAGCATTTGCGCCATTACCGCGCGGTCGGGATCTGGAATAACCGTAACAATCGCCGTAGGCAAACTCAAAGCGGTAAAAGCAGCATGCAACACTTCAGCTAATGCTTGGTTAGATGCTTGCGCTTCTTTACCACCGCGTAAAATAACCGCGTTGCCGGCTTTTAAGCATAATACAGCAGCATCAATGGTAACGTTCGGGCGCGACTCATAAATCATGGCAATTACGCCTAAGGGAATACGCATCTTCCCCACCTGAATCCCTGAAGGTAAGGGCTTTAAATGACTAATTGCGCCAAGCACTTCTTCTTGATTAGCCACTTCAAGCACGCTGTTAGCCATGCTCTGAATTGCCTCAGCGTTAAGCGATAAACGCTCTAGCATAGCAGCAGAAATATTATTTTGCTTAGCTTGCTGCATATCAATTTCATTAGCAGCGAGAATTTGTGGGGTATGTGCAAGCAATAACTCGGCAATTTTGCTTAGCAGAGCTTGTCGCTGCGCCGTTGATAAGCTGGCAATGGCATGACAGCTTTGTTTTGCTTGTTGAGCCGCTAGGGCAATGTTAAAACTCATGTAGTAACCTATTTAATGTGATTATTAATACCGCTATGCTTTAAGCACTAAGTTGTCGCGATGCACAACCGCTTCACCGGCGTGATAGCCCAATACCGCTTCTATTTGTTCACTTTTGCATCCTAGGATGCGACTCAGTTCAGTACTCGAATAACTGACTAAGCCCTTGCCTATTACCTCGTTTTGATAGCTAATTTCAACACAATCGCCTTCTTTAAATTTACCCTTTATTTGCGTAATGCCCGCTGCTAGTAGCGAGGCTCCGGTATGAAACAAGGCATGATACGCGCCCGCATCTATAGTTACTTGGCCGCGTACTTTGCTGGTGTGAGTTAACCAATCTTGACGCGCTCTTGATTTTGCAGATGCGCTGGGTAAAAACAGGGTACCTGGTGAATCGCCTTTTAATAGAGCATCAAACGAACCCACCTTAGTACCATTTACTAGCAATGTTTGAATACCAGAATGTGTGCACTTTTGTGCTGCTTGCAGTTTGGTTATCATACCGCCGGTACCAATCGCTGTGCCAGCACCACCGGCCAAGTCCATAACGCTTTGATCAATATTATCAACCTGCTTGATTAATTCAGCATGTGGATTGCTGCGCGGATTCTCGGTAAACAAACCATCAACGTCGGTGCAAATTATTAAGCAATCGGCCTGTGCTGCAATAGCGGTATGGGCCGCAAGGTTGTCGTTGTCGCCTACCTTTATTTCGTCTACCACCACGGTGTCATTTTCATTCACAATGGGCAATACCTTGTTCGCAATCAATTGCTCTAAGGTATTTTTTATATTAACAAAGCGCTTACGCTCGGCAAGATCATCAACGGTTAATAAAATTTGTGCACAATCAATACTTACTAAACTGGCCCAATTAGCTAACATTTTCGCCTGCCCAACCGCTGCCATGGCTTGTTTTTCAGCTATAGTGGCACGCTGACCACTTTTAATATGCATACGCCCAGCAGCCACGCTACCAGATGACACCAATACAACTTCTTTGCCTTGGGCCATACTTGCACTGATAAAATCAGCAATGGCTTGTAAATATTGGGCACTGCATTGCTTGGCGTTTGGGGCCACCAAGGCGCTACCAACTTTGATTACGGCGCGCTGCCAGGAAAAGTTACTCATGGTATTGATTCAAAATATTGTTGGGGTAGCAAGAATAACCGCTAGGCGGTAATTCTCAACATAATTTTAGGATAATTTCTCCAAATATTGCGATTTCATATAAAACCATCCTAATTAATTGGCGATATTCAATAATGTGTCTTTTGATACTAAACACGTTATTATATTAGCTATAACTAAAATACGTTTTCAGCACGCTTGGACACAGGAAGTTTCATGTTTACTCAAAAATCGACCTTACTCACCGGTTTACTCTTACTGGTACTTAGCAGCGCGTCAAACGCGCAAATAAACCAAACCAAAGGCAACTTTGAAGACAAGTTTCGTCAACTTGACGAAGTATTGCCTACCCCTAATGTATACAGAAACGCTGCCGGTGAGCCTGGCCACCAGTATTGGCAGCAACAAGTTGACTACAAAATTAATGCGACGCTAAATGAGCAAGCACGCACCATTAGCGCATCACAAACCATCAAGTACACCAACAATAGCCCAGATACGCTCAAATACTTATGGGTACAACTTGATCAAAACAAATTTAAAAACGATTCAATGTCGGCCCTTACCACTACCTTTGGTGGTATTGGTAACCGTGGGCCAGCCACTAGCGCCGCTTCAGGCAGCAGTCCTGCAAAAATAAGTTTAGCCGCTTTGCGCCGTCAACATTTTGTAGACGATGTAGAGTTGGGTTACAACATCAAAAAAGTGACCACGACCAACAACAAGCCGCTTAATCACGTTATTGTGGGCACCTTGATGCGTGTTGATTTACCCAAACCCCTTAGAAGCGGTAAGTCAGTATCGTTTGAAATTGACTTCGCATTTAATATTGTTGAAGAAGACGCGGTGTCAGCACGAGCAGGTTACGAGCATTTCCCTGACGACGCCCGTGAAGGCGGTAACGATATTTTCTTGCTTGCGCAATGGTTCCCTCGTTTAGCGGCTTATACCGATTACGAAGCTTGGACCAATAAAGAATTTATTGGCCGCGGCGAGTTTACCCTTGAGTTTGGTAACTACGACGTAAGCTTAACCGTACCTGCCGACCACATTGTGTCTTCAACCGGTGAATTAGCCAATCCTAAAGACGTACTAACGTCGACCCAACGCAAGCGCTTAAAGCAAGCTGAAGACGCCAAACGCCCAGTGTTTGTAGTAACAGCTGAAGAAGCCTTAGAAAATGAAAAAGCAGGCACTGACAAAACCAAAACCTGGCGCTTCAAAGCAGAAAACGTACGTGATTTTGCCTGGGCTTCTTCGCGTAAATTTATGTGGGATGCCAAGGGTTATCAACAAGGCGGCGATGAGCAACCGCTAGTGATGGCAATGTCGTTTTACCCTAAAGAGGGCGGCGATTTATGGAAAAAATACTCAACCGAGTCAGTGATCCACACTATGGAAGTGTACTCGCGTTTTTCGTTTGACTATCCTTATCCGGTGGCACAATCGGTAAACGGTCCTGTAGGCGGTATGGAATACCCTATGATTACCTTTAACGGCCCGCGTACAACCCTACAAGACGATGGCTCACGTACCTATTCACTGGCTGAAAAACGCTTTTTAATCGGCGTAGTTATTCATGAAATTGGTCACATTTATTTCCCCATGATTGTTAATTCTGACGAACGTCAATGGACATGGATGGACGAAGGCCTTAACAGCTTCCTTGATGGTGTAGCCGGTAGAGAATGGGATCCAACCATTCCATGGGGTGTAGAGCCAGCCGACATCACCGACTACATGGCCTCGAGTACGCAAGTGCCTATTATGACCCAGTCTGATTCTGTATTGCGCTTAGGGCCTAATGCTTACACCAAACCTGCTGCCGCATTGAACATATTGCGTGAAACGATTATGGGCCGTGAATTGTTTGATTTTGCCTTTAAAGAGTACGCACAGCGTTGGAAATATAAACGCCCTACGCCTTCTGATTTCTTTAGAACCATGGAAGAAGCCTCAGGTGTGGATTTAGATTGGTTTTGGCGCGGATGGTTTTATTCAACTGACCACGTAGATATTGCTTTAGACTCGGTTTACAAACTGCGTTTAGATACTAAAAATCCAGACATTGATTTTGATCGCCAGCGCCAAGAAGCTAACGACAAACCGCTGTCGTTAACCGAAGAGCGTAACCAAGCTGAAGGCAAAACCTTGTGGGTTGATCGCAACAAAGACGTAAGCGATTTTTATGACACCAATGACATATACACGGTTACCAATAAAGACCGCAACACCTACCAAGAGTTTTTAGCTGGGCTTAAGCCATGGGAAAAACAGGCATTTGAGCGCGCAGTAAAAGAAGACAAAAACTACTACGTAATGGAGTTCTCTAATCTGGGCGGCTTAGTTATGCCAATCATTTTTGAGATGACATTTGCCGATGGCAGCACCGAAATAATGCGGATTCCGGCTGAAATTTGGCGCAGAACACCTAACAAGGTACAAAAGCTAGTGGTTACCGACAAAAACAAAGTATTGGTGAGTGTAGAAGTTGACCCTCGTTGGGAAACTGCCGATGTTGACGTAAACAACAATCACTACCCTCGCAAAATTATCGACTCACGCATAGAGGCATATAAGAATAAGCGCAGCACTAAAGGCGTGCGCCGCGATATTATGCAAGAAATCAAAACTGAGTTGAAAAGCGATGATGATGACTCAAACAGTGATAACAACGAGTAACAACATTCATGCTAAATAACACTAAGCAAAACCAGCAAGCAAGCATATTAAGCTTGCTTTGCTTAACAATGTTACTTTTTTTGGTGAGCATACAAAGTAGCTTTGCGCATCAGCAAAAGATGGCGATTACGCGAGTTGAAGTCAACCCACGTAGCAACATGCTTGAGATTATGCATCGGTTTGAATTGCACGACGCTGAGCATGCGGTCAGCGAGATATTTGATCAAAACGCCGACATCATTAATGCAAAAGCCACGCAAACCCAATTTGCCGAGTATGTGGCTGAGCGCTTTGGCATATTTTTGCCCGACAACACACCGCTGTCATTGTCGTTGGTAGGTTTTGAAATTGACGGTCAACATTTTTGGGTATACCAAGAAACGCCAAAACCCAAAAGTCTTGCAGGCATGCAAGTGGTGCATAACGCCCTACGCGATATTTGGTTCGC
>JBARZY010000081.1:0-2885 GCA_049650345.1 Glaciecola sp. | reverse complement strand
GTTGCCAATGATAAATCACTATCAGACGACAACGCGCCAAAACCAGGCGAAGGCCCCAGCAAAGAGGAACGTGAAAACGGTTTTTACGATGTGCTATTTACCGGTGAACATGAAAACGGCGAGCGTTTCAGCGCCAGTGTAGCTGGATATCTAGATCCAGGTTATGGCTCAACGTCTAGGATGATCACAGAAAGCGCAATCTGTTTAGGACAAAAGCAAGCTAGCATAAAAGGCGGCTTTTACACCTCAGCCCCTGCCCTTGGAAGCGATTTAATTGAGCGCCTACAAGACAAAGCGGGTCTAGTATTTAAAATTGAGTCGTAATATAACAAGGCCCGCTAACATGCGGGCCTTTCTATATAGTTTTTACACAAGTTTGGCTACATTAGCCTAATCATCCCAAAACGAAACAAATTTAGTGGCATCTCTCGATTGGCGTGGCATGGCTTTTAATGGAGTACTGCCTAAGTACAAAAAGCCCATAATTTCGTCTTCATGTTTACAATCAAACGCTTGTTTAACGTGCTCATCTTGTGCGTACCATCCTGTTCGCCAAATACCTTGAAAGCCCTGAGCAATGGCTGCCATTTGCATTGATTGTACCGCACACGCTGCTGACGCTATTTGTTCCACACGGGGTACTTTTTCATGTTCGGTATAATTGCATATTGCCACAATCACCATAGGTGCTCGCAAGGGCAACTGTGGCGCCCGAGCAATTGTTTCTTCACCTTTTTGATTGGCAATAGCGGCATTTTCAAATACTTTGCCTAAACGCTGTAATCCGCTGTTTGTGCACACCACAAAACGCCAAGGTGCTAAACATTTATGGTCAGGCGCCCTAAGCGCTGCTTGAAGAACATTTTCGAGGCTTTCACCACTTGGAGCGGGCGCAACCAATCTTGGCTGAGAGCGTCGATTTAATAACAAATCTAAGGCTTGCATAAATTTACCTAAAATAGCGATGAGTAAAAATAGTATTATTACACAAGGTGTTGCCGATACTAATACTATTACTGTAAATTTATACTCAAGATATGAATAGACCCCTGCAAAGAATTTTAAACAAAGGCAAAACAAAAGTGAATGCCACGCCGCAAACCTCTGAATTACTTATGTTGATGGCTGATCACAAACACCAGTTGTTAGCACAAATAATACAAACTTGGTTGCATGATCCAGCTCATAGTAAGCAAACTAACACTCAACAACACAAAAAATAATACACCAGTAAATCGATATCGTTATATATACGTACAAGCAGACACAACTTATTACAAATTGAAACTTCCCCATAGAAATAACAGTCTGTAGTATTTATGCTAGCAGCAATTCTTAATTTAAGGTTTATAGTTAATGTCAGAAAAACGTAGCTTCACCAAAAGTTTATTTGTCGGTATTTGGAATACCCTCAATTTTAGTCGACGTTTGGTTTTTAATATTCTATTCGTAATTATCATCATCTTTATATTTATTGGTATTGGTAACTCGGGCTCTAATAAGCCCACTGTTGAGCAAAACAGTGCGTTGGTTCTCAATTTGAAAGGCAGCTTGGTTATCCAAAAAACGTGGGTCCCGCCAGCGGAACGGTTCATTGCAGAAGTATCGAGCCAAGGCGAGGACAACCCTGAGATATTGGTTCGCGACTTAATTAATGTTATTGAGAATGCGGCCGAAGACAACCGAATTAAGGCCTTGGTACTAAAACTTGATCGTTTTTCAGGCGGCGGTATGGATAAATTAAAAGAAGTTGGAGAAGCACTACAAGCCTTTAAAACCTCAGGCAAACCAATTTATGCCATAGGCGACTATTATTCACGCGCGCAATATCAACTAGCATCACATGCCGACAATGTATATCTGCACCCTATGGGCTTGTTGTTAATGGAAGGCTACACGCGCTACGGGACATATTTCAAAGACGCATTAGAAAAACTCAAAGTATCTACTCATGTATTTAAAGTAGGTAAATTTAAATCTGCCGTTGAACCCTATATCCGCAACGATATGTCAGATGAAGCTAAATTGGCCAATGAAGCATGGTTAAATGAACTATGGCGCATGTTTAAGCAAGACATCGCCGTTACAAGAGGTTTTGATGAAGACAATTTTGATGAAACCTTTGCATCGTTTTTAAGTAAGTTTGAATCGGTAGATGGCGACTTTGGTCAATACGCTTTAAACAATAATTGGGTTGATGGTCTGCGCACCCGCGAAGCCTTTAATCAAGAAATGATAGCCTTGTTGGGTAAAGGTAAAAAAGATAATAGCTATAATGGCATCAGCTATACGGGTTATTTAAAAGTGATAAAGCCCAGCTTCCCAACTATCGCCTCGACCAACGACAAAGTTGCTATTGTTGTGGCTAAAGGGACAATTTTAGACGGTCGCCAAGACCCAGGTACTATTGGTGGCGATAGCACTGCAGAGCTACTACGCAAGGCGCGTACAAATGACGCCGTTAAAGCGGTAGTGCTTCAAGTAGACTCGGGTGGCGGTAGCGCTTTTGCGTCGGAAGTAATACGACAAGAAGTGGAATTGTTGAAAGAAGCAGGAAAGCCAGTTATTGCATCAATGAATTCAGTGGCAGCGTCAGGTGGCTACTGGATATCAGTGAGCGCTGATAAAATTTTTGCTGAGCCGAGCACTATTACCGGTTCAATTGGTATTTTTGGCATGCTAACCACCTTCGAAAATTCATTTGCATATTTAGGTGTGAACAGCGATGGCATTAGCACAACTGAGCTTAATGGCATCTCTCCTGACAGAGAACTTTCGCAAGGCTATAAAGACTTACTTCAAATGAACATAGAACGTGGTTATGAACGCTTCATATCTTTAGTTGCGCGTGAACGTGGCATGACCCTAGAGGAAGTGGATGAAGT
>JBARZY010000080.1:0-6391 GCA_049650345.1 Glaciecola sp. | reverse complement strand
GCATTAATATGTGATTAAAAAGTGTGCGCAACGCGTTGATGGTGAGATGCACCGTTCATTTATTTATACAGAACGGCTTACTACTTCGTTTAACTTCGCCTCAAGTTGTTGCAGTTTTTGCAGCAACGTGGTGTTTCGCTTTTCTAACAAAATAAGCTTTTCTGCCATTTGACGTAGCTCAGTACTTTGTTTTCCTATACTGCTCTGTATTTTTTCTTGTTCAACGTTCACCCCTAGAATATCGTTGCTTTGCGTGGTGACTTTTCCATTTACGCCATCAATGCGTTTTTGTAATTGCTGAATACGATCAGCACTGGTGCTGACCTGATTTTCGGTTTGCTTTATCAGCGTATTGACATCTTTTTTGAAATTTCCCAAACCTGCTTCAATGGCCTTAATTTCTTGCTGGTTACGACGCCATGCTGATGCCCATAATTTGTCCATTTGCTCCCACAGTTGCTCTGAGCGGTTGCTTAATTCAGTCACTTTCACTTGCAGTGCAACGGTTGAATTGCCTATTTCTTCGCCCGTTGCAGAGAGTTTACTTTCGAGGCTAAGAATACGTGTTTCATTGGCATTAAGTGTTTGCACATGTTGCTGATGCAACCAGTACAAATAGCCGCATGCACCGCATGCAGTCAGCGATATAAGCATAAGCAGCGATACCAAGCCATTATTTGATTTGGTGATTACCTTGGTGCTTGTGCCGCTACTTTGTCGTTGACTAGACATAGGTATGCGGTCGCTAATTTCCACATTTATGGGTGCAAAGTCTTTATCTTTACTATTGTTTGACACTTACACGATCCTTTTTACTATCTACAGTAATTTTTTTTACAACAATGCCGATATCATACAACAAGTTTACGCAAGTGATAACCATTTATCAGACAAAGACTTAAAGCATTTTGACGATAACACTTGTATATAAACTAGGCGGTGGTAATGTGGACAACAAGAAGTCATTTTTCCGACATTCGCCAATATATTTTTAAGGTTGTTGGTTTATGCAGTTAAAAAACAAATTGTCATTTACGTTGGGCATACGCAGCTTGGTGCTGCTAGTGTGCTTAGGCTTAGCGATGGCATTTTTACAAACTGTATTTGACTTCAAACAACGTCAAAAAGAAGTTAAAGAAACCATTTTTTCTATTGTGACTTCTTCAAAAAGTTCTGCTAACAACGCAGTATATCTACTAGAAGACAAAATGGCTGAGCAAGTCATTAGTGGCTTGTCATATTTTGATTTTTTCAGTTACATCGCCATTATTGACGACCAAGGCAACGTGATGGCAGACTTTAATCGTCAAGCCAGTTTTGATAGCAATGTATCGCTAAATACTTCATACAATCCTGTTTTATCGTTAATCTCTGAAAATTTCACACGAGTGGTGGTGCCACTAACGGGTGACGCGATGTTTGAAAACGATCAAAATACTTACGGTGAAATGGAACTGATTATAGACAACCATATTGCGCTATCGGGGGTATATGACCGTGCTATTCGTGCATTCGCAATCGCGTTAGCAGGGTATATATCATTAACCATAGCATTGGGTATTTTATATCATTATACCTTAGCGTCGCCCTTAACACGTTTATCAAAGCGCTTCCAACGTGTTAATACTAATTCAATTGCTACGCAGAAAGTCAGTCATTTGGTAGGACATGAAACTAACGAATTTAGTTTGATTGTAAATGCTGCAAACGACATGCTGTTTAGAATTTCTAGTGGCCAAATGTTGCTGACTGAGCGTAGCCAGCGTTTTCGTTTAATACTAGATACTGCACCCGCATTAATATTTTCACTCGACAATAACCTGAACTTTGTATTTGCAAATAAATCAACGGCGACGTTTTACGGTTATTCAATATATGAGTTGAAAGGGCGTTCAGCTAACGAAGTCATTGGTCCTATCGACCCTAATATGATACGTGAACTGTCAGAGTTTATATCTTCAAATCGGCGCCAATCCAGCGATACGGTTGTTGTTAAAAATGCGAGTAACGTAGATTGTTATATGGAAATGTCGTTGGTTAAGTTTAAAACCCCAGACGGACACAGTATCTTAGTAACTGCGTCGGATGTAACCAAGCGCATTCATGCTGAAGAAAAGATAGAATCACTTGCTTATTTTGACCCGCTAACCACATTGCCCAATCGCAACAAAGTATACGAAGTATTGAACGATAGCAATAATGAAACAACGGCAATGTATGGCATTGCTGCTATAGCCGATCTTGATCAGTTTAAACGTATAAACGATACCTTGAGTCATTCGGTAGGTGATCAACTCATTGTCAAATTAGCACGGCGTTTGCGTAAAGAATTTGCATTTTCAGATTTGGTTGCTCGTTTGGGCGCAGATGAGTTTTTATGTATTGAAGAAAATGTGTCTAATGATATCCATGTGGCACAAAATGGCGCTGAGGTACTGGGCGAGCATCTACGTAGTTGTATCAATAAAGAGATAGAAATTGGCCTACACAGTTACGCTTTGTCAGCAAGTGTTGGTGTTGTTGTGTTTAAAAAGAGTCAGCTTAATGCAGATGAAATTTTGCAATACGCAGATACCGCTATGTACGAATCAAAAAAAGCCGGTCGTAATTGCGTTACTTTGTTTAAAGACGAGATGGCAACACAAGCAGCTCAGCTATTAAAACTTGAACGTGACATTATGAAAGCCATGTTTAGAGATGAGTTCTTTTTTGTATTACAACCGCTTATTGACTCAGGTACACAAAAGCTTTCTGGTGCTGAGGCACTTATGAGGTGGCGTAGAGATGGCGAAACTATTGCGCCAAATGAGTTTATTCCTTTTTTAGAAGAAAGTGCGTTAATTGTTGATGTAGGCGAGAGAATATTAAGCAAAGTATGTGCTTATATTGTCGACATAAAAAACCGCGGTGTAATGCCTGCGGGCTTTAAAATAGCAGTCAACATAAGCGCGAAGCAACTTGCAAGAAATGATTTTATAGAGTCGGTTTCGCGTGTAATACGCAAACATGGCGTATCGGGTGACAGCTTAGAGTTTGAAATAACGGAAAGCGTCGCGCTAAATAATATGGCTGATACCATTAAGAAAATCATTCGACTAAAACAAATGGGAATTCGTTTCTCATTAGACGATTTTGGCACTGGATATTCGTCACTTAGTCATTTAAAAGCTTTACCGGTAGATAAGCTAAAAATCGACAGGTCGTTTATTAACGACATTACCGTTGATAAACAAGATGAAAATTTGGTGCGTTCTATCATTCAATTGTCCAAAAACTTAGGCTTAACGACAGTGGCCGAAGGTGTAGAAACTCAAGCACAAGTTGAGTGGTTGATGTTAAATGGTGATATTTTATTGCAAGGGTATTTCTTCAGCATGCCAATAGAGCCAGCAGAATTCGAAACAAAGTATTTTAATACCAACGACTCTTCTTTAATTGATCGCGAAACTAGCTCATGACAGTGTTAACAAATTTAGCGACATAGTATGCGCACACTTTCTCTTTTGTTGTTTATGGTATTTCTAAGTCTTGACCTTTAAGCTTAACCTCAGTGAACAGTTGCAACATGATAAAAATCGTATTAGATTAATAAATAAGAGTAGTTGAACTCAACCTAGCCATTGAAACACCAGACGTATATGATTTCTTTGTAGTATGGCAATAAACGCTTTTTACGAATATAAGGGATTATTTATGTCATATGACGTGTTTAAGTTTGTGGCGTTGCGCCCTCCTGAGGCAATTCCATCATCTTCAGATATCAACAAAATTTCACTTACACCGGTAAGCGGTGCTGAGGCAGTCGCGATATATCAAAAGCTTGCTGATGCAGATACCGATAAGGTCATCAAGCAAACCATAAAAGAGTATGGTGTAGAAAAGTCATTATCAGCACTTATGATTTCAGGTGTTGATGCAAAGCTAATCAATAAAATTATTCAAATTACTGAGCTAAAAAAAGATAATAAAGTGGTGGTAGTCGCAAATGACCGAGCGTCGGCGGTGACTGCGACAAGTGGCAATATTGCCGATGCTTTACACGTCAATTCAAGCTTTACGGCAACGGTTAATCCAAACTTAACGCGTTTTTTTAGAGCGGGTGGCATGGCTAGCAACCCTACTATAGCAAATGGCATAAATGCGCTAAACGAAGGTAATAACGGCACTGCAAACGATACCATTAGCGGCAGTATACTGAATGAAGGCGCAAGCCCTATTATTGACGATAACGTGTTTAATGAAGGTCCAATTCCTGATAACAAACCAAGCGCCGACCAACACCCACAAGGCGTATCAATGCCAAGCTTTTTTAGACCTGTTGGTGTGGGTGATTTGCAAGTTGTTCAACAAGAGTTACAGCGCTATGAATTAGGGGAAATTGCTTACGTTGAAAACGTATTGGCCAGTGAATTTAGAGAACGTTTACACAAGCAAACTAACGAACAAGAAGTGTCTATATTCGACGAAGAAGAAACCGAAGCGTTTATGGAGCAAAATCTACAATCTTCTGAACGTTTTGAACTACAAACAGCGGCACAAGAAGAACTAGAAAAACGCGCGAGTATCGAATCCACCACCGACATAAAAGCAAAATATGGGCCCAACGTAGAAGTAAAAGCAGGTCTTAAGTTTTCAATGGAAAATGCTAAACGCGCTTCAAACGAACGTTCCAGTCAATTTGCGCAAGAGCTTACAGAAAGCGCTGTAAAACGCACGCAGTCAAGGGTAAAAAAATCGCGTAGTGAAATTAGTCGCTCAAAAACTGAGCAAGCAAACACCCATCGTTTCAATAATTCGCATGACAATGCCGAACATATAGTAGGCGTGTACCGCTACGTAGACAAAATCTACAATATGCGCTTGGTAAATAGGGGTGTACGATTCTTCTATGAATTTTATGTGCCGTCGCCAGGGGCCTATCTACGACAACTACAGGCGCTAAAATCACTACAGCCAGACTTAGTGCTACCTCCTAGGCCAACTATATCTATTGGTGATATTCGCCCAGATAACTACCATCAGCATGTGCGCACTTACCAAGTCAGCAATATTCCCGCCCCACCTGAAATGTACACATGGTTAACTGAAACGGCATCAGATGCTGATAGCGGCGCAGGCGGTGCGCAAAAAGTCCGTAAAGAGGGGGCGCTGTCAATCGACAGTGACTACATGGTTGAGTCGGCCGAGGTGAGCGTAACCGCGTTTAAAGACCACTCTACTGATCCTCAAGTGTGGGTAACGCTTGGTAGCCAAACGTTTACTAAAACACGTGATTGGCCAGAGCTAGACGAAAGTGGCGAAGCAACGGTGTTTTCTTTTGACAAGGCGAAGGGACAAAAAGGTACATTGGGCTATTCATTGTATGCGCGTCATGATTCAACCGTACAATTTATTCTACAGGTGAAATGCAAGCTCAGTGATGAAGCTTTGCTGGCATGGCAACACCAAGTGTACGACGCTATATTTGATGCTTATCAATCACAAGTAGCAGCGATTAAGGCAGAACATGCTGAAAAACTTGCGGGTATCAACTATACCGATTTAATCGATGCGCCCCCCGATAGGCTGCGCCAGCTCGAGCAAGAGGAGCTAAAACGACTATGTTTGCAGCTAATGGGCGGTGAAGCCAAGCTAGCAGAAGAGCGTGTTACCAATGAAAGTACTAACGATACGCCTCTTGTTGTTGAATCGGGAGAGGGGCCAATGATAGAGGGTAATTTGCCTATTAGCCGTTCGCGTTTAGACCCCCTAGCACTTGAGGTGAGGTTTGCTGAACAAGCTTTTGAATGGGCAAATATGTCGTTTACCCTGTATCCATATTATTGGAACGAACCCAATGAATGGAGCGAGTTAGTCTCGTTAAATCACCCCGATCCAATTCATGCAAACTTTCTAAGAGCGGGTATTGCCAGAGTATTAGTTCCTGTGCGTCCGAACTATGAAGACTCAGTACGCGATTTCGTATACAGAGGACGCTTAGCGCTTTATTCTAGCGAGCCTGCCGATATTACCGACGAGCGCTGGTTACCGCTACACCAAGAAATGCGCGAAGCAACTGAACGTCGTAAGCAAGGAGACATGTTGGTAGACAGCTGGCTAACACGCATTGCGACACCTCTGGTGATGCTAGACACGAATGTTAAGGTAGATCAGCATGGTCAAATGATGCAGCGCAAAACTGACGAGGACGCCCCCTAATATGACCAATTCACTCCCCCTATTAGTTGGAGTGACAGGAACTAATGGCAAAACCTCTGTTACCACTATGTTGGCGGCACTCTTAACCAGTTTAGGCGTTCCAAGCGCTGCAATAGGGCAGCGTATTGAAACACCAAAAGGCATATATTCTCGAGATGATGTCCCTAGTGGTGAATATGGGCTATTGCAGTAT
>JBARZY010000079.1:0-3753 GCA_049650345.1 Glaciecola sp. | reverse complement strand
TTAATGTACGTAACCGCCACAAGGCCACGCCAAGCACACATGGTATTAGCCTATTACGAAACGCCAACTTCGGTGCCTTTGGTGCTAGACAACTTAAATAAACGCATATTGCCCGCCTCGCAACGCCGTGACTTAATACCTGTATATAGTTTTAACGGTGAAGGCCTGTGGCTTGCAAAAGCACAAGGACGCGGTAGAAAAATGCAGTCGGGCAACAACAATAAATTATGGGCCGACGTAAATAACAGAATGCAGCAAGGCTTTTAGAGGTACACAATGAAAACAATTAAGTACATAATAAACCTACAAAATATGCCCACCACTCCATTGAAGGATAAGCACCTATGACTTTATCAAAACAACTCGGCATTGGCTTTTTAAGCGTGTTGCTGTTGGTGTTTGTGGGCACGCAGCTTACCAACATAAACAACACTCAAACCTTTATACAGCAGCAACTTAGCTCGCACGCGCAAGATACGGCCACTTCGCTAGGCTTGTCTATATCGCCGTATATTGGTGACGAACAAAACTTACCTATAATAGAAACCATGACCAACGCAATATTCGACCGTGGTTATTATTTATCGATTACCCTTACCAGCACCACCGGCGAGGTATTACTGCACAAAGAAAACCCAAAAGCCATGAATATCGTGCCTGCTTGGTTTACAAACATGTTTACCATACAAGCACCGCAGTCGGTAACTGAAATTAACGACGGTTGGAATATTAAAGGCACGCTTACCATTGTAAGTAACCCTGGTTTTGGTTACGAACAACTGTATAAAAACGCGCTAAGTAGCTTTTATGTCACCCTAGCGGTATTTGCCTTGGCTTTGTTGTTTGTATGGTTGCTGGTGAAAAAAGTGATTTCAGAGCCCATCAATAACGTTATTAGCCAAACCGAGGCCATTAGCCAAAAGCATTTTGAGCAAATTACCCACATACCAAAAACAAAAGAATTGAAAAGTTTTGTAGTGGCCATTAATTACATGAGCAACAAACTGCAAACGGTGTTTAAACAGCTAAGCGAACAGTCTGAAAAATATCGCAGTTTTGCGTATACCGACCCGCTTACCAAAGTAGGCAATAGGCGTGCATTTGAGTTAAGTTTTTTTCAAATGTTGCGTGACGAAAGCGAACAACCTGCAGGCCATTTGCTTATTATTAGAGCCAGTAGCCTAAGCGAAGTGCACCATGCATTGGGCGGCGAAATTGGCGATAACTACTTAGTAAGCGTTTGTGACCTAGCCAAGCGCACAGCTGCCGAACATTTTTCGCATTTTGCCATTTATCGCATTGCAGGGGCCGACTTTGCCATAATACTCGACAGCTCTAAGGCCGACTCTATTAAAACCTTAGCAAAGGCCCTAGCAGTAGCGTTTAAACGCAGTGAAAAGTCGGAACACAAGTTGGGTATGGCCCATTTAGGCATAAGCGAATTTAGCTTTGGCAACAGTTTTAAAGATGTCTTAGAAAAATGTGACAGCGCGCTGGCCGCCGCCACGCAAAACGATAAGGGCTGGGAAATAGCCAATAGCCTTGCCGTAAGCCATAGCAATGAAACATGGCGAGACAAAATACAAGGCTTAATAAAAACAGGGACGTCAGACTTTGTGGCCCAACCCATTATGAACAATAACCAAGATGTATTGTACAGTGAATGGTTTGCGCGCTTACCCAACGATAAAAACAGCGCTAACTTACCCATGGCACAACTAATACCGGCGAGTATTAGGCTTGACTATGCGCAAGACCTCGACAAGCTTATTATTACTAATTTATTATTTGAACTGAATAATGTGAGTGGGTTAGTTGGGCTGAATGTGTCAAGAATGTCGTTATTTGATGCGCAATTTATGCAGTGGTTTACCACACAACTGCACAATGCAGGCACAAACTGC
This sequence comes from Glaciecola sp., assembly GCA_049650345.1. Classification (GTDB taxonomy): domain Bacteria; phylum Pseudomonadota; class Gammaproteobacteria; order Enterobacterales; family Alteromonadaceae; genus Glaciecola. The sequence goes on along the minus strand of JBARZY010000079.1, from coordinate 1,849 downwards.
ACCAAGCTAGTGCTAGAAATTCCAGAACGAGCCCTAGTACACGACATAGATACCTTGTGTGCACATATGAATACCCTAAAGTCGATGGGCGTTAAAATAGCGGTAGAACACTTTGGCGCACAACTTGCTGGCATAACCCATATTCGTAAGCTACAACCTGATTATCTAAAAATTGACGGGCGTTTTACCCGCGACATACATAACCAAATAGATAATCAATTATTTTTGCAATCGCTAATAAGCATAGCCAGTGGACTGAACATTAGCATTATTGCCGAAATGGTAGAAACTGAGCAGGAACGGGATTGGCTGCTAAATGCAGGCATAAATTACGTGCAAGGTTACTACGTTGGCCCGCCAACGGCAGTTGAAAGTAATAAAAACAGCTAAAGGCTTGTTAAACAGCGGTATTTAAAGTTGCTTAGTAAACAAACAACGATTAAAATGTAAGTAAGTGAGTTGATTGCGCAAGCCAGCACGTAAACTATGTGCATCCAATGCAGTATTTGAAGCGTATGGGTATATAGGTAAGCATCAACATAAATATAAAGAGGTATACAACATGATAATTCGCCGCATTTTTTTAGCAGCATTGCTAAGCGTAGTTTCGGCGTTCGGCGTTCACGCACAAGAACGTGCAATTTTCGGTGATGACGATCAACCTGGCACGCGTTTGCATACAAACATTGCCACTATGGTTGAGTCGGGCACACCCCAGAGCAACGCCATTGTTGAAGCCATACAGCTTTCTATGACCGAAAACGACACCACCTTAACCGGTGAGGCCAAAGCTGCAGTTGCCTTTGACGTAGATATTGCAAACGAATTTTACGAAGAAATGGTAGCGGCCAATAGCTTAATTGAAGTTACCAAAGTACTTGTTGAAAATAACCCAAGCAAAGCAGTGCATGTTATTACATTGGGCGCGGTGTTATACCCGTCGTTTGCACAAGAAGTATTTGATGGTGCTGCTATATCGGGCGCAATGAACCCCGACGATGTGCTAGTTGCATTACTACAGGCCGGTGCTGATCCAACACTCGTCTCAAGCGCAACCGCAGCGGGCGCAACAGCGGCTGGCCCAGTGGCGACTATTGTTCCACTAGGCGCTGGTATTGGTGCAGGCGGTACTGGCGGTGGTGACACCACAGCATCAACCAACTAAGCTGTAAACATATTAAGTGTAGCCCCTTTTTACAGGGGCTTTTTTGTTACTTTACTAGGTATTACGCACTTTGACATCAACTCACCCTGCTTTAACTAAATCGCTATACGCTCTACTTGTGATACTTTTTTTGCTACCCATTCCCTTGGGTGCCAATAGGCCGTGGGCATGGAGCTTTTTTGAAGCCGCTATTTTTATACTTACCGTAATTGTTGCCTTTCAAAATAGAAAACTGCCTTTTTTAGGCGTCACTAAATACGATTCGTTTATATATATTTGGCTTGCACTCATTATTTTTGCAGCTTTGCAAATTGTGCCATTGCCCGAGTTCATTGTAGCTGGGCTTTCACCTACGTCTTATTTAGCGTTCGCTAATGTTGATGCCACTAGCTATTATTTGTCGGTAGATCCTGCTCAAAGTACAGTGGGCTTTATTAAGCTATTAAGCTTTTTTTGTTTAAGTTTGCTGGTGCTTATGTTGGTGAAGTCTGAACAGGCAATAAAACTGCTGTTAATGACCATGGTAGCAAGCGGTACCGTTCAAGCTTTGTATGGCAGTTTAGAATTGTTACTTGGCGCAGAAAACAGTTTAATATTTGGTTTAGAAGTAGGCGAAGCTGCAACAGGTAGCTTTGTATATAAAAATCACTACGCTAATTACTTAATGTTGTGCCTAGCCGCTGG
>JBARZY010000078.1:0-109220 GCA_049650345.1 Glaciecola sp. | reverse complement strand
TAACTGATTACTGTCTTTGGGGATAGGTTTTTATTGAGTTCAGTGATGGTCCAAGGAGGTCGTGGCCTTCGCCACGATGACGTGAGGTTGTATCAGCGCTGTAAAAAATAAGGTCCGCTCAACGGCAAAGAGCGTCAAAGCCTTTATGTCCCTCAAAGCCCATACGCTGGCTCATATCCAAACGTCAGTGTCTTGGCCACCAAGGATTGCCATAATTTCGATTTGTTTATTATTTATACGGTAGTAAATAGTGTCAGTATGATATGGACAACGTCTGTAGCCAATTCGGATGTTATCGACGGATTGATACTGAAATGGATGAGCTGCTATTTTGTCGAATGTCTCAAAAAATCCATTGAAATAATCATCAGCCTGTTGCTCCCCAAAGTTTAAATAGCCATACTCGTAAATTCTTTGAAGATCTTCCTTGGCCTCTTGAGAAAGTTTGTAACGAAAGTTCATTTAAGCTTGCGTTTAAATTCAGATAACATTTCTTGTTTAGTTTGCTCAACAAAACCACGTTTTTCTGCTTGTTCTAGCTTTAAGTTAACAGCCTCTGCTCTTCGAGCTCTTCGGATTAAATCGTTAACTAACTCGCTCTTATTTGAGTAATCACCGGTGTTTTCTACATGGTGTTTAAGCCATATATCGTTATTTTCGGTCAACGTGATACTTTGTCTCGGCATGATAACCTCCCTTTCTTTGGTGCATTATTACACCAATAGGCTATACTTGCAAAGTAATGATTTAAGATGCATGTAAAAAGTTTAGATTGCCTCTTGTTTGCTAAGTAGACTCTTAAAAGTGAGATTTTTATGTCCGGAATAGGGCATTTTCTGTCGAAAAACAAGTATATTAAATCCAATCGAAATTACGTTCATTTCGCAAAACTTAACTGTCGCTTATCTTTATTTCTCTTCTGTCGAGATAGGTCAAGACCTGCCAACTCGAAATGTCAGATATGAGCTACTACACTTTAATACTGTAAGCAGTGCCAGTTATATGTGTTATCGCTTTACTGTATTTGCTCCATCCCACAAGTGTGAACTTTAACTCACCACTTCTTCTTAGGTGCAAATAACTCTTCAATCTCTTCACTTTCTTTTTGTTTTTCTGCCAGTAACGTTTTCAAATTCTGGTCTTTAACGCTGCTCTCAAGGCCATTCAATGAAGCTTCAAGCTCGGCTTTTTTCTGCTGAGTATATTCGGTTTGAGGCTTGTGGTTATTCAATGCGTTGAGTGCTTTCTCAAGATATTGCCTTGCTGAACCTTGCATATTCGTGGCAACTGCATCTTGAGCACGCTTTGCGAGGGTTTCAATGTTGACTCGTAACTGCAAGCTTTCCAGTGATTTGTCTTCTTGAGCAAACAGTTTTTGTGAGATATTTCCTTTGGTGTGTTCAGAACGAACAATTTGACGCAGTTTCTTTACTGCTTGAATATACTTAATGATTACTTTGTCTGACGAGGGGAGTCTGAACTGATTTTGATCAGGCGCAGGTTCCGCAGGATCAATATTTTTAATAGCTTGCTTTAAGCCATCAATTTTCGATTTTACGTCAGGTGAGGGGTTATGTTCGTATATACTTTTTAAACAATTTAAGGAGCGTTTCCGCAAAATAGCGATTAAAAGTTGAGACACCGGCATTTGAGTGGCGGCAACTATCGATTCTTCTGTTTCGTCGAAAATAGAGCGCTGCTTTGACACTTCTTCACGCTTTTCGGTTTCTTTGCGTTCATTGTGTTGTTGAATTGCCGTTGCTGCAATGCCGCATACAATCAAAAAAGCAATTAAAATTATGATAATAGTGTATGTCATTGCAACTTTCTCACATCCTTCATTGGTCGTTTAGTTATGGTATTGGTGTTAGGGTAGCATTAATTCAAAAATGCTGCCGCCGGTTTTGGCATCGTTTGACAGTGTAATACAACCATGCACGCCCTTGTTTTTGTGTGTTTGCGCAATCAAACGAGCAAAAAATAGGCCTAAACCCGTGCGGCCCTCTGATATACAGAAACTATCAAGGTTGACCGTTGACATCTCTAACATTTCTTTAGGATAACCTTGGCCATCGTCTTGTACTTTTAAAACAAGCTGTTCATTGACTACCTTCGCCGATATATTGATATTACTACAGCCATATCTAATAGCGTTAATCAACACATCGTGTATTAGTAAGTAAATCAATTCACGATCTAAAAACCAACATAAATGTTCATCTACATCTACATTGATACTCAATTCTTTTTGCTTCATGTAAATGCGGTTTGACTCAACCACTTCTTCCATCAAATCTGTCAAAAAACATTCATCAATATTTATGGGTAAAGCATCAATATCAGAACGGTATAATGACAATACTTGTACTAATATCGTATTCATTCTGTTGGCTTCATAATGCACGCTATTTAAGCCTTTGTGTGCTTGGCCATCATGCGGAGGTATAATATCTGATAAGTGCTCAATGGATTGCATCAGCAAACTCAATGAATTTTTCATATCGTGAATGGCTACGGCAATGACCGAAGAAAAATCAAATTTTTCTTTTTTTAACGCTTTATCTAACGCGGGTTCACTCATCTAAGTGGTTGCCTTTTGCATGTATTTTCATTGTTTGTGCAAATAACCGTAAATTTTATATGCAAAAAATATAAGTTTCGGTATTATTTAAGCACGAATTGATATGAATATATCGGCTACTTCAGCAAACTATTTAGCGAAATATGAACGTGATGCTGTGCATGCAGTGCTCACTGCAACATACGTTTACATTAAAATAAGGGAATCGATGAAACTACAGCAATTACGATACATAGTAGAAGTGTTAAATAATAATTTAAACGTGTCTGCAACCGCCGAAAATTTATACACTTCACAACCTGGTATTAGTAAGCAAGTGCGCATGCTTGAAGACGAATTAGGCATACAAATATTTGGGCGCAGTGGTAAACATCTTACTCACGTTACAGAAGCGGGCAAAGAAGTGATTAATATTTCCCGTGAAATATTAGCCAAAGTGGAAAGTATCAAAGCCGTTGCCCGTGAACATACCTTACCTGACCAAGGCAAACTTAATATTGCTACCACTCATACTCAAGCTCGTTATGCCTTACCCGATGTTATTCAAGGGTTTATGAGCAAGTATCCAAAAGTCTCTTTGCATATGCATCAAGGCACGCCGTCACAAATTAGTGATTTGGCCGCCAAGGGCGAGGCTGATTTTGCCATTGCGACCGAGTCGTTGCATTTGTATAACGATTTGGTCATGTTGCCGTGTTACCACTGGAATCGTTCGGTTATTGTCAATAAAACCCACCCTTTGGCAAAAAAGACCAACCTTACCATTCAGGATATCGCTAAGTACTCATTGGTAACTTATGTATTTGGTTTTACAGGTCGCTCAGAGCTTGACCGTGCGTTTACTGAAGCGGGTTTAGAGCCTAAAATTGTATTCACCGCAACCGATGCCGATGTGATTAAAACCTATGTGCGTTTAGGTGTTGGTATAGGCGTAATTGCTTCAATGGCGGTAGACGAAGAGCTTGACTCTGACTTAGTGAAAATAGACGCTAGCCATTTATTTGATTACAGCACGACAAAAATAGGTTTTAGAAAAGGCTCGTTTTTACGCAACTACATGTATGAATTCATAGAGCGTTTTGCGCCGCATTTAACCAAAGAAGTGGTTGAGCGAGCAATGATGCAAAAGAATAATGCGGACGTTGAAACAATGTTTAAAGACCTAACATTGCCGGTAAAATAACCGGCATCTGCTTGTTAGCATTCTATAATATTAACCGCTAAGCCGCCTCGGGCGGTTTCTTTGTATTTGGTTTTCATATCGTTGCCAGTGTCGCGCATGGTTTTAATGACCTTGTCTAACGATACCTTATGATTACCCGTCCCGCGTAAAGCAAGACGTGAGGCATTAATCGCTTTTATTGCGCCCATGGCGTTTCGCTCTATACAAGGCACTTGTACCAAGCCACCCACAGGATCGCAGGTTAATCCTAAGTTATGCTCCATACCAATTTCAGCCGCGTTTTCTACCGAATCGACCGAACCTCCTAGTACTTCAGTTAGCGCACCGGCTGCCATACTACAAGCCACGCCAACTTCACCTTGGCATCCTACCTCTGCTCCAGATATAGACGCATTTTTTTTATACAGTATGCCGATTGCAGCAGCAGTAAGTAAAAATCGACACGCGGTGTCGTCTTTCATTGGTCTAATAAACTTATGATAATAACTCATCACAGCAGGTATAATACCGGCTGCGCCATTGGTAGGTGCTGTCACTACACGTCCGCCAGCAGCATTTTCTTCATTTACCGCAAGGGCAAATAAATTGACCCAATCCATTACCAACATGGGATCATTACTTTGTTCATTCTCAAGGCGGGCTAGCAAGGCAGGTGCCCTGCGGTGAACCTTTAATCCGCCGGGCAAAATCCCTTCTTTATGAATGCCGTTTTCTATTGATTGTTGCATGACATGCCAAATATGAACTAGCTTTTCGCGTACTTTTTCTTCAGGCATTAGCAAGGTTTCGTTGTGTAGCATTAAACTGCTTATTCTGAAACTGTTTTCATGACACGTTCGCACCAATTCATCGGCAGTAGAAAAAGGGAAGGGCGCATCTTGTTGAGCTTGTGAAAAGGCTTCATTTTTTTGCGCGTCAAACTGGCTCTCTTCAACAATGAATCCCCCACCAATTGAATAATACGTGGTTTCAGCCACAAGGGTGTCGCCAGCGTAGGCATACAGCGTCATGCCATTTGCATGTTTGGGTAACGTTTTTCTGCGATGAAAAACTATCGCACCATTGTCAGGAAAATGAATGCGGTGTTTTTGAAGTAATAGTAATGTTTGTTGATTGGCAACATTGGCAAGCATATCGTCAACTTGGTTAACGGGAACCGTCTCTGGGTCAAAGCCCATTAGACCCAATATGACTGCTTTACCTGTTCCATGGCCTTTACCGGTTTGGCCCAGTGAGCCAAATAGTTCAGTTTTGATATTACTGATGTTCTCAAGCGTATGTTGTGTCTCTACATGCTTTGCAAATGCCAGTGCTGCGCGCATAGGACCTACCGTGTGAGAACTAGAAGGGCCAATACCTACCTTAAACATATCGAAAACACTGATCATATAAACCTCTACTTAATAATACGTAAAGTGTTACACAAAGCGCGTACAACACAAGGTATAAATGCTAATATTTGGTATTAGAAATGTTAATGCGATGTATTTCGATAAGGTTATTTGAATGCGTCTAAAACTCGCATTTATCGCAATTTTGCACTTACATGGTCGCGTAACAATGCCAACATGCCCGCGGTTGCGCCCCATATCAACCGTTCATTGTACGGAATGAAATGAACGGGAAAGACGCCGTCTGCACGATGTATATGTTCAGTAAAATAATGCTGTTCATTCATTAAAAACGCTAATGGCACGTGAAATACGCTTGCTACTTCATTGTGGTCTAGCACTAAGTCTTTGTGCAAGTCTAATACTTTGTTGTATATGGCAATAATGGGTGTCACCGCGAAGCCACTGATTGTGCGGTATGTACCTAATTTTCCTAATAACTTAAGTGCGTTTGTTTGTAAGCCGATTTCTTCTTTGGCTTCGCGATATGCAGTGTCTACTAAATCAACATCGCTTGGCTCAGCTTTTCCGCCCGGAAAACTAATTTGACCTGGATGATGTTTTAGATGTTGTGCTCGCTCGGTAAATAGCACATGTAGCTGATTATTATGTACATACAAACAAATCAGTACTGCGGCAGCGCGGTTTGCGTTTTTAAAGGCTTCATGCGCGCTTACTTGAGTGGTCCAAGGTTGATTAAATGCAGACAAAAATTCAGTTTCAGTCACGCGCTGCCACCTCATCTTGAGCACCTTTTTTATTTGCGTGTGGTGCTAAATAAGTATTATCAATATCAATTTCTTGGGTTGATAGTACAGGTAAAATTTTGCCAAGTTTATGTAAACTTTCTTGGTATTCATCATTACCCATTGAATCTATAACAATACCGCCACCGCCCCAGCAATAAAGGTGTTGGTTTTCAGCTAACAGCGTGCGTATACATATACTGGTATCAACGTCATTGCGAATACCGATATAGCCAATACTGCCGCAATATATTGCCCTTTTGTGAGGCTCTAACTCTTGAATAACTTGCATAGCACGCACCTTAGGCGCACCTGTTATAGAACCACCGGGAAACGCGCCTTTAAGTAAATCGTAAACTGTTGAGGAGGATTTTATGTTGCCTATTACAGTACTCACCATGTGATGTACCGCGGGATAACTTTCTAAGGCAAATAATTTAGGTACTTTTACCGTATCAGCCTGGCAGTGCTTGCTTAAATCATTGCGAAGTAAGTCAACAATCATTAAATTTTCGGCGCGATCTTTTTCTGCACTCAATAATTCTTCAGCCATTGCAGCATCAATAATAGGGTCTTTACTGCGTGCTCGAGTGCCTTTAATGGGCTTAGTTTCAACCTGGCCATCGTTAACCTTGATAAAACGTTCGGGAGATACGCTCAAAATGCAGCTTTGAGGTAACCGCATAAACGCAGAAAACGGGGCCTTATTCACCTTGGCAAGGGTGCAGTACGCCTCAAATTCATTGCCACTGTAGGCGGCGTGAAACCGCTGGGCATAATTGACTTGATAGCAATCACCCGCTTGTAAATAATCAATAATACGCGTGAAGTCAGCAAGGTATTGTTTAGGAGAAACACTTGCCTGCCATGCTGTATCAAGAGAAAACGCAGGTAACGAATCAGCCGAGCTTTCAATATCACTTTCACCATGTTTAAGCGCATCTAATTGTGTGCATAGGGAATGTGATAAATCCGGCTCGGTGCTGCACACGTAAGCGTTACCAGTGAGGTTATCAAATACAATTGCGGTGGTGTAAAACCCCACGCTTATATCTGGCAATGCGTACTCATTTGGGGCGCTATCAATAATGTTGTCGGTATGGATATTGCCATCATAGGAAAGCGCGGCAAGCGCGCCTACCACAAAGGGGATATGCACATAGCACGATTGCTCAAGCACTTGCGTGTTTATGGCATTGGCAAACTGTTGTTGTAAGTGTTGCAGTGCCTGATAGCCGCAGTTTGTATTGCCAACTGAAAACAGCGATTGCTGAGGGCCATTTATTTGATGTTGGTTATGGATACGCTGATAAGTAATGCATGGCTGTATAGCCATAATGTCATATCTGGCGTCTAGCTGCGTTTGTTCACAGCTATCTAGCAAACACGCCCACGGCTGATGCTGATATGATGCAAACAACGACACAATATGTTGGTGTTTTACATTAGGCACAGTCTGTATAGTTAATTGGCCTAATGGATACTGCGGATTGTTCATAAATGGATATTCACTGCCAAGTTGCTTAAGGTTTGTGCAATCTTTATTGTAATACTACGCTTTATATAGTGTACGACCAAAATAGGGGCCATACACCTTGGTAGATTTTCGTTTTACGAGTAGTATACTGATCTCTTTAGGGTTTCACCATTTTATCAGTAAACGAGGAACATATGACTGTAATTCGTCAGCAAGATTTTATTGACAGTATCCACGACGCACTTCAATTTATATCAGTATATCATCCACTTGATTACGTAAAGGCTGTTGAAGCAGCATACGAGCGAGAAGAGAGTAAAGCGGCAAAAGATGCCATGGCGCAAATATTGATTAACTCAAGAATGTCTGCTGAAGGCAAACGCCCATTATGTCAAGATACGGGTATTGTGACCTGTTTTGTCAAAATTGGTATGCAGGTGAGTTTCGATAAATCAGACATGACTGTACAAGAAATGGTTGACGAAGGTACTCGACGTGCATATTTAGACCCAGCTAACCCCTTGCGTGCTTCTATTGTTGCAGACCCAGCAGGTAGCCGCACCAATACCAAAGACAACACCCCTGCGGTGGTACACATGGATATGGTTGCAGGCGACAAAATTGAAGTGATGATTGCAGCTAAAGGCGGTGGCTCAGAAAACAAATCGAAAATGGTTATGCTAAACCCTAGCGATGACATTGCTGATTGGGTAGTGAAAACCTTACCTACTATGGGAGCCGGTTGGTGCCCGCCTGGTATGTTAGGTATAGGCATTGGCGGTACGGCAGAAAAAGCGGCGGTACTCGCAAAAGAAAGTTTAATGGACCCGGTTGATATTCAAGAATTAATTGAACGCGGCCCGCAAACCACAGAAGAAAAATTGCGCGTAGATATTTATAAAAAGGTAAATGACCTTGGTATTGGTGCGCAAGGTTTAGGCGGTTTAACCACGGTAGTTGATATCAAAATAAAATCGATGCCAACCCATGCTGCATCTAAACCCGTTGCAATGATCCCCAATTGCGCGGCTACTCGCCACGCACACTTTTATTTAGATGGCAGTGGTCCTGCTGAACTTAAAGCGCCTAAATTAGAAGACTGGCCAAAGGTTACGTGGGAAGTGGGTGAAGATGTTCGTCGTGTTGACTTAAACACAGTAACCAAAGCCGATATTAGTGAGTGGCAAGTAGGCGAAACGGTATTGCTAAGTGGTAAAATGCTGACGGGTCGTGATGCAGCACACAAGCGCATACAAACCATGCTGCAAAATGGCGAAGGCTTACCCGATGGCGTAGATTTAACCAATCGTTTTATTTACTACGTAGGGCCTGTTGATGCCGTAGGCAATGAAGTGGTAGGTCCGGCTGGCCCAACTACTGCAACGCGTATGGATAAATTTACTGATATGATGCTAGAAGAAACGGGCCTTATTGGTATGATTGGTAAAGCCGAGCGCGGGCCGGCAACTGTTGAAAGTATCGCCAAGCACAAAGCCGTTTATTTAATGGCAGTGGGCGGCGCCGCTTACCTTGTATCAAAAGCGATTAAAAAGTCTCGTGTGGTAGCATTTGAAGATTTGGGTATGGAAGCAATATATGAATTTGACGTTGAAGATATGCCTGTAACGGTAGCTGTTGACAGTACCGGTGCTAATGCGCACCAAACTGGTCCCGCTATTTGGAAAGCAAAAATTGCAGATTTAGACGCGGCACTGTCTAAATAAGATTGTAATATTTTGCCAATAGCGCTTACGCATAATATGCTAAGCGCTATTTTTATGTGTGTGTATTAGCGCTCATAACAACATTAATTCTACCTATAACAACAAGAGATGAATGCAATGGAAGCCGTTTCCCCTATGCCTGTGTGGCTGACTGAATTAGTAAATAATACACCCTTCGTTATAGCAATAATTGCTGCGATAGTGTTGCCTATCATTGTATGGCGAGTGATGAAAACTGACAAACAACAATCATTGCATGCATTACAGCAACAAACAGCGGCGAAACATGCAGAACAATATGCCTCGTTGAATGAGCAAAAAGTGTTAGCTGAGCAAGCCTTGGCAATGCAAAAAGCGGCCAGTGAGCATGCCTTGCATGATAAGACTAGCCAGTTGGCAGAGGCCAATGCTCACATTAAGTCATTGCAGCAAAGTATTTCAAGTCAGGACACTAAACTAGGCGAGCTTCAACAAAAGTCAGTGCAATTAGCGCACTTACAACAGCAATATCAGCAAAGCATAGAAGAGTCGAAAGCGATGCAGCAACAAGTTGCAGAACTCAGTAAACAGCAGGAAGCGCAATCGGCCAGTTTTATTCAAGAACGAAAGGCCTTTGAAGAAAAACTCATACTGCTAAAAGACGCTGAAAAGCAATTGAATACGCAGTTTGAAAATGTGGCCAATAAAATCTTTGAGCAAAAAGCGCAAAAATTTACGGAAACCAGTCAAAGTGGTATTACGCAACTACTGTCGCCATTAAAAACACAAATCGACGATTTTAAACGCCAAATTAGCGACCAGTATATAAAAGAAGGTCAAGAGCGCGCAGTGCTTAAGACTGAAATTTTGAGTTTAAAAGCCTTGAATCAGCAAATTACTGAAGAAGCTTCAGCGCTAACCAATGCCCTTAAGGGGGATAACAAACAACAGGGTAATTGGGGCGAGGTGGTATTATCGCGAATTTTGAATGAATCGGGTTTACGCGAAGGGCATGAGTACGAAGTACAGAAGCACTTGGTGAGTGAAGCCGGCAAAAACTACCGCCCTGACGTGGTAATACATCTTCCTAACGATAAAGACATTGTCGTCGATTCTAAAGTATCGTTAGTGGCTCATGAGCGTGTTGTAAATGCACCTGATGACAGCAGCCGAAAGCAAGCCTTAAAAGATCACGTAGCCTCGGTAAAAGGGCACATTAAAGGTTTGAGTAAAAAAGACTATCAAGACTTAGAAGGCGTAAAGACCCTAGATTATGTATTAATGTTTGTGCCTATTGAAGCGGCATTTTTAAATGCTGTTGAGGCCGAGCCAGAGCTAATAAAACTTGCCTTAGATAATCAAATTATGTTGGTCAGTCCTACCAATCTATTGGTGGCCTTGCGTACAATTAATAATATTTGGCAATACGAATACCAAAATCAGCATGCTAAAACCATCGCCGACAAAGCAAAACGCATGTATGACAAATTTGTGGGGTTTGTGGAAGATATGGAAAAAGTAGGCAAAAATATCGATATGGTCAGTAAAAATTATGATGCCGCCATGAATAAGCTGTCAACGGGCAAAGGGAATCTAATAGGCCAGGCAGAAAGCTTTAAAGCACTTGGTGTTACGCCCAATAAACAAATTAAGAAAGAATGGCTGCCTTTGAGCGATGACGATATAGAAGATACTTCAGAACAAGGCTAACGATATGGAACTTACCCAACAACAACTACAGCAGTTTGATGAGCAGGGATTTTTGTTCTTCCCCAGTTTGTTTTCGCCAGATGAAGCGCGCGCTTTACAAGGGGCAACCCATGAGGTGTTTGGGTCTCATCGTAAAGAGGTATGGCGAGAAAACTCAGGTGCACCACGTACTGCATTTGCTGCGCATCGCTACAATGATGTATTTGCCTGTTTAGGAGCGCATCCGCGCTTGGTGAACCCTGTATCGCAATTAGTTGACGGGCCTGTTTATATGCACCAGTTTAAAGTGAATGCAAAAGCTGCATTTGATGGCGATGTATGGCAGTGGCATCAAGACTATGGCACTTGGCAACGCGACGATGATATGCCAACGGCGCGCGCTATGAATATTGCTGTGTTTATTGATGATGTGAGTGCAGTTAATGGGCCGCTGTTGTTTATTACCGGCAGTCACAAGCACGGCGTAATAAACGCAAAGCACGACAGCGAAACCACGTCTTACCCTTTATGGGCGATTGGTAAGCAGCAAATTAATGCGCTGTGTGAACAAGGTGAGTGTGTCGCGCCTACGGGGCCGGCGGGCTCTGTGTTGGTGTTTTCGTCGTTATTAGTGCACGCAAGCCCACCCAATATTTCGCCTTACAATCGTACTATTGTGTATTTATCGCTGTGCCATGTTGATAATCACATTCGTTCGTTTAAACGCGATGAATGGGTTGCACACAGAGACTTTACGCCAATTATACCAATGGCCGATGATTGTTTAAGTAACACTGAATAAACACAGTTAAGTGGCTACAATAACCACTTATGGTCAATATCAACAAATTCTGTAGCGGCATTAATTAGCCCATTTGCAGTTAAATTGAGTACGCCATATACCACTGTTGTGCAGTTATGGCGTTGCTGCAAGGTATCAAGCAACAGCGCAAAATCACCATCTCCTGACAATAGTACAATTTCATCTACCATGGGCGCGCAGCTTAGGGCATCAATTGTGATGCCCACATCCCAATCACCTTTTGCTGTGCCATCAGCTCGTTGAATATAGGGCTTAAGTTTTACGTCAAAGCCAATGTGGCGTAAGGCACTTTGGAATTTTTGTTGGCCCGCATCGCCTTTATCGATGGCGTAGGCATAGGCGGCAACAATTTCATGTTGCTCGTTGAGCTGCTGATAAAACTGTCGATAGTTAAAGCCTCGCTTAAACGTATCGCGGGTAGTGTAATAAATATTTTGAACGTCTACCAAAATAGCAATTTTTTTAGGTGACATAATGGCCTTGTAAGTACTTGTATAGAAAAGAGTGTGTGTTTACTGTGTATTGCCCGACAGTTGTTGATATTCGTCATTATTAATCTCAAAAGCATACATTAGTGCATGTTTGGCGTGTTCTTTTAAAGGGTCGGTGTCACTAAGGGCAATGCTAAACAGTTGTGCTTTAAGCTTATCGTTGGCCTGTAAAACACCGCTGTGAAAAGAAGATAAAGTGGCTACCCGTGTGGCGAAGTCGGTCTCAGTTTGTAAAAAGGTGCTAGCCAGTTGCTGGCGTTGCGGTTTATCGCTGTAGCGCATCATGCTTTCAACCAAATAGCTTTTATCCTCGTCAGAGCTGTTATCGAGTTCGAACCTTAAATCGTCAACGACTTTCTGTTTTTGGCTAAGGTCAAGTTGGTAGGGCATCAATAAATCGAGGGCAAACAGTTTGTTTGGGTCTGAACTGTCACTGTATAAAGCGACATTGGTCACGGCTTCTATCACTTCGGGTTGTTTGTTGGCTAACCCCGTGTTAGATATTAACTGCAGCATTTTTTCGTTGGCTTGGCTGCTACCAATGGTAGCTAAACGCTGTACAAGGTCGTTCATAATAGTGTCTCTGTTAGCAATATCAGCGCTTTGCAATACACTGGTAATATAATATGGCTCGCGAGAATCAGAAGGCGATTCAATAAAATGTGTTAGTAGTATTTCGATATTGTCGGGGTTGTCGCTAATTTGTTTGCGAAGCCTATCCATAGTGCTTGAAAACATATCCATATGCGATGGGTTGTCGCTTGTGGTAATTGCCACTAGGAGCTTGAGCACATCAATAGGTCCTGCGTTGTCTGACAACTCAAAATCTGAGTCATCTAGACTCGACGAGTGTTGTAAGGATGTGCTATTAGGTGTGCTACTGAGAGATGAAAATTGATTGCTTTCACCATTTTCATTTACTTGTTTAACTGCTGCGTTATTTGATGTATTGCTGTTAGTCAAAGGCCTTGAAATATGGCTTTGTTTAGAAAACTGCAGCGCCTCGCTCGACACCTTGTTAAGAATCGACTCTTGGCCAAGCCAAAACCCGATAATAAAAGATAATGACACAACTACCACACATAGCACCGCATAGTAAGGCATGCTTGATGAAGTGTGAGAGTGGCGCATAATTTTAATAGTTCCTTATTCTACATTACTCATTAACGCTAAAACTTGTGGTGATGACTACCTGTTTATTTAGCATTAGCATCACCGAGCAGTATTTTTCTGTTGATAGATTAACAGCTCGTTCTAGATGTTTGAGTTTTATGTTGTTGCCAGTGACTTTATAGTGCGCATGAATCTTGGTAAATACGCGAGGGGCGTCGTCAGCACGATCTGCTTCTAGTTCACATACACAACTATCTATGGGTTGACGAGCTTTGCGCATTATTTCCACTACATCGACCGACGAACATGCTCCTACGCTCATCAATACAGCTTGCATTGGCGATAGTGCGTTGCCGTTTCCGTCAAGGTGAAGCGTTTTGCCATCGTCCATGGTGCCATCAAAGCCTAGCCCTGAGTCACTTACTTGCCATACAACCGATGCTTTCATGT
The DNA here is from genome assembly GCA_049650345.1 of Glaciecola sp. Taxonomy (GTDB): domain Bacteria; phylum Pseudomonadota; class Gammaproteobacteria; order Enterobacterales; family Alteromonadaceae; genus Glaciecola. The sequence continues at coordinate 95,573 of JBARZY010000078.1, read as the reverse complement.
TAATTCCTACTTGTTTTCAACTAAATAAATGCAGTTTTTTTCAATACGTATTTTTTTCGCTTTATACAAACTACCAATGGCTTTTTTATAGGCGGCTTTACTGACTTTAAAGTGTGCAAAAATATCGTCAGGAGAACTTTTGTCAGTAAGGGTAGACATACCGTCATGAGCCGCTAAATCGTCAAGTATGGTATCGGCAAGTGTGGCGCGAGACTTTTGATTAATGAGTTGTAGTGACAAGTCAATTTTTCCGTCGTCACGGATATTCTTAATGAAGCCATCAATTTTCTGGCCCACTTTAAGACTTGAAATAAGATCGCTTTTAAACAGCAAACCTTGATATTTGTTGTCAACTACGGCCTTAAACCCTAGAGGTGTTTGCGCATAGATGAGCAAAGACACCGCTTGTTTGGGTGACAAGTCACTGCCGTCGGCCTCTAAATAGCGTTCTATTTTGGTGGTGCCAATTAACTTACCAAGTTTGTCTTGGGTTAAATACACCACATAGTTGCTGCCCATATCAAGTTGTGTATGCACTTGCGTTTCTGGTGCATACAAATCGTGCTCCATGCCCCAATCAAAGAAGTAACCATGGGCGCTAGCACCTTTTACTACCAAGCTAGCAAATTGCTCGCGCTCTAATTTTGCTTGGTTAAGACTGGCCAATAGCTGACCGTCAGCTTGCGTATATACAAATACGTCAAGTTGCTCACCCACCTCGAATGCACGCTCGGTTTCTTTAAGCATTATAGGTGACGATAGCGGCGTTTCAGGGTGGTCTAATGCAAACCCCAATGGGAATATTTCAGTGACCACAAGGGTATTACGTTTGCCTAAGTTCAGCATCTTGATATGATATCTTTTAACGGTAAAACAACAGTATAACAAAGTCTCAATGACTAGGTGAATGAAAGCATGCAATTAAATGCAGATTTGGGTGAAAGTTACGGCGCATGGACCATGGGTGATGACGCAGCAATTATGCCTTTTATTGATCAAGCTAATGTGGCTTGTGGTTATCATGGTGGCGATGCACTGGTAATGAAACGCACCTTGGCGCATGCTAAAAAAGCTAAGGTGAAAGTAGGTGCGCACCTTGCTTACCCTGACTTGTTGGGCTTTGGTCGCCGTTCAATGCAATTGTCGTTCGATGAATTAGTCGCCACCGTACACGCTCAAATAGCGACACTAGAAGGCTTAGCTAAATGTGAAAATATGTCGTTATCGCATATTAAACCTCATGGGGCCATGTACAACGACATGATGAAAACCCATGATTTGTTTACGCAAATTGTAAAGGCAGTGTCGTCGTATCATACGATTTATCCCCTTGTCATTCAGGCGCTGCCTAACAATGACCTTCACAAAGAGAGTGCGGCTGCGCATCATGTTCCACTAATGTTTGAAGCGTTCGCTGACAGAGCGTATGAATGTGATGGCACCTTAGTATCGCGCGCGAAACCGAACGCGTTGCTGAATGCAGAACAAGCGCTTAAGCAAGTCACTTTATTGCTTACACAGCAATGTGTTTTGTCACCTGAGGGGGAAAGCGTGCCGATACGCGCTGATACGCTTTGTGTGCACTCTGACACTCGTGAAGCCTTACAATTGTGTCGCGAAATACGTCAGCAGTTGTTGTAATTGGTGCATAATGTATTCTTCAGTGTATGGGGCTCAGCGCCCGCAAAAAATAGCAAACCAGAGTTACTTATTACGCATTAACGAGTCGTCGGTAATGGTGCAATGTGGTGCCCTAGATGAACTTGCCAATGAAGTTAAGCCAAATACGCTATCAACTGCTAACACCATGGTTAAACGGTGGGCTAATATGATAGAGCATAATCGGCCTAGTTGGTTAATAGACTACGTTGCATCGTTCACTAGCCTACTTATAGAATACGATCCATTGGCAATTTCATACTATGATGTGTCGCAATTTTTAAAGAAACAACAACTTCCCGAATTAGCCGCTACTGAGCGCCGAACGCTGATCATTCCAGTGTGTTACGAAGCAATTAATGCTACTTACGAGTTAGACACGCACAAAGTCGTTCAGGCCAAAGGTATTACTGCGCAAGACATTGTTCAGCTGCACACGCAGCAGTCTTACCAGGTATATGCGATTGGATTTATGCCAAACTTTGCATATTTAGGAGAGGTAGATAGCGCACTTCACGTGCCTCGCTTGGCGAACCCTCGTGCCAAAGTGTTGGCGGGAGCGGTGGCAATTGCCGATAATCAAACTGCGATATACCCTGCCAATTCCCCCGGTGGTTGGCATATTATTGGTTATACGCCGATCAATATGTTAAGCAACGCCGATGTACAGTTTTTAAGCACTGACGTAGTAGAGTTTGAGGCAATATCAGCGCAACAGTTTTTATCCTATGGTGAGATATGATTGAGCTTGTTAGAACGGGCTTGTATGCACACTGGGTTGATGGTGGCCGTTACAATGTTCAGCGCCAAGGTTATAGCCAATCGGGTGCTTTAGATTGGCTGCACTATGAGCTTGCAAACGCCTTGTGCGGTAACCAAAAAACAAAGCCATGTATAGAAGTACTCGGTGGCAATTTCATAATAAAGTTGCAGCAAAGTTGCTGGTTGAGTGTGACTGGCGCGCGCGCAGAAGTTAGCGTGAATAACAATCTAATCGATATGAACAGCGCATGTTGGGTAAACGCAGGCAGCACACTGACTATCGGTAACGTAAATGTTGGATGGGTAAACTATATTGGTTTTGCAACGCCAATGACGCTTAATTTACGCTATAACAGCGTTTGCAATGTGCAGCGTGAATTACCCGACAAAGAGCGGGCCAATCAACCGGTCTTAACAGGTGATAATGCTAAGGTTCAATTTAAGGTAGATGATGACACTGCAAGCAAAAGCCATAATTTCGTCGCGTTTTTACCTAATTCCCCTGTTGTTTTACAGCAATTTTCAGCTAACTTAGCCTGTATTGAACATGGTGATGTCCTGAGTGTTCCTGTGCAGCTAAGCTATCAAAGTCAGCGTTTTGACTTAAGTGCCCAGAGCTTATTTTTTACACATGAGTATACTGTATCTGCGCAATTTGACCGTATGGGAATGCGACTAGAGGGCGTGCCCATACGTTGCAAAAATCATACTCTGAGTTCCCAAGCTATTGCTTATGGCGCGATACAAATTACCGGTGAAGGCTTACCTATTGTGATGCGTAACGACCGTCAAACCATAGGTGGCTATCCTGTTATTGGCACAGTATCTAGAGTGGGAATGGCAATGCTGGCTCAGGCATCCACTGGCCAAAAGATTACTTTTGTTCCAAGCTACATAGATGATAATCTATGGCAATATCAACGCTGTCGTTTGGCTCTTGAAACAGTATGCGAGAGCGCCATGCTGTTCTTGGAATCAAACAACTTGAACGTTCCAACTTAAGGAAATCTATGTCAACGGTATATCTTAACGGTAAGTTTGTTCCTGCGAGTGAAGCAACTATTTCACCTATGGACCGAGGCTTTCTATTCGGCGATGGCATTTACGAAGTGATACCATGCTATGACGGCAAGCCTGTGGGCTTGTCATTGCACATGGCGCGTATGAACCGTGGCTTGCAAGAAATAGCACTCAATTACACCGCTGAGACAGATAATTGGCAACAGATTATTGCCCAACTAATCGAACAAGTCCCACAAGCGTCGGTGGGCGTTTATATTCATGTAAGTCGCGGTGCTGACACCAAGCGTTTTCATGCGTATCCAGATAACATAAGCCCTACCGTATTTGCTTATGCTTTTGCTATCCCCGCTTCGCAGCCAGTTAATGCGGAAAAAGCGAAAACATTCGAAGTTATCACTCAAACTGATCTGCGTTGGCAGCGTTGTCATATTAAGTCAACGTCATTGCTAGGCAATGTCATGCACTTTCAACAAGGGCAGGTAGCCGGTAAAGATGAAGTGATATTGCTAAACGAGCAAAATAACGTAACTGAGGCGTCGGCATGCAATGTATTTGTTGTAAAAGATAATAGAATAATGACGCCGGCATTAGACCATCAGTTGTTGCCAGGGATTACGCGTCAGCTATTATTAGATGCGCTGCAAAAACAAGGTGGCTTTGATGTAAGTGAACAAAACATCAGTTACGAGACCTTAATGGCAGCAGATGAGGTGTGGATTACCTCATCAAGTAAAGAGGTGGGGCCGGTCGTACGCGTAAACGATACCAGTATTGGTGGTGGCAAGCCCGGCCCTATGTGGCTTGCGGCGCAGTCAGCGTATAATCGATTTAAATTTGATACTTAATCTTCTTGGTCGTTTTCACAATCGGTTTTATTGCACTCACCATATAAATACAGGCTGTGATTAACCAGTTTCATATCGTGTGTCTTTGCCACGGCTTCTTGGCGCTGCTCAATGGTGTCATCTTCAAATTCAACCACCTTACCGCATTTTAAACATACTAAATGGTCGTGGTGCGCTTTGTGGCTAATTTCAAAAACTGATTTACCGCCTTCAAAGTGGTGGCGATTTAATAAACCGGCATCGTCAAACTGGTTAAGTACTCGATATACCGTTGCTAAACCAATTTCTTCACCCATGTCAATGAGCAGTTTATATACGTCTTCAGCACTAATATGTTGGTTTTTAGGGTCTTGTAAAATTTCAAGGATTTTGATTCTAGGAAGCGTAACTTTTAAGCCGGCTTTTTTTAATTCTTTGTTTTGATCCATGCGCTTATCAATCCTATATTTCTGGCAATTCAAATATGCACAATAGTATATGTTAGTTTTAAAGATTTAGCAGTATCTGCCGTAATAATAATGTGGATTAACTTACTTTAAGCTTTGATGCGGTAATAGGTGTTTTATAGAATGTCAGTGATGAAGGCGATTAATTTTCAAAATAGGTTTTCTTTAACCGTGGTACAAAAAATGGTGGTTGGGTTTACTTCGTTAGCTATTTTACTAGTGATAACAAGTGGCCTGTCATACTTAGGCTTGCGTGATATTCGGTCGTCGGCAGAAGAAGTTGCTTTTACCAAAATGCCTATACAAAATGCGGTATCAAGTATTAATGAAGAAGCGCTCAATTTAGCAAGAATAACTACCAATGCATTCTTTGAACAAGACAAACAAAAACTGGCAACATACAAAGCAGAATTTGAGGCCTTATCCAACGCATTTCAACAAAATATTAGTCATTTATCTACGCTAGTATCGAGTCAAAACTCTTCTTTCTTGGAGGAAACCGTTGTTGTTAGTCAAACATACCTTAACGCCAGTGAAGCAATGTTTGACAAGAAAAAGAGCTTGTTAGCGATTAAGGAAGATTTGACAGTGATGGTTAATCAGTCGTTGAATTATACCGATGAAGCTAGCGCTTTGATGATGGATGTTAGCTATTTAGAAGGGAACTCAACTGACCTAGATAACCTTATTGGTATGTCGACGAATATTGACAACAAACTTGGCATAATGCTTACCAACATTGAATCGTTGTGGCGTGAACAAGATCCACAAAAGATCACTGACATTATTGAGAACCTGAACTACAGTTTAAGCAACGTAAGGGTAGACCTTGATTACGCTAGCAGAGTTGCTGAAACTCTGGATGATCAGGGGTTACTGGCATTATTTAATGAGGAGTTTAATAAAGCTGAGGACGCCTTGTCAGGTGAAAGTGGTGTATTTGCGCTAAAACGAGAGCAAGTCATATTACGAGATGAAGCCGTTCAACAACGTAATATTGCGGTTGTTTCTATCGAAAAAGCACTAACCTTAATGAAAAAACTCGCCGGATCAGTTAACAAAGACGCCTTATTGGGGCAAGAAAATATTTTAAACGCCGTGCAGAGTAATGTAATTAAAAGCATAGTTGTTTCTGTTTTAGGTGTAATAGCAACAGCTACACTTGCGTTTATAGCTACCCGCAGTATTGCAAAGCCCTTAAAGGCTGTGAATTATAGACTTCGCATATTGAGCAAAGGTGATTTAAGTAAAACACTCGATGAATCGGGTAACGATGAATTTTCAGAGTTAGCGGGTAACATTAATAAGTTGATTCATTCTCTGCATAGTTTGATTGGTTCTATTCACGAAAAAGCGGACGCACTCAGGGCGGCTACTTTAAAAAGTATAGAGATGGGTGATATGTCACTTAAACAAGTGGCAGAGCAGCAAACTCACATTGATACAACGTCTGAAAATACGCAGCGGGCGAAAAAAAGTAGTCAATCAAATGTTGAGCAAATGGAGCAGGCAAATAATAAAATTATTGATGCAATTACGCAAAGCGACCGAGTTGTTAGTTTAGTAGAAGAAAGCGCAAAACAAGCGAGTGAACAAGCGACACAATCTGCCCAAAGTACCGAAATTGTGGACCGTTTAGGCGAAAACAGCAATAAGATTGGTACAATTTTAGACGTGATAAAAACGATCGCAGAACAAACTAACTTACTGGCATTAAACGCAGCCATAGAAGCAGCAAGAGCGGGCGAACAGGGCCGAGGATTTGCAGTGGTTGCAGATGAAGTTCGCACTTTGGCAAATCGAACTCACGATTCTACTGAAGAAATCGAGAAAATGATTGCTAACTTGCAAACCGATTCTCAAAAAGCGGTTGAGGCAATGAATAAAGGGTCTGAGCAAGTGCAAAAAGGGGTGGAATTAACACAAGAAGTAACCGCACAAACTGCTCAAATTAAATCAATAATTGAAAGTTTAGCGACGGTGAATCACAACATTGTAGATGAAACAAAAGCACAGGATCATTTGTTGGATGACGTTGTATCACGTCTGAATACTATCGTTGAATTAGGACGCGAGAGCGGCGAAAGCACAAAAGTATCGAATGACGCAACCCATGAAATTGAATGCCATATGAATGCACTCAGAGAAGCCGTTGCACAATTTAGATTGAGTCGCTAAGAATTACCCTGGGCTAAACTGGGTTCAATTTTACTGTCATCAATACGTTCAAAAAACGTGTTGAGTAAGTTATTTATTGTATTTAACTTCAAGGTTTTAAAGAACACGGTTTTATCTTCATAAATAGCTGTTTCAAAAGCAGGTTGCGCATTTTTATATAACATTAACCTAGCAGTAAACTCAGCCATAATTGCACTTAGCGCCTCCTCAGGCAGCGTTGTTTTAGGAATATTATCAATCGCTAATTGTTGAGTTTTGACTGCGTCTTCAAACATGTCAGCAGCAGCGTATGCTGCGGCAAGGGTGTCGATAAACGTGTAGCGTTCTTTATAAGCGTCATCTTCTACAATCTTTTCTGCTAGCGATATCGCGTAATCAGGAGTGGCTAAATTATGCTCTCCAGACGTTGATAGAAACCACGCCACATTATTTGTGCCTAATGGATAAAAGGTCTCTGCAGCTTGTATTAATGTTTCTTTGGCTGCGGCTTCATCTTTTTTCCCTGTGTATCCATTAATATATATTTTTGCCATATCAATAGGCGATAGAGACGCAATATTTGTATCAAAAGCACGCTCGAGTAACCATAAGCTGTTACTACTGGCTGGAATAGTATTTTGTTTCAACTCAAACATACTTGCCAAAATAATGTTAGCAGGGGCAAAATTTTGTGCCACTAGTCGCGTAATTCCGCGTTCGCCGCGTTCAACTAGTTCAGCTGTATTACCTTTGATATTCATGAATATATACGATAATAGCTTGGCATTCATGTCGTATTTACCGGCCACTTTCATCCAGTTGAACGCAGATTGCCAATTAACATCATCTGATGGGCGTGTGTAAGCCCAAATAAGGCGTTTTTGGGCAGTTGAATTGCCACTTTTAGCTAGTGCAATACACGTATCCAGCGCTTCACTCGGTGTGCCATCTAATACTTTACTACAAGCGCTCAATCTAGGGTCAATAACAGGAACCACCGCAACATCTGCTTCAGGTGGTTGATCGTTATAAAACAACCATATCCCTGCTATGACTAGCGCTGCGCCAATAATAGTTCGCTTCGAGAATCGCTTATGCTGATGGTCTGCATTAGGAGGCTGTGTTGAGTTTACTTGGCTACTTTGGGTGGGTAAGCTGCGTTTGTTTGCGCGTTCAACTTCAGGATCCGCGATATCAGCGCCGGCATGTTTGTGTAAATCACAAAGTGCAATAGCTTGTTGGTAAGCGTTATTGAGTTGTGCAATTGCTTGCTCATTGTCTACTAAGTTTAGCTTGGCTGCACGATAAGCTTTGTCAATGGCAACTTCATTGTATATTGGCGTAATACCTAGCACCGACCAACAATTTGAACTAAAACTATTCATACAACAATATTCCCTTAGCTTGCAAGCAACACTCGTATTATTCTAACGAGCTTTGTGCTTAGCCAAGCTCGGCTAAGCACATTTCTTCATTAATTTGTTTACACCATGCTTTTACGCGTTCTTCTGTTAGCTCTGGCTGGCGATCTTCATCTATGCCCAGACCCACAAAATGGTCATCATCGGCCATGCCCTTAGAGGCTTCAAAATCATAACCCTCTGTTGGCCACTGACCAATCAATATAGCGCCTTTGGGTTCAACGATGTCGCGTATCATACCCATCGCATCTAAAAAATACTCGGCATAGTCTTCTTGGTCACCGCAACCAAATATTGCTACTAGCTTGTCTTCAAAATCAATTTCTTCTAGTTCTGGAAAAAAGTCATCCCAATCACATTGTGCTTCGCCGTAATACCAAGTGGGTATACCAAACATCAGCAGATCAAACTCAGCAATTTGCTCTTTGGTGCTTTTTGCGATGTCTTTTACATCAATTAGGTTTTTACCCAGTTCTTTTTGGATCATCTTAGCGATGTGTTCTGTGTTGCCTGTATCGCTGCCAAAAAATAAACCCACAGTAGCCATGTAGTTACTCCAATATTACTAAACTAATGTTCTAAAGGCTTATACGCCAGAAGAAAGATATACTATTTGTATGATGCCTTTTGCCACAAATCCTAATGCACCTAATCCTAATACGCCGTACGCCACAAAACGTCCAATTTTAGGCACATCATTTTTTTTCATCACATCATGTACCGCATAGCCCATTAAAAGAAATAGGGCTACCAGGGTAATATTCAATACGATTGATTCAATGTGTTGAAAATCATCTGCTGACATATAGGCGTTTCTCTAAAAAAATTTTCGCGGATATTACCATAAATCAAGTGAAAATGAGAAAATTACAAGCCAAAAATCTGATTATCCGCTGTAAATTAAGAGCCAAGTAAATGCTTTGTTATTAGGGTGTTAACAATGTTGGGCTTTTCTGCGTGTAACCAATGCCCAGCATCGACAATTTTTGCGGAAGCTTTGGGAAATTGTTGGTTAATGGTGGCCTGATGATCGCGCGTGATATAATCAGACTTACTGCCCTTGATAAATAAAATACTGTCTGCATAAACTAGCTGATCATCAAGATCCCATTGGCTAAGCACAGAATATTCCTTCACCAAAAGATCTAAGTTAAACCGCCAAGCCCAATCGCCTTCTGATGATTGATACAAACTTTTGAGTAGAAATGCTTGAGTACCTAAATCGACAACATGCTTGGCAAGTTGTTGCTGCGCATCTTTGCGTGATTTAACGCCTGCTAAATTTACTCCCGTTAAGCCTGCAAGCACATTATGATGCCTAGGCTCATACGCAACGGGTGCAATATCTAAGCAAACGATATGTTCGACTATTTCTGGGTGCAAGTGTGCTAAGTACATGGCTACTTTGCCACCCAAAGAGTGGGCGACAAAACTAGCGTTTGCCACATTAGCATCGCGTAAGGTATTGACAATTTGAGACGCGTAGTTGGCAAAGCTAAAATGGGCTGACCAAGGTGACAAGCCATGATCGGGTAAGTCGAAATTGAGGACCCGGTGGCTACCTTCAAAGTGCCGGCGTATTACAGACAGATTATCAGCGCTGCCAAATAAACCATGAATTAATACCAGTACAGGAGCATCAGGCCCAGTAAGGCCGTGCTCTTGATAATGTAAGTTGGATAACATACCGACCTTACATGTTCGGGTAGTTTGGACCACCCATGCCTTCTGGTACAACCCAATTGATATTTTGATTGGGTTCTTTTATGTCACAGGTTTTGCAATGAACACAGTTTTGCGCGTTAATTTGGAAACACGGTGTGCCCTCTGCATCTTCAACAATTTCATACACGCCAGCAGGGCAATAACGTTGTGCAGGTTCATCAAACTTAGCCAAATTCACCGTAATGGGTATTGATGCGTCTTTCAGCTGCAAATGACAAGGCTGGTCTTCTTCGTGATTAGTGTTAGATAAAAACACCGACGATAATTTGTCATAGCTTAGGCTGCCATCGGGTTTAGGATAGTCAATTTTGGGCATACTTGCCGCAGGCTTCAAACACACATGGTCAGGTGTAGAATCACCAATGGTAAAGGGTAACTTACCGCCAAAGAAATTTTGGTCAAGTGTATTGTATGCACCACCAACAAAGTTACCAAACTTATGAATCGCGGCGCCGAAATTACGTGAACGGTATAGTTCGTCATATACCCATGACTGTTTAAAATTATCTAAATAAGCAGAAGGCTCCTGCACCGCTTGTTCGGTCTTTAACAAATCAAATAGAGTTTCAGCAGCCACCATACCCGATTTCATTGCGGTATGATTCCCTTTTATTTTAGAAAAATTGAGCGTACCCGCGTTACAGCCTACCAGCATGCCGCCAGGGAAAGTCATTTTTGGCAAAGAATTCAAGCCACCTTTGGCGATAGCGCGAGCGCCATAAGTGACGCGCGTACCGCCCTTTAATGTGTCAGCAATAACAGGGTGATGCTTCAAGCGTTGAAATTCATCAAAAGGACTTAAATGCGGATTAGCGTAGTTGAGGTCTACAATTAACCCTACAAAAACTTGGTTGTTTTCGGCATGGTACAGGTAGCTACCGCCAGTGGCATCTTGCAAAGGCCAACCTGCAGTATGTACTACGGTACCTTCTTTATGTTGCTCGGGTGGAATATCCCAAATTTCTTTAAAGCCAATGGCGTAGTGTTGTGGACTCACATCTTTATCAAGCGAGAACTTTTCAATTAATGATTTGCCTAAATGACCTCTACAACCTTCTGCAAAAACCGTATATTTCGCTGTAAGCAACATACCAGGCATGTAGGTGTCTTTTTGTTCACCGCTTTCTGATACGCCCATATCACCAGTTATTACGCCCGCCACGTTGCCTGCGTCATCATAATGAATACTCGCCGCAGCAAAGCCAGGATACACTTCAATTCCCAACGATTCAGCTTGCTCTCCCAACCATCGACACACGTTTGCCATACTCACAATATAGTTGCCAGTGTTGTGCATGGTTTTTGGTGTCATCATATTGGGCAATTTGGTAGCGCTTGATTCACTTTTAAGCAAATATATTTCGTCGCCGCTCACTTTTGTGCTGATCGGTGCGCCGTCTTGTTGCCAATTGGGCAATAATTCATCAAGTGCTTTGGTCTCAAATACCGCACCTGATAAAATATGTGCACCCACTTCTGAGCCTTTTTCAAGGATACAAACGTTTAATTCTTGGTTGTTTTCGTTTGCTAATTGTTTAAGCTTGATGGCGGTGGACAGACCAGATGGGCCGGCGCCTACGACTATTACATCAAACTCCATTACTTCTCTTTCCATGGGTTTCTCCGGGTCGCGCTGAATAGGTTTATAGTTTTGTATTCGTCAATTGAATATTACAAAGTGTGAAAACATTGTAATATCAACGTTAAGGTAAAAAGTAATCTAGGTTGACGTTTACGTCAACTGAATATAGATTGCGCGTTACGCTTTTATTAGTAAAGTTTATATCGTTAATGATGATCTATAAACAATATTTCACTTTTATCTTTAGTACTAGGTACGGTAAATGCGAAATGTTGCACACAAATACAAGCAAGTTATGAACTTGCTGGTAATGTCATTATTAGGGTTACAGTTAACACTCGATTGTATTATTCAATTGTAATAGGGGAAACTATGAAAATTTTGGTGCCGGTGAAACGTGCTATCGATTACAACGTGAAGGTAAGGGTTAAACCTGATCACTCAGACGTTGACTTAAACAATGTTAAAATGGCAATTAACCCATTTTGTGAAATTGCGATTGAAGAAGCGATTCGCTTAAAAGAAAAAGGCGTTGCTACAGAAGTTGTAGTAGTATCAATTGGCGAAAAAGCCGTGCAAGAACAAATCAGAACTGGCTTGGCGCTGGGTGCTGACCGCGGTATTCACATCGATACTGACCTCAAACTTGATTCACTACAAATTGCTAAGCTTTTACAAAAAGTGGTAGAGGCAGAATCACCAGATTTAGTGATATTAGGTAAGCAATCTATCGACTCAGATAACAACCAAACAGGTCAAATGCTAGCGGCATTAACAGGCATGCCGCAAGGTACTTTCGCCAGTGAAGTGAATGTTGCTGATGGTAAAGTGGCCGTTACCCGTGAAATTGATGGTGGCTTACAAACAGTCAGTTTGACCTTACCTGCAGTAGTAACGACTGATTTACGCCTAAATGAACCGCGTTATGCATCGTTACCCAATATTATGAAAGCAAAACGTAAACCCATTGATGTGCAAAGCGCAGCTGACTTTGGGGTTGAGTTAAGCTCAAAAGTATCGTTACTTAAAGTCACGCCACCTGAAACGCGCAAAGGCGGTGTTAAAGTGGATAGTATAGATACATTGGTCGAAAAGTTAAAAAACGAAGCTAAGGTGATTTCATGAGCATTCTAATTTACGCAGAGCATGATAACGCTCAGTTAAAAACAGAAACGAATAAATTAGTGCACGCAGCTACTTCAGTAGGTGGTGATATAACCGTACTAGTTGCTGGTCATAATTGTGGCTCAGTTGCAGAACAAGCAAAAGTAATTACAGGCGTTAGCAAAGTGTTAGTCGCTGATAACGCCGAGTATGAGCATCAGTTACCAGAAAACATTGCTGATTTAGTGTTATCGCTAGCAGATGATTACTCGCATGTATTCGCTGCTGCAACTACTACGGGTAAAAACTTTATGCCTCGTGTTGCTGCATTGTTAGACGTTGCACAAATTTCCGATATTATTAAAGTTGAAAGTGCTGATACGTTTGTGAGACCTATATATGCAGGTAATGCGATTGCAACAGTGCAATCTGGTGATAGCAAAAAGGTTGTAACCGTTCGTGCTGCAGCGTTTGATGCCGCTGGCAATGATGGCAGTGCAGATGTCGCTACAGTCGACACAGTAAAAACGTCAGGCACATCTAGCTTTGTGTCTGCAGAATTGACTGAGTCTGAACGTCCAGAATTGACGGCTGCTGAAGTTATTATTTCAGGTGGACGTGGTATGCAAAACGGTGAAAACTTTGCATTATTAAATGGTATTGCTGATAAACTCGGTGCAGCTATTGGTGCTTCAAGAGCTGCTGTAGACGCGGGCTTTGTACCAAACGACATGCAAGTGGGACAAACCGGTAAAATCGTTGCTCCACAACTTTATATCGCCGTAGGCATTTCGGGGGCTATTCAGCATCTAGCTGGTATGAAAGATTCAAAAGTCATTGTTGCGATCAACAAAGACGAAGAAGCTCCTATCTTCCAAGTAGCTGATTATGGCTTGGTGGGCGACTTATTTGAAGAGTTACCTAAACTAGAAGCGGCTTTATAAAACGCTTATTAAGCTAAGCGGCAATTTATTGTACGCTAATATTGTACAGATAATTAAAACCGACACATTGCGTTGTCGGTTTTTTTGAATTACATTTTTAAGCAACTATAATTATTTGCTTTTAGATAAAGCAATTAATTATGGTTTCAGCATCTTCTCTTGTATTACTAACGTGTAAAGACAAACGAAGTGTTTCTCCGCGTTGATCAAATTTTACTCCTGCTTGCGTGAGCTTGTTTACGGTTTGATTCAAAGCGTGAGGTGCTACACACAAACTTCCACCAAGTTGCGATATATCACTTTGATAAGGCAACGACTTTACATTGTCTGCAATGTGGCTATAAACGTATTGCTTTAACAGTACATTGTGCTGATTAATGTTTGTTAAGCCAATATTGCGCAATTGTTCGATAGACGCCGCAGCACAAACATAAGGCGCAACACTGGGCGTGCCGCCCCAAAACCGTTTAATACCCTGATGTGCTTGATAGTGATTTATGTCAAATTCGAAGGGGTTTTGGTGCGAAAACCAACCTACGGGGTCAGGGTGTAAATAACCAATAAGCGTATTGCTCACCCACATAAATCCCGCTCCTGGTCCACCACATAACCATTTTACACAACTGCCAAATACGGCATCCGCTTGCCATGAAGGGATATCAACGGGGACAATACCGATGGACTGAGCCACGTCAACAAGTGCAAAAGCTTCAAATTGTTTCGCCAAAGCACAAATGGCAGAAACATCACTGCGTACTGAGGTATTAGAATGTACATGCGTAATCAAACAAGCCAACACACTATGCTGTTCAAATGCACTTAGCCAGTTGTCTATTTGGTTAGGATTGCCTTTTATCAGGACCAGCTCTAACTGATAAGTGTGTGCAAGGGCTGTTACCACAAAGCCCATAGACGCAAACGCGTCTTCATGCATTAATATTACGCGTTGGTGTTTGTGTTGTGGCAATTTAGCAATGGCGGTTAAAAATGCACTAAACCCAGAGGATAGGCTGGTTTGCGGGCAAATATCATCCCCATTAACGTTGCAAATGGCAGCAACTTGATCACAGTATCGCTCAATACTTGCTAACCACATTGGCCATGCATCACCACCTTGGGTTTGCCAGTTGTAAAGGTAGTCATTTTGTAATTTACTGCCCGCTAATTTAGTCATTGCCCCGACTGAGTGAGATAGGGCATATATACCTTTTGGCAAGTGAAAAAAATCGCGATAGTTATCTTCAATCTGTTTGCTCACTGACATCGTCTATTTACCTTCACCTTGACTAATCGAAGGTCTAACTTTGCCATATTCTGCACCCCATTTATCAGTCATCGCGCTTCTAATTTCCCACAATTCTGGGAAAAATCGTTTGTTTGCCCCTTTTTGTAATATGTCTACAGGACGTCCTTTTAATGACGCACTGCCTAGCCCAATACTTCTGTGAATTAGAAACAAATGACGCCATCTAAATAACTGTAATAGTTCATCAAATTCTATTAAGGCTTCTGCTAGAGCGTAGCGATGGTCGTGCTGATATTGGTCATCATAAACATCGCTAACCGAATAAGTGCCATTTTCCAAATAAAACTGGGTATATTGTTGCCATATATCAGGCGGTAATTTTAACATCATACGAAACCCCGGTGATTCCTGTCCGCTACCGTTGCCCAGTTGTAAACGAATTGCTTGATAATCTTTGGGTGACATGGTTTCCAATATATCAAGCTGATCAATCATCATTCGCTGAAGCTTATGTACTCGTGTAAACAAGGTTAACGCCTTGTAATGCTGTTGAGCTTGCATGGCCTCCATAATGTCCACCAAGGTGAAACATATAAGCTTCATCCATAATTCTTCCGTTTGGTGAACAATTTGAAATTGAAGCTCGTCGGGGGTTGAGAGACTGCTAATGGGTTTTTGACAGCTGAGTAGTTTGTCGCATTGTAAGTACACGCCGTAGTCGAGCATTTCTGGTTGTTCTATTAAGGCGTGGTATTTCGCTTTATCAAAAGGGATTGACGATAAGGTTTGTGCTTGTTGAGTCATATTGGTGTGATCTTCTTATTGGTATTTATTATCACTAGTGTAAGAGATTGTACAAAGAACAATGTACCTAACATCCTTAAATTACGTTATTATTGAGAATAACGTTCGTATAATTTGATTTTTGAGAGGTGCTTGTTTTGAATGCGCACGATTTACACATTTTACGTTTGCTAGAATCCGATGGTCGAATGTCATTTTCCGAGTTAGCAAATCAAGTGGGAATGAGTAAAACACCTTGTTGGAACAAAGTGAAAGAGTTGCAAAAAAAAGGCGTAATACAAGGATATAAAGCGATAATTGATCCCCTTGCAGTGGGCTTACAAATTGTTGCTATTGTACATGTAGTGGTGCGTTTTGATGAATCCTCCGCTTTTGAAGAGGGCATACATTTGCATAGGAATATTGTCAGTTGCGAGGCCGTAACGGGCGATTTTGATTATGTGTTAAAGGTATTTGCGCCTAACATGGCTGAACTTGATCAGTTGTTGCGTAAAGAAATTTCACGCATACCAGGCGTTGCGCGTTTCAGTACTGCCATTGCTACCAGAACCATTAAAAGCGATGCGCCACTATCTGATATGTTGAGTTATTAAAGCGCTCACCATGCATCGAAACATTTAGACACACTTTTATGTGCGCATCTAACATATCTTTAATGATTAGACGCTGGTCGAATCCTACTAACAACGCGTATAATTACAACAATTTAGAAATTTTCAACTGGTGAAGGTTATACCCATGAGTGGTCGTGTTAAGAAGATAGTAATACCCATTGTTATTCTTGTAGTTGCATTTGCGTTGTTTGCTGTCATTGTCAGCATGAAACCGGAGCCTGAAAAAAAAGAAGTAGAAACAAAAGCTTTTTTAGTTGATGCAAAAGAAATAGTGAGCGAAGACATTGAGTTTTTGGTGTACGCACAAGGTGCTGTTCAACCTAAAAATAAAACCATGTTAAGTACGCAAGTCAGCGGTAAGATAGTGTCTATTTCAGACAGTTTTAACGAGGGCGGTTTTTTTAAAAAAGGGGATGTACTTGTTGAGCTTGAGAGTGATGACTATAAAACAGACTTATTATTGGCTGAAGCCGAACTTGCACGAGTACAAGCAAATCTTGATGAGGAAATAGCTCGGGGCAGAGTTGCTGAGCAAGAATGGAGTTCAGTTAACTCAGGTGCTCGACCTGAATTAGGTCTTCGTAAGCCTCAACTTGCGCGTGAGCAGGCTAATCTGAAAGCTGCCGAGGCGGGTTTGCAACGTGCCAAACGTAACCTCTCTCGTACCCAAATACGCGCGCCTTACAACGGCTTGGTCAAATCTAGAATGGTCGACTTGGGTCAATTTGTAACAATGGGAAGCCAAATTGGTCAAGTGTTTTCAACAGAAGTTGCCGAAGTGAGATTACCTCTTACCGACAACGATATGTCGTTTATAGGCGATTTACAAAACAATCAGCCTGAAGTCACCTTAAGCGCTCAGGTAGCCGGTAAAAAACATATCTGGAAAGGCCGTTTAGTGCGCGATGAAGCAGTACTTGATGAAGCTCGCCGCGTTGCATATGGTGTAGTTGAAATACAAGACCCTTACAACATGGTGTCGAAACAGCATCAATCGCCACTCCGCTTTGGTCGGTTTGTGAGTGCGTCAGTAGCCGGTATTACGGCTGAGAATATTGTCAAATTACCACGTTTTGTTATGCGACTAGATGGCACTGTGTTAAGCGTAAAAAACGATAATACCATTCAAATAAATTCAGTGGATGTGGTGCGGGCTGATGAAGACTTTGTTTACATAGGTGGCGGTTTACCGCTTGATCAAAAGGTCGTCATGAGCGCAGTCTCAACCCCTTACAATGGTATGAAAGTGCGTTATTTAGACAGCGCGACCAATACACCTCCTGTTGCCAACGATAATGACTCAGGAGCCTTAGCGTTATGAGTGAGCACATAGATACCCACAAGGGCCTTATTGCCTGGTTTGCCCGAAATAGCGTAGCAGCAAATTTGCTGATGATTTTTATTATCATAGGCGGTATTTTCGGTATTTTGACTGTACAAAAGCAAGTGTTTCCGCAATTTATAATTAACGTTATTAGTGTACAAGTACCGTATTTAGGGGCAGCTCCACAAGAGGTAGAAGAGGGCGTAATACTTAAAGTAGAAGAGGCCATTAAGGACTTAGAAGGGATTAAAAAGATCACGTCTACCGCTCGCGAGGGTATTGGGTCGGTTACCATTGAAGCAGAAGACGGTTATGACGTTCAAAACCTGTTAGACGAAGTCAAAGTTCAGGTAGATGCGATTTCTACTTTCCCCGCTAACACTGAAAAACCCGTCGTATACAGAATTAAAGCCCAGCAAGACGTGTTGTGGGTGTCAGTATACGGTGACATATCAGAACGTGAACTAAAAGAACTCACAAACGACATGCGTGACGAAATTGCTAATTTAAATGGCATTTCAGACGTAAGCGTGTTTGGTGCTCGCGATTATGAGGTGTCGGTTGAAATATCAGAACTTGAGTTGCAAGCCTATGATTTAACCTTTGATGACGTAGTGGCAGCAATCCGCCGTAGCTCGGTTGATATACCTGGTGGTTCCATTCGTTCTGAAAACGGTGATATTTTATTACGCGCTAAAGGCCAAGCATATACCGCCTATGAATTTGCTAGCATTCCCCTCATAAATCGAAGCGATGGCACGCGTTTGCTCGTGGGAGATATTGCATCTATTAACGACGGATTTGTAGAAGACAATAACTTTGCTTTGTTTGACGGTAAAACCGCCATGAACATCCGCGTGCGTGCGGTGGGCGATCAAAACGCGTTAGAAATTTCAAAAAGCGTGAATGAATACTTAGCTGAGAAGAAGAAAACCCTACCCACTAGTGTAAATGCAGATTCATGGGGCGACAGTTCGTTTTATTTGGCAGATCGGTTAAATATGATGTTGTCGAATATGCTAATGGGCGCGCTGCTCGTATTCTTAGTGTTATCGTTATTTTTGAAAATTAAACTCGCGTTTTGGGTAATGGTAGGATTGCCGGTTTGCTTTTTGGGTGCGCTCATGTTTATGCCAATGGACAATATATCCGTTTCCATTAACTTATTGAGTTTGTTTGGGTTCATATTAGTGTTAGGTATTGTCGTAGACGACGCCATTATTATGGGAGAGTCTGCTTATTCAGAAATGGATAATAAAGGGCACAGTATTGACAATATCATTCGGGGTGTTAAGAAAGTGGCGATGCCTGCTACATTTGGGGTACTAACTACCATTGCTGCTTTTTCTCCAATGCTGATGGTATCAGGTACATTTGGCGTGATCTGGAAAACCATTGGGATGGTGGTTATTTTATGTCTTATTTTTTCATTAGTTGAATCAAAGCTGATACTTCCCGCTCATTTGGCGCACATGAAAGTGAAGCCATATGATCCTAACAAGGCCAATTTTTTCCAGCGTTTACGTGAAAGAATGAATGCTAAAATTCAATACTTCATACACGAAAAGTATGCGCCGTTTTTACAAAAAGCCGTGCGTAATAGATATACCACACTGGCCTCTTTTGTAGCCATGTTCATACTGATTATTGGTTTGTTCAGCGGTGGCGTGGTGAGGTTTGTATTCTTTCCTGATGTACCGTCTGATTTTATGATTGCCTCGGTTGAGATGGAAGCCGGCTCTTCATTACGCCAGCGCGATCTAGCAATTCAAGAGTTGATGACCTCAGCTGAAAAAATGAATCAAGAGATTATTGATGAAACGGGTTCGCCTGCCATCAAGCATTACTTGGCGTTTGACCAAGGTGCATTGTCGGGACAGCTATTTATAGAGCTGACTAAAGGGGAAACTCGCGAGCTTAACGATAAACAAATGCAAGCGATATGGCGTAAGCATCTACAAGAAGTGCCTGGCGTGCGCTCACTTAATATAGGCGCACCGGGTGGTCCAGGTGGCGGCAGTGATTTATCGTTTGAGTTCAGCTCAGGCAACATCCAAGAGCTCAAAAATATTACCCTTGAACTCAAAAGTTATTTAGAGGCGTATAACGGCGTGACTGAGGTCACTGATTCTTTCAGTGGCGGCAGTGATGAAATTCAGTTATCGGTTAAACCGCAAGCCGAGGCTTTAGGTATTAGCTTGTCTCAACTGGCGCAACAAGTACGTTATGGATTTTATGGCGCAGAAGCACAACGTTTACAACGTGAAGACGAAGAAGTAAAAGTGATGGTGCGTTACCCGAAAGAAGAGCGTAATTCGGTTGGAAATTTAGAAACCATGCGCGTGCGTGCGCCAAATGGCGATGATGTGCCTTTTAATCAAGTTGCCGATATCACCTTGGCCGAGGGTTATGCGAGTATTATTAGGGTAGATGGTTCGCGGTCGATTACTGTTAACGGTAAGGTGAATAAAGACATTGTTGACCCGGGTGAAGTATCGAGTGATGTGGTGAAAAATATTATCCCAGAAATGCTCGAACGATACCCCGATGTGACCTTTAAGTTACAAGGCAATTCGCGTGAGCAGGGCGAAGCCATGGTTTCATTAGCGCAGGGGTTTTTATTTGCGTTATTAGCTATATATGCATTAATGGCGATCCCGCTTAAGTCATACTCACAGCCCCTAATCATTATGTCTGTTATTCCATTTGGCCTAGTTGGCGCAATACTGGGTCACCTTTTATTAGGAAAGGCGGTAAGCGTGTTATCTATTTGTGGAATTATTGCGCTGGCGGGCGTGGTAGTAAACGACTCGCTGATTATGGTTGATTTTGTTAACCGGGCGCGAAAAGAAGGCTATTCACTTATCGAATCTGTGCTTAATGCGGGTACACAACGCTTTAGAGCGATTATTTTGACCTCGTTGACCACATTTATGGGCTTGTTACCCATTGTGTTTGAGAAAAGCTTACAAGCACAAATTGTTATACCTATGGCCATATCGCTAGCATTTGGTATTTTATTTGCGACGGTTATTACCTTATTACTGGTACCGTCGTTGTATTTAATACTTGATGATATTAAAGGTATATTTGGTAAAAAAGACCAAGCAAAATACAGCGCCGAGGCGACATCTTAATCGTTTTGTTACTTAGACTGATGGTGAAGTATCGTTATGTACTCACCATCATTTTTAAATTACTGAGGTATGTAAGGTATGCGTAGTATACGGTTAAGCTTACCCATTGCTACTGCATTTCCGATCAACACAAACATTACACCAAGTACTGCCACAAGGCTCCATTGATAGCCTTCGAAAACCGTTGAAATTAATAAAGCCACTACTGGATAAACCAATACCACATAGGCTGATTTATCTGCGCCAATTTGGGTTAATAAGCGCATATAAGCACCAAACGCAATAACGGAACCAAACACAGCCAAATATAACAACGATACATAGTAAGAGGTAGCTGAGGGAAACTGTAAAGAGGCTCCTGACAAAAATGCCACACAGGTAGTCACGCATACGCCATATGTCATGGCCCAAAAGTTCATTTGTAATACGGTTACTTTACCTGCCAGTACTTTTTCAGATACCACGTTACCGACCGCAGCCGAAAAAAACGAAGCGCTTGCAAACATTAGTCCTACCACAATACCTTGTTGTGCGCTAAAGGCAGCAAACTCAGGCAAAAAGATTAAAACAATGCCCAGCATGCCTATTGTCGCACCAATAATTACTTCTAAGCGCATGTGTTTACCCATTAGTACACGCCTTAAAATAACATTGAAATAAATCACCGTACTGCTAAGTACCGCTAGTAATGCACTGATCATATGCTGTTGTGCGGCATATAAAAATGAATAATCAAAGGTATACAAAAATATGCCAGCAACGGCTATCAATTTGTGCTGTGATAGGGGGATTCTTAATGGCACTTTGGCTACGATACACCATAGACCAATGATAATGGCGGCCAGTGCAAAGCGTAATCCTACAGAAAGCATCACATGCATTTCATGCACCTGATACGTGATGGCTATCCAAGTAGAGCCCCAAATTAAGGTACAAATACTAAATAGCATCGCATTTGACGAGAATATTGCCATGTTATGTCTCAATAATAAATAAAAAAGCCAGTCAATTGACAAGGCTTTGTGTTTAGCAGTCGTTGGTACTTAGTAGAAAGACATTTTCGCTTCAATACCAATTACACGTGGTTCGTTAATAATACCGGTTAAGTTGTTAAAGTCGATGGCGCCTTTAACATTATCTTCGTCGGTAATATTAAGACCAAACAATGCAATAGAGTAGCCCTCTGCATAGTTGTCGTAACCAATTCGCAAACCGCCTTCAAATTGGTTGTCAGTGTTAAACTCAGCTGACTGATACAAGAATAAATTGGTTTTACCTTGCAATGCCCAGTCTGTGTATACAAAGAATTCACCATCATCGCCTGCTGGCACAGAATAACGCGCGGTAAATGAGGTTACACTTTCAGGTGCATTAGGGCAGGGATTACCATCAACAAACGCCAAACCTGCGTCATTTAGGTTGTCGGTAGGTGTACATCCGCCACTACAAGGTGCCTTGTGCACCTCTTATTACTTCAACTTGCTGCACGTCATCGCAAATACTGAAGCCATGGATACAGCAAGTATAGACTGCTTAAAAAGTGTCATATTGTTAATCCAAATAAAGTAATAAGGAATAGGCGTAAAATTTTACGCGCGGAGTTTAGCAGATTCGTATAAAAAACCGCTATATTACATGTCGCCGCGATAAAATTTATCTTGGTATTCTTTGGGCGTAAGCAAGGTTAGTTTTTTAAATAACCGCGTAAACGAAGCAGTATCATCATAGCCAACGTGCTCAGCCAGTGTTTTTATATTTACGCTACCATGCTCCAGTAGCCTTTTGGCTTGCTCAACACGTACTGCTTGAATATATTCTACCGGGCGCATATTTGCGTGCGCTTGAAAGCGCCGGTTTAAAGTGCGAGGGGTGGTATTAGCCACTTGCGCAAGCGCATGCACTTGTAGTTTTTGAGTGTAATGCTCTTCTATGTAGTCTTGAATTTTAGCTACTATTGGGTCTTGGTGTCGCTTAAACATTTTTGAATTGGCATACACTCGTTGGTCACTGCGTCGTGAATCAATTATTTGAGTTTTTGCCACTTGGTTTGCCACATCACGCCCGCAATATCGTTCTATTAATAACATGGCTAAATCATAAAAAGCGCTGCCACCTGCGGCACAAAAGAATTGATCGCTTTGGGTCAGTAATTGTTCATGCTGCACCCTAATATTGGGGTAATCGTGCTGTAATGTTTCTGCGTAACCCCAATGGGTAGTGGCAGTATGACCATCGAGCAAACCAGCCTCAGCCAGTAAAAACGCACCACTGCAATTACTGGCAATATCAATGTTCGTTTTAGCCAATCGTTTTAAATAGGGTATTAGCATTTTGTTATTGCTAAGGACTTTATCGATAGAGTCGCCAATAGTGGGCACCAATAACAAATCACACTGGTTAATGTTTGCAATATCGCAATGTGCATGCATCACCATTCGGTTTGAACATTTAAACGGTAAACCATGAAGACTGGCTATTTGCACATTAAATCGGGGTTCAACCGCTTGCTGAGTAAATCGTTGCCAGCTAACCCCAGTAAATGAGAACAAATCTAAGGCGCCAGTTAATGCACTGCCTAAAGCGCCATCAAAGCCAACAATGATTACATTAAACGGTTTAAAGTAGGGCATTTAGTACTTCCTATCGAAATGTAAAGTCTGATATCAACTGCGCTTGACTTTATGTATTAGTGCGGTGAATAACTGTCACTTTTGGCTTTTATTATGTCATAAATGACAATGTAAGCCAGAGACAAATTTTACTATTATGTAAAAATAACGTTTTGTTTACATTTGCACCCTTTATATACAGCTTTTGTATATACACTTATATTTCAGAGGTTAACCATGGCGGCTGATACATTAATAAACGATTTTGAACTTCCTTTTCAGTTATATGACGTGTTAGACACAGAAAGCTTGTGCGGTCATGATAAATTTTCTGAGCACAATCGCGAAACATTTGATGCTGTATTAGACACAGCACACAAAATGGCGGCAAACCTATTTTTACCTCACAATCACATAGCAGATAAAAATGAGCCACAATTTGACGGCAAGAAAGTCAGCATGATTGATGACGTAAAAGTCGCGTTTGATGCGTTTAGAGAGTCGGGTTTTATTGCTGGCAGGTATAGCTTTGAAGACGGCGGCATGCAGTTACCTGAAACCGTTATGACAGCAGTTTCGGGCTATTTTATGGCGGCCAACCCATCAACAACAGCGTATCCATTTCTTACGGCAGCGGCAATAAATGTTATTTCGCATTTTGCTAACGATGAGCTAAAAGCAGCATTTATGCCTCGTATGTTAACCGGTGATTTTACCGGTACAATGGCACTAACCGAGCCCCATGCAGGGTCTAGCCTAGCCGATATTAAAACCACAGCAACCAAGCAAAGCGATGGTACATACCGCATTAAAGGTAGCAAAATTTATATATCGGGCGGTGAGCACGAGCTATCTGACAACATAGTGCATTTAGTACTGGCCAAGATACCTGGCGGTCCTGCGGGCGTAAAAGGAATTTCTTTATTTATTGTGCCTAAATTTCGCTTAAACGACGACAAGTCAGTTGGACCACGCAACGATGTGCATCTTGCTGGGTTATTACATAAGTTAGGCTATCGAGGTACTACCTCAACAGCGCTCAGTTTTGGTGAAAACGATGATTGTCATGGCTACTTGGTAGGGCAAGAGCATTTTGGTTTGCGTTATATGTTTATGATGATGAACGAAGCCCGTATTGGCGTTGGTTTTGGTGCGGCCATGATTGGCTACAGAGGTTATCAATACTCATTAGATTATGCAAAAGACCGCACGCAAGGACGCGTTGCTCCAAATAATAAACCTGAAGATGAGGCAGCGCCCATTATTTTACATGGTGATGTAAAGCGTATGTTGTTAGCGCAAAAAGCGTATACCGAAGGCGGTATGTCGTTGTGTTTGTATGGGTCTAATTTAATCGACCGTATTAATACTTGCGAAGACGAAACCCGCAAGACAGAACTGAGTGAAATGCTCGATTTACTCACCCCGGTACTAAAAGCATGGCCGTCAGAATATGGCCCTAAAGCGAACGACTTAGGTATTCAAGTGCTGGGTGGCTCAGGCTACACCCGTGAATATATGTCAGAACAATTTTGGCGTGACAATCGCTTAAATCCCATCCATGAAGGCACAAATGGTATTCAAGCGCTTGATTTGTCATTTAGAAAATTGTGGCAAAGTAACGGCTTAGGCTTACAAATACTGCAACAAGAAATTCAACAAGATTTAAGCGCTATTACAACTGCACAAAGTGCAGCAATGGCCGCTAAACTCACGCCATATTTAACGCAACTACATAAAGTCTTAGTCCATTTAGGTAACATTATGCGCACCGCTGAGGCAAATACGCTTACGGGTAACGCGCAGGCTATGATGAATGTGTTTTCTACCATTGTTGTTAGTTGGATTTGGTTGCGCCAAGCAAGTAAAGCAGAAGCGTTATTGGCGAAAACCGATGATGCACAAAAACAACATTACTACTTAGGGAAACTACAAGCCGCTAAGTATTTCATTGACTGGGAATTACCCGCAATTGAGCGCGACCTTCAGTTACTACACAGCAATAACTCGGTGTGCACTGACATGCAAGCAGACTGGTTCTAAAGGAGAACAATATGACAGTTTCAAAACAATGGCGATTAAAAGCAAGGCCGTTTGGCGAGCCTACTGCAGATACATGGGATTATGCCGAAACCACATTACCTGACATTGCAGACGGTGAATTACTGATTAAGGTTGAATATGTGTCGCTAGATCCTGCAATGCGCGGTTGGTTAAATGATGCAAAATCATATATCGAACCCGTACAAATTGGTGACGTAATGCGTGCCGGTACGGTGGGTCATGTAGTGCAAAGTAATCATCCAGACTTCGCTGAAGGCGACTGTGTATGTGGCTACAACGGTGTGCAAAGCTACGCTATTAGTGATGGTACGGGCTTACACAAAGTTGACGCGCGTTTAGCACCGCTGTCTTATTATTTGGGTGTGTTGGGTATGCCCGGCATGACAGGCTATTTTGGTCTTCTAAAAAGTGGCGAGCCAAAAGCAGGAGAAACGGTGGTTGTATCAGGCGCTGCTGGGGCTGTTGGTGGCTTGGTTGGCCAAATTGCGCGCATTAAAGGCTGTCGCGTAGTAGGTATAGCTGGGGGTAAAGAAAAATGCCAATTCTTAATTGATGAACTGGGCTTTGACGCCGCGATTGATTACAAAAATGAAGACGTTAAAAAAGCCCTAAAGCAAACCTGTCCAAAAGGGGTTGATGTATTTTTCGATAATGTGGGTGGTGACATTCTTGACGATGTTTTAACGCAAATAAACTTTCGCGCGCGAATTGTAATATGTGGCGCAATTAGTCAATACAACAATACTACTGCGGTAAAAGGACCATCAAACTATTTATCATTATTGGTTAACCGAGCACGAATGGAAGGCATCGTTGTTTTTGACAACATAAAAGAATACCCCACTGCAATGAAAGACATTGCGACGTGGATTCAAGCTGGCGATATGGTCGTGAAAGAACATGTTGTTGATGGCATCGAAACCTTTCCAAATACCTTAATGATGCTATTTAAGGGTGAGAATTTTGGCAAACTTGTGCTTAAAGTAGGAGAGTGAAAATGAATCCAGCAGCAAATGTAAATGGTAAACGCATCCTTATTACAGGCGGGGCATCGGGTATTGGAGCCGCCAGCGCGATGTTACTAGCAAGTCGCGGGGCAAAAGTGGTTATTGGCGACTTGTCAGAAGAACAAGGTAATAGTTTGGTGAAAGAGGCGACCGACAAAGGTCATGATTTAACCTTTCACAAGGTAGATGTGACTCAGGCTGATCAAGTTAGAGCACTTTTTGGTTTTGCTGCTAATACGCTTGGTGGCCTTGACGTAGTAGTAAACAACGCCGGTATTGATCATAAACCTGCGCCTATGCATGAACTCAGTGATGACGACTTTGACAGTAACATTGCGGTTAACTTGAAAGGCGTGTGGCATTGTATGCGCGCAGCAATTGGCATAATGGCACCACAAGGCGGCGGTAATGTAATTAATGTAGCGTCGGTAGCGGGTTTACGCTCTTCACCAGGTATCTCTGCATACAGTGCATCAAAGCATGGCGTAATGGGCCTAACAAAAACCGCTGCCATTGAATATGCGCGCGCAAACATGCGCTTTAATGCAGTGTGTCCAAGCTTTATTGATACACCTATGGTGCAAAACACTTTAGCTAAACTAGACGAGCGTAGCCAAAACGCCATTATTAAAGCGAGTCCCAAAAAGCGTTTAGGCAAAGTGGAAGAAATTTCTGGTGCCATAGCCTGGTTGGCCAGTGATGAAAGCAGCTTTATGAATGGCCATGCCTTTACCATTGACGGCGGCATGCTGGCGTAAACATTATATAAGGATAACAAAATGAAAGACTTATTTGATTTAACAGGAAAAATTGCCCTAGTCACTGGCGCGAGTCGCGGTATTGGCGAGTCTATAGCGCGTTTACTGGCTGCTAGGGGAGCACATGTAATTGTGTCTAGCCGGAAAATTGATGCTTGCCAAGCAGTTGCTGATAGCATTGTTGCTGATGGCGGAAAGGCATCTGCGTTTCCTTGTCATGTGGGTGAAATGTCACAAATTGATGCTATTTTTACACATATTAAAGACACCCATGGGCGCATTGACATTTTAGTCAACAATGCCGCGGCTAATCCTTACTTTGGCCATATACTAGATACTGACCTAGCCGCTTACAGCAAAACTGTTGATGTAAATATCCGCGGTTATTTCTTTATGTCAATTGCAGCAGGCAACATGATGAAAGAACAGGGTGGTGGCGTAATACTTAATACAGCATCGGTTAATGGTATTTCGCCAGGAGACATGCAAGGTATTTATTCTATTACTAAAGCGGCAGTAATTAGCATGACGCAATCGTTTGCAAAAGAGTGCGGCAAGCTAAATATTAGAGTAAATGCTTTACTACCAGGTTTAACTGACACTAAATTTGCGTCGGCATTAACAACTAACGACAATATTCTAAAAACGGCATTAAAAGTTATTCCGTTGGGACGCGTAGCTGACCCAGATGAAATGGCTGGAACCGTGCTGTATTTGGTGTCTGATGCCTCTAGCTATACCACTGGCGCTAGCGTTGTTGTTGATGGCGGCATGTTAGCTTAATACCCCTCTTATTAATTGCCCAAATAACGTTTACGTTTTTTGGGCTTTAACTTTTGCAAATCTACCATCACTAATCCGTCAATACAGTCTTGAAAGTCAGGGTCAATATTAAACGCAGTAAATCTTACCCCATTATTTTCACATAGTTCACCGTACTGCTTATACAAGGTAGGCAAGCTAACGTTGAGGGAAGCCAAGCTACTTTTCAATAGCACTTGTGCTTCTTTGTACTCGATGTTTACAAAAGGATGTTGTTCGTTAAGCGTTGTTATATAGGGTAGCTTGGCGTTCGCAATATGATCGTTGTCTGGAAAAAAGTGCAAGAAAAACTGCGTGATTAAATCAACAGCCGCTTTAGGCAGTTGCGCGCTCAACGTAACGGGTCCAAATAAGTATCGATATTGGGGGTGTTTCCGAATAAACGCACCAATGCCTATCCATAAGTAATCTAGGCTGCGTTTTCCCCAATATTTTTGTTGCACAAAGCTTCTGCCTAGCTCTAAACCAGCTGCAAAGTACTCATGCATAGATTCGTTGTAATCAAACAATGTTTCAGAGTACAAACTTTTGTTTTGCTCATGCAGGGCTTTTGCGTCAGCAAATCGATAAGCACCGGCAATTTCTAACTCATTTTTGTCCCACAAAATTAGATGAAAATAAGACTTGTCGTATTTGTCTACGTCACGACGCTCATTAGTACCTTCACCAACCGCTCTAAATGTGACTTCTCTTAATCGTCCTAACTCACGCATAATAGGCGAGCTAGAGGTATGTTTATATAAATAAATCAGCTTTTCATCAGCGCTTTCACCTAACAACTCACATTCGTTTTTAAGTGCTTTATATAACTCACGACGCTCCTCTGGTGGGGCAATTGGACGCTGGGTTTGAAACACGCCATCTTTGTTTTTGCCTATTTGATACAAATGCTTTTTAAACAGTTTTACTTGTTCTTTAACATTAAGGGGCATGGCAGCAAATGACGAATACGGAATCAGCTCGCCAATTGTCATATCAATATGTTTGTTTTTTTGATGAAACATTTCTTTTACTAACAAAGCCGTGGCAGCGGGTTTGTACAGCATAGACACCCCATAAAATAAGGCTGAATTTTTTGCATTAATATAAATAGGTACAATAGGGCATTTGTTACTTTTTGCTATTCGCAAAAAACCACTGTGCCACTTTGTGTCTCGCACACCTTGAGGTCGCAATCTTGATACTTCGCCTGCAGGAAATACTATTACCGCACCTTCTGACTCAAGGTGCTTACTAATGTTTTGTAGGTTTTGCTTTGGTGTGTTGCCCTGCATGTTGTTAACAGGTAGCAATATCTCATGCAGTGGCTCAATTTCCATTAGCAATTCATTCGCAATCACTTTCACATCGCTGCGAACCTCTTTAACACATTTTACCAAGGCCAGGCCATCAAGTGATCCAATTGGGTGATTAGCAATAATTATTACACGTCCACTATCAGGAATGTGCTCTTTTTGAGCGCTATTTAGGCGGTAGGTAAAGGACAAATGGGCCAGTACTTGTTCAACAAAATCAAAGCTACTTAGATGTGGATACTGCTCTGCAAATTGGTTAATTTGTTGCTCACAAAATAGATGCTTTAACACTGCTGTAGCGGGTCTATGTAGCAGCTTGTTGTTGGCTACGTTGGGATAACGTTCAGAAATAACGCGTTTCGCACTTAACATAATTTACCTATTTTTAGTGCTATGCCATACAAAAGTATTTGTCTAATTAGCAATAGCGGAAAAGGTCTAAACACCATTTTTTAACAGGGTAAAACAGGTGCATTACGCAAAGGTGAAGTATTAGTGACTAGTGGGTGACGGTTGTATGAAGAAAATGTGACAACAAAGTAAGATGCAGAGTGCACTGGGTGCACTCTGATAACAAGTATTACAAAGTACTGGCGATTGCTTTTGCAAGTGCTTCAACATTATTGTGGTTAATTCCCGCAATGTTAACGCGACTAGAATCAACAAAGTAAACCGCATGTTCACTGCGCAACAAACGCACTTGCTCAGGAGGAATACATAAAAATGAGAACATTCCTTTTTGTGTATTAATAAAGCTAAAGTCTTTATCAACCCCTTGAGCTTGTAGGTTGTTAACTAGCATTGCACGTAAATCAGCCATACGGTTGCGCATGTCGTTAACTTCATTTACCCATTGCTTGTGCAAACTGTCGGTATTCAAAATAATATCGACTAAAGCACCGCCATATGAAGGCGGCATTGAATAGATACCGCGTGCCACAGATTGAATCTGCGACTGCGCAATATCTTTTGTGGCGCTATCTTTACAAATAATGGCAGCTAAACCAACGCGTTCACGGTAGAGGCCAAAGTTTTTAGAGCATGATGCGGCAACGATAACTTCATCAACGCTTTCGGCGAGTAAGCGCAAGCCATATGCGTCTTCTTCTATGCCATCACCAAAGCCTTGATATGCAGTATCAATAAACGGTAAAAACCCAACTTTGCTGGCTAACTTTGCAATTTCTTGCCACTGCGCTTTGCTTAAATCAGCGCCGGTAGGGTTGTGGCAACAGCCATGAAACAACACAACATCGTCTTTACTGACGTTTGATAAACAATCCATCATTTCATCAAACTTTATTGACGCGCTTTCTTTGTCAAAATACGGGTAAGTGTGAAGTTCAAGGCCAGCATCACCCAATAATGGAATGTGGTTTGCCCACGTAGGGTCACTTACCCACACCTTGGTTTTGCTGTTAACACGAACCAGTAATTCTGCCAATATACGCAAAGCACCGCAGCCACCAGGGGCTTGCACGGCCGCTACGCGTGAATCTTTTAGCAAAACAGATTGGCTACCCAGTAATAGGTCAAGCATGCCATTAATAAAACCTTGGTTACCTTGAGGTGTGATATATACCTTTGAGGTTTCGTTGGCTAATAGAATTTTTTGAGCGCTAGCAACTGAATCTAAGATAGGTGTGTTGCCCTGTTCATCTTTATATACGCCAACTCCTAAATCAATTTTGTTAGGGTTAGTGTCTTTTTTAAAAGCAGCAGATAAACCAAGGATCGGATCGGGAGCAAGCGCTGGCAAGGTTTCAAACACGAGTAATGTTTCCTTTTAGAAGAGCTAAATAATAAAATGCGATATCGCATTTGGTCATAATGCCACTGCGTGGCATTGGTCTGAATAAAACCTAGCTGCTTTATATTTGGTAAAAAAGCAACTATGTTAAGTCAAATTCAAACACTTTAGTGTCTGTCATTTCTGCATTTGAGTTAAAGGTGCGTTCTTCCCAAAAACAGTGATTGTTATTATCTATTAATAAAACGGTACTTGAACGTGTACCGTAGTCAGCACTTTGAATGAATATTGATGATAATTTGCGTTCCCACTCAATAGGAATGCCAGTATTCGGTAATTCATCATCATGCGCAGCTTGCTGACTTTTAAGCAGCTCAAACAAATGTTCGCGACTGAGTATATTGGCATGTTGACAATAATTAGCCAGTGCATCGCGGCCAGCATCAATTTTTGGCCAAGGGCTATTTAAACTGGCATTCGATAAGCCATAAACACCGTCATCAAGTTTATATGCTTTATTTTCGAAGCTATTGTACACGTGTAATTGGTTTAATTCACCAAATAACAAGTTGTAGCCATTATACTTTAGATGCGTGTTTTGCAGGGTATTTAAATAGTCTGTAACGTCTGTTTGTGTGGTCAGAAAATTAGTCACTAATTCGCCGCGAGTAATGGCATTTAATCGTTCTTTGCCAGGCGCACGAATGTTGGTAAGTGCGGCAATACGTCCATTTTGGTTTATGCCCATCCATGTGCCACCAGCACTAAGGTCTTTGCCGGCTAGCACATCAGTATGGCTTGGCCAAAAATGAGACGTAAGAGTGGGTCGCTGATGAAATTCATCGCGATTCGCTGCAATTATTAATGGAAATTTAGGGTGCTGATTAACAGCAATAAACAATATACACATAAGGATGCTAGTGTAATTCACACAACAAATACTGCAACAACAAAAATAAGCTAATTCATAGTGTTTTATTCTGAGCCTTGAAAATTACCAAAGCGCGATTGTATGGTAACATTCATACTTGTAGGTCAATGGTATGCGTCGTTGTACAAATTTTGTGTTGCAACGGTGTTTAAAGGAGTCAAGAAGCAAGTTTTCAAGCTCTTTATATCTGCTTTATTGGTTATCAAGGAATAAAAGTGAAAAATAAATCAATCGCTCAGCGCAATATTGCGTCACAACTGGTACACGCTGACCGCTTAATTAACAAACCCCAACACGGCGCGGTACATGAAGCGACCAATAATTCAGTGTTATTTGAATTTGACGATGTGGCTGATTTAGAAGCGGTGTTTCAAGGCAAAAAAGCCGGTCATGTATACTCTCGTAGCTCATCAGGTTCAGCGTTGGCGTTACAAAATATACTTGCCGAATTAGAAGGCGGTATGACTGCGGCCACCTTTTCAACAGGCATGGCAGCTATAAGTGCGGTTATGTTTTCTTTGTTGCAAGCGGGTGACCAT
Source organism: Glaciecola sp. (assembly GCA_049650345.1). Classification (GTDB taxonomy): domain Bacteria; phylum Pseudomonadota; class Gammaproteobacteria; order Enterobacterales; family Alteromonadaceae; genus Glaciecola. Next base: position 63,005 of record JBARZY010000078.1, on the reverse strand, counting down.
ATTGTGGTCAGTAAGTATTTATTTGGCAATACGCGCAGTTTTATCGATTCACTTACGCGCTTCGGCATTAAGGTGACGTACGTTGACGTGAGCAGTGCTGACAAGGTTGAGCAGGTTATTGTTGAAAATACAAAATTGGTATTTAGTGAAACCATTGCTAACCCGGGTACGCAGGTAGCCGATTTAATTAACATTGGTAAATTGTGTCAACGCTTACAGCTATTGTTTGTGGTAGACAACACCATGACGCCATCTGTAATGCTAGACGCAAACACCATCCACGCTAATTTGTTAACAACGTCGTTAACCAAATATATTGGTGGTCATGGCAATGTGCTTGGTGGCGTAGTAGTAGATATGGGTAATTTTAATTGGCAACAGTATGACAATATACTTGATGTGTACAAAAACGCACCATCCGAACAATGGGGCATTACTCAAATTCGTAAAAAAGGCTTGCGTGATATGGGGGCAACCCTAGCGCCGCAATCAACACATCTTATTTCTGTAGGGCTTGAAACCTTATCCATGCGGATGCAAAAAACCAGTGAAAATGCGTTAGCGATTGCCAAGTTTTTGCATCAGCAAGCGCATGTCAGTACGGTTTATTACCCTGGACTGCCTGACCATCCTCAACATCAGCGTGCGCAACACCTATTCAATGGAGAATTTGGCGGCATATTAAGCTTTGAACTTGAGCCACATGTCAACATGCGGGCATTTATCAATGCCCTAGATTTGGTTATTAGTGCGACTCATTTAGGTGATACTCGCACCTTAATTTTGCCCGTTGCCACTACCATATTTTATGAAAATGGGCCTAAGCAACGTAAAGAAATGGGGATTTCTGAGACCTTAGTGAGAATGTCTATTGGTATTGAGGCGGCTGAGGATATTATTGACGATATGCAACAAGCCTTCTACCTTGTCAGCTAAATATATGTGTTGCAAATCGTTCTAATTAATAGGTTGTTTTGTGCTAATTTTAGCTATTTTTATTCTAAAATATAAGGCTATTATGAAAGTCACTATATACAAATAAATATAGCTAACTAAGGTGAGGCATACAAACATGAAACAAGTATTAGTGATTAATTCAAGCCTGCAGGGCGAAAATAGCAATAGCAATAAAGCGGCTCAACGTTATGTTGATGCATTACAAGTAAACGAAACGATTCAACTTACGTCTGTTGATGTACACGCCGACAATATTCCTCATTTACAGGGGCTTGAAATGCAAGCATGGGGCATAGCAGAAGAGCAACGAGACGAAGAGCAAAAAGCCCTAGCGGCAATTTCAGACAATTATGTGGCGCAAGTGCAACAAGCTGACGAAATTGTCTTGGCTATACCAATGTACAATTTTGGCGTACCCTCAACACTTAAAGCATACTTTGACCGTATTGCACGTGCTGGCGTAACGTTCCAATACACTGAAAACGGTCCGATTGGTTTGTTAGAAGGTAAAAAAGTCACGGTTATTGCTGCCCGAGGTGGTAAATACGAGGGTACGGCGATGGATTCACAAACCACATTTGTACGTGATTTTTTGGCGTTTATTGGCTTAACCAACGTGACATTTTACTATATTGAAGGGCTTGCCATGGGTGAAGAGGCCAACAATGACGCGTGGCATCAATTTAATCAAAAATTAGTGAACTAAAGTAGCACGTAAGCACTATATATTATCACTAACGGCGGCAATTTGAATGTGGCTGTTACGTGTTCCTAGTTGAGTGTGATGTAAGCCCCGCTGTTAGCGGGGCTTTTTTATAGTAACTTACTTGCCAGCTTCCACGCTTGCGCCTGATGCCAACGCTTTATTTATATCCACTAAAAAGTCTTCGTCTTGTGGCTTAACGCGACTGCCGTAATGTGTCACTGTTTGGCCGTCTTTACTCATAAGATATTTATTGAAGTTCCACTTCGGTGTTTTACCAGTAAGTCTTGCCAATTGCGCGTACAACGGATCGACGTCATCGTTACGCACCGAAATAGGTTCAAACATTGGGAAATTTACGCCATAAGTCAGCTCACATACCTCAGCCGTTTTGGTTTCATCGTCATATTCTTGTGCAAATGAATTTGATGGGAATCCAACCACAACTAAGCCCTTGTCTTTGTAGTCACTGTATAGTTGTTCAAGACCTTCAAACTGCGGCGTAAATCCACACTTACTAGCAGTATTCACAAACAAAACTGCTTTGCCAGCATAGGCTTCACACATATTAACCACTTCTTGTGAGTTAAGCTTTCGTTTCATATGCTTTAATAAACTAGGGCACTGGTTTGCATAAGATATTGTAGTAGTGCCAAGTAATAGGGCTGCGATTAATAGTCGTTTCATGTATTTTTCCGTAGAGTTAACGAGTTCAGTCATTAATAATTTGATTTTGGTAGTTTAGATCATTCCGAGCTCTTGATAGTATGACTGCATAAACGCAAATATCAAAGCTGATGCTCGGGTTGATGTTTGTCGTAACAGTACAACACAGGTGCATCGCGTAGTTATCACACCATTGATACACAAATACGTTGAGGCCATTCAGTTTCTTTACATAACATTAATAAGAAAGAAGATATGTCAAAACAACTTAAAATAAGTGCCATCGTGGCTAGCATATGCTTAGTCGCGGCTTGTAATACCACAAATGCAAGCAAGACTGAGTCAGAAATGGCTACGCCGTATGTAATTAAAAAAGTGACACAACAAACAGAAAATCCAACGCCGCAAGTGCTTGCTGATATTCAACTCTCAATTGAACAGATCATGTCAGATCCAGATTGGTTAGGTCGCCAGCCTCAGAGAGCTCGTTTTTCTCCTTTAGGCGACACAATTACCTATCAACGTAAACGTGAAGGCTCAGTGGTTAATGATTTGTATGCAACGCGTGCAGGAAATGGAAATGGCGAAGTGGTGCCGTTTGCACAGATGCACGCACTTTCTCATAGTCAATTAATTACTGATAACGATCTTCCGTTTGTTGCTTGGTTATATGAAGGAAACGTGTTTGTCCAAGACAAAACCAGTAAGGTCATCAAACAACTATCTAAAGATGCATATGCTGCTCGTAATTTAGCTTTTTATGAAAATACTGAACGAGGTATAAGCGGAGTATCCTTTCAACGTGGCAACAGTTTTTATATTATTGACGTTAACACAGGTGTGCAATCTCAACTGTTTGCGTGGCAATTTGCAGAAGCGCCCAAAGGGCTCACGCCACCGGCAGACTATATTGCCGATCAACAGCAACAATTAATTAAATACGTTCAAGTGCAACGCAATAATCGTCAAGCAAGGTTTGATTATGAGCAACAAAAACAGGGCGCTGACAACACTATTATGGCAACGCAGTTGTATTTTAATAAAGGATATGAAACCGTATTTGCCAGTGTGTCGCCAAATGGTAACTACGCCATAATTGCCACACGTGAAGATAAGCCAACGCGCAGCGAAAACGATATTATGCCCGATTACATCGAAGAAAATGGTCGTATTAAATCGCAATCTGTTCGCAAGCGTGTAGCAGATGCTGAGCCCGAGTCGCATCAGCTTTATTTTGTAGATGTTAACAAGGGCTCATACACGCCTTTAAGTTACGCATCGTTACCGGGCTACAACGAAGATGTATTAGCACAGGTAAAACAAGAAAATGCTAAGGCAAAAGGCGAGACGTATACGGTGAACCGTTTGCCCCGGGATATTGGCTTAATGTACTACGGCTATGCAACCGAGCCTCCTATTAAATGGCACGATTCAAGCACATATGTAGCGCTAATGATTGAGGCATGGGATAACAAAGACCGTTGGATAGTAAGTGTTGACGTAAATAACCCTGCTTTAACTAACCAACATAGACTGCATGACAGTGCATGGGTTAACTATCGTTACAATCAGTTTGGTTGGTTTAATGATCAAGCGCGCTTATATTTACTCAGCGAAGAGTCTGGCTATTCGCATCTGTACAGCAAAGCATTAAATGGCAAATTGACGCCAATTACCCAAGGTCGCTTTGTGGTAAATGACGTTGTACTGAGTCAAGATGACGCCAAATTTTATTATAAAGCTAATGTGAAACACCCAGGCATTTACGAAATATATCAGGTGTCTTCAACAGGTGGCGATGCAACGGCACTGACTGATTTAAATGGCATGACCGATTTTGTATTAAGCCCAAATGAAAAAGAATTACTGCTAACTCACTCATCGTTGGCGATGCCACCAGAATTATATACCCTAGATTTAAACACTAACGCGCCGCCGACACAGCTCACCAACACCGTTAGCGATGCATTTTTATCAATTGATTGGACTGTACCCACCATTGTGCCCATTGCATCGAGCCATACTGAACAACCTATTTATTCAAGGGTTTACACGCCTTCAGCCACTAGCACTGAAAAACAAAAAGCTGTGGTATTTACTCACGGTGCGGGCTATTTACAAAATGCACATTTAGGTTGGTCTGGTTATTTCAGAGAATTTATGTTCCATAGCTTCTTAGTGAGTAAAGGCTATGTTGTACTTGATATGGATTACCGAGCTTCTGCAGGCTATGGTCGCGATTGGCGCACCGCCATTTATCGACAAATGGGCACCCCAGAAGTAGAGGATTTGAAAGACGGCGTAAATTGGCTAGTTAATAATGCGAATGTTGATGCAAAGCGTGTGGGCACTTATGGTGGATCGTATGGTGGCTTTTTAACCTTTATGTCGTTGTTCACCGAGCCTGATTTATTTCAAGCAGGTGCGGCAATACGCCCGGTATCTGATTGGGCGCACTATAACGTTCCGTATACTTCAAACATACTCAATACGCCTGATGTTGACCCTATTGCATACGAGCGCAGTTCGCCCATATATTTTGCTGAAGGTTTAACCAAGCCATTGTTAATCAACGCGCCCATGGTTGACGATAACGTATTTTTTGTAGATGTAGTTAGGTTAGTACAACGTCTTATTGAGCTTGAAAAACCGCATTTTGAAACCGCGATTTACCCAGTAGAGCCACATGGTTTTGTACAGCCAAGTTCGTGGCTAGATGAATACAGACGTATATTTAAATTATTTGAAGAAAATTTATAAAAAACGTCACAAAAAACGCAGTGTATACTGCGTTTTTTTATGGGCATTAGATGGTTGATGGTTTATGTAACCTAACACTAGGTAGCAAAACACCCAACATTATGCCCGCAGTGGCACCGTATAAATGCGCATCAATCGCCACGGAGGCACCGATTAAATTAGCCATAAAATCGTTAGTGCTGAAGAAGCGCTCGTCAATTAGTTTAATGATTAGGCCTGCCAATAACAAATATGCGCTAACACGCTTGTGTTTGAAATCTTGTATTATGCCCCATGCAAACACACCATGTAACACACCCGACAAACCCACATACGCATTTAAATGAGGGCTTGCTAGCCACACCAATATCGACACAAATAAACTAGTAATCACAAAAACTGCTAAATAATTGCGCGCACGGTAATACTCGCCGTGCAATAACCATAATAAAAATAGGCCTGCTAGATTGACAGCCAAATGATACGTATTAGTGTGCAAAAAGTGCGCGCTTAACAATCGCCACCATTGATGTTGTGCAATACCTTGTCGTGTGAAGTCTAGGTATTCTGTAACATAAGTGGGCAGGGTATATGCCACCAAACTTAATACCGCCACCACTATAATAGGTATAAATTGTGATGATTTTGTTGGCAAGTCGCCCATTAAATCGCCTTACTTTGTTCGGTTATAGATATATCTAAATATATAAAACAATAGTTTAGCTTTATTTACGTCTTGGGGTTAAGTAAAATTCGAGTATTCTTTAAGCATTTTCGAGTTAGCATGATCAAGCAATCCCTACATAATCATATTTTGACTATTTCTATTAGCCGTATAGAAAAGAAAAATGCACTCATTCCTGCAATGTATGATGACATGGCTCAAGCGATACTCGATGCCCCAAAAAACCAAGCAAAGGTTATTATTATAAAGGGTGAGGGCGGTATATTCACGGCAGGTAATGATGTGGGTGAGTTTATAAAATCGGCAGAGCAAGACAATAAAGAGGTCAACGAAACGTACCGGTTTATGCAAGCTTTGTTGCACTGTAAGTTACCAGTTATTGCGCAAGTAGAAGGCTTAGCAATCGGCATCGGTTCTACCTTATTGTTGCATTGTGATTTTGTTTTAAGCGATGCTAATACAAAATTTGCTATGCCTTTCATTAATTTAGGATTGGTCCCTGAATACGCATCCAGCTATATTGTTCCCAGAGTTGCGGGAAGGCTAAAGGCGGCTGAGCTCTTGATGTTAGGAGAGGTTTTTTCTGCGCAAATGGCGCAAGAGTGTGGGTTTGTTTCTCGTATTTACAAAGAGAACTTGTCCGAGCAGGTATGGGATTTAGCATGTAAACTGGCGTCGAAACCTGCCGCTGCCTTACAGCAAACCAAAGCCTTACTACAGCCAAATATTGACGACATAGCACAACATATCGACACTGAGTTAAGCGTATTTGTAAGCGCGATGCAAAGCGAACAAGCAAAAGAAGCATTCAATGCATTTATAGAAAAACGGGCGGTAAATAATGAAGTGTTTAAATAGGCCAGCTAGTAAGCTGTTTAGCTGCGCAGTGGCGTTGGGTTTGGGTCTACTTGGCGCATCAGTTTATGCACAAAGCAGCAAAAACCTTGAGGATAGAGAGCCAGAAGCTGCAACAGGTGTTCAGCAAAAAGCGTTCGATAGCACTAACAATTACATGGTAGTTGCAGCAAACCCTTATGCAGCATGGGCGGGTAAACAAATCATAGAGCAGGGTGGCAGTGCAATAGATGCTGCGGTAGCTATTCAAGCAATGTTAACCTTGGTTGAACCACAATCATCAGGTATTGGTGGCGGTGCTTTTATTATGTATTGGGACAACACCAAACAAAAGTTGCACACCTTTGATGGCCGCGAAACAGCACCAAAAGCCAGCAACCCTTATATATTTTTGGAAAACGGCGAGCCAATGGCGTGGCGTGATGCCGTTGTAGGCGGTAAATCGGTTGGCGTACCAGGTGTATTGAGAGCACTTGATATGGCACATAAAAAGTTTGGTAACTTAGCGTGGAAAGACCTTTTCACTGACACCATTAAGCAATCACGAGAAGGTTTTGTGGTATCTGAGCGCTTAGCGAAATTGATTGCACTTGATTATCACCCCGGTTTAAATAAATTCACCTCTGCCAGTAATTACTTCAAACCTAATGGGGTTGGGTTAAAAGCCGGCACTTTACAGAAAAATCCTCTATTAGCGACTACTCTGCAAAAAATAGCCTTAGGTGGTGCTGATGCATTCTATACGGGTAGTATTCCTGAAAACATTGCGAAAACCGTGCGTACAGCATCTGTCAACCCAGGCCTGCTTAGCGCTGACGATTTTGCGAATTATCGCGCAATTGAGCGAAGACCTATGTGTAATCCTTATCGAGCATATAAAATATGTGGTATGGCGCCGCCTAGCTCTGGGGGCGTATCGGTGTATAAAATTCTAAAATCGCTAGAACGTTTTGAATTATCAAAGTACACCCACAATAGCGTAGAATTCGCACATTTATTCACGCAATCGAGTGCCTTGGCATTTGCCGATAGAGCCCATTATATAGCCGATTTAGACTACTTAGATATGTCTGTGGTTCCGCTAGTGAATCCAGGTTATATTCGCAGGCGAGCTGCAGACATCAGTTTAGCTGTGCCTTTTGAAAAGGCATCAGCTGGTAAACCTTATGCAAGCATGCAGTTTGGCAAAGATAACGCTTATGAACGCATGAGCACGAGTCACATATCCATTGTTGATAAACAAGGCAATGCGGTATCCATGACATCAAGCATTGAGTTTATGTTTGGCTCAGGTTTAATGGTGGAAGGGTTTTTGTTAAACAACCAATTAACCGATTTTTCGCTTAATCCCATGCGCGATAACACGCCAGTGCTTAATAGGGTGCAACCTGACAAGCGTCCTCGCAGCGCAATGAGCCCAACTATGGTGTTTGATGACAGTGGTAAATTACATTTGGTCGTGGGTTCGCCTGGCGGAAGTCGTATCATTAATTATGTGGCACAGACAATTTTTAATGTACTTGATTTTGGTCTAGATATTCAAACAGCGATATCTGCCCCGCGTATCTCAAACCGAAATGGCGCGACCACCTTAGAGGCCAATACCAGTATTACAAGGTTAAAATCGGAACTTGAAAATAAAGGGCATGAGATCAACGTTAGAAATTTGAATAGCGGACTGCATGGGATTCAGATTATTGATGGCGTATTGCATGGAGGCGCTGATCCCCGTCGTGAAGGCGTTGCTGTAGGACAATAAGATATCAATTGCGTATTAAAAAAGGGAGCAATTGCTCCCTTTTTTAATACGCAATTGATATCTTATTGTCCTACAGCAACGCCTTCACGACGGGGATCAGCGCCTCCATGCAATACGCCATCAATAATCTGAATCCCATGCAGTCCGCTATTCAAATTTCTAACGTTGATCTCATGCCCTTTATTTTCAAGTTCCGATTTTAACCTTGTAATACTGGTATTGGCCTCTAAGGTGGTCGCGCCATTTCGGTTTGAGATACGCGGGGCAGATATCGCTGTTTGAATATCTAGACCAAAATCAAGTACATTAAAAATTGTCTGTGCCACATAATTAATGATACGACTTCCGCCAGGCGAACCCACGACCAAATGTAATTTACCACTGTCATCAAACACCATAGTTGGGCTCATTGCGCTGCGAGGACGCTTGTCAGGTTGCACCCTATTAAGCACTGGCGTGTTATCGCGCATGGGATTAAGCGAAAAATCGGTTAATTGGTTGTTTAACAAAAACCCTTCCACCATTAAACCTGAGCCAAACATAAACTCAATGCTTGATGTCATGGATACCGCATTGCCTTGTTTATCAACAATGGATATGTGACTCGTGCTCATGCGTTCATAAGCGTTATCTTTGCCAAACTGCATGCTTGCATAAGGTTTACCAGCTGATGCCTTTTCAAAAGGCACAGCTAAACTGATGTCTGCAGCTCGCCTGCGAATATAACCTGGATTCACTAGCGGAACCACAGACATATCTAAGTAGTCTAAATCGGCTATATAATGGGCTCTATCGGCAAATGCCAAGGCACTCGATTGCGTGAATAAATGTGCGAATTCTACGCTATTGTGGGTGTACTTTGATAATTCAAAACGTTCTAGCGATTTTAGAATTTTATACACCGATACGCCCCCAGAGCTAGGCGGCGCCATACCACATATTTTATATGCTCGATAAGGATTACACATAGGTCTTCGCTCAATTGCGCGATAATTCGCAAAATCGTCAGCGCTAAGCAGGCCTGGGTTGACAGATGCTGTACGCACGGTTTTCGCAATGTTTTCAGGAATACTACCCGTATAGAATGCATCAGCACCACCTAAGGCTATTTTTTGCAGAGTAGTCGCTAATAGAGGATTTTTCTGTAAAGTGCCGGCTTTTAACCCAACCCCATTAGGTTTGAAGTAATTACTGGCAGAGGTGAATTTATTTAAACCGGGGTGATAATCAAGTGCAATCAATTTCGCTAAGCGCTCAGATACCACAAAACCTTCTCGTGATTGCTTAATGGTGTCAGTGAAAAGGTCTTTCCACGCTAAGTTACCAAACTTTTTATGTGCCATATCAAGTGCTCTCAATACACCTGGTACGCCAACCGATTTACCGCCTACAACGGCATCACGCCACGCCATTGGCTCGCCGTTTTCCAAAAATATATAAGGGTTGCTGGCTTTTGGTGCTGTTTCGCGGCCATCAAAGGTGTGCAACTTTTGTTTGGTGTTGTCCCAATACATAATAAAAGCACCGCCACCAATACCTGATGATTGTGGTTCAACCAAGGTTAACATTGCTTGAATAGCTACCGCAGCATCTATTGCACTGCCACCCTGCTCTATGATTTGTTTACCCGCCCATGCTGCATAAGGGTTTGCTGCAACTACCATGTAATTGTTAGTGCTATCGAACGCTTTTTGCTGAACACCTGTTGCAGCTTCTGGCTCTCTATCCTCAAGGTTTTTGCTGCTTTGTGCATAAACTGATGCGCCAAGTAGACCCAAACCCAACGCCACTGCGCAGCTAAACAGCTTACTAGCTGGCCTATTTAAACACTTCATTATTTACCGCCCGTTTTTCTATAAATGCATTGAATGCTTCTTTTGCTTGTTCGCTTTGCATCGCGCTTACAAATACGCTTAACTCAGTGTCGATATGTTGTGCTATGTCGTCAATATTTGGCTGTAGTAAGGCTTTGGTTTGCTGTAAGGCAGCGGCAGGTTTCGACGCCAGTTTACATGCTAAATCCCATACCTGCTCGGACAAGTTCTCTTTGTAAATACGAGAAACAAACCCACACTCTTGCGCCATTTGCGCAGAAAAAACCTCTCCTAACATCAAGAGCTCAGCCGCCTTTAGCCTTCCCGCAACTCTGGGAACAATATAGCTGGATGCGTATTCAGGGACCAATCCTAAATTAATGAAAGGCATAGCAAATTTTGTATTAGCATCGCTTAAAACAAAATCACAATGCAACAATAAGGTAGAACCGATGCCGATTGCTAAGCCTTCTACTTGCGCAATAACTGGTAACTTACAGTGCAACAAAGCTTGCATAAACCGGTACGTTTCGTTGACCTCTTTATTGTCTTGCTCTGCCGATTTTATAAACTCACCCACATCATTACCTGCCGTGAATATACCGCCCTCACCCTTTATAATAATAACCTTTGCTTGGTTTTTTGGGGCATCGAGTATCGCTTGAGCCATGTCATCATACATTGCAGGAATGAGTGCATTTTTCTTTTCTATACGGCTAATAGAAATAGTCAAAATATGATTATGTAGGGATTGCTTGATCATGCTAACTCGAAAATGCTTAAAGAATACTCGAATTTTACTTAACCCCAAGACGTAAATAAAGCTAAACTATTGTTTTATATATTTAGATATATCTATAACCGAACAAAGTAAGGCGATTTAATGGGCGACTTGCCAACAAAATCATCACAATTTATACCTATTATAGTGGTGGCGGTATTAAGTTTGGTGGCATATACCCTGCCCACTTATGTTACAGAATACCTAGACTTCACACGACAAGGTATTGCACAACATCAATGGTGGCGATTGTTAAGCGCGCACTTTTTGCACACTAATACGTATCATTTGGCTGTCAATCTAGCAGGCCTATTTTTATTATGGTTATTGCACGGCGAGTATTACCGTGCGCGCAATTATTTAGCAGTTTTTGTGATTACTAGTTTATTTGTGTCGATATTGGTGTGGCTAGCAAGCCCTCATTTAAATGCGTATGTGGGTTTGTCGGGTGTGTTACATGGTGTGTTTGCATGGGGCATAATACAAGATTTCAAACACAAGCGTGTTAGCGCATATTTGTTATTGGCAGGCCTAATCATTAAACTAATTGACGAGCGCTTCTTCAGCACTAACGATTTTATGGCTAATTTAATCGGTGCCTCCGTGGCGATTGATGCGCATTTATACGGTGCCACTGCGGGCATAATGTTGGGTGTTTTGCTACCTAGTGTTAGGTTACATAAACCATCAACCATCTAATGCCCATAAAAAAACGCAGTATACACTGCGTTTTTTGTGACGTTTTTTATAAATTTTCTTCAAATAATTTAAATATACGTCTGTATTCATCTAGCCACGAACTTGGCTGTACAAAACCATGTGGCTCTACTGGGTAAATCGCGGTTTCAAAATGCGGTTTTTCAAGCTCAATAAGACGTTGTACTAACCTAACTACATCTACAAAAAATACGTTATCGTCAACCATGGGCGCGTTGATTAACAATGGCTTGGTTAAACCTTCAGCAAAATATATGGGCGAACTGCGCTCGTATGCAATAGGGTCAACATCAGGCGTATTGAGTATGTTTGAAGTATACGGAACGTTATAGTGCGCCCAATCAGATACCGGGCGTATTGCCGCACCTGCTTGAAATAAATCAGGCTCGGTGAACAACGACATAAAGGTTAAAAAGCCACCATACGATCCACCATAAGTGCCCACACGCTTTGCATCAACATTCGCATTATTAACTAGCCAATTTACGCCGTCTTTCAAATCCTCTACTTCTGGGGTGCCCATTTGTCGATAAATGGCGGTGCGCCAATCGCGACCATAGCCTGCAGAAGCTCGGTAATCCATATCAAGTACAACATAGCCTTTACTCACTAAGAAGCTATGGAACATAAATTCTCTGAAATAACCAGACCAACCTAAATGTGCATTTTGTAAATAGCCCGCACCGTGAGTAAATACCACAGCTTTTTGTTTTTCAGTGCTAGTGGCTGAAGGCGTGTAAACCCTTGAATAAATAGGTTGTTCAGTATGGCTCGATGCAATGGGCACAATGGTGGGTACAGTCCAATCAATTGATAAAAATGCATCGCTAACGGTGTTGGTGAGCTGTGTCGGCGGCGCGTTAGTGTTTAAATCTAGGGTATATAATTCTGGTGGCATCGCCAACGATGAGTGAGTTAGCAGTAATTCTTTTTCATTTGGGCTTAATACAAAATCGGTCATGCCATTTAAATCAGTCAGTGCCGTTGCATCGCCACCTGTTGAAGACACCTGATATATTTCGTAAATGCCTGGGTGTTTCACATTAGCTTTATAATAAAATTTGGCGTCATCTTGACTCAGTACAACGTCATTTACCACAAAGCGACCTTGGGTAATTGGCGTCAATTTGCCATTTAATGCTTTGCTGTACAGATGCGAATAGCCAGACTCTTCGCTGAGTAAATATAAGCGCGCTTGATCATTAAACCAACCAAACTGATTGTAACGATAGTTAACCCATGCACTGTCATGCAGTCTATGTTGGTTAGTTAAAGCAGGGTTATTTACGTCAACACTTACTATCCAACGGTCTTTGTTATCCCATGCCTCAATCATTAGCGCTACATATGTGCTTGAATCGTGCCATTTAATAGGAGGCTCGGTTGCATAGCCGTAGTACATTAAGCCAATATCCCGGGGCAAACGGTTCACCGTATACGTCTCGCCTTTTGCCTTAGCATTTTCTTGTTTTACCTGTGCTAATACATCTTCGTTGTAGCCCGGTAACGATGCGTAACTTAAAGGCGTGTATGAGCCCTTGTTAACATCTACAAAATAAAGCTGATGCGACTCGGGCTCAGCATCTGCTACACGCTTGCGAACAGATTGCGATTTAATACGACCATTTTCTTCGATGTAATCGGGCATAATATCGTTTTCGCTGCGCGTTGGCTTATCTTCACGTGTGGCAATTATGGCGTAGTTACCATTTGGCGACACACTGGCAAATACGGTTTCATATCCTTTATTAAAATACAACTGCGTTGCCATAATAGTGTTGTCAGCGCCCTGTTTTTGTTGCTCATAATCAAACCTTGCTTGACGATTATTGCGTTGCACTTGAACGTATTTAATTAATTGTTGCTGTTGATCGGCAATATAGTCTGCCGGTGGCGTGAGCCCTTTGGGCGCTTCTGCAAATTGCCACGCAAACAGTTGAGATTGCACACCTGTGTTAACGTCAATAATATAAAAACTGTTGCCACGTTGAAAGGATACTCCGCTTATACCTCGTTCAGTATTTTCATAAAAAGCTAAATTACGAGCAGCATATGCATCTTTAGATAGTTGTTTGATGACCTTACTGGTTTTGTCTTGGACAAACACGTTTCCTTCATATAACCAAGCAACAAACGGAAGATCGTTATCAGTAATTAATTGACTATGAGAAAGTGCGTGCATCTGTGCAAACGGCACCACTTCGCCATTTCCATTTCCTGCACGCGTTGCATACAAATCATTAACCACTGAGCCTTCACGTTTACGTTGATAGGTAATTGTGTCGCCTAAAGGAGAAAAACGAGCTCTCTGAGGCTGGCGACCTAACCAATCTGGATCTGACATGATCTGTTCAATTGAGAGTTGAATATCAGCAAGCACTTGCGGCGTTGGATTTTCTGTTTGTTGTGTCACTTTTTTAATTACATACGGCGTAGCCATTTCTGACTCAGTCTTGCTTGCATTTGTGGTATTACAAGCCGCGACTAAGCATATGCTAGCCACGATGGCACTTATTTTAAGTTGTTTTGACATATCTTCTTTCTTATTAATGTTATGTAAAGAAACTGAATGGCCTCAACGTATTTGTGTATCAATGGTGTGATAACTACGCGATGCACCTGTGTTGTACTGTTACGACAAACATCAACCCGAGCATCAGCTTTGATATTTGCGTTTATGCAGTCATACTATCAAGAGCTCGGAATGATCTAAACTACCAAAATCAAATTATTAATGACTGAACTCGTTAACTCTACGGAAAAATACATGAAACGACTATTAATCGCAGCCCTATTACTTGGCACTACTACAATATCTTATGCAAACCAGTGCCCTAGTTTATTAAAGCATATGAAACGAAAGCTTAACTCACAAGAAGTGGTTAATATGTGTGAAGCCTATGCTGGCAAAGCAGTTTTGTTTGTGAATACTGCTAGTAAGTGTGGATTTACGCCGCAGTTTGAAGGTCTTGAACAACTATACAGTGACTACAAAGACAAGGGCTTAGTTGTGGTTGGATTCCCATCAAATTCATTTGCACAAGAATATGACGATGAAACCAAAACGGCTGAGGTATGTGAGCTGACTTATGGCGTAAATTTCCCAATGTTTGAACCTATTTCGGTGCGTAACGATGACGTCGATCCGTTGTACGCGCAATTGGCAAGACTTACTGGTAAAACACCGAAGTGGAACTTCAATAAATATCTTATGAGTAAAGACGGCCAAACAGTGACACATTACGGCAGTCGCGTTAAGCCACAAGACGAAGACTTTTTAGTGGATATAAATAAAGCGTTGGCATCAGGCGCAAGCGTGGAAGCTGGCAAGTAAGTTACTATAAAAAAGCCCCGCTAACAGCGGGGCTTACATCACACTCAACTAGGAACACGTAACAGCCACATTCAAATTGCCGCCGTTAGTGATAATATATAGTGCTTACGTGCTACTTTAGTTCACTAATTTTTGATTAAATTGATGCCACGCGTCATTGTTGGCCTCTTCACCCATGGCAAGCCCTTCAATATAGTAAAATGTCACGTTGGTTAAGCCAATAAACGCCAAAAAATCACGTACAAATGTGGTTTGTGAATCCATCGCCGTACCCTCGTATTTACCACCTCGGGCAGCAATAACCGTGACTTTTTTACCTTCTAACAAACCAATCGGACCGTTTTCAGTGTATTGGAACGTTACGCCAGCACGTGCAATACGGTCAAAGTATGCTTTAAGTGTTGAGGGTACGCCAAAATTGTACATTGGTATAGCCAAGACAATTTCGTCAGCTTGTTGCACTTGCGCCACATAATTGTCTGAAATTGCCGCTAGGGCTTTTTGCTCTTCGTCTCGTTGCTCTTCTGCTATGCCCCATGCTTGCATTTCAAGCCCCTGTAAATGAGGAATATTGTCGGCGTGTACATCAACAGACGTAAGTTGAATCGTTTCGTTTACTTGTAATGCATCAACATAACGTTGAGCCGCTTTATTGCTATTGCTATTTTCGCCCTGCAGGCTTGAATTAATCACTAATACTTGTTTCATGTTTGTATGCCTCACCTTAGTTAGCTATATTTATTTGTATATAGTGACTTTCATAATAGCCTTATATTTTAGAATAAAAATAGCTAAAATTAGCACAAAACAACCTATTAATTAGAACGATTTGCAACACATATATTTAGCTGACAAGGTAGAAGGCTTGTTGCATATCGTCAATAATATCCTCAGCCGCCTCAATACCAATAGACATTCTCACTAAGGTCTCAGAAATCCCCATTTCTTTACGTTGCTTAGGCCCATTTTCATAAAATATGGTAGTGGCAACGGGCAAAATTAAGGTGCGAGTATCACCTAAATGAGTCGCACTAATAACCAAATCTAGGGCATTGATAAATGCCCGCATGTTGACATGTGGCTCAAGTTCAAAGCTTAATATGCCGCCAAATTCTCCATTGAATAGGTGTTGCGCACGCTGATGTTGAGGATGGTCAGGCAGTCCAGGGTAATAAACCGTACTGACATGCGCTTGCTGATGCAAAAACTTGGCAATCGCTAACGCATTTTCACTGGTTTTTTGCATCCGCATGGATAAGGTTTCAAGCCCTACAGAAATAAGATGTGTTGATTGCGGCGCTAGGGTTGCCCCCATATCACGCAAGCCTTTTTTACGAATTTGAGTAATGCCCCATTGTTCGGATGGTGCGTTTTTGTACACATCAAGTATATTGTCATACTGTTGCCAATTAAAATTACCCATATCTACTACTACGCCACCAAGCACATTGCCATGACCACCAATATATTTGGTTAACGACGTTGTTAACAAATTAGCGTGGATGGTGTTTGCGTCTAGCATTACAGATGGCGTCATGGTGTTGTCTACCACAAACAATAGCTGTAAGCGTTGACACAATTTACCAATGTTAATTAAATCGGCTACCTGCGTACCCGGGTTAGCAATGGTTTCACTAAATACCAATTTTGTATTTTCAACAATAACCTGCTCAACCTTGTCAGCACTGCTCACGTCAACGTACGTCACCTTAATGCCGAAGCGCGTAAGTGAATCGATAAAACTGCGCGTATTGCCAAATAAATACTTACTGACCACAATATGGTCACCCGCTTGCAACAAAGAAAACATAACCGCACTTATAGCTGCCATGCCTGTTGAAAAGGTGGCCGCAGTCATACCGCCTTCTAATTCGGCAAGTATATTTTGTAACGCCAACGCTGAACCTGATGAGCTACGAGAGTATACATGACCGGCTTTTTTGCCTTGAAACACCGCTTCTAAATCAGCCACATCGTCAAATTCAAATAACACTGAATTATTGGTCGCTTCATGTACCGCGCCGTGTTGGGGTTTGTTAATTAAGCGGTCAGCGTGTACCAGTTGTGACGCAATATTGCGCTGAGCGATTGATTTATTTTTCACTTTTATTCCTTGATAACCAATAAAGCAGATATAAAGAGCTTGAAAACTTGCTTCTTGACTCCTTTAAACACCGTTGCAACACAAAATTTGTACAACGACGCATACCATTGACCTACAAGTATGAATGTTACCATACAATCGCGCTTTGGTAATTTTCAAGGCTCAGAATAAAACACTATGAATTAGCTTATTTTTGTTGTTGCAGTATTTGTTGTGTGAATTACACTAGCATCCTTATGTGTATATTGTTTATTGCTGTTAATCAGCACCCTAAATTTCCATTAATAATTGCAGCGAATCGCGATGAATTTCATCAGCGACCCACTCTTACGTCTCATTTTTGGCCAAGCCATACTGATGTGCTAGCCGGCAAAGACCTTAGTGCTGGTGGCACATGGATGGGCATAAACCAAAATGGACGTATTGCCGCACTTACCAACATTCGTGCGCCTGGCAAAGAACGATTAAATGCCATTACTCGCGGCGAATTAGTGACTAATTTTCTGACCACACAAACAGACGTTACAGACTATTTAAATACCCTGCAAAACACGCATCTAAAGTATAATGGCTACAACTTGTTATTTGGTGAATTAAACCAATTACACGTGTACAATAGCTTCGAAAATAAAGCATATAAACTTGATGACGGTGTTTATGGCTTATCGAATGCCAGTTTAAATAGCCCTTGGCCAAAAATTGATGCTGGCCGCGATGCACTGGCTAATTATTGTCAACATGCCAATATACTCAGTCGCGAACATTTGTTTGAGCTGCTTAAAAGTCAGCAAGCTGCGCATGATGATGAATTACCGAATACTGGCATTCCTATTGAGTGGGAACGCAAATTATCATCAATATTCATTCAAAGTGCTGACTACGGTACACGTTCAAGTACCGTTTTATTAATAGATAATAACAATCACTGTTTTTGGGAAGAACGCACCTTTAACTCAAATGCAGAAATGACAGACACTAAAGTGTTTGAATTTGACTTAACATAGTTGCTTTTTTACCAAATATAAAGCAGCTAGGTTTTATTCAGACCAATGCCACGCAGTGGCATTATGACCAAATGCGATATCGCATTTTATTATTTAGCTCTTCTAAAAGGAAACATTACTCGTGTTTGAAACCTTGCCAGCGCTTGCTCCCGATCCGATCCTTGGTTTATCTGCTGCTTTTAAAAAAGACACTAACCCTAACAAAATTGATTTAGGAGTTGGCGTATATAAAGATGAACAGGGCAACACACCTATCTTAGATTCAGTTGCTAGCGCTCAAAAAATTCTATTAGCCAACGAAACCTCAAAGGTATATATCACACCTCAAGGTAACCAAGGTTTTATTAATGGCATGCTTGACCTATTACTGGGTAGCCAATCTGTTTTGCTAAAAGATTCACGCGTAGCGGCCGTGCAAGCCCCTGGTGGCTGCGGTGCTTTGCGTATATTGGCAGAATTACTGGTTCGTGTTAACAGCAAAACCAAGGTGTGGGTAAGTGACCCTACGTGGGCAAACCACATTCCATTATTGGGTGATGCTGGCCTTGAACTTCACACTTACCCGTATTTTGACAAAGAAAGCGCGTCAATAAAGTTTGATGAAATGATGGATTGTTTATCAAACGTCAGTAAAGACGATGTTGTGTTGTTTCATGGCTGTTGCCACAACCCTACCGGCGCTGATTTAAGCAAAGCGCAGTGGCAAGAAATTGCAAAGTTAGCCAGCAAAGTTGGGTTTTTACCGTTTATTGATACTGCATATCAAGGCTTTGGTGATGGCATAGAAGAAGACGCATATGGCTTGCGCTTACTCGCCGAAAGCGTTGATGAAGTTATCGTTGCCGCATCATGCTCTAAAAACTTTGGCCTCTACCGTGAACGCGTTGGTTTAGCTGCCATTATTTGTAAAGATAGCGCCACAAAAGATATTGCGCAGTCGCAGATTCAATCTGTGGCACGCGGTATCTATTCAATGCCGCCTTCATATGGCGGTGCTTTAGTCGATATTATTTTGAATACCGACAGTTTGCACAAGCAATGGGTAAATGAAGTTAACGACATGCGCAACCGTATGGCTGATTTACGTGCAATGCTAGTTAACAACCTACAAGCTCAAGGGGTTGATAAAGACTTTAGCTTTATTAATACACAAAAAGGAATGTTCTCATTTTTATGTATTCCTCCTGAGCAAGTGCGTTTGTTGCGCAGTGAACATGCGGTTTACTTTGTTGATTCTAGTCGCGTTAACATTGCGGGAATTAACCACAATAATGTTGAAGCACTTGCAAAAGCAATCGCCAGTACTTTGTAATACTTGTTATCAGAGTGCACCCAGTGCACTCTGCATCTTACTTTGTTGTCACATTTTCTTCATACAACCGTCACCCACTAGTCACTAATACTTCACCTTTGCGTAATGCACCTGTTTTACCCTGTTAAAAAATGGTGTTTAGACCTTTTCCGCTATTGCTAATTAGACAAATACTTTTGTATGGCATAGCACTAAAAATAGGTAAATTATGTTAAGTGCGAAACGCGTTATTTCTGAACGTTATCCCAACGTAGCCAACAACAAGCTGCTACATAGACCCGCTACAGCAGTGTTAAAGCATCTATTTTGTGAGCAACAAATTAACCAATTTGCAGAGCAGTATCCACATCTAAGTAGCTTTGATTTTGTTGAACAAGTACTGGCCCATTTGTCCTTTACCTACCGCCTAAATAGCGCTCAAAAAGAGCACATTCCTGATAGTGGACGTGTAATAATTATTGCTAATCACCCAATTGGATCACTTGATGGCCTGGCCTTGGTAAAATGTGTTAAAGAGGTTCGCAGCGATGTGAAAGTGATTGCGAATGAATTGCTAATGGAAATTGAGCCACTGCATGAGATATTGCTACCTGTTAACAACATGCAGGGCAACACACCAAAGCAAAACCTACAAAACATTAGTAAGCACCTTGAGTCAGAAGGTGCGGTAATAGTATTTCCTGCAGGCGAAGTATCAAGATTGCGACCTCAAGGTGTGCGAGACACAAAGTGGCACAGTGGTTTTTTGCGAATAGCAAAAAGTAACAAATGCCCTATTGTACCTATTTATATTAATGCAAAAAATTCAGCCTTATTTTATGGGGTGTCTATGCTGTACAAACCCGCTGCCACGGCTTTGTTAGTAAAAGAAATGTTTCATCAAAAAAACAAACATATTGATATGACAATTGGCGAGCTGATTCCGTATTCGTCATTTGCTGCCATGCCCCTTAATGTTAAAGAACAAGTAAAACTGTTTAAAAA
This sequence comes from Glaciecola sp., assembly GCA_049650345.1. GTDB lineage: Bacteria > Pseudomonadota > Gammaproteobacteria > Enterobacterales > Alteromonadaceae > Glaciecola. The sequence continues at coordinate 42,591 of JBARZY010000078.1, read as the reverse complement.
GCATTTGTATCAAATAGGCAAAAACAAAGATGGCGTGTTTCAAACCCAGCGTCCAATTGCCCCACCAGAGGAGCGTCGTGAGTTATATAAAGCACTTAAAAACGAATGTGAGTTGTTAGGTGAAAGCGCTGATGAAAAGCTGATTTATTTATATAAACATACCTCTAGCTCGCCTATTATGCGTGAGTTAGGACGATTAAGAGAAGTCACATTTAGAGCGGTTGGTGAAGGTACTAATGAGCGTCGTGACGTAGACAAATACGACAAGTCTTATTTTCATCTAATTTTGTGGGACAAAAATGAGTTAGAAATTGCCGGTGCTTATCGATTTGCTGACGCAAAAGCCCTGCATGAGCAAAACAAAAGTTTGTACTCTGAAACATTGTTTGATTACAACGAATCTATGCATGAGTACTTTGCAGCTGGTTTAGAGCTAGGCAGAAGCTTTGTGCAACAAAAATATTGGGGAAAACGCAGCCTAGATTACTTATGGATAGGCATTGGTGCGTTTATTCGGAAACACCCCCAATATCGATACTTATTTGGACCCGTTACGTTGAGCGCGCAACTGCCTAAAGCGGCTGTTGATTTAATCACGCAGTTTTTCTTGCACTTTTTTCCAGACAACGATCATATTGCGAACGCCAAGCTACCCTATATAACAACGCTTAACGAACAACATCCTTTTGTAAACATCGAGTACAAAGAAGCACAAGTGCTATTGAAAAGTAGCTTGGCTTCCCTCAACGTTAGCTTGCCTACCTTGTATAAGCAGTACGGTGAACTATGTGAAAATAATGGGGTAAGATTTACTGCGTTTAATATTGACCCTGACTTTCAAGACTGTATTGACGGATTAGTGATGGTAGATTTGCAAAAGTTAAAGCCCAAAAAACGTAAACGTTATTTGGGCAATTAATAAGAGGGGTATTAAGCTAACATGCCGCCATCAACAACAACGCTAGCGCCAGTGGTATAGCTAGAGGCATCAGACACCAAATACAGCACGGTTCCAGCCATTTCATCTGGGTCAGCTACGCGTCCCAACGGAATAACTTTTAATGCCGTTTTTAGAATATTGTCGTTAGTTGTTAATGCCGACGCAAATTTAGTGTCAGTTAAACCTGGTAGTAAAGCATTTACTCTAATATTTAGCTTGCCGCACTCTTTTGCAAACGATTGCGTCATGCTAATTACTGCCGCTTTAGTAATAGAATAAATACCTTGCATGTCTCCTGGCGAAATACCATTAACCGATGCTGTATTAAGTATTACGCCACCACCCTGTTCTTTCATCATGTTGCCTGCTGCAATTGACATAAAGAAATAACCGCGGATATTTACATCAACAGTTTTGCTGTAAGCGGCTAGGTCAGTATCTAGTATATGGCCAAAGTAAGGATTAGCCGCGGCATTGTTGACTAAAATGTCAATGCGCCCATGGGTGTCTTTAATATGTGTAAAAATAGCATCAATTTGTGACATTTCACCCACATGACAAGGAAACGCAGATGCCTTTCCGCCATCAGCAACAATGCTATCAGCAACTGCTTGGCAAGCATCAATTTTCCGGCTAGACACAATTACATGTGCTCCCCTAGCAGCCAGTAAACGCGCTATAGACTCGCCAATACCGCGACTCGCGCCAGTGACTAGGGCAATTTTTCCTGTTAAATCAAATAAGTCTTTCATTTTGTTATCCTTATATAATGTTTACGCCAGCATGCCGCCGTCAATGGTAAAGGCATGGCCATTCATAAAGCTGCTTTCATCACTGGCCAACCAGGCTATGGCACCAGAAATTTCTTCCACTTTGCCTAAACGCTTTTTGGGACTCGCTTTAATAATGGCGTTTTGGCTACGCTCGTCTAGTTTAGCTAAAGTGTTTTGCACCATAGGTGTATCAATAAAGCTTGGACACACTGCATTAAAGCGCATGTTTGCGCGCGCATATTCAATGGCAGCGGTTTTTGTTAGGCCCATTACGCCATGCTTTGATGCACTGTATGCAGAGATACCTGGTGAAGAGCGTAAACCCGCTACCGACGCTACATTAATTACATTACCGCCGCCTTGTGGTGCCATTATGCCAATTGCTGCGCGCATACAATGCCACACGCCTTTCAAGTTAACCGCAATGTTACTGTCAAAGTCGTCATCACTGAGTTCATGCATAGGCGCAGGTTTATGATCAATACCGGCGTTGTTTACTACTACGTCAAGGCCACCAAGCGTATTAGCAGCAAAACCAAAAAGTGCTCTAACTTGATCAGCCTGAGTCACATCTACCTTGTGAAAGGTTAAATCATGACCTTTGTCGGTCGCCTCTTTCACCAAACTATTACCTTGTTCTTCTGACAAGTCGCCAATAACCACTTTTGCCCCGCGACTTGCTAGTAACATCGCGCTGGCGGCTCCAATACCCGATGCCCCGCCTGTAATAAGGATGCGTTTACCATTTACATTTGCTGCTGGATTCATTTTCACTCTCCTACTTTAAGCACAAGTTTGCCAAAATTCTCACCCTTAAATAGCATCATTAAGGTATTTGGAAAGGTTTCGATGCCATCAACAACATGTTCTTTCACGACCATATCGCCAGCTTGAATCCACGTCGCAATGTCTTTCATTGCAGTGGGGTATTCTTTTATGTTGTCAAAAACAACGATGCCTTCCATTCGTGCTCGGTTAACCAATAATGATAAATAGTTTGATGGTCCTTTTACCGCAGTAGTATTGTTGTATTGACTAATTGCGCCACATATTACAATTCGCGCGCGAAAGTTTATTTGCGTTAAAACATCGTCAAGAATGTCACCACCCACATTATCGAAAAATACATCAACCCCTTTTGGACAGGTTTGCTTTAGGGCTTTTTTAACGTCTTCATTTTTGTAATCAATCGCGGCGTCAAAGCCCAGTTCATCAATTAAGAATTGGCATTTTTCTTTACCCCCAGCTATACCTACTACGCGACAGCCTTTAATGCGCGCAATTTGGCCAACCAAGCCACCAACAGCCCCAGCAGCGCCTGATACAACCACCGTTTCTCCTGCTTTTGGCTCGCCACTTTTTAGAAGACCAAAATAGCCTGTCATGCCGGGCATACCCAACACACCCAAATAATAAGACAGCGGTGCTAAACGCGCGTCAACTTTGTGTAAGCCCGTACCATCACTAATAGCGTAGCTTTGCACACCGTTGTAGCCACATACACAGTCGCCTTCAGCGAAGTCTGGATGATTACTTTGCACTACATGACCCACCGTACCGGCACGCATTACGTCACCAATTTGTACGGGTTCGATATATGATTTTGCATCATTTAACCAACCGCGCATTGCAGGATCTAGCGACACATATTCAACCTTAATCAGTAATTCACCGTCTGCAATGTCAGGTAATGTGGTTTCGGCATAATCCCATGTATCTGCAGTAGGCTCGCCAAACGGCCTTGCTTTTAATCGCCATTGTTTTGAAACTGTCATATTGTTCTCCTTTAGAACCAGTCTGCTTGCATGTCAGTGCACACCGAGTTATTGCTGTGTAGTAACTGAAGGTCGCGCTCAATTGCGGGTAATTCCCAGTCAATGAAATACTTAGCGGCTTGTAGTTTCCCTAAGTAGTAATGTTGTTTTTGTGCATCATCGGTTTTCGCCAATAACGCTTCTGCTTTACTTGCTTGGCGCAACCAAATCCAACTAACAACAATGGTAGAAAACACATTCATCATAGCCTGCGCGTTACCCGTAAGCGTATTTGCCTCAGCGGTGCGCATAATGTTACCTAAATGGACTAAGACTTTATGTAGTTGCGTTAAATATGGCGTGAGTTTAGCGGCCATTGCTGCACTTTGTGCAGTTGTAATAGCGCTTAAATCTTGTTGAATTTCTTGTTGCAGTATTTGTAAGCCTAAGCCGTTACTTTGCCACAATTTTCTAAATGACAAATCAAGCGCTTGAATACCATTTGTGCCTTCATGGATGGGATTTAAGCGATTGTCACGCCAAAATTGTTCTGACATATATTCACGGGTGTAGCCTGAGCCACCCAGCACTTGAATACCTAAGTCGTTCGCTTTAGGGCCATATTCTGACGGCCATGCTTTTAGTACCGGGGTGAGTAAATCGAGCATTTCACTCAGTTCTGTCTTGCGGGTTTCGTCTTCGCAAGTATTAATACGGTCGATTAAATTAGACCCATACAAACACAACGACATACCGCCTTCGGTATACGCTTTTTGCGCTAACAACATACGCTTTACATCACCATGTAAAATAATGGGCGCTGCCTCATCTTCAGGTTTATTATTTGGAGCAACGCGTCCTTGCGTGCGGTCTTTTGCATAATCTAATGAGTATTGATAACCTCTGTAGCCAATCATGGCCGCACCAAAACCAACGCCAATACGGGCTTCGTTCATCATCATAAACATATAACGCAAACCAAAATGCTCTTGCCCTACCAAGTAGCCATGACAATCATCGTTTTCACCAAAACTGAGCGCTGTTGAGGTAGTACCTCGATAGCCTAACTTATGTAATAACCCAGCAAGATGCACATCGTTGCGTGGTCCAACTGACTTGTCGTCGTTTAAGCGAAATTTAGGCACAATAAATAAAGAAATTCCTTTTACGCCCGCAGGACCGCCAGGTATCTTGGCCAGTACTAAATGCACTATGTTGTCAGATAGCTCGTGCTCACCGCCCGATATATAAATTTTGCTACCTTTAATGCGGTATGTACCATCGCTTTGCTTGGTTGCTGTGGTTTTAATATCGGCTAGGCTAGACCCTGCATGGGGCTCGGTTAGTGCCATTGTACCGGTAAAATCACCGGTTAACATACGAGGCATAAATGCTGCTTTTAGCTCATCGTTAGCAAAATGCGAAATAACATTTATTGCCGCTGCCGTAAGAAATGGATACGCTGTTGTTGATGGGTTGGCCGCCATAAAATAGCCCGAAACTGCTGTCATAACGGTTTCAGGTAACTGCATGCCGCCGTCTTCAAAGCTATACCTGCCAGCAATAAAACCCGACTCTCTAAACGCATCAAACGCGACTTTTACGTCATCAATCATGCTGACTTTCTTGCCGTCAAATTGTGGCTCATTTTTATCTGCTATGTGATTGTGAGGTAAAAATAGGTTTGCCGCCATTTTGTGTGCTGTGTCTAATACAGCATCAAATGTTTCGCGATTGTGCTCAGAAAATTTATCATGACCGCACAAGCTTTCTGTGTCTAACACGTCATATAACTGAAAAGGAAGTTCAAAATCGTTTATTAATGTATCAGCCGCCATGGTTAACCTCTGAAATATAAGTGTATATACAAAAGCTGTATATAAAGGGTGCAAATGTAAACAAAACGTTATTTTTACATAATAGTAAAATTTGTCTCTGGCTTACATTGTCATTTATGACATAATAAAAGCCAAAAGTGACAGTTATTCACCGCACTAATACATAAAGTCAAGCGCAGTTGATATCAGACTTTACATTTCGATAGGAAGTACTAAATGCCCTACTTTAAACCGTTTAATGTAATCATTGTTGGCTTTGATGGCGCTTTAGGCAGTGCATTAACTGGCGCCTTAGATTTGTTCTCATTTACTGGGGTTAGCTGGCAACGATTTACTCAGCAAGCGGTTGAACCCCGATTTAATGTGCAAATAGCCAGTCTTCATGGTTTACCGTTTAAATGTTCAAACCGAATGGTGATGCATGCACATTGCGATATTGCAAACATTAACCAGTGTGATTTGTTATTGGTGCCCACTATTGGCGACTCTATCGATAAAGTCCTTAGCAATAACAAAATGCTAATACCCTATTTAAAACGATTGGCTAAAACGAACATTGATATTGCCAGTAATTGCAGTGGTGCGTTTTTACTGGCTGAGGCTGGTTTGCTCGATGGTCATACTGCCACTACCCATTGGGGTTACGCAGAAACATTACAGCACGATTACCCCAATATTAGGGTGCAGCATGAACAATTACTGACCCAAAGCGATCAATTCTTTTGTGCCGCAGGTGGCAGCGCTTTTTATGATTTAGCCATGTTATTAATAGAACGATATTGCGGGCGTGATGTGGCAAACCAAGTGGCAAAAACTCAAATAATTGATTCACGACGCAGTGACCAACGAGTGTATGCCAATTCAAAAATGTTTAAGCGACACCAAGACCCAATAGTAGCTAAAATTCAAGACTACATAGAAGAGCATTACACTCAAAAACTACAAGTGCATGCGCTTGCGCAAGTGGCTAATACCACCCCTCGCACTTTAAACCGGCGCTTTCAAGCGCACGCAAATATGCGCCCGGTAGAATATATTCAAGCAGTACGTGTTGAGCAAGCCAAAAGGCTACTGGAGCATGGTAGCGTAAATATAAAAACACTGGCTGAGCACGTTGGCTATGATGATACTGCTTCGTTTACGCGGTTATTTAAAAAACTAACCTTGCTTACGCCCAAAGAATACCAAGATAAATTTTATCGCGGCGACATGTAATATAGCGGTTTTTTATACGAATCTGCTAAACTCCGCGCGTAAAATTTTACGCCTATTCCTTATTACTTTATTTGGATTAACAATATGACACTTTTTAAGCAGTCTATACTTGCTGTATCCATGGCTTCAGTATTTGCGATGACGTGCAGCAAGTTGAAGTAATAAGAGGTGCACAAGGCACCTTGTAGTGGCGGATGTACACCTACCGACAACCTAAATGACGCAGGTTTGGCGTTTGTTGATGGTAATCCCTGCCCTAATGCACCTGAAAGTGTAACCTCATTTACCGCGCGTTATTCTGTGCCAGCAGGCGATGATGGTGAATTCTTTGTATACACAGACTGGGCATTGCAAGGTAAAACCAATTTATTCTTGTATCAGTCAGCTGAGTTTAACACTGACAACCAATTTGAAGGCGGTTTGCGAATTGGTTACGACAACTATGCAGAGGGCTACTCTATTGCATTGTTTGGTCTTAATATTACCGACGAAGATAATGTTAAAGGCGCCATCGACTTTAACAACTTAACCGGTATTATTAACGAACCACGTGTAATTGGTATTGAAGCGAAAATGTCTTTCTACTAAGTACCAACGACTGCTAAACACAAAGCCTTGTCAATTGACTGGCTTTTTTATTTATTATTGAGACATAACATGGCAATATTCTCGTCAAATGCGATGCTATTTAGTATTTGTACCTTAATTTGGGGCTCTACTTGGATAGCCATCACGTATCAGGTGCATGAAATGCATGTGATGCTTTCTGTAGGATTACGCTTTGCACTGGCCGCCATTATCATTGGTCTATGGTGTATCGTAGCCAAAGTGCCATTAAGAATCCCCCTATCACAGCACAAATTGATAGCCGTTGCTGGCATATTTTTGTATACCTTTGATTATTCATTTTTATATGCCGCACAACAGCATATGATCAGTGCATTACTAGCGGTACTTAGCAGTACGGTGATTTATTTCAATGTTATTTTAAGGCGTGTACTAATGGGTAAACACATGCGCTTAGAAGTAATTATTGGTGCGACAATAGGCATGCTGGGCATTGTTTTAATCTTTTTGCCTGAGTTTGCTGCCTTTAGCGCACAACAAGGTATTGTGGTAGGACTAATGTTTGCAAGCGCTTCGTTTTTTTCGGCTGCGGTCGGTAACGTGGTATCTGAAAAAGTACTGGCAGGTAAAGTAACCGTATTACAAATGAACTTTTGGGCCATGACATATGGCGTATGCGTGACTACCTGTGTGGCATTTTTGTCAGGAGCCTCTTTACAGTTTCCCTCAGCTACCTCTTACTATGTATCGTTGTTATATTTGGCTGTGTTTGGTTCCGTTATTGCGTTTGGTGCTTATATGCGCTTATTAACCCAAATTGGCGCAGATAAATCAGCCTATGTGGTATTGGTTTATCCAGTAGTGGCTTTATTAATTTCAACGGTTTTCGAAGGCTATCAATGGAGCCTTGTGGCAGTACTTGGTGTAATGTTTGTGTTGATCGGAAATGCAGTAGCAATGGGTAAGCTTAACCGTATACTACGCATACCTTACATACCTCAGTAATTTAAAAATGATGGTGAGTACATAACGATACTTCACCATCAGTCTAAGTAACAAAACGATTAAGATGTCGCCTCGGCGCTGTATTTTGCTTGGTCTTTTTTACCAAATATACCTTTAATATCATCAAGTATTAAATACAACGACGGTACCAGTAATAAGGTAATAACCGTCGCAAATAAAATACCAAATGCTAGCGATATGGCCATAGGTATAACAATTTGTGCTTGTAAGCTTTTCTCAAACACAATGGGTAACAAGCCCATAAATGTGGTCAACGAGGTCAAAATAATCGCTCTAAAGCGTTGTGTACCCGCATTAAGCACAGATTCGATAAGTGAATAGCCTTCTTTTCGCGCCCGGTTAACAAAATCAACCATAATCAGCGAGTCGTTTACTACCACGCCCGCCAGCGCAATAATTCCACAAATAGATAACACGCTTACCGCCTTTCCTAATAAAAGGTGACCCAGTATTGCGCCAACTAGGCCAAATGGAATAACAGACATAATGATTAGGGGCTGTGAGTATGACTTAAGCGGGATCGCCATTAATGCATATATAGCTAATAACGCAAATAAAAACCCCTGCGCTAATGAAACCATGGCTTCGCCCTGCTCACGCGAATTGCCTTGTAACTTAAAGGTCACATCGGGGTATCGTTCGAGCATTTCTGGGATAATATTTTTCACCACATCACTCGATACTTCACCCGGGTCAACAATGTCTTTATTCACCTTACCGTTAACAGTAATCGACCGCGAACCATCTACCCTAATAATACTCGCATAACCCTCGGCCAAGGTGATATCGGCAACTTGATTAAAAGGCACATCATCGCCATTTGGCGCACGCACGCGCATGGTTTCTAAATTTCCAACCGAATTACGCTCTTCTTTCGGGTAACGCACCATCACTTTTACTTCTTCGTCTTCACGTTGTAAACGTTGTGCTTCTGCGCCATAAAATCCATAACGTACTTGTTGCGCCAGTTGAGACAAGCTAATACCTAAAGCCTCGGCTTGCGGTTTAACCGATAACTGAATTTCATCACTGCCGCCACTGAAAGAATCAGTGACCTCAGTCACGCCGTTATACGCCTCTAAATAACTTTTGAGTTCAAGGGTAATATTTTTGAGCTCTTGGATGTTGCCTGAGCTGAACTCAAACGATAAATCACTGCCGCCACCTGGACCACCCGGTGCGCCTATATTAAGTGAGCGCACGCCAGGCACTTCTTGTAGATGCTTACGCCATATCGCTTGCATTTGTTTATCGTTAAGCTCGCGAGTTTCCCCTTTAGTCAGCTCTATAAATAGCTGTCCCGACAATGCACCTTGGTCAAACGCCAAGTAATGCTTGATGGCAGGCGAACCCGTTTCATCAATAATCTCTTGATTCATTTTTTCAGCTGAGGTCATCAACTCTTGAATTGCTAGATCGCGCTGGCGTAATGAAGAGCCGGCTTCCATCTCAACCGAGGCAATCATAAAATCAGACGGTACATCAGGAAAGAATACAAACCTCACCACGCCACCGCTGAACAAACCAATAATCAGTATGAACATGGCTACAAAAGAGGCCAGTGTGGTATATCTATTACGCACGGCTTTTTGTAAAAACGGCGCATACTTTTCGTGTATGAAGTATTGAATTTTAGCATTCATTCTTTCACGTAAACGCTGGAAAAAATTGGCCTTGTTAGGATCATATGGCTTCACTTTCATGTGCGCCAAATGAGCGGGAAGTATCAGCTTTGATTCAACTAATGAAAAAATAAGACATAAAATAACCACCATCCCAATGGTTTTCCAGATCACGCCAAATGTACCTGATACCATCAGCATTGGAGAAAAAGCAGCAATGGTAGTTAGTACCCCAAATGTAGCAGGCATCGCCACTTTCTTAACACCCCGAATGATATTGTCAATACTGTGCCCTTTATTATCCATTTCTGAATAAGCAGACTCTCCCATAATAATGGCGTCGTCTACGACAATACCTAACACTAATATGAACCCAAACAAACTCAATAAGTTAATGGAAACGGATATATTGTCCATTGGCATAAACATGAGCGCACCCAAAAAGCAAACCGGCAATCCTACCATTACCCAAAACGCGAGTTTAATTTTCAAAAATAACGATAACACTAAGAATACGAGCAGCGCGCCCATTAGCATATTCGACAACATCATATTTAACCGATCTGCCAAATAAAACGAACTGTCGCCCCATGAATCTGCATTTACACTAGTGGGTAGGGTTTTCTTCTTCTCAGCTAAGTATTCATTCACGCTTTTTGAAATTTCTAACGCGTTTTGATCGCCCACCGCACGCACGCGGATGTTCATGGCGGTTTTACCGTCAAACAAAGCAAAGTTATTGTCTTCTACAAATCCGTCGTTAATAGATGCAATATCTCCCACGAGCAAACGCGTGCCATCGCTTCGATTTATGAGGGGAATGCTAGCAAATTCATAGGCGGTATATGCTTGGCCTTTAGCGCGTAATAAAATATCACCGTTTTCAGAACGAATGGAACCACCAGGTATATCAACCGAGCTACGGCGGATTGCTGCCACTACGTCATCAAAGGTTAAATCATAGGCTTGCAACTCAAGTTCTGATATTTCAACCGACACCTCATAATCGCGAGCACCAAACACGCTTACGTCTGAAATGCCATTTAAATTAGCAATTTCGTCACGCATGTCGTTTGTGAGTTCTTTTAGTTCACGTTCTGATATGTCACCGTATACTGACACCCACAACACGTCTTGCTGGGCTTTAATTCTGTATACGACGGGTTTTTCAGTGTTAGCGGGGAAAGTAGAAATCGCATCTACCTGAACTTTGACTTCGTCTAACAGGTTTTGAACGTCATAACCGTCTTCTGCTTCAATGGTAACCGACCCAATACCCTCGCGAGCGGTAGACGTGATCTTTTTAATCCCTTCTAAGTCCTTAATGGCCTCTTCTACTTTAAGTATTACGCCCTCTTCTACCTCTTGTGGAGCTGCCCCTAAATACGGTACTTGTACACTAATAACGTTAATTATAAATTGCGGAAACACTTGCTTTTGTACAGTCAAAATACCGAAAATACCGCCTATGATAATAAAAATCATCAGCAAATTTGCTGCTACGCTATTTCGGGCAAACCAGGCAATAAGGCCCTTGTGGGTATCTATGTGCTCACTCATAACGCTAAGGCTCCTGAGTCATTATCGTTGGCAACAGGAGGTGTATTGGTCGCGCTGTCTAAATAACGCACTTTCATACCATTGTAAGGGGTTGAGACTGCGCTCATGACGACCTTTTGATCAAGCGGTAAACCGCCACCTATGTAAACAAAGTCTTCATCAGCCCGCACCACATCCACTGAATTTATTTGAATGGTATTATCGTTTTTTACGCTTAACACAGTGCCATCTAGTCGCATAACAAAACGTGGTAATTTGACAATATTCTCAGCCGTAATACCGGCTACTGACGCACTCACAAACCGACCAAAGCGGAGTGGCGATTGATGCTGTTTCGACACCATGTTGTAAGGGTCTTGTATTTCAACTACACCATATGCAACGCGGCGAGCTTCATCAAGTACTGCTTCATCGCGCACTAAACGGCCTTTCCAGATATGTTTTTTACCGGCTACCTGAGCGCTTAAGGTGACTTCAGGCTGATTGTTTTGTAAATCGCCTATAAACGACATATCGTTGTCGGTAAGAGGTAATCTCACTTCGGCAACTTCTGTTGAAAACACTTGACCAATTTGGCTTCCCATTGTTACAAATTGACCCAAGTCGACCATTCTAGATTTGACCAAGCCGTTGTAAGGCGCGCGTATTTGGGTACGAGAGAGGTTACGTTTGGCACGTTGCAAACCCGCCTCGGCAGCTTTCAGATTAGCCTGCTCACGCGCAAGTTGAGGCTTACGAAGACCTAATTCAGGTCGAGCACCTGAGTTAACTGAACTCCATTCTTGCTCAGCAACTCTGCCCCGAGCTATTTCCTCATCAAGATTTGCTTGTACTCGTGCAAGTTCGGCTTCAGCCAATAATAAGTCTGTTTTATAGTCATCACTCTCAAGCTCAACAAGTACATCCCCTTTTTTAAAAAAACCGCCCTCGTTAAAACTGTCTGAAATAGACACTATCTTACCGCTGACTTGCGTACTTAACATGGTTTTATTTTTAGGTTGAACAGCACCTTGTGCGTACACCAAAAACTCAATGTCTTCGCTCACTATTTCTTTTGCATCAACTAAAAAAGCTTTTGTTTCTACTTCTTTTTTTTCAGGCTCCGGTTTCATGCTGACAATGACAGCAAACAACGCAAATGCAACTACAAGAATAACAATGGGTATTACTATCTTCTTAACACGACCACTCATGGGTATAACCTTCACCAGTTGAAAATTTCTAAATTGTTGTAATTATACGCGTTGTTAGTAGGATTCGACCAGCGTCTAATCATTAAAGATATGTTAGATGCGCACATAAAAGTGTGTCTAAATGTTTCGATGCATGGTGAGCGCTTTAATAACTCAACATATCAGATAGTGGCGCATCGCTTTTAATGGTTCTGGTAGCAATGGCAGTACTGAAACGCGCAACGCCTGGTATGCGTGAAATTTCTTTACGCAACAACTGATCAAGTTCAGCCATGTTAGGCGCAAATACCTTTAACACATAATCAAAATCGCCCGTTACGGCCTCGCAACTGACAATATTCCTATGCAAATGTATGCCCTCTTCAAAAGCGGAGGATTCATCAAAACGCACCACTACATGTACAATAGCAACAATTTGTAAGCCCACTGCAAGGGGATCAATTATCGCTTTATATCCTTGTATTACGCCTTTTTTTTGCAACTCTTTCACTTTGTTCCAACAAGGTGTTTTACTCATTCCCACTTGATTTGCTAACTCGGAAAATGACATTCGACCATCGGATTCTAGCAAACGTAAAATGTGTAAATCGTGCGCATTCAAAACAAGCACCTCTCAAAAATCAAATTATACGAACGTTATTCTCAATAATAACGTAATTTAAGGATGTTAGGTACATTGTTCTTTGTACAATCTCTTACACTAGTGATAATAAATACCAATAAGAAGATCACACCAATATGACTCAACAAGCACAAACCTTATCGTCAATCCCTTTTGATAAAGCGAAATACCACGCCTTAATAGAACAACCAGAAATGCTCGACTACGGCGTGTACTTACAATGCGACAAACTACTCAGCTGTCAAAAACCCATTAGCAGTCTCTCAACCCCCGACGAGCTTCAATTTCAAATTGTTCACCAAACGGAAGAATTATGGATGAAGCTTATATGTTTCACCTTGGTGGACATTATGGAGGCCATGCAAGCTCAACAGCATTACAAGGCGTTAACCTTGTTTACACGAGTACATAAGCTTCAGCGAATGATGATTGATCAGCTTGATATATTGGAAACCATGTCACCCAAAGATTATCAAGCAATTCGTTTACAACTGGGCAACGGTAGCGGACAGGAATCACCGGGGTTTCGTATGATGTTAAAATTACCGCCTGATATATGGCAACAATATACCCAGTTTTATTTGGAAAATGGCACTTATTCGGTTAGCGATGTTTATGATGACCAATATCAGCACGACCATCGCTACGCTCTAGCAGAAGCCTTAATAGAATTTGATGAACTATTACAGTTATTTAGATGGCGTCATTTGTTTCTAATTCACAGAAGTATTGGGCTAGGCAGTGCGTCATTAAAAGGACGTCCTGTAGACATATTACAAAAAGGGGCAAACAAACGATTTTTCCCAGAATTGTGGGAAATTAGAAGCGCGATGACTGATAAATGGGGTGCAGAATATGGCAAAGTTAGACCTTCGATTAGTCAAGGTGAAGGTAAATAGACGATGTCAGTGAGCAAACAGATTGAAGATAACTATCGCGATTTTTTTCACTTGCCAAAAGGTATATATGCCCTATCTCACTCAGTCGGGGCAATGACTAAATTAGCGGGCAGTAAATTACAAAATGACTACCTTTACAACTGGCAAACCCAAGGTGGTGATGCATGGCCAATGTGGTTAGCAAGTATTGAGCGATACTGTGATCAAGTTGCTGCCATTTGCAACGTTAATGGGGATGATATTTGCCCGCAAACCAGCCTATCCTCTGGGTTTAGTGCATTTTTAACCGCCATTGCTAAATTGCCACAACACAAACACCAACGCGTAATATTAATGCATGAAGACGCGTTTGCGTCTATGGGCTTTGTGGTAACAGCCCTTGCACACACTTATCAGTTAGAGCTGGTCCTGATAAAAGGCAATCCTAACCAAATAGACAACTGGCTAAGTGCATTTGAACAGCATAGTGTGTTGGCTTGTTTGATTACGCATGTACATTCTAATACCTCAGTACGCAGTGATGTTTCTGCCATTTGTGCTTTGGCGAAACAATTTGAAGCTTTTGCACTTGTTGACGTGGCTCAGTCCATCGGTATTGTCCCCGTTGATATCCCTTCATGGCAAGCGGATGCCGTATTTGGCAGTTGTGTAAAATGGTTATGTGGTGGACCAGGAGCGGGATTTATGTGGGTGAGCAATACGCTTATTGGTTATTTACACCCTGACCCCGTAGGTTGGTTTTCGCACCAAAACCCCTTCGAATTTGACATAAATCACTATCAAGCACATCAGGGTATTAAACGGTTTTGGGGCGGCACGCCCAGTGTTGCGCCTTATGTTTGTGCTGCGGCGTCTATCGAACAATTGCGCAATATTGGCTTAACAAACATTAATCAGCACAATGTACTGTTAAAGCAATACGTTTATAGCCACATTGCAGACAATGTAAAGTCGTTGCCTTATCAAAGTGATATATCGCAACTTGGTGGAAGTTTGTGTGTAGCACCTCACGCTTTGAATCAAACCGTAAACAAGCTCACGCAAGCAGGAGTAAAATTTGATCAACGCGGAGAAACACTTCGTTTGTCTTTACACGTTAGTAATACAAGAGAAGATGCTGAAACCATAATTAATTGCTTTATCTAAAAGCAAATAATTATAGTTGCTTAAAAATGTAATTCAAAAAAACCGACAACGCAATGTGTCGGTTTTAATTATCTGTACAATATTAGCGTACAATAAATTGCCGCTTAGCTTAATAAGCGTTTTATAAAGCCGCTTCTAGTTTAGGTAACTCTTCAAATAAGTCGCCCACCAAGCCATAATCAGCTACTTGGAAGATAGGAGCTTCTTCGTCTTTGTTGATCGCAACAATGACTTTTGAATCTTTCATACCAGCTAGATGCTGAATAGCCCCCGAAATGCCTACGGCGATATAAAGTTGTGGAGCAACGATTTTACCGGTTTGTCCCACTTGCATGTCGTTTGGTACAAAGCCCGCGTCTACAGCAGCTCTTGAAGCACCAATAGCTGCACCGAGTTTATCAGCAATACCATTTAATAATGCAAAGTTTTCACCGTTTTGCATACCACGTCCACCTGAAATAATAACTTCAGCAGCCGTCAATTCTGGACGTTCAGACTCAGTCAATTCTGCAGACACAAAGCTAGATGTGCCTGACGTTTTTACTGTGTCGACTGTAGCGACATCTGCACTGCCATCATTGCCAGCGGCATCAAACGCTGCAGCACGAACGGTTACAACCTTTTTGCTATCACCAGATTGCACTGTTGCAATCGCATTACCTGCATATATAGGTCTCACAAACGTATCAGCACTTTCAACTTTAATAATATCGGAAATTTGTGCAACGTCTAACAATGCAGCAACACGAGGCATAAAGTTTTTACCCGTAGTAGTTGCAGCAGCGAATACATGCGAGTAATCATCTGCTAGCGATAACACTAAATCAGCAATGTTTTCTGGTAACTGATGCTCATACTCGGCGTTATCAGCGACTAACACTTTGCTAACGCCTGTAATTACTTTTGCTTGTTCTGCAACTGAGCCACAATTATGACCAGCAACTAGTACGGTTATATCACCACCTACTGAAGTAGCTGCGTGCACTAATTTATTCGTTTCTGTTTTTAACTGAGCGTTATCATGCTCTGCGTAAATTAGAATGCTCATGAAATCACCTTAGCTTCGTTTTTTAACTTTTCGACCAATGTATCTATACTATCCACTTTAACACCGCCTTTGCGCGTTTCAGGTGGCGTGACTTTAAGTAACGATACTTTTGAGCTTAACTCAACCCCAAAGTCAGCTGCGCTTTGCACATCAATGGGTTTACGTTTTGCTTTCATAATATTGGGTAACGATGCATAACGCGGTTCATTTAGGCGTAAATCAGTCGTTACTACTGCAGGTAAGGTCAAACTGACTGTTTGTAAGCCACCATCAATTTCACGGGTAACGGCCACTTTACCATCAGCAACATTCACTTCACTGGCGAAAGTACCTTGCGGCATGCCTGTTAATGCCGCTAGCATTTGACCTGTTTGGTTGTTATCTGAGTCGATAGATTGCTTACCTAATATCACTAAATCTGGTGATTCTGCCTCTACCACTTTTTGTAAAAGCTTAGCAATTTGTAGTGAATCAAGTTTGAGGTCAGTATCGATGTGAATACCGCGGTCAGCACCCAGCGCCAAGCCAGTTCTGATTTGTTCTTGCACGGCTTTTTCGCCAATTGATACTACTACAACTTCTGTAGCAACGCCTTTTTCTTTTAAGCGAATCGCTTCTTCAATCGCAATTTCACAAAATGGGTTAATTGCCATTTTAACATTGTTTAAGTCAACGTCTGAGTGATCAGGTTTAACCCTTACCTTCACGTTGTAATCGATAGCACGTTTCACCGGCACCAAAATTTTCATAGTTTCCCCTATTACAATTGAATAATACAATCGAGTGTTAACTGTAACCCTAATAATGACATTACCAGCAAGTTCATAACTTGCTTGTATTTGTGTGCAACATTTCGCATTTACCGTACCTAGTACTAAAGATAAAAGTGAAATATTGTTTATAGATCATCATTAACGATATAAACTTTACTAATAAAAGCGTAACGCGCAATCTATATTCAGTTGACGTAAACGTCAACCTAGATTACTTTTTACCTTAACGTTGATATTACAATGTTTTCACACTTTGTAATATTCAATTGACGAATACAAAACTATAAACCTATTCAGCGCGACCCGGAGAAACCCATGGAAAGAGAAGTAATGGAGTTTGATGTAATAGTCGTAGGCGCCGGCCCATCTGGTCTGTCCACCGCCATCAAGCTTAAACAATTAGCAAACGAAAACAACCAAGAATTAAACGTTTGTATCCTTGAAAAAGGCTCAGAAGTGGGTGCACATATTTTATCAGGTGCGGTATTTGAGACCAAAGCACTTGATGAATTATTGCCCAATTGGCAACAAGACGGCGCACCGATCAGCACAAAAGTGAGCGGCGACGAAATATATTTGCTTAAAAGTGAATCAAGCGCTACCAAATTGCCCAATATGATGACACCAAAAACCATGCACAACACTGGCAACTATATTGTGAGTATGGCAAACGTGTGTCGATGGTTGGGAGAGCAAGCTGAATCGTTGGGAATTGAAGTGTATCCTGGCTTTGCTGCGGCGAGTATTCATTATGATGACGCAGGCAACGTGGCGGGCGTAATAACTGGTGATATGGGCGTATCAGAAAGCGGTGAACAAAAAGACACCTACATGCCTGGTATGTTGCTTACAGCGAAATATACGGTTTTTGCAGAAGGTTGTAGAGGTCATTTAGGCAAATCATTAATTGAAAAGTTCTCGCTTGATAAAGATGTGAGTCCACAACACTACGCCATTGGCTTTAAAGAAATTTGGGATATTCCACCCGAGCAACATAAAGAAGGTACCGTAGTACATACTGCAGGTTGGCCTTTGCAAGATGCCACTGGCGGTAGCTACCTGTACCATGCCGAAAACAACCAAGTTTTTGTAGGGTTAATTGTAGACCTCAACTACGCTAATCCGCATTTAAGTCCTTTTGATGAATTTCAACGCTTGAAGCATCACCCTGTTATTGCTGACACATTAAAGGGCGGTACGCGCGTCACTTATGGCGCTCGCGCTATCGCCAAAGGTGGCTTGAATTCTTTGCCAAAAATGACTTTCCCTGGCGGCATGCTGGTAGGCTGTAACGCGGGTACGCTCAATTTTTCTAAAATAAAAGGGAATCATACCGCAATGAAATCGGGTATGGTGGCTGCTGAAACTCTATTTGATTTGTTAAAGACCGAACAAGCGGTGCAGGAGCCTTCTGCTTATTTAGATAATTTTAAACAGTCATGGGTATATGACGAACTATACCGTTCACGTAATTTCGGCGCCGCGATTCATAAGTTTGGTAACTTTGTTGGTGGTGCATACAATACACTTGACCAAAATTTCTTTGGCGGTAAGTTACCCTTTACCATTGGTGATTCTACACCTGACCATGTGTGTTTGAAGCCTGCGGCAAGTATGCCCAAAATTGACTATCCTAAACCCGATGGCAGCCTAAGCTATGACAAATTATCGTCGGTGTTTTTATCTAACACTAATCACGAAGAAGACCAGCCTTGTCATTTGCAGCTGAAAGACGCATCAATACCCATTACGGTGAATTTGGCTAAGTTTGATGAACCTGCACAACGTTATTGCCCTGCTGGCGTGTATGAAATTGTTGAAGATGCAGAGGGCACACCGTGTTTCCAAATTAACGCGCAAAACTGTGTTCATTGCAAAACCTGTGACATAAAAGAACCCAATCAAAATATCAATTGGGTTGTACCAGAAGGCATGGGTGGTCCAAACTACCCGAACATGTAAGGTCGGTATGTTATCCAACTTACATTATCAAGAGCACGGCCTTACTGGGCCTGATGCTCCTGTACTGGTATTAATTCATGGTTTATTTGGCAGCGCTGATAATCTGTCTGTAATACGCCGGCACTTTGAAGGTAGCCACCGGGTCCTCAATTTCGACTTACCCGATCATGGCTTGTCACCTTGGTCAGCCCATTTTAGCTTTGCCAACTACGCGTCTCAAATTGTCAATACCTTACGCGATGCTAATGTGGCAAACGCTAGTTTTGTCGCCCACTCTTTGGGTGGCAAAGTAGCCATGTACTTAGCACACTTGCACCCAGAAATAGTCGAACATATCGTTTGCTTAGATATTGCACCCGTTGCGTATGAGCCTAGGCATCATAATGTGCTTGCAGGCTTAACGGGAGTAAATTTAGCAGGCGTTAAATCACGCAAAGATGCGCAGCAACAACTTGCCAAGCATGTTGTCGATTTAGGTACTCAAGCATTTCTACTCAAAAGTTTGTATCAATCATCAGAAGGCGATTGGGCTTGGCGGTTTAACTTAGATCTTTTGGTGAAGGAATATTCTGTGCTTAGCCAATGGGATCTTGATGATCAGCTAGTTTATGCAGACAGTATTTTATTTATCAAGGGCAGTAAGTCTGATTATATCACGCGCGATCATCAGGCCACCATTAACCAACAATTTCCCAAAGCTTCCGCAAAAATTGTCGATGCTGGGCATTGGTTACACGCAGAAAAGCCCAACATTGTTAACACCCTAATAACAAAGCATTTACTTGGCTCTTAATTTACAGCGGATAATCAGATTTTTGGCTTGTAATTTTCTCATTTTCACTTGATTTATGGTAATATCCGCGAAAATTTTTTTAGAGAAACGCCTATATGTCAGCAGATGATTTTCAACACATTGAATCAATCGTATTGAATATTACCCTGGTAGCCCTATTTCTTTTAATGGGCTATGCGGTACATGATGTGATGAAAAAAAATGATGTGCCTAAAATTGGACGTTTTGTGGCGTACGGCGTATTAGGATTAGGTGCATTAGGATTTGTGGCAAAAGGCATCATACAAATAGTATATCTTTCTTCTGGCGTATAAGCCTTTAGAACATTAGTTTAGTAATATTGGAGTAACTACATGGCTACTGTGGGTTTATTTTTTGGCAGCGATACAGGCAACACAGAACACATCGCTAAGATGATCCAAAAAGAACTGGGTAAAAACCTAATTGATGTAAAAGACATCGCAAAAAGCACCAAAGAGCAAATTGCTGAGTTTGATCTGCTGATGTTTGGTATACCCACTTGGTATTACGGCGAAGCACAATGTGATTGGGATGACTTTTTTCCAGAACTAGAAGAAATTGATTTTGAAGACAAGCTAGTAGCAATATTTGGTTGCGGTGACCAAGAAGACTATGCCGAGTATTTTTTAGATGCGATGGGTATGATACGCGACATCGTTGAACCCAAAGGCGCTATATTGATTGGTCAGTGGCCAACAGAGGGTTATGATTTTGAAGCCTCTAAGGGCATGGCCGATGATGACCATTTTGTGGGTCTGGGCATAGATGAAGATCGCCAGCCAGAGCTAACAGAAGAACGCGTAAAAGCATGGTGTAAACAAATTAATGAAGAAATGTGCTTAGCCGAGCTTGGCTAAGCACAAAGCTCGTTAGAATAATACGAGTGTTGCTTGCAAGCTAAGGGAATATTGTTGTATGAATAGTTTTAGTTCAAATTGTTGGTCGGTGCTAGGTATTACGCCAATATACAATGAAGTTGCCATTGACAAAGCTTATCGTGCAGCCAAGCTAAACTTAGTAGACAATGAGCAAGCAATTGCACAACTCAATAACGCTTACCAACAAGCTATTGCACTTTGTGATTTACACAAACATGCCGGCGCTGATATCGCGGATCCTGAAGTTGAACGCGCAAACAAACGCAGCTTACCCACCCAAAGTAGCCAAGTAAACTCAACACAGCCTCCTAATGCAGACCATCAGCATAAGCGATTCTCGAAGCGAACTATTATTGGCGCAGCGCTAGTCATAGCAGGGATATGGTTGTTTTATAACGATCAACCACCTGAAGCAGATGTTGCGGTGGTTCCTGTTATTGACCCTAGATTGAGCGCTTGTAGTAAAGTATTAGATGGCACACCGAGTGAAGCGCTGGATACGTGTATTGCACTAGCTAAAAGTGGCAATTCAACTGCCCAAAAACGCCTTATTTGGGCTTACACACGCCCATCAGATGATGTTAATTGGCAATCTGCGTTCAACTGGATGAAAGTGGCCGGTAAATACGACATGAATGCCAAGCTATTATCGTATATATTCATGAATATCAAAGGTAATACAGCTGAACTAGTTGAACGCGGCGAACGCGGAATTACGCGACTAGTGGCACAAAATTTTGCCCCTGCTAACATTATTTTGGCAAGTATGTTTGAGTTGAAACAAAATACTATTCCAGCCAGTAGTAACAGCTTATGGTTACTCGAGCGTGCTTTTGATACAAATATTGCGTCTCTATCGCCTATTGATATGGCAAAAATATATATTAATGGATACACAGGGAAAAAAGATGAAGCCGCAGCCAAAGAAACATTAATACAAGCTGCAGAGACCTTTTATCCATTAGGCACAAATAATGTGGCGTGGTTTCTATCAACGTCTGGAGAGCATAATTTAGCCACTCCTGATTACGCGATATCGCTAGCAGAAAAGATTGTAGAAGATGACGCTTATAAAGAACGCTACACGTTTATCGACACCCTTGCCGCAGCATACGCTGCTGCTGACATGTTTGAAGACGCAGTCAAAACTCAACAATTAGCGATTGATAATATTCCTAAAACAACGCTGCCTGAGGAGGCGCTAAGTGCAATTATGGCTGAGTTTACTGCTAGGTTAATGTTATATAAAAATGCGCAACCTGCTTTTGAAACAGCTATTTATGAAGATAAAACCGTGTTCTTTAAAACCTTGAAGTTAAATACAATAAATAACTTACTCAACACGTTTTTTGAACGTATTGATGACAGTAAAATTGAACCCAGTTTAGCCCAGGGTAATTCTTAGCGACTCAATCTAAATTGTGCAACGGCTTCTCTGAGTGCATTCATATGGCATTCAATTTCATGGGTTGCGTCATTCGATACTTTTGTGCTTTCGCCGCTCTCGCGTCCTAATTCAACGATAGTATTCAGACGTGATACAACGTCATCCAACAAATGATCCTGTGCTTTTGTTTCATCTACAATGTTGTGATTCACCGTCGCTAAACTTTCAATTATTGATTTAATTTGAGCAGTTTGTGCGGTTACTTCTTGTGTTAATTCCACCCCTTTTTGCACTTGCTCAGACCCTTTATTCATTGCCTCAACCGCTTTTTGAGAATCGGTTTGCAAGTTAGCAATCATTTTCTCGATTTCTTCAGTAGAATCGTGAGTTCGATTTGCCAAAGTGCGAACTTCATCTGCAACCACTGCAAATCCTCGGCCCTGTTCGCCCGCTCTTGCTGCTTCTATGGCTGCGTTTAATGCCAGTAAGTTAGTTTGTTCTGCGATCGTTTTTATCACGTCTAAAATTGTACCAATCTTATTGCTGTTTTCGCCTAAACGGTCCACAATTTCGGTACTTTGGGCAGATTGTGTCGCTTGTTCACTCGCTTGTTTTGCGCTTTCTTCTACTAAACTAACAACTCGGTCGCTTTGCGTAATTGCATCAATAATTTTATTATTTGCCTGCTCCATTTGCTCAACATTTGATTGACTACTTTTTTTCGCCCGCTGCGTATTTTCAGACGTTGTATCAATGTGAGTTTGCTGCTCTGCCACTTGTTTAAGTGACATATCACCCATCTCTATACTTTTTAAAGTAGCCGCCCTGAGTGCGTCCGCTTTTTCGTGAATAGAACCAATCAAACTATGCAGAGAATGAATCAACTTATTAATGTTACCCGCTAACTCTGAAAATTCATCGTTACCCGATTCATCGAGTGTTTTACTTAAATCACCTTTGCTCAATATGCGAAGTCTATAATTCACAGCCTTTAAGGGCTTTGCAATACTGCGGGTAGCTATAAACGCAAGTGTAGCTGTTGCTATTACACCTAAAACAGAAACAACTATGCTTTTAATTACATTACTCTGCACGGCGTTTAAAATATTTTCTTGCCCCAATAAGGCGTCTTTGTTAACTGATCCGGCGAGTTTTTTCATTAAGGTTAGTGCTTTTTCGATAGAAACAACCGCAATATTACGTTGTTGAACGGCTTCATCTCGTAATATGACTTGCTCTCGTTTTAGCGCAAATACACCACTTTCACCTGACAAGGCGTCCTCAGCTTTATTAAACTCCTCATTAAATAATGCCAGTAACCCCTGATCATCCAGAGTTTCAGCAACTCTGCTAGCGTAATCAAGGTCTACCCTTACGTTGCTTAAACTGTAGTTCAGGTTCTCAATAATGTCAGTGATCTTTTGTGGATCTTGTTCACGCCACAACGATTCAATGTTGGTAAGCATTATGCCAAGTTTGTTGTCAATATTCGTCGACATACCAATAAGGTTATCTAGGTCAGTTGAGTTCCCTTCTAAATAGCTAACATCCATCATCAAAGCGCTAGCTTCATCGGTATAATTCAACGACTGATTAACCATCACTGTCAAATCTTCCTTAATCGCTAACAAGCTCTTTTTCTTGTCAAACATTGCTTCACTGGCGTTAAGGTATGTTTGACTAACAACAACGGTTTCCTCCAAGAAAGAAGAGTTTTGACTCGATACTAGCGTAGATAAATGACTAATATTTTGTTGAAATGCGTTGGATAAGGCCTCAAATTCTGCTTTGTATGTTGCCAGTTTTTGTTTGTCTTGTTCAAAGAATGCATTGGTAGTTATTCTTGCTAAATTGAGCGCTTCTTCATTAATACTTGATACCGCATTTTGTATAGGCATTTTGGTAAAAGCAACTTCTTCTGCCGACGACCGAATATCACGCAAGCCTAAGTATGACAGGCCACTTGTTATCACTAGTAAAATAGCTAACGAAGTAAACCCAACCACCATTTTTTGTACCACGGTTAAAGAAAACCTATTTTGAAAATTAATCGCCTTCATCACTGACATTCTATAAAACACCTATTACCGCATCAAAGCTTAAAGTAAGTTAATCCACATTATTATTACGGCAGATACTGCTAAATCTTTAAAACTAACATATACTATTGTGCATATTTGAATTGCCAGAAATATAGGATTGATAAGCGCATGGATCAAAACAAAGAATTAAAAAAAGCCGGCTTAAAAGTTACGCTTCCTAGAATCAAAATCCTTGAAATTTTACAAGACCCTAAAAACCAACATATTAGTGCTGAAGACGTATATAAACTGCTCATTGACATGGGTGAAGAAATTGGTTTAGCAACGGTATATCGAGTACTTAACCAGTTTGACGATGCCGGTTTATTAAATCGCCACCACTTTGAAGGCGGTAAATCAGTTTTTGAAATTAGCCACAAAGCGCACCACGACCATTTAGTATGTTTAAAATGCGGTAAGGTGGTTGAATTTGAAGATGACACCATTGAGCAGCGCCAAGAAGCCGTGGCAAAGACACACGATATGAAACTGGTTAATCACAGCCTGTATTTATATGGTGAGTGCAATAAAACCGATTGTGAAAACGACCAAGAAGATTAAGTATCAAATTTAAATCGATTATACGCTGACTGCGCCGCAAGCCACATAGGGCCGGGCTTGCCACCACCAATACTGGTATCGTTTACGCGTACGACCGGCCCCACCTCTTTACTTGATGAGGTAATCCACACCTCATCTGCTGCCATTAAGGTCTCGTAACTGATGTTTTGTTCACTTACATCAAAGCCACCTTGTTTTTGCAGCGCATCTAATAATAGCTGACGCGTAATCCCTGGCAACAACTGATGGTCTAATGCCGGCGTCATTATTCTATTATCTTTTACAACAAATACATTGCATGCCGACGCCTCAGTTACGTTATTTTGCTCGTTTAGCAATATCACTTCATCTTTACCGGCTACCTGCCCTTGTTGAAAGTGCATGACATTGCCTAGCAATGACGTTGACTTAATATGACAACGCTGCCAACGCAGATCAGTTTGAGTGATAACTTCGAATGTTTTCGCTTTTTCCGCATTAACTGGCTGCGAAGCGGGGATAGCAAAAGCATAAGCAAATACGGTAGGGCTTATGTTATCTGGATACGCATGAAAACGCTTGGTGTCAGCACCGCGACTTACATGAATATAAACGCCCACCGACGCTTGTGGGACTTGTTCGATTAGTTGGGCAATAATCTGTTGCCAATTATCTGTCTCAGCGGTGTAATTGAGTGCTATTTCTTGCAAGCCACGGTTCATACGCGCCATGTGCAATGACAAGCCCACAGGCTTGCCGTCATAGCATGGTATCACTTCGTAAATGCCATCGCCGAATAGAAAGCCTCGGTCCATAGGTGAAATAGTTGCTTCACTCGCAGGAACAAACTTACCGTTAAGATATACCGTTGACATAGATTTCCTTAAGTTGGAACGTTCAAGTTGTTTGATTCCAAGAACAGCATGGCGCTCTCGCATACTGTTTCAAGAGCCAAACGACAGCGTTGATATTGCCATAGATTATCATCTATGTAGCTTGGAACAAAAGTAATCTTTTGGCCAGTGGATGCCTGAGCCAGCATTGCCATTCCCACTCTAGATACTGTGCCAATAACAGGATAGCCACCTATGGTTTGACGGTCGTTACGCATCACAATAGGTAAGCCTTCACCGGTAATTTGTATCGCGCCATAAGCAATAGCTTGGGAACTCAGAGTATGATTTTTGCAACGTATGGGCACGCCCTCTAGTCGCATTCCCATACGGTCAAATTGCGCAGATACAGTATACTCATGTGTAAAAAATAAGCTCTGGGCACTTAAGTCAAAACGCTGACTTTGATAGCTTAGCTGCACAGGAACACTCAGGACATCACCATGTTCAATACAGGCTAAGTTAGCTGAAAATTGCTGTAAAACAACAGGGGAATTAGGTAAAAACGCGACGAAATTATGGCTTTTGCTTGCAGTGTCATCATCTACCTTAAATTGAACCTTAGCATTATCACCTGTTAAGACCGGTTGATTGGCCCGCTCTTTGTCGGGTAATTCACGCTGCACATTGCAAACGCTGTTATAGCGTAAATTAAGCGTCATTGGCGTTGCAAAACCAATATAGTTTACCCATCCAACATTTACGTTACCGATAGTCAGTGTGCTGCCTGCGTTTACCCAACATGCGCTGTTCATATCGATTAGATTGTTATTCACGCTAACTTCTGCGCGCGCGCCAGTCACACTCAACCAGCAACTTTGCTGCAACTTTATTATGAAATTGCCACCGAGTACTTCTATACATGGCTTTGTTTTTTGGTTACCGCACAAGGCGTTTGCAAGCTCATAGTGCAGCCAATCTAAAGCACCCGATTGGCTATAACCTTGGCGCTGAACATTGTAACGGCCACCATCAACCCAGTGTGCATACAAGCCCGTTCTAACAAGCTCAATCATATCTCACCATAGGATAAAAACTGTTGCGCTGATATTGCCTCAAACTCTACTACGTCAGTGCTTAAAAACTGTACATCGGCGTTGCTTAACATATTGATCGGCGTATAACCAATAATATGCCAACCACCGGGGGAATTGGCAGGGTATATCGCAGTTTGATTATCGGCAATTGCCACCGCTCCCGCCAACACTTTGGCACGAGGGTTCGCCAAGCGAGGCACGTGAAGTGCGCTATCTACCTCTCCTAAATATGCAAAGTTTGGCATAAATCCAATCGCATATACCTGGTAAGACTGCTGCGTGTGCAGCTGAACAATGTCTTGCGCAGTAATACCTTTGGCCTGAACGACTTTGTGCGTGTCTAACTCGTAAGTAGCATTAATTGCTTCGTAACACACTGGAATGATCAGCGTTCGGCGCTCAGTAGCGGCTAATTCGGGAAGTTGTTGTTTCTTTAAAAATTGCGACACATCATAGTATGAAATTGCCAATGGATCGTATTCTATAAGTAGGCTAGTGAACGATGCAACGTAGTCTATTAACCAACTAGGCCGATTATGCTCTATCATATTAGCCCACCGTTTAACCATGGTGTTAGCAGTTGATAGCGTATTTGGCTTAACTTCATTGGCAAGTTCATCTAGGGCACCACATTGCACCATTACCGACGACTCGTTAATGCGTAATAAGTAACTCTGGTTTGCTATTTTTTGCGGGCGCTGAGCCCCATACACTGAAGAATACATTATGCACCAATTACAACAACTGCTGACGTATTTCGCGACACAATTGTAAGGCTTCACGAGTGTCAGAGTGCACACAAAGCGTATCAGCGCGTATCGGCACGCTTTCCCCCTCAGGTGACAAAACACATTGCTGTGTAAGCAATAAAGTGACTTGCTTAAGCGCTTGTTCTGCATTCAGCAACGCGTTCGGTTTCGCGCGCGATACTAAGGTGCCATCACATTCATACGCTCTGTCAGCGAACGCTTCAAACATTAGTGGAACATGATGCGCAGCCGCACTCTCTTTGTGAAGGTCATTGTTAGGCAGCGCCTGAATGACAAGGGGATAAATCGTATGATACGACGACACTGCCTTTACAATTTGCGTAAACAAATCATGGGTTTTCATC
Organism: Glaciecola sp.; assembly: GCA_049650345.1. Classification (GTDB taxonomy): domain Bacteria; phylum Pseudomonadota; class Gammaproteobacteria; order Enterobacterales; family Alteromonadaceae; genus Glaciecola. Next base: position 14,909 of record JBARZY010000078.1, on the reverse strand, counting down.
ATGTCGTTGTACATGGCCCCATGAGGTTTAATATGCGATAACGACATATTTTCACATTTAGCTAAGCCTTCTAGTGTCGCTATTTGAGCGTGTACGGTGGCGACTAATTCATCGAACGACAATTGCATTGAACGGCGACCAAAGCCCAACAAGTCAGGGTAAGCAAGGTGCGCACCTACTTTCACCTTAGCTTTTTTAGCATGCGCCAAGGTGCGTTTCATTACCAGTGCATCGCCACCATGATAACCACAAGCCACATTAGCTTGATCAATAAAAGGCATAATTGCTGCGTCATCACCCATGGTCCATGCGCCGTAACTTTCACCCAAATCTGCATTTAATTGCATGCTTTCATTCACCTAGTCATTGAGACTTTGTTATACTGTTGTTTTACCGTTAAAAGATATCATATCAAGATGCTGAACTTAGGCAAACGTAATACCCTTGTGGTCACTGAAATATTCCCATTGGGGTTTGCATTAGACCACCCTGAAACGCCGCTATCGTCACCTATAATGCTTAAAGAAACCGAGCGTGCATTCGAGGTGGGTGAGCAACTTGACGTATTTGTATATACGCAAGCTGACGGTCAGCTATTGGCCAGTCTTAACCAAGCAAAATTAGAGCGCGAGCAATTTGCTAGCTTGGTAGTAAAAGGTGCTAGCGCCCATGGTTACTTCTTTGATTGGGGCATGGAGCACGATTTGTATGCACCAGAAACGCAAGTGCATACACAACTTGATATGGGCAGCAACTATGTGGTGTATTTAACCCAAGACAAACTTGGTAAGTTAATTGGCACCACCAAAATAGAACGCTATTTAGAGGCCGACGGCAGTGACTTGTCACCCAAACAAGCGGTGTCTTTGCTCATCTATGCGCAAACACCTCTAGGGTTTAAGGCCGTAGTTGACAACAAATATCAAGGTTTGCTGTTTAAAAGCGATCTTATTTCAAGTCTTAAAGTGGGCCAGAAAATTGATGGCTTCATTAAGAATATCCGTGACGACGGAAAAATTGACTTGTCACTACAACTCATTAATCAAAAGTCTCGCGCCACACTTGCCGATACCATACTTGACGATTTAGCGGCTCATGACGGTATGTCTACCCTTACTGACAAAAGTTCTCCTGACGATATTTTTGCACACTTTAAAGTCAGTAAAGCCGCCTATAAAAAAGCCATTGGTAGTTTGTATAAAGCGAAAAAAATACGTATTGAAAAAAACTGCATTTATTTAGTTGAAAACAAGTAGGAATTAACATGAAAGCATCGGTTGTATGGCAAGTAAGTGACTCAGGGCTAGGCTTTGATGGCACCATGGACGATGGCAAAACGCTTCACCTTGACGGAAACGGCAACGCACTATCGCCAATGCAAGCTGTATTGATGAGCGTAGGAGCATGTTCGTCGGTCGATGTAGTGGAAATAATGCGCAAAGCTCGTCAACCCATAGATAGTTGTGTATGTGAACTAGAAGCAGATCGTGCTGACGACGCCCCTCGCGTATTTACCAAGATTCATGCGCACTATAAAGTCACTGGCAACAACATAAAACTCAAACATCTAGAACGAGCTGTTAATCTATCAACAGAAAAATACTGCTCGGTGATGCTAATGCTAAATAAACAGGTAGTCATCACCACAAGTTTTAGCGTTAATGAGTAATGTAGAATAAGGAACTATTAAAATTATGCGCCACTCTCACACTTCATCAAGCATGCCTTACTATGCGGTGCTATGTGTGGTAGTTGTGTCATTATCTTTTATTATCGGGTTTTGGCTTGGCCAAGAGTCGATTCTTAACAAGGTGTCGAGCGAGGCGCTGCAGTTTTCTAAACAAAGCCATATTTCAAGGCCTTTGACTAACAGCAATACATCAAATAACGCAGCAGTTAAACAAGTAAATGAAAATGGTGAAAGCAATCAATTTTCATCTCTCAGTAGCACACCTAATAGCACATCCTTACAACACTCGTCGAGTCTAGATGACTCAGATTTTGAGTTGTCAGACAACGCAGGACCTATTGATGTGCTCAAGCTCCTAGTGGCAATTACCACAAGCGACAACCCATCGCATATGGATATGTTTTCAAGCACTATGGATAGGCTTCGCAAACAAATTAGCGACAACCCCGACAATATCGAAATACTACTAACACATTTTATTGAATCGCCTTCTGATTCTCGCGAGCCATATTATATTACCAGTGTATTGCAAAGCGCTGATATTGCTAACAGAGACACTATTATGAACGACCTTGTACAGCGTTTAGCTACCATTGGTAGCAGCCAAGCCAACGAAAAAATGCTGCAGTTAATATCTAACACGGGGTTAGCCAACAAACAACCCGAAGTGATAGAAGCCGTGACCAATGTCGCTTTATACAGTGACAGTTCAGACCCAAACAAACTGTTTGCCCTCGATTTATTGATGCCCTACCAACTTGACCTTAGCCAAAAACAGAAAGTCGTTGACGATTTAAGGTTCGAACTCGATAACAGCTCTGACGAGGATAAAAGCTATTTGGTTGAAAGCATGATGCGCTACAGCGATAAACCGCAACGCCAGCAACTGGCTAGCACCTTTTTACAAACTGAGACCGACTTCGCCACACGGGTAGCCACTTTATCTTCTTTTCACAGCGGTGTTTTACAGGCCAACGATAAGCTTAAAGCACAACTGTTTAGCATTGCCCTTAGTGACACCGACCCTTTAAAAGAACACGCCAAACATGCACTAATGTATGCTTTTGAGATTAATAATGACGAATATCAACAACTGTCGGGCAATACACAGTAAACACACACTCTTTTCTATACAAGTACTTACAAGGCCATTATGTCACCTAAAAAAATTGCTATTTTGGTAGACGTTCAAAATATTTATTACACTACCCGCGATACGTTTAAGCGAGGCTTTAACTATCGACAGTTTTATCAGCAGCTCAACGAGCAACATGAAATTGTTGCCGCCTATGCCTACGCCATCGATAAAGGCGATGCGGGCCAACAAAAATTCCAAAGTGCCTTACGCCACATTGGCTTTGACGTAAAACTTAAGCCCTATATTCAACGAGCTGATGGCACAGCAAAAGGTGATTGGGATGTGGGCATCACAATTGATGCCCTAAGCTGCGCGCCCATGGTAGATGAAATTGTACTATTGTCAGGAGATGGTGATTTTGCGCTGTTGCTTGATACCTTGCAGCAACGCCATAACTGCACAACAGTGGTATATGGCGTACTCAATTTAACTGCAAATGGGCTAATTAATGCCGCTACAGAATTTGTTGATATTGACCATAAGTGGTTATTGTAGCCACTTAACTGTGTTTATTCAGTGTTACTTAAACAATCATCGGCCATTGGTATAATTGGCGTAAAGTCTCTGTGTGCAACCCATTCATCGCGTTTAAACGAACGAATGTGATTATCAACATGGCACAGCGATAAATACACAATAGTACGATTGTAAGGCGAAATATTGGGTGGGCTTGCGTGCACTAATAACGACGAAAACACCAACACAGAGCCCGCCGGCCCCGTAGGCGCGACACACTCACCTTGTTCACACAGCGCATTAATTTGCTGCTTACCAATCGCCCATAAAGGGTAAGACGTGGTTTCGCTGTCGTGCTTTGCGTTTATTACGCCGTGCTTGTGACTGCCGGTAATAAACAACAGCGGCCCATTAACTGCACTCACATCATCAATAAACACAGCAATATTCATAGCGCGCGCCGTTGGCATATCATCGTCGCGTTGCCAAGTGCCATAGTCTTGATGCCACTGCCATACATCGCCATCAAATGCAGCTTTTGCATTCACTTTAAACTGGTGCATATAAACAGGCCCGTCAACTAATTGCGATACAGGGTTCACCAAGCGCGGATGCGCTCCTAAACAGGCAAATACATCATTGTAGCGATGCGCAGCAAATGCAGTACGTGGTGCACCTGAGTTTTCTCGCCATACCTCTTTACGATGAGACCCAAACACCTCATGGGTTGCCCCTTGTAAAGCGCGCGCTTCATCTGGCGAAAACAAACTGGGGAAGAACAAAAATCCCTGCTCATCAAACTGCTGTAGTTGTTGTTGGGTAAGTTCCATATCGTTAGCCTTGTTCTGAAGTATCTTCTATATCGTCATCGCTCAAAGGCAGCCATTCTTTCTTAATTTGTTTATTGGGCGTAACACCAAGTGCTTTAAAGCTTTCTGCCTGGCCTATTAGATTCCCTTTGCCCGTTGACAGCTTATTCATGGCGGCATCATAATTTTTACTGACCATATCGATATTTTTGCCTACTTTTTCCATATCTTCCACAAACCCCACAAATTTGTCATACATGCGTTTTGCTTTGTCGGCGATGGTTTTAGCATGCTGATTTTGGTATTCGTATTGCCAAATATTATTAATTGTACGCAAGGCCACCAATAGATTGGTAGGACTGACCAACATAATTTGATTATCTAAGGCAAGTTTTATTAGCTCTGGCTCGGCCTCAACAGCATTTAAAAATGCCGCTTCAATAGGCACAAACATTAATACATAATCTAGGGTCTTTACGCCTTCTAAGTCTTGATAGTCTTTTTTACTCAAACCTTTAATGTGCCCTTTTACCGAGGCTACGTGATCTTTTAAGGCTTGCTTTCGGCTGCTGTCATCAGGTGCATTTACAACACGCTCATGAGCCACTAACGATACTTTAGAATCGACGACAATGTCTTTATCGTTAGGAAGATGTATTACCACGTCAGGGCGGTAGTTTTTGCCGGCTTCACTCACCAAGTGCTTCTGTACTTCGTACTCATGCCCTTCGCGTAAACCCGATTCATTCAAAATTCGCGATAATACCACCTCGCCCCAATTACCCTGTTGTTTGTTATCCCCCTTAAGGGCATTGGTTAGCGCTGAAGCTTCTTCAGTAATTTGCTGATTCAAGGCTTTTAAACTCAAAATTTCAGTCTTAAGCACTGCGCGCTCTTGACCTTCTTTTATATACTGGTCGCTAATTTGGCGTTTAAAATCGTCGATTTGTGTTTTTAATGGCGACAGTAGTTGCGTAATACCACTTTGACTGGTTTCCGTAAATTTTTGCGCTTTTTGCTCAAAGATTTTATTGGCCACATTTTCAAACTGCGTATTCAATTGCTTTTCAGCGTCTTTTAGCAGTATGAGTTTTTCTTCAAAGGCCTTTCGTTCTTGAATAAAACTGGCCGATTGCGCTTCCTGCTGTTTACTGAGTTCTGCAACTTGTTGCTGCATCGCTTTCGACTCTTCTATGCTTTGCTGATATTGCTGTTGTAAGTGCGCTAATTGCACTGACTTTTGTTGAAGCTCGCCTAGTTTAGTGTCCTGACTTGAAATACTTTGCTGCAATGACTTAATGTGAGCATTGGCCTCTGCCAACTGGCTAGTCTTATCATGCAAGGCATGCTCACTGGCCGCTTTTTGCATTGCCAAGGCTTGCTCAGCTAACACTTTTTGCTCATTCAACGAGGCATATTGTTCTGCATGTTTCGCCGCTGTTTGTTGCTGTAATGCATGCAATGATTGTTGTTTGTCAGTTTTCATCACTCGCCATACAATGATAGGCAACACTATCGCAGCAATTATTGCTATAACGAAGGGTGTATTATTTACTAATTCAGTCAGCCACACAGGCATAGGGGAAACGGCTTCCATTGCATTCATCTCTTGTTGTTATAGGTAGAATTAATGTTGTTATGAGCGCTAATACACACACATAAAAATAGCGCTTAGCATATTATGCGTAAGCGCTATTGGCAAAATATTACAATCTTATTTAGACAGTGCCGCGTCTAAATCTGCAATTTTTGCTTTCCAAATAGCGGGACCAGTTTGGTGCGCATTAGCACCGGTACTGTCAACAGCTACCGTTACAGGCATATCTTCAACGTCAAATTCATATATTGCTTCCATACCCAAATCTTCAAATGCTACCACACGAGACTTTTTAATCGCTTTTGATACAAGGTAAGCGGCGCCGCCCACTGCCATTAAATAAACGGCTTTGTGCTTGGCGATACTTTCAACAGTTGCCGGCCCGCGCTCGGCTTTACCAATCATACCAATAAGGCCCGTTTCTTCTAGCATCATATCAGTAAATTTATCCATACGCGTTGCAGTAGTTGGGCCAGCCGGACCTACCACTTCATTGCCTACGGCATCAACAGGCCCTACGTAGTAAATAAAACGATTGGTTAAATCTACGCCATCGGGTAAGCCTTCGCCATTTTGCAGCATGGTTTGTATGCGCTTGTGTGCTGCATCACGACCCGTCAGCATTTTACCACTTAGCAATACCGTTTCGCCTACTTGCCACTCACTAATATCGGCTTTGGTTACTGTGTTTAAGTCAACACGACGAACATCTTCACCCACTTCCCACGTAACCTTTGGCCAGTCTTCTAATTTAGGCGCTTTAAGTTCAGCAGGACCACTGCCATCTAAATAAAAGTGTGCGTGGCGAGTAGCCGCGCAATTGGGGATCATTGCAACGGGTTTAGATGCAGCATGGGTTGGCATCGATTTTATTTTGATATCAACTACCGTGGTTAAACCGCCTAAACCTTGCGCACCAATACCAAGGTCATTTACCTTTTTATAAATATCTACGCGCAATTTTTCTTCTGTGGTTTGCGGGCCGCGTTCAATTAATTCTTGAATATCAACCGGGTCCATTAAACTTTCTTTTGCGAGTACCGCCGCTTTTTCTGCCGTACCGCCAATGCCTATACCTAACATACCAGGCGGGCACCAACCGGCTCCCATAGTAGGTAAGGTTTTCACTACCCAATCAGCAATGTCATCGCTAGGGTTTAGCATAACCATTTTCGATTTGTTTTCTGAGCCACCGCCTTTAGCTGCAATCATCACTTCAATTTTGTCGCCTGCAACCATATCCATGTGTACCACCGCAGGGGTGTTGTCTTTGGTATTGGTGCGGCTACCTGCTGGGTCTGCAACAATAGAAGCACGCAAGGGGTTAGCTGGGTCTAAATATGCACGTCGAGTACCTTCGTCAACCATTTCTTGTACAGTCATGTCTGATTTATCGAAACTCACCTGCATACCAATTTTGACAAAACAGGTCACAATACCCGTATCTTGACATAATGGGCGTTTGCCTTCAGCAGACATTCTTGAGTTAATCAATATTTGCGCCATGGCATCTTTTGCCGCTTTACTCTCTTCTCGCTCGTATGCTGCTTCAACAGCCTTTACGTAATCAAGTGGATGATATACTGATATAAATTGAAGTGCGTCGTGGATACTGTCAATAAAATCTTGCTGACGAATTACAGTCATATGTTCCTCGTTTACTGATAAAATGGTGAAACCCTAAAGAGATCAGTATACTACTCGTAAAACGAAAATCTACCAAGGTGTATGGCCCCTATTTTGGTCGTACACTATATAAAGCGTAGTATTACAATAAAGATTGCACAAACCTTAAGCAACTTGGCAGTGAATATCCATTTATGAACAATCCGCAGTATCCATTAGGCCAATTAACTATACAGACTGTGCCTAATGTAAAACACCAACATATTGTGTCGTTGTTTGCATCATATCAGCATCAGCCGTGGGCGTGTTTGCTAGATAGCTGTGAACAAACGCAGCTAGACGCCAGATATGACATTATGGCTATACAGCCATGCATTACTTATCAGCGTATCCATAACCAACATCAAATAAATGGCCCTCAGCAATCGCTGTTTTCAGTTGGCAATACAAACTGCGGCTATCAGGCACTGCAACACTTACAACAACAGTTTGCCAATGCCATAAACACGCAAGTGCTTGAGCAATCGTGCTATGTGCATATCCCCTTTGTGGTAGGCGCGCTTGCCGCGCTTTCCTATGATGGCAATATCCATACCGACAACATTATTGATAGCGCCCCAAATGAGTACGCATTGCCAGATATAAGCGTGGGGTTTTACACCACCGCAATTGTATTTGATAACCTCACTGGTAACGCTTACGTGTGCAGCACCGAGCCGGATTTATCACATTCCCTATGCACACAATTAGATGCGCTTAAACATGGTGAAAGTGATATTGAAAGCTCGGCTGATTCGTTACCTGCGTTTTCTCTTGATACAGCATGGCAGGCAAGTGTTTCTCCTAAACAATACCTTGCTGACTTCACGCGTATTATTGATTATTTACAAGCGGGTGATTGCTATCAAGTCAATTATGCCCAGCGGTTTCACGCCGCCTACAGTGGCAATGAATTTGAGGCGTACTGCACCCTTGCCAAGGTGAATAAGGCCCCGTTTTCTGCGTTTATGCGGTTACCTCAAAGCTGCATTTTGAGCGTATCTCCCGAACGTTTTATCAAGGTTAACGATGGCCAGGTTGAAACTAAGCCCATTAAAGGCACTCGAGCACGCAGTAAAGACCCTATTATTGATGCTGCAATGGCTGAAGAATTATTGAGTGCAGAAAAAGATCGCGCCGAAAATTTAATGATTGTTGACTTACTTCGCAATGATTTAAGCAAGCACTGCCAGGCTGATACGGTAAAAGTACCTAAATTATTTGCCTTAGAAAGTTATCCCGCGGTACATCACATGGTGAGTACTGTAATAGGCAACATAAAATCCTCCTCAACAGTTTACGATTTACTTAAAGGCGCGTTTCCCGGTGGTTCTATAACAGGTGCGCCTAAGGTGCGTGCTATGCAAGTTATTCAAGAGTTAGAGCCTCACAAAAGGGCAATATATTGCGGCAGTATTGGCTATATCGGTATTCGCAATGACGTTGATACCAGTATATGTATACGCACGCTGTTAGCTGAAAACCAACACCTTTATTGCTGGGGCGGTGGCGGTATTGTTATAGATTCAATGGGTAATGATGAATACCAAGAAAGTTTACATAAACTTGGCAAAATTTTACCTGTACTATCAACCCAAGAAATTGATATTGATAATACTTATTTAGCACCACACGCAAATAAAAAAGGTGCTCAAGATGAGGTGGCAGCGCGTGACTGAAACTGAATTTTTGTCTGCATTTAATCAACCTTGGACCACTCAAGTAAGCGCGCATGAAGCCTTTAAAAACGCAAACCGCGCTGCCGCAGTACTGATTTGTTTGTATGTACATAATAATCAGCTACATGTGCTATTTACCGAGCGAGCACAACATCTAAAACATCATCCAGGTCAAATTAGTTTTCCGGGCGGAAAAGCTGAGCCAAGCGATGTTGATTTAGTAGACACTGCATATCGCGAAGCCAAAGAAGAAATCGGCTTACAAACAAACGCACTTAAGTTATTAGGAAAATTAGGTACATACCGCACAATCAGTGGCTTCGCGGTGACACCCATTATTGCCATATACAACAAAGTATTAGACTTGCACAAAGACTTAGTGCTAGACCACAATGAAGTAGCAAGCGTATTTCACGTGCCATTAGCGTTTTTAATGAATGAACAGCATTATTTTACTGAACATATACATCGTGCAGACGGCGTCTTTCCCGTTCATTTCATTCCGTACAATGAACGGTTGATATGGGGCGCAACCGCGGGCATGTTGGCATTGTTACGCGACCATGTAAGTGCAAAATTGCGATAAATGCGAGTTTTAGACGCATTCAAATAACCTTATCGAAATACATCGCATTAACATTTCTAATACCAAATATTAGCATTTATACCTTGTGTTGTACGCGCTTTGTGTAACACTTTACGTATTATTAAGTAGAGGTTTATATGATCAGTGTTTTCGATATGTTTAAGGTAGGTATTGGCCCTTCTAGTTCTCACACGGTAGGTCCTATGCGCGCAGCACTGGCATTTGCAAAGCATGTAGAGACACAACATACGCTTGAGAACATCAGTAATATCAAAACTGAACTATTTGGCTCACTGGGCCAAACCGGTAAAGGCCATGGAACAGGTAAAGCAGTCATATTGGGTCTAATGGGCTTTGACCCAGAGACGGTTCCCGTTAACCAAGTTGACGATATGCTTGCCAATGTTGCCAATCAACAAACATTACTATTACTTCAAAAACACCGCATTCATTTTCCTGACAATGGTGCGATAGTTTTTCATCGCAGAAAAACGTTACCCAAACATGCAAATGGCATGACGCTGTATGCCTACGCTGGCGACACCCTTGTGGCTGAAACCACGTATTATTCAATTGGTGGGGGATTCATTGTTGAAGAGAGCCAGTTTGACGCGCAAAAAAATGAAGCCTTTTCACAAGCTCAACAAGATGCGCCCTTCCCTTTTTCTACTGCCGATGAATTGGTGCGAACGTGTCATGAAAACAGTTTCAGAATAAGCAGTTTAATGCTACACAACGAAACCTTGCTAATGCCTGAAGAAAAAGTACGCGAAAAGCTAGTTCATATTTGGCATGTCATGCAACAATCAATAGAAAACGGCATTCATAAAGAAGGGATTTTGCCCGGCGGATTAAAGGTTCACCGCAGGGCACCTGCCTTGCTAGCCCGCCTTGAGAATGAACAAAGTAATGATCCCATGTTGGTAATGGATTGGGTCAATTTATTTGCCCTTGCGGTAAATGAAGAAAATGCTGCTGGCGGACGTGTAGTGACAGCACCTACCAATGGCGCAGCCGGTATTATACCTGCTGTGATGAGTTATTATCATAAGTTTATTAGACCAATGAAAGACGACACCGCGTGTCGATTTTTACTTACTGCTGCTGCAATCGGCATACTGTATAAAAAAAATGCGTCTATATCTGGAGCAGAGGTAGGATGCCAAGGTGAAGTTGGCGTGGCTTGTAGTATGGCAGCCGGTGCGCTAACTGAAGTACTAGGAGGTTCGGTCGATTCGGTAGAAAACGCGGCTGAAATTGGTATGGAGCATAACTTAGGATTAACCTGCGATCCTGTGGGTGGCTTGGTACAAGTGCCTTGTATAGAGCGAAACGCCATGGGCGCAATAAAAGCGATTAATGCCTCACGTCTTGCTTTACGCGGGACGGGTAATCATAAGGTATCGTTAGACAAGGTCATTAAAACCATGCGCGACACTGGCAACGATATGAAAACCAAATACAAAGAAACCGCCCGAGGCGGCTTAGCGGTTAATATTATAGAATGCTAACAAGCAGATGCCGGTTATTTTACCGGCAATGTTAGGTCTTTAAACATTGTTTCAACGTCCGCATTATTCTTTTGCATCATTGCTCGCTCAACCACTTCTTTGGTTAAATGCGGCGCAAAACGCTCTATGAATTCATACATGTAGTTGCGTAAAAACGAGCCTTTTCTAAAACCTATTTTTGTCGTGCTGTAATCAAATAAATGGCTAGCGTCTATTTTCACTAAGTCAGAGTCAAGCTCTTCGTCTACCGCCATTGAAGCAATTACGCCTATACCAACACCTAAACGCACATAGGTTTTAATCACATCGGCATCGGTTGCGGTGAATACAATTTTAGGCTCTAAACCCGCTTCAGTAAACGCACGGTCAAGCTCTGAGCGACCTGTAAAACCAAATACATAAGTTACCAATGAGTACTTAGCGATATCCTGAATGGTAAGGTTGGTCTTTTTTGCCAAAGGGTGGGTTTTATTGACAATAACCGAACGATTCCAGTGGTAACACGGCAACATGACCAAATCGTTATACAAATGCAACGACTCGGTCGCAATGGCAAAATCAGCCTCGCCCTTGGCGGCCAAATCACTAATTTGTGACGGCGTGCCTTGATGCATATGCAAAGAGACTTTTGGATACTTGCTCATAAACCCTTGAATAACATCGGGTAAGGCATAACGAGCTTGAGTATGAGTGGTAGCAATATTAAGTTTGCCTTGGTCAGGTAAGGTATGTTCACGGGCAACGGCTTTGATACTTTCCACTTTGGCTAATATTTCACGGGAAATATTAATCACTTCTTTGCCCGCTTCTGTAACGTGAGTAAGATGTTTACCACTGCGCCCAAATATTTGTATGCCTAATTCGTCTTCAAGCATGCGCACTTGCTTACTAATACCAGGTTGTGAAGTGTATAAATTTTCGGCGGTTGCAGACACGTTTAAATTATTATTTAACACTTCTACTATGTATCGTAATTGCTGTAGTTTCATCGATTCCCTTATTTTAATGTAAACGTATGTTGCAGTGAGCACTGCATGCACAGCATCACGTTCATATTTCGCTAAATAGTTTGCTGAAGTAGCCGATATATTCATATCAATTCGTGCTTAAATAATACCGAAACTTATATTTTTTGCATATAAAATTTACGGTTATTTGCACAAACAATGAAAATACATGCAAAAGGCAACCACTTAGATGAGTGAACCCGCGTTAGATAAAGCGTTAAAAAAAGAAAAATTTGATTTTTCTTCGGTCATTGCCGTAGCCATTCACGATATGAAAAATTCATTGAGTTTGCTGATGCAATCCATTGAGCACTTATCAGATATTATACCTCCGCATGATGGCCAAGCACACAAAGGCTTAAATAGCGTGCATTATGAAGCCAACAGAATGAATACGATATTAGTACAAGTATTGTCATTATACCGTTCTGATATTGATGCTTTACCCATAAATATTGATGAATGTTTTTTGACAGATTTGATGGAAGAAGTGGTTGAGTCAAACCGCATTTACATGAAGCAAAAAGAATTGAGTATCAATGTAGATGTAGATGAACATTTATGTTGGTTTTTAGATCGTGAATTGATTTACTTACTAATACACGATGTGTTGATTAACGCTATTAGATATGGCTGTAGTAATATCAATATATCGGCGAAGGTAGTCAATGAACAGCTTGTTTTAAAAGTACAAGACGATGGCCAAGGTTATCCTAAAGAAATGTTAGAGATGTCAACGGTCAACCTTGATAGTTTCTGTATATCAGAGGGCCGCACGGGTTTAGGCCTATTTTTTGCTCGTTTGATTGCGCAAACACACAAAAACAAGGGCGTGCATGGTTGTATTACACTGTCAAACGATGCCAAAACCGGCGGCAGCATTTTTGAATTAATGCTACCCTAACACCAATACCATAACTAAACGACCAATGAAGGATGTGAGAAAGTTGCAATGACATACACTATTATCATAATTTTAATTGCTTTTTTGATTGTATGCGGCATTGCAGCAACGGCAATTCAACAACACAATGAACGCAAAGAAACCGAAAAGCGTGAAGAAGTGTCAAAGCAGCGCTCTATTTTCGACGAAACAGAAGAATCGATAGTTGCCGCCACTCAAATGCCGGTGTCTCAACTTTTAATCGCTATTTTGCGGAAACGCTCCTTAAATTGTTTAAAAAGTATATACGAACATAACCCCTCACCTGACGTAAAATCGAAAATTGATGGCTTAAAGCAAGCTATTAAAAATATTGATCCTGCGGAACCTGCGCCTGATCAAAATCAGTTCAGACTCCCCTCGTCAGACAAAGTAATCATTAAGTATATTCAAGCAGTAAAGAAACTGCGTCAAATTGTTCGTTCTGAACACACCAAAGGAAATATCTCACAAAAACTGTTTGCTCAAGAAGACAAATCACTGGAAAGCTTGCAGTTACGAGTCAACATTGAAACCCTCGCAAAGCGTGCTCAAGATGCAGTTGCCACGAATATGCAAGGTTCAGCAAGGCAATATCTTGAGAAAGCACTCAACGCATTGAATAACCACAAGCCTCAAACCGAATATACTCAGCAGAAAAAAGCCGAGCTTGAAGCTTCATTGAATGGCCTTGAGAGCAGCGTTAAAGACCAGAATTTGAAAACGTTACTGGCAGAAAAACAAAAAGAAAGTGAAGAGATTGAAGAGTTATTTGCACCTAAGAAGAAGTGGTGAGTTAAAGTTCACACTTGTGGGATGGAGCAAATACAGTAAAGCGATAACACATATAACTGGCACTGCTTACAGTATTAAAGTGTAGTAGCTCATATCTGACATTTCGAGTTGGCAGGTCTTGACCTATCTCGACAGAAGAGAAATAAAGATAAGCGACAGTTAAGTTTTGCGAAATGAACGTAATTTCGATTGGATTTAATATACTTGTTTTTCGACAGAAAATGCCCTATTCCGGACATAAAAATCTCACTTTTAAGAGTCTACTTAGCAAACAAGAGGCAATCTAAACTTTTTACATGCATCTTAAATCATTACTTTGCAAGTATAGCCTATTGGTGTAATAATGCACCAAAGAAAGGGAGGTTATCATGCCGAGACAAAGTATCACGTTGACCGAAAATAACGATATATGGCTTAAACACCATGTAGAAAACACCGGTGATTACTCAAATAAGAGCGAGTTAGTTAACGATTTAATCCGAAGAGCTCGAAGAGCAGAGGCTGTTAACTTAAAGCTAGAACAAGCAGAAAAACGTGGTTTTGTTGAGCAAACTAAACAAGAAATGTTATCTGAATTTAAACGCAAGCTTAAATGAACTTTCGTTACAAACTTTCTCAAGAGGCCAAGGAAGATCTTCAAAGAATTTACGAGTATGGCTATTTAAACTTTGGGGAGCAACAGGCTGATGATTATTTCAATGGATTTTTTGAGACATTCGACAAAATAGCAGCTCATCCATTTCAGTATCAATCCGTCGATAACATCCGAATTGGCTACAGACGTTGTCCATATCATACTGACACTATTTACTACCGTATAAATAATAAACAAATCGAAATTATGGCAATCCTTGGTGGCCAAGACACTGACGTTTGGATATGAGCCAGCGTATGGGCTTTGAGGGACATAAAGGCTTTGACGCTCTTTGCCGTTGAGCGGACCTTATTTTTTACAGCGCTGATACAACCTCACGTCATCGTGGCGAAGGCCACGACCTCCTTGGACCATCACTGAACTCAATAAAAACCTATCCCCAAAGACAGTAATCAGTTA
>JBARZY010000077.1:0-33770 GCA_049650345.1 Glaciecola sp. | reverse complement strand
GGCAGCAAAAAATAGAAGATACCTTAAGCATGGTTGGCTTGCTACGAGATCATTATTATTATTACCGGCATATGCTGTCTGATGGACAACAACAACGGGTAGCCTTGGCGCGCGCGCTCATTCTTGATCCACAAATTATAGTGGCTGACGAACCTTTTGCCGCCCTTGATCCATCGGTGCGCTCGCAAACCGTTAACTTAATATTAAAATTACAGCAAGAGCTGGGCGTGGGTTTTGTGTTTATTTCTCACAATATTGGCATTGTGCGGCACGTGAGTGATCGTGTTTTGGTAATGGACAAAGGCAGAATTATTGAACAGGGTAAAACCAATGAGGTATTTAGTGAGCCCCAGCAGAGTATTACGCAAAAGCTAGTGCAGTCGCACTTTAATTTGGTTGAGCGGCATTTTAGTATGTTGTAGTAGTTTGCTATTTATGCAAACGACTGGCAGTAATGATTAATAACGATTTAAAAAGCTATCAATAAAGCGGTTGAGTAGTTGTTGCATGGTCGCCTCGTGTTATCTTGTTGGGAAGATATTAAAAAGCCAGCTTGCGCTGGCTTTTATTGACGTCGTTACAAACGCATTTAAACGTTTAAATGCGATTTATTAGTATTCTACTTCCATTACGAAAGAAGCAGTATAAGTGCCCTCCGCGTAATTTGTCTGAGCTGCTGCATTATCATCAGTTGATAGTGTTGCGCCCATAGTGAAGCTTACTTCGCCGTTAATGTCAGTATCAATTGCAGTAGCATCAGACGTTGCGCCTACTTCTCTGAACAAGAATGTACCTACCCCAAACACTGCTGTACCAGGAGGAGCAGAAGAATTTACGATATCGAATCCAGAAGGTACATTAAGCGTAATTTCAGTAAATGGTGCTGCGTTTGTTATTGAAAACTCAGCAGGTGAACCGTCGCTAATTACGCTCATTGATGCTGCAGTTGTAGCGCCACCGGCTAGACTGACTGAGCCTACAGTTCCATCAGTGCCGATTGCAAATGATGCAATACTTACTGAAGCTGAATCATCAGTTGGGTCAGAATCAACAGTCGCTCGTACTGTACCAAAATCTAGAGGGGCTACCTCAGCTAAGTCGAATGCGTTTTGCACTACAACACTTGCACTAGATGTAACAGACTCTTGCGCTACAACAGAAGTGGCACCTAGTATCATAGAAGTCGCAAAAAGCGATACATATAATTGATTGCGTTTGAACATGGAATTTCTCCGTTTGCTTTTAATTAAATCAATGACACAGTACGCGGTTTCTCGCGACAACTCTGTCAGCTTCTTTCGAAGCAGGTTTAGGTTTTACTACCTACAAACTGGTTATCGACAAACGTTGAGAAACCTTAATATTTTTTTTACGCTTGCATTAAATTAGAGTCTAACGGTACGTTCTGCAAGGGTTTGCCCTTTATATTCTTTTTCACCTATATACTTAATAGTCAATTCATCTAGCTCACCATACTGCCTGTAGTTAGGAATAAGTACTGATTTTTGCGCGTTATCTAATTCTTTAAAAATTGCCACATTGTTTAAAAGACCAATGCGTTTTTGTTTTCCATCTACCTTTGTGTACACTTCAATACGACCATAAGCAGAATTAGTCTTTCTCCTAGTTAGTTGCAAGTATAAATCAATAGCATCGTCCGCTCTGGTCGATAAAGCAAAGTCATCAATTGAAACCGAGGTGAGTGGTTCAACAGGATGATAAACTACTGGTATGGAATAACTTAACAACATATCTAGTGACATTCGCATACCATCAACATTGCTATCTTCAGGTGGTAATTCATCTTCAGGTGGCAGCGCAACAAATTTTAAATGCGAACGGTATTCTAGCTCTTGCATATCAGCCTTGCGTCTAAGCTGAATTTTGATTGTTTGGCGTTCACCTGGGGCTAACCTCACCTGTCTTGGTGAAAAACGCATATATGGACTTAAGCGAGCTACTGAATCATCGTCTTCGGCTAACTCTTCATAGCCTCCCAATGCAAGCGCTTTTTTCTCAGACCACTCAATCCTGTAAGTGCGCTCTTTGGAAGTAGTATTGACCAGCATCACTTCTTGGACTCTGTCTTTACTGTCAAAATTAAGACGGGTAGGAGATATTAGCAGGTTTGCCTTTGTTCCTAATGCGAAAATGACACAAATAAATCCTATGATGTATTTCATAACTCTTAACTCTCTTATTAATAATCAACTGTAATAGATAAACGTGAAGTATAGGTTTGATTGCCAAACGCAAGGCTATTACTGCCTGACGTAACTAACTCGCCACCTACTCTAAATTCTGCGTTGCCATCAGCATCCACTCTGATTGTGGCACGTACATTTACTGCATTTAAGGTAAATTGTTCTGGAGATACTTGAGGAGACGTTGTACCTGCTTGAATAATCCCGCCGGTAATAAATAAAATAGAATTTGGCACAAAATTAACCAATCTAAACTCTCCATAACGAGGCGGGTCAATAACAGCAAAATGTGTACTCACTGTAGTATTGCCAAACTCATCTATACGAATAGAACCCACTGTGGAATTATCTAGCACAACGACTGTACCGAAATAGACAGGCGTAATTTCTTGCACTTCTTGACTCTGGGCGTTTTGCAAACTCCCACACATGATAAGCGAAAATACGGCTAGCACTGTTAGTTTATGCGTCATTTTAATCACACCTATGTAGCACATCACTAAAGCTGTGTTCCATGGTATTCGGCGCTTGCACAATAATCACCTGTCGCTTTTATGGCAGCACAAAGCTTAAGGGCGGTTGTTTTATCGCTTAATGGACCGACTCTGAGGCTCAAATAGTCTGTTCCCTTCACTGATACGTTTGCGAGTTTGGGTGTTAAATTACAAAGCAAACTATCATGCTTATTCATTAACTTGTTCCATCCACTAATCGCATTGGCTTTTGTGATATACGAAGCTAAATGAATTGAATGTTTTCCGCCGTCTGCGGCTTGTGCATAACAAGCATTACTCGTGTTTTCATCTATAGTTGGCCCTACGATATCTGATGGACGACTGTTACCTGCTTGAATTTGACTACTAAATTGCTTGTTACTAACGTTTCGAGCCTGAGTAAATTTATCTTCTATATTGCTATTTGTTTGGCTTTGTCGTTCGCTTCCACCAAGCATATTGTTAACATTCGTATTTGCACTACTGCTGAACTTATCATCAATACTTACCACTTGTTCGCTTGATAAAGTTGTAAGGGGTTTTACTAATGGCGAGGCAGCAGCAAGTTCTACTTGATTATTACCTGCACGCACATTAGGTAAAAAATCAGCTTCTGCTAAGACTTCAAGACTAGGTAAACCTTCGTCCACCAGTATATCAGTGTCGCGATTTATAGAAGAGATTCCTTGTCTGTCTGATTTCATCATTTCTGTTAAATAAGCTAAATCACTCTCAAGCTCCATAACACGGGATATTTCAGGTGTTATTTTTTCGATATTGTTAATGCGCCTAGTCAGCTCTTGTAAAGTGTAGGTTTCTTCCAATTCGCCAATCTTTTTTTGAAGATCAGTTTGTGTATTTTTATCAATCAACTCTTGCTTAAATGCGTCTGTTAATAAACAGCCATTAAGCGCTAGTACTGAACCAATAATGACCAAAATACGCGCAAACGACACTTTATTTAGTAAATACATAACCACTCCTCATTTAACATCTTTGTAGCGCTAAGCGTCAAAGTTACAACACCACAAGGCAACTACCATTCAATATGTAAATGAACAGCAAGTTATATACCAAAAATAATTCTACTGCGCTTTGAGTGTTTTTTTTACAAAACAAGGATGTGATCTTTGACTTGGCAAGAGGAAAGAACAGACGCTAATTGCGCACAAAGTTGGTCAGCTTCTGCTTTATCCTGAGTAAAAAGTAAACCTAAAGCTAACTTTCGTCCTGCAACTTCATGTTCAAATGGCGTAATTTTGCTTGGTATTTGCAAAGATGATAGACGGCTATTAACCAATTCATAGTAAGCGATTAATAAATTTTTTGATGAAAAACCGCCACTTAACACAACATAACCTGAAACTCGTGGTTTTTCTTGTAGCTTTACATCTGCACCTAGCAGCTGTTGACCCTGTTCTTCTATTTTTAATGGAATAGGTTTCATCGCCCTAAAGTTCTTTCGATTCAAATAATCTTCATCTACCGTTAAATAATATGTATGAGGAACTAAACCGGCATAATAAAAGTAGCCGTCAAAGCCTGCTTTCACATCGGCTATATGATTGCCATGGCTATCTCGTATGACTAAAGGTACATTCGCTAAGTTCCTGACTCTGTTAAATTCATCTATAAAGCTAACTTCACCCTCTACTTCACCCCCCTCAACTAGCGGGTAGTTAACTAAAGTCACTAAACCTGCTCTGGGCGTAATTGAGGTTTTTAAAGTGGAGTTAACTAAAAATGGATTTTCTAGGCTATCGATATCTAAGATGAGGTCAGTTTTTCGAAACGAAGACAAACCATCGATTTGCGCGATACCAATTACATCTGTTTCTGCAAATCGTCTTGCTTGTATCGCAGACACTCTGGCATTCTTTATGGGCATATCTTCAGCATCATATATTCGATTATTGTTTATATCGTGGTAAACTCTTACTAGCACGGTCCCATACTCGGCTAAACTGCGCTTGCTCTGAATGTAGCCAAATTCTGTGGGAGCTTCAGAAAAGCTTATTCTGGCACTTAAGGTAAGCGAAGTATCAAATAAATCTGAATGCTCTACTCTTGCGGTAATGCCATATAAGTCATGTTTCCAATCTAGACCTAGACCAAAACTGTTATTGTCTAGGTTTAGGTTACGTGAAAATTCTGCTCTAATTGACAATGTATTTAAAGCATACCAATTGGCATTCACAAACATTGTCTCCCAATCATTCTGAGCGCCAAGCGTATATGAAGCGCCAGCTCTTGCATTTATGCTACCAATATTAAAACTTGAATTGATAATACCAAAAGCAGAATCCTCAATGTTACCTGCAGTATCTTCAATTCGCCTGTAATCTATTGAATGATTCAAGCCAAACCATTTTGTTCGGTAAGCTAGTCGGTTATTGGCCGTAATAATAGCGTCGCCTAATAGGTTTTGTTGATATATCAATTTAGATTGTTGAAACAAGCTTTGCGATTTACCTTGAAATACATTGCCCGATACAGAAATTTGTACATTACCTGAATAGTCTTCAAGCAAAGGGGCGTTATTACTGACTTCACTCTTTTCAATATTAATACTGCTTGTAAATAATTGTTCCCAAATGCTTGAACTTAGAGAAAGGCTAAGATCATGAAATTGGTCGGGGCTATAAGTATAGGTTGAGTTAATAATAGCATTTTCAGTCAATTTACTAACATAGCTAAGGCGGTATTGATCGTTTAAATCAGAATCGCCTAGCTGGTTAGCGTGTGCAAAGTTAATAGAACTATTGCTACCTAAACCCACAGAATAATTGCCTGACAACAAAAGATTATCCGACAACTCTTCACTTATATTTTGTATCCCTAGCGTATCTGTATTATTTTGTGAGAGTGATATTTCATAACTGGCGTTATTCACATCACTTAGTGAGCTGTCTAAAAGTCTTTCAAAAGTCTCCTTTTCAATTTGGCCTTGTGGACCATATTTAATGACTTCAAACTCATTTAACCCATTGAACAAAGGCAAATCCAAAAATTCATAGCGGCCACTTTGTATATCAAAGAGTTGTTTAACCAATACTTTATTTTGATATAGTTCAACATCCCAACCTGCTTGCACAAATCCGCTGACATTGGTGACGTCTTGATTCGTTCTTCTATTAAGATCGGCATTACTTACTAGCACGCCACGAGTAGCATTTGTTGAAATGTTCCCTACTCTAACGGGTTGAATATCACCAAACTGGAGTCGCGTCATCCCTAAAGGGCCTTTGTTATCTTCTGACCAATGCCTTGAAAAATCAACGGTTCCTTGAGTTAGAACATCTTTATCATTACCTGCCATAAAATATCGAGTTGACAAGCCCATAATATCTTGACGACCTAAGAGGCTATAGTTAGCGTTTTTGCTGCTATTCTCCGACTGGAGCCTATTGGCTCTCACACTGGCAATAAAATCAATAGTTTGCGGTGATAACATTGAATAGCCGGGGTCATAGTGAGGCTCTACTGAGTCAGGAATACGCGATAATGTGTTAGTTTTAGTTTTTTGACGTTGTTGAGATAACTGAAATGGCCACGCTTGTGATGTTTGCGTATTTAACCATAATTTACTTTCATCAAAAGCGAACCTTGCGCCAAACCAATCTTCTATCAGGTCGGCCCTGACGTAAAGCTCTGAAGCAATATCAAAGACTTCTAATTCGTTCAAAAAGGCTTTTTCACCTTTTAGTACAACAAATGCTATTGCATTTGACTGACCGCCAATTAGTAAGCCTGGATCGGAAGGGAGAGACAATTCAAAGGTGTTTTTTTCGTTAGCCCACCAGCCCACATACTGCTTATCTCGACTACTAGCTGAACGCTCAATAGCAAATTCTGCAGACATCACCAAGTCTTCAAAATTGATGTAGTACTGCTGATTTTGTATCAATACATTGAGCTCGCCTAAGGCATAGTTATCTACCACTAACGAAAACAGTAATTCTTCACCGTCAACATAACGACTAGTAGTAATGCGATCAGTTTGCTTTTGAAGGTTTGTTTCACTATCCGTGGATGTTTGCTGTGCATTAATGTTGGCAGTAAAAACAAGCGTGCATAGCAATAACGCGATACATAAACAATACTTGCTATAGACCGTTTTGCGCGCCACAGATAGTATACAAAGAGTAAACACCAATCACCTTTTTAGAATAAAGTTATGTGCAGATGCTCACGCACGTGCAAAAACTGTTCCAAAAAGAAGAGCTGAGATTTAAGATATAAAGAGGTTAGTACCTAACCCCTTTCAAGATGAATTGCTTAACCAACCAATGCCAATAGTATACCAGCGGCAACCGCACTCCCTAAAACACCGGCAACATTTGGCCCCATAGCATGCATTAACAAGAAGTTATGCGGGTTTGCCTGCAGACCAACTTTATTGACTACGCGAGCAGCCATTGGCACAGCAGATACACCGGCAGCACCTATTAGTGGGTTAATGTTGTCAGTACTAAACTTGTTCATTACCTTAGCCATTAACACACCCGCAGCAGTACCAATAGAAAAGGCCACCGCACCAAGCGCCAAAATACCGAGGGTTTCAACTGTCAAAAATTCTTCTGATGATAGTTTTGAACCTACCGCTAAGCCTAAGAAGATAGTAACGGTATTAATCAGTGAGTTTTGAGCGGTATAGCTTAAGCGCTCTACTACGCCACTTTCTTTCAATAAGTTACCGAAACAGAACATACCTACCAACGGTGTAGCTGATGGCAAGAAAATCAACGTGAGTATGAGCACTGCAATGGGGAAAATAATTTTTTCGCGTTGCGATACTACACGTAACTGCTTCATTTCTAACTGACGTTCTTCAGGCGACGTTAATGCCTTCATAATAGGCGGCTGTATAATAGGAACTAAGGCCATGTATGAATATGCGGCAACTGCAATTGCACCTAATAGCTCAGGGGCTAATTTAGAGGCGAGGAAGATTGCTGTAGGACCATCGGCACCGCCAATTATCGCAATAGCCGAGGCATCTTTAAGGGTAAACTCAAACCCTGGAATACCGTTGAGCAGTATTGCGCCAAACAGGGTGGCGAATATGCCAAACTGCGCAGCAGCACCTAACAGTAACATACGAGGGTTGGCGATTAACGCGCCAAAATCGGTCATTGCCCCAACACCCATAAATATCAGTAGCGGAAACACGCCGGTATCTACACCAATATAATAAATGTAGTGCAGTAAGCCACCGGCCTCTGTAAAGCCCGCTAAAGGGATATTAGTGAGCAAAGCACCAAAGCCAATAGGAAGCAATAACAAGGGCTCAAACTTCTTAACTATGGCCAAATACAGTAGGCCCAAGCCAACTGCCATCATTATAACTTGGCCTAATTCAAAATGTGGCAGTGCTGTGCTTTGCCAAAGTATCTCTAACTTTTCCATAACTTACCCTACCAACATCAAGGTATCGCCGTTTTGCACAGCATCGCCTTCTTTTACGCCAATTTGGGTAACTATTCCACTTACCGTACTGCGCACTTCGGTTTCCATTTTCATGGCCTCAAGAATAACAATCACGTCGCCTTCGTTTATAGGCTGGCCATCTTCAACGATTACTTTGAATATGTTGCCCGACAACGGCGCTTTTATTTCGGTACTGTTAACACTGGGCGCTGGAGTTTGCGCTGCAGAATGAGAAACCTCGTTTGTAGGGGTAGATAAACTCACGCCCGATATATTGGTAATGTCGCCACCATCAGCCACTTCAACATGATATATCTGACCATCCACTTTAACTGCATAGCTTGCAGCGTCTGCCGCAAAAGGTTTAGTGCTAGCAGCGTCTACTTCTAATGGCCCGTCACTTGGCGCGGGTTCAAATGCCGACGGATTGTCTCGGTTTTCAATAAATTTTAAGCCAATTTGTGGGAACAGTGCGTAAGTCAACACGTCGTCTACAGTATCACTAGCCAAGCGTAAGTCTTTTTCTTTTGCTACTGCAAGTAAAGCACTTTCTAACGCACCTAACTCTGGCTCAATAATGTCAGCTGGACGGCAGGTTATTGCGTCTTCGCCTGCAAGCACACGGGCCTGTAATTCTGCATTAACCGGTGCTGCCGTTGCGCCATATTCGCCTTTTAACACGCCAGCAGTTTCTTTTGAAATCGATTTGTATCGCTCACCAGTAAGTACGTTGATTACCGCTTGAGTACCCACTATTTGCGAGGTTGGCGTAACTAATGGAATAAAGCCTAGGTCTTCTCTAACACGTGGAATTTCTTGCAATACGGCATCAAATTTATCTTCAGCGCCTTGCTCTTTTAGTTGGCTTTCCATGTTCGTTAACATGCCACCAGGCACTTGAGCCGTTAAAATACGCGCATCAACGCCTTTTAAGCTTCCTTCGTATTGTGCGTACTTATTACGAACGCCCCTGAAATATGCAGCGCCTTCGGCTAACAATTCTTTGTTTAATAAGGTGTCTCTCTCAGTACCCTCAACAATAGCAGCAATGGTTTCAGTAGCTGAGTGACCATAGGTCATACTCATTGGGCTAATAGCCGTGTCGAGCATATCAATGCCCGCATCAATTGCTTTTTGATAAGTTGCGGTACTTAAGCCTGTAGTAGCGTGGCACTGCATAGCAATTGGCACTTTTACGGTAGCTTTTAACTCGGTAATGAGTTGTTCGCATTCATAGGGCTTTAATAGGCCTGCCATGTCTTTAATACAAATAGAATCAACACCCAAGTCTTCTACTTGCTTTGCCATATCTAACCAAAACTGTAGAGTGTGAACTGGTGAAATAGTATAGGCCAACGTACCTTGAGCGTGAGCACCCATGTCTTTAGTCGCTTTTACTGCCGTAGTCAAGTTACGAACATCATTCATTGCATCGAAAATTCTGAAAACATCTACGCCATTTTTATGAGCACGCTCAACAAACTTTATAACCACGTCGTCGGCATAATGACGATAGCCTAATAAGTTCTGACCACGTAACAACATTTGTTGCTTGGTATTCGGCATAGCTTGTTTTATGGCGCGGATACGCTCCCATGGATCTTCACCCAAGTAACGAATGCACGCGTCAAAAGTAGCGCCGCCCCAAGACTCCATTGACCAGTAGCCTACTTTGTCGAGTTTTTCTGCGATGGGCAGCATATCATCTAAGCGAAGCCTAGTAGCTAATAATGATTGATGTGCGTCGCGAAACGCTAATTCAGTGATTTTCAACTGATGTGACATAATTCGATTCCCTATTTAGTGTGCTGTCGATGTGCATTTACTGCAGCAGTAATTGCGGCGACGATGGTTGGGCTCACTGTCGTTTGCGTAGCGCTATTATTATTATTTGATTGGTTGTAACGAGGGTTGTGCTTGTTAGTTTCAGTTTGCGGCTCTGGAAAAGTGCGAGCAAACCAAGCAATGCCATGAATACCGCCAATCAGTAAGGTTAAAAATGAGAATACTACTGTCATGCCTACGCTTAACAGGATTCCTGCCTCTAATAATTGATCTGTCATGGTGTTCCCTACAGGTTATGTTAAAAAAACGTCGTGTTATTAAAAAGTGTCAAAATTTCCACTCATCAAAACACGGGTATGTTAAATATCATGTTGCACTGCAAAAAACAACGAAAAACAGTGATCTTCATGCGTCAAATCAACTTTATTATGCAACTTTTCCGCTTATTAGTCATTTTTTATGCATATTTTACGAATAATTAACGTATCAACGCCATGCTTAAATATAGCCATCATAATGCCGTAGAGATCTTTTTAACAGATACAAAAAAGCCACCCGTTTGGGTGGCTTTCAAGTAAGTGGCGCGTGCGGAAGGATTCGAACCTCCGACCGCCTGGTTCGTAGCCAGGTACTCTATCCAGCTGAGCTACGCACGCGCTGTCTTATTAAACATTTTAAAGTAGTTTCCTACTTTTACACTTAAGGCAGTAAACACCTTTCACAAACATTTGTTAAAACAAATGGCGGAGAGAGAGGGATTCGAACCCTCGATAGGGCTACAAACCCTATACTCCCTTAGCAGGGGAGCGCCTTCAGCCACTCGGCCACCTCTCCAAATTGTGGAGCGCAAGTTTACTGAATCACAACAGTAAGTCAATGGTTTTTTAGCGTTAAAAAGTTAATCGTTAGTTTTTTGAACAAAAGCCTATTTAATAGACCCATAAACCGCAAAAAAGCCCAACATTAATGTCGAGCTTCATTAAAGCGCAGCGTATTAATTACACAGCTTACTCGCTACTAGCAACGTTACCGTTGCCTTTTTCAGCTTGTATACGCATGTATATTTCTTCACGATGCACCGACACATCTTTAGGTGCATTCACACCAATTCGTACTTGGTTACCTTTTACACCTAAAACGGTAACGGTAACGTTGTCTCCTACCATGAGAGTTTCGCCAACACGACGAGTTAGAATTAGCATGTATCGCTCCTATTTATGATCTCTGTTTTACTGCTTGCACCGTGCAATCGAAAATGACTTGCATATAACGTAAACGTTTTGCTCTGTTATGTGGACAATAGTTATACATAATAGTTTAGAGTATATGCTAAGGATTAGCGCTTCGCCACACATAATCAAAATTAATACAATAATAACAATGCCCTGAATACCATTATCAAATAGCATGTACTAAATATACGTATTAGCCGCCTATTTGTTCATTTAGCCAATTTTCTACGCTCGCTAAGGTACTCTCTAAAGCGTCAACATCGCTGCCACCTGCTTGCGCCATATCAGGCCTGCCGCCACCTTTACCGCCCACTTGCGAGGCTAAATGACTGACTAACTTACCTGCATGAACACGCGAAGTGAGATCTTTTGTGACACCCGCAATAAGATTAACTTTATCGCTATGTTTTAAACCAAGCACAATCACGCCTGATTTAATTTGTACTTTTAAGTCGTCCATCATGCCGCGAAGTGCTTTTGGTTCGGTGTTACTGAGTTCTGTTACCAATACGTTTACACCATTTATATCCATGACCTTTTGCATAAGATCCTTAGATTGTGCACCCGCGAGTTGTTGATTCAACTGCGCCAACGATTTTTCGGTTTGTTTTAACTGTGCGAGTAACTGCTCGGTTTTGCTTAATACACTGGCTTTATCAGACTTAATTAGTCCAGCAACTGCAAATAAAGTGTCCGATTCATGCTGTATAAAGTTTAGCGCAACTTGACCTGTTAACGCTTCAATACGACGCACACCCGACGATATGCCGCCCTCTGAAACGATTTTCAACAAGCCAATTTCACCGGTGCTGTTCACGTGTGTACCACCACACAGTTCAGTACTGAAATCCCCCATGCTGACAACACGAACGTTGTCGTCGTACTTTTCACCAAACAGCGCCATCGCACCGGCAGCTTTGGCTTCTTCTAAGGCCATTAGCGAGGTGTTCAGTATGTGGTTATGACGTACTTGTTGATTAACTAAGTTCTCAATTTCGATAAGTTGTTCAGAACTGATCCCTTCAAAATGGGAGAAATCAAAGCGCAGTTTCTCAGCATCTACCAACGAACCTTTTTGAGTAACATGTTCGCCTAATATTTGTCTCAAGGCTGCGTGCAGCAAGTGAGTGGCGCTGTGATTTAGCTTAATCGCTTGACGGCGGGCTCTGTTGACGCTTACCGATACACTGTCGCCTACACTAAGTGGCGTATTAATAGCCACTTTATGCACAATAGCATTGCTCACTTTTTGCGTATCAAGCACCTTAGCTTGCGCATCGCTATATTCAAACAAGCCTGTGTCACCGGCTTGACCGCCGGATTCTGCATAAAACGGAGTGCTATCAAGCACAACAAGCGCCGTTGCATCACTCACTGTTTTTACGCTTTGTTGGTCTACAATAATATCAACCACCGTCGCATTAGCTGTTAAATAATCGTAACCGGTGAATTCTGTTACGTGCTCAAGCGTGACCATATTGCTGTAGTCAGCACTGAACTTGCTGGCAGACTGAGCCAAGGCTTTTTGCACCTGCATGGCTTTTTCAAAGCCTTCTTCATCAATCGTTAAGCCGTGCTCACGCGCAACATCATTTGTGAGGTCGGCAGGAAAACCATAGGTATCATATAACTTAAATACCACCTCTCCTGGTACTTGTTTTGTATCCAGTTTTTCTAATGCCTCATTGAGTATGCCCATGCCGCGTTCAAGCGTGTTAGAAAACTGTTCTTCTTCTTGTTTAAGTACTTTTTCTACCATGGTCTGTTGCTGGGCCAATTCAGGATATGCTTCACCCATTTGCACCACCAGTTGCTCAACTAATTTATAGAAAAATACGTCACTTGCCCCTAGCTTGTAACCATGACGCACCGCACGTCTAATAATACGGCGCAGAACATAACCGCGGCCTTCGTTTGAGGGCATTACACCATCGGTAATTAAAAACGCACAAGACCGAATATGATCAGCTATAACTCGGAGTGATTTATTTTCTAAATCGTCGGTACCCACAATCGTTGCTGCCGCTTTTATTAACGCTTGAAACAAGTCAATTTCGTAGTTGCTGTGCACATTCTGCATAATTGCCGAAATACGCTCTAAGCCCATTCCAGTATCAATAGACGGCTTGGGTAGCGGTAACATATCGCCATTCGCTTGGCGATTGAATTGCATAAATACAAGGTTCCAAATTTCAATAAATCGGTCGCCGTCTTCTTCAGGAGAACCCGGTACGCCGCCCCAAATATGTTCGCCGTGATCATAGAATATTTCAGAGCATGGGCCACATGGACCGGTGTCACCCATTGACCAAAAGTTGTCAGAGGTGGCAATACGAATTATTTTGTCAGCTGGCACACCAATGTCGTTTAACCAAATGTTATAGGCTTCATCGTCTTCGCTATATACCGTTACCAATAATTTTTCTTTGGGTAAACCCAGCTCACTGGTTAAAAATGTCCAAGCAAACTGAATGGCTTCTTTTTTAAAGTAATCGCCAAAACTAAAGTTACCCAACATTTCAAAAAAAGTATGATGCCGAGCGGTATAACCTACATTTTCAAGGTCGTTGTGTTTACCACCGGCACGTACACAACGCTGCGAAGATGTTGCTCGAGAATAATTACGTTGTTCAGTCCCTAAAAATGTATCTTTAAACTGGTTCATACCGGCGTTGGTGAACAGTAGCGTGGGGTCATCAATTGGCACCAATGACGAAGTGGCTACTTCTTGGTGTTGCTTTGCAGCAAAAAAGTCGAGAAAAGCGCGTCTTATATCGGCGGTAGAACGAGTCATTCAGAATCCTATTCATTGTCACAACTGCCTGTTTATCTGCAGTTGCGCGAAGAGTTAACAAAAAAATAAATGTGAAAATTAATCGCGCAACCATATCATTATTGCGCATAAAAATTAAGCCTTTAGTTACACACACTC
This sequence comes from Glaciecola sp., assembly GCA_049650345.1. Taxonomy (GTDB): domain Bacteria; phylum Pseudomonadota; class Gammaproteobacteria; order Enterobacterales; family Alteromonadaceae; genus Glaciecola. Next base: position 19,693 of record JBARZY010000077.1, on the reverse strand, counting down.
ATTAATGTGGTCTTGTTCAAACCCCCTGTATTGTAAAAAGCGCATCTGTTTTTGTTTGCTCTCAAAATCATGGGGCAATGCGCCAAACTTTTTTGCACGCACTTTAGCGGCACTTTCGAACCAGTCAAATTGGTCAGAGTCAATAAATTGATTCATTACCGTCTCGTTAATCTTGTGTTGATAAAGCTTTTGGCGTATTTGCTGAGGACCTTTTCCACTTATATAAGCGTTGCGAATAAACGCTTCGGTAAAGCGAGTATCACTCTGAATGCCTTTATCAACAAACTGTTGTAATTGTTGCTCGCACAAATTGTGTGAGTATTCTTTGGCCAACAACTTCTGTAGCAGCTCTTGATAACTGTGCTCACGCCTTGACAGCCAACGCGTTATAGCATGATTAATGATCTTTGTTTCGTTTTCGCTCATACTCTCAGTACATTCTTTATATTTTTAAAATAGGTCTGCACCTTATCCCATGTCGTATAGTTTACCCGTGAATTGGCAATGGACAAGTATTAGTCAAATTAACGACATTGCCAGCACTGAGTTTGCCCAACTCAAACCCTCATCTAATGTAGGCGATGTATTTTTATACCGTGAATTTTTAGCAGCCCTTGAACAAAGCAATAGTGTTGGCGAGAAAACAGGTTGGATACCCTCGCATATAATCATTACCGATGAGCATGAACTTGTCGCGTTTCTCCCTGCATATATAAAACATCATTCGTATGGTGAATATGTATTTGATCACAGCTGGGCACATGCATATCAGCAAAACGGGCTTGCGTATTATCCTAAACTAAGCCATTGCATTCCTTTTACGCCAGTGACCGGTCCACGCATGCTGTTGAAAGATGGCATAACACCTGAGCAAGTTATAGCCTTTTTAGGGCAACACAAAAAACAAATAATGCAACAACTGGGTGTTTCGTCGTGGCACAGTTTGTTTGTAACCGAGGATGTCAGCAAGGAATCGGTTAACCACGGTTTTCATCTACGTCAATCCGTACAATTTAATTGGCATAACAACGCATTTGACAGCTTCGATGATTATCTTTCTATACTTACCGCAAGGCGACGTCGCTCGATAAAAAAAGAGCGCAAAGGTATGCATAAGCAAAACGTCAATATTCGGCGAGTAGTTAGCCACGATATAACAAGCGAAGACCTTGCCTTTTTTTACCAGTGTTATAAGCAAACTTACTTAAAGCGAAGTGGCCATCATGGTTACTTAACCGAAACATTTTTTATGCAACTGCTAAATACTATGTGCGGTAACATGTTACTTGTTATAGCGCATATTGATAATAAACCCGTTGCCAGTGCGCTGTTTCTGTTTAACGAACATGGCTTATTCGGCCGCTATTGGGGCGCAATTGAAGAGGTGTCGGGCCTACATTTTGAAGTATGCTATTACCAAGGTATTGAGTTTTGTATCGAACAACACATCCCGTTTTTTAACCCTGGTACACAAGGCGAACATAAAATATTAAGAGGGTTTGAACCCACATTATGCTATTCGTGCCACAGCATGTTGCATGATGGTTTTGACCAAGCAGTCGCCGACTTTGTTGAACGAGAAGCCCCGCATATTCTTGAATATCATACGCAATCGTCTACCTTATTACCGTTCAATGAAAACCACAGACGTGCTAACTAAGCGCTAACTCTCCAATGCGCCAAATATGAAACTAAATTGTTACAAACTTTGTATAAACCACAATTAGCACAGCAGATACATGTGTGCAGTGTTACCATTTGGGTGAATAACACTTGTTAGTCAAGTAAAAGTAATAAGTGCAAAAAACAATAATTAACAAATATCGACAGAAAGGATAATTATGAGAAAGTCTATCGTAGCATTGGCTGTAGTCACCAGCTTTGCAATAGCCGCTTGTAGTCAACAAGCCCCCGAACAAGTCAACACTAATGAAGCAAGCAGCGCCGTTCAGGTGAGTGAAAAACCTGAACTGGGTTCATTTGGTATTGACCTTACTGCCCGTGATGAGAGCATTAAGCCTGGTGATGACTTTTTCATGCATGCTAGCGGAACGTGGTATAGAAATTACGAAATGCCTGCAGACAAAACTAGCTATGGCGCTTTCGCCGCCTTGGCAGAGCGCAGTGAAGACCGCGTAAAAGCGATCATTGAAGATGTTGCCCAAAAATCAGATCTGAATTTAGAAGAAAGTCTAATTGCTAAGTATTACAATGCTTATATGGATGTAGAGAGCATTAATGAAAAAGGCATTAGCCCTATTCAACCCATGCTAAACAACATTAATGCCATTGAAAACATAGCTGATCTTACTGAAACATTTGGTAGAGCATGGTTAATCAATACCAATTCTCCTATTGGCGCTTATTTGGGTGCTAACCGCTTAGATCCAGATCGTTATCAAGTATCTATTGGTGTAGGTGGGTTGGGCTTACCAGATAGAGCATACTACTTAGAAGATAACGAGCGTTTTAATACGATTAAAGCTGAGTACGAAAAAAGCATTACCACCATGCTTAATTTTGCCAATGTGACAAACCCTGAGCAAAAAGCAAAAGACATTATCGCGCTTGAGACCAAAATGGCTGAAGCCATGTGGCCAAGAGAAATGCGCAGAAACCGCGACAAAACCCTTAACCCAATAGAACGCACAGAACTAAACAACGATTACACCGGTTTTGATTGGGACTTGTACCTTGAGCAACAAGGCTACCAAGCAAACGATTTGAACATGACGCAACCAGAACCCATTAATGACATGATTAAAATCATTAATGAAACGCCCATAGATCAATGGAAAAGTTACCTCACCTACCATTTGGTTTCAGGCAATTCATCGTTGTTATCAGACGATATTTACAACGCTAACTTTGCATTTTATGGCACAATCTTAAACGGGCAACAAGAACCACGTCCACGCTGGAAACGCGCTGTTAATGCTATGTCAGGCACACAAGGCTTGGGCTTTGCAATAGGTAAAGTGTATGTTGACCGTCACTTCCCCGAAAGCTCTAAAGCACAAATGGTTGAGTTAGTTGAAAACCTGCGTAAAGCATTGAACGAACGCATCACTAACCTTGATTGGATGGGCGAAGACACCAAAGCAAATGCGAAAGAAAAGTTAATGGCATTTGTACCTAAAATTGGTTACCCAGATGTATGGGAGTCTTTTGAAGGCTTGAGCTTAAGCGAAGATGACCTTGTTGGTAACGTACAAGCTATTCGTCAATTTTTCCAAGCAAAAGAATTAGAAGACGAACTTAAACCAACTGATCGTGATGCATGGTTTATGGCTCCACAACGTGTAAATGCGTATTACAACCCAGCATTTAACGAAATTGTATTCCCAGCGGCAATATTACAAGCGCCATTTTTTGACCCTAACGCAGACGCTGCCGTAAATTATGGCGCAATTGGCGCAGTAATTGGGCATGAAATGGGACACGGATTTGATGACCAAGGCTCAAAATCTGATGCCAAAGGTATTCAACAAAATTGGTGGACTGACGAAGACCGCGAAGCCTTTGATGCTAAAACCAAAATGCTAATAGACCAATATGCAGCATATGAAGCCCTACCCGGCCAATTTGTAAATGGCGCTAACAGCGTGGGTGAAAACATTGGTGATGTGGGTGGGTTAGCCATGGCGTATCATGCATATAAACTGAGCTTAAATGGTGAAGAAGCGCCTGTAATTGATGGCTTAACCGGCGATCAACGATTCTTTTTAGCATGGGCCCAAGTATGGCGTGTGAAAAGAACCGAAGAAAGCATGTTGAGTCGTTTACGCGGTGGCACACACGCACCCGGTAAATTCCGTACATTAGCCCCGCGTAATCATGACGCATGGTATGAAGCGTTTAATGTACAGCCAGGCGATGCATTGTATTTGCCGCCTGAAGAGCGCGTGCGTATTTGGTAACAAATACTAAACTAGGGGCGTATTCTTATGCGCCCTTGGTTTTCATTAGCCTTTCTATTTTTCCCACACCAACATTAAGTTATTAGCAGGCATATCAATGATGTTTGTTAAATCCAAGGCAGGCGCCCATGCTTGCAGTTCAGCAATATCGCGATACCCGCCCCTACCGGTTGCAATCAGCTTCTCGTGAAATAAAGCATTACTTTCACTATTAAACTCGCCGTTTTGAATGAACGGGCCATATTGACAAAATACGCCGCCATAGGGCAAATCGTTTGATATTTTGTCCATCATATAAGCGACTTCGTGAGGCTGCATAATGTGTGCAGTATTAGCGCTGAAATAAGCGTCATACACTATATCAGAGCTATTCGCACTTGCAGGAGATGATTGCCAAGGCTGCTCTGGTAACTTTACATGCATTGGCTTATGTAGGTTGCTGCTAGGAAACTCTCGCATCCATGCATGAATACCTTCGTGATATTCAATTTGATCGGCACACTGCCATTGAACATGTGGCAAATTAGCGGCAAAAAACACCGCATGCTGACCGGTACCTGAACCAATTTCAAGTACGTGCTTTGAGGCTTTAAAAGCGTCTTGCAATATACTTAAAATCGGCTGTTTGTTGTTTTCACACGCTTGGCTAAAGGGTTTATCTATCATGACCTTAATCTTGTAAATTTGGCATCAACCACTTTTCAGCCTCGGCAAGGCTCCAACCTTTGCGATTCGCATAGTCTTGCAGTTGATCTTGCTGAATTTTGGCCACCGCAAAGTAGCGCGTGTCTGGATGTGCAAAATACCAACCCGATACAGCAGCACCCGGCCACATGGCGTAAGATTCGGTTAGTTTCATGCCTATGCTTTGCTCAACGTCAAGCAAGTCCCATATCAGTTGCTTTTCGGTATGCTCTGGACAAGCAGCATAACCGGGTGCGGGCCGTATGCCTTGGTATTTTTCAGCAATCAATGACTCATTATCAAGGTTTTCATCTTTCGCATACCCCCACAACTCGGTGCGCACTTGTTGGTGTAAATATTCTGCGAACGCTTCTGCGAGTCTGTCGGCAATGGCTTTAATCATAATTGCGTTGTAATCATCACCATCCGCTTCATAGGCTTTAGCCAATGAATCTTCACCAATGCCAGCGGTTACTGCAAATGCGCCAGTATAGTCAATGACACCGCTATCTTTTGGCGCAATAAAGTCACTTAAGGCATAGTTAAAACCTTTGGGTTTGTCGGTTTGTTGGCGTAAGTGTTCTGCCTTACCTAACACCACACCTTTTTGTTTAGGGTCGTAAATCTCAATGCTTTCATTAACACTATTGGCGGGGAAAATACCCACTCTGCCAATAGCTTGTAAACTGGCATTGCGTTCTACCATATCGAGCATTGCATTGGCTTCTTTAAACAGCACTTTCGCTTCATCGCCCACCACTTCGTCGTTTAATATGCGCGGGTACTTACCGGCTAATGACCATGTTAAAAAGAACGGGGTCCAATCAATGTATTTACGTAAACTAGCAATGTTGGCGTGAATTGTTTTGGCGCCAACAAAATTAGGTTTGGCTGGTGCGTAGTTTTCCCAATCACAGGTAAAGCGGTTACTGCGTGCTTGCTCAAATGTTATCGCTTTGGTGCGCGGACGTTTTTTAGCATGTTGCTCGCGCACTTTTACATATTCATCTTTTACGCTTTGTGCGTATGCCGCTTTACTATGGTCAGAAATCAGCTTTTGTACCACGCCTACCGCGCGACTCGCATTAGGTACATACACCACAGGATGTTCGTAGTTTTGTTCAATTTTTACGGCAGTATGCGCCTTAGAGGTAGTTGCGCCGCCAATTAATAAAGGCAAATCAAGCTTTAAGCGCTGCATTTCTTTGGCCACATTTACCATTTCATCTAACGATGGCGTAATTAATCCCGACAGGCCAATAATATCAGCTTTTTCATCTATGGCAGTTTGAATAATTTTTGCTGCAGGCACCATTACGCCTAAATCAATCACCTCAAAGTTATTACATTGCAGCACCACGCCTACTATGTTTTTACCAATATCATGCACGTCGCCCTTAACGGTCGCCATCACAATTTTGCCATTGGGCCTTGCATCGGCCGACTTTTCAGCCTCTATGTAGGGCTGTAAATAAGCCACTGCCTTTTTCATTACGCGGGCCGATTTAACCACTTGGGGCAAAAACATTTTACCCTCACCAAACAAGTCACCCACAATATTCATGCCATCCATTAACGGACCTTCAATAACCTCTAAGGGAATACTGGCGGCTTGTCTGGCAGCTTCGGTGTCTTCTTCAATATATTCTGTAATCCCCTTTACCAAGGCATGTTCTAGGCGTTTACTGGTAGGCAAATCCCGCCAAGCCAAATCTTCTTTTGCGGCCACTTTGCCGTCACCTTGATATTTGGGAGCGAGTTCTAATAAGCGATCCGTACCATCACTACGCCTATTTAAAATAACGTCTTCAACCGCTTCACGCAGTTCAGCAGGTATTTCATCGTATACCTCTAGTTGGCCAGCATTTACAATACCCATGTCCATGCCTGCGCGAATAGCGTGATACAAAAAAACCGAATGCATGGCTTCACGTACTGGGTTGTTGCCCCGAAACGAAAATGAAATATTAGATAAACCGCCCGACACATGACAATGGGGTAACGATTGTCTGATTTTGCGCGTGGCCTCTATGAAGTCAACGGCATAGTTGTCGTGCTCTTCTATACCGGTTGCCACGGCAAATATGTTGGGGTCAAAAATAATGTCTTCTGGCGCAAAACCAACCTTGTCGACTAGAATACGGTAGCTTCGTTCACATATGGAAAACTTGCGCTCACAGGTATCTGCCTGCCCGGTTTCATCAAACGCCATAACAACTGTTGCTGCACCATAGCGTTTTATCTTTTTGGCTTGTTCAATAAAAGGCGCTTCGCCCTCTTTTAAACTGATTGAGTTAACAATGGCTTTGCCCTGAACACACTTTAAACCCGCTTCAATTACCGACCATTTTGATGAATCAATCATAATCGGTACCCGCGAAATATCTGGCTCTGACGCGATTAAATTTAAAAACCTAACCATGGCGGCTTCAGAATCCAACATGGCTTCATCCATGTTGATATCAATAATTTGTGCACCGTTTTCTACCTGCTGCCTTGCCACATCAAGGGCAGCTTCGTAATCTTCGCCTAAGATTAAGCGTTTGAAAGCGGCAGAGCCTGTAACGTTAGTACGCTCACCTACATTTATAAAAGTTGAAAAACTAGCGCTCACATATATTCCTGTTCAGTATTATTTAGCGTTAAACCAAAGCCATTAAATAAACGCATTAATGCGTAAAGGGCTCAAGGCCCGACAAGCGCATTTTTGTTGCCACTTGCAGCGCAGTGCGCGGTGGCTTATCTGCCACGGCATCAGCAATAGCGCGGATATGCTCGGGCGTGCTACCACAGCAGCCACCTACAATATTCAGTAAGCCACTTTGTGCCCATTCTTCAATATGCTCTGCCATTTCTGCCGCGTCCATATCGTATTCGCCGAATTCATTCGGTAAACCTGCGTTAGGATGTGCCGACACCAAACATTCACTGATACGCGACAGCTCTGCCACGTACTGGCGCAATAAATCAGGACCTAAAGCGCAGTTTAAGCCAAATGAAATTGGCTTAACGTGACGCAGCGAGTTATAAAACGCTTCGGTGGTTTGCCCTGACAACGTGCGCCCTGAGGCATCGGTAATAGTGCCCGAAATCATTACTGGCAAACTAAAGCCCAGTTCTTCAAATACCAAATCTACGGCAAAAGCCGCTGCTTTGGCATTTAAGGTATCAAAAATTGTCTCTAGCATAATAAGGTCAACTTGACCTTGTATTAATGCATGCGTGGCTTGTTTGTAGTTGTCTACTAAATCATCAAAGGTCACGTTGCGTTTTGCAGGATCGTTAACATCAGGCGAAATAGAAGCAGTACGACTTGTTGGGCCAAGTACACCCGCTACAAAACGCGGTTTGTTTGGCGTTTGCGCGGTCATTTCATCGCAGGCCTCGCGGGCTAATTTAGCCGCCGCTAAGTTAATCTGTACCACCTCGTCTTGCATATCGTAATCTGACATTGAAATAGCATTGGCGTTGAAAGTGTTGGTTTCAATAATATCAGCGCCTGCAGCTAAATAGGCAAGGTGTATATCTTTGATAATAGCGGGCTGGGTTATTGCCAATAAATCGTTATTGCCCTTTACATCACAATGCCAGTCACTGTATTCAGTACCTCTATAATCCGCTTCTTCTAGCTTGTGCGCCTGAATCATAGTGCCCATACCGCCATCTAATACTAATATGCGATGTTGGGCATGTTGCAGCAGTAAATCGCTTATATTGGTATGCGTTGCTGTTTGTTGCTTGGTTGATTGCTTACTCAATGTCATTCCTGCTGTTGTTAACACCCATACTCGCTAGCTTGGTCGTCAAGTTCGTTTAGGTCGTATGGCGTGGTTTGATATACATAATAATTTAGCCAGTTGGTAAATAACAGATTACCATGAGATTTCCAGCGCATTAGTACCTTTAGTTCTGGGTTATTATCTTGATAATAATTTTCAGGAACACATGGTGATAAGCCGGCTTGCTCATCGCGCAGGTATTCTTGATGTAGCGTTTGAGGGTCGTATTCAGGATGCCCAGTAACAAACACCATTCGCTTATCGGCGGTCGCCGCAATATAAACACCTGCTTGCTCTGATTCGGCGAGTACATCTAAGTTTTTAACCGCTTTGTAATCGTTAACCGTTACCTCAGCAACTCGCGAATGCGGTGCCCAAAATTCAGGATCAAATCCGCGCATGAGTTCGTTAGTTTCGTTCATAACCTGATGCGGAAACACCCCTGACAATTTGCTCTCTCGCATGCGTTTGTCTACATTGAAGAAATGATACATGGCTGCATGGGCGGCCCAACATAAGTAAAAAGTAGACTGCACATTGCGCTTTGCCCAATCCATTAATTCTTGCATTTGTGGCCAGTACTTAACGTCTTCGTAAGCCAAATTACCCAGAGGTGCACCGGTAACAATCAGGCCGTCATACTTTTTAGTTTTCACTTCACTGAATAATTGATAAAACGCCCTCATGTGCGACACAGGTGTATTTTTAGGTGCCGTTTCATCAATTCGAATAAGATCAACGTTAATTTGTAGCGGTGTATTTGACAGCAAACGTAATATTTGCAGTTCAGTTTCAATTTTATTAGGCATTAAATTAAGTATGCCCACTTCCATTGGACGAATGTTCTGACTCAAGGCGCGATCATTATCCATTGCAAAGATATTTTCTTGCAGCAGCTCTTCTAACGCAGGCAATTCAGCGGGCAGTGTAATAGGCATATAGCGCTCACCTTCTTTATTCAAGCAGATATCGAAAACAATGAGGCTATTTTGGCGAAATTGACAAAAATGTCAACATCTTTACGTCTAGACGTCTAAACGCTTATTTGAAATGTACTAAAAATCCGTTGGCGTTTTCTTCTTGCGGTGCAAGCTTATCAGGACTTCTGCTTCGGCTCGCGGTAAATCACACGCTTGCATGATGTCGTCTATACTTGCGCCCGATACGACCAATTGATTGGCTCTGTTATACATTTTAAGTGAGGGATCGTCGTTTTGCAGTAATTGGGTGTTGTTTTCTACAGCACGCAATTCTTTTTCAAGTAGCGCCAATGCCTGACTGTTTTTTGACACTTGCTCTATAGCAATATTTACCGCTTTATCATCACTATCAAGTTTACCCACTTGCAAGGCTTTTATGCTTTGCTCTTGTGCTTTTGACAACTGATATAACTCATTAATTAGTTTTACCGACTGCGCTATTTTGGCGTTTGTTGCTTGGCTGTACTTTACAAACACCCACACGCACACAAGCAATAATGACAGCATTAATAACAAGGCAAAAAATAAATGGTTGGGGGTTAACAATGCGCTCATGTACCACACAAATAGGTAACTATATAATTATATTAGCATTTAAGCACGATATATGCCAAAAAGCCGACAATAAGCCGGCTTTTTATTTATAATATTCTATGAAGCAATGGCCTACATACCCATTACATCGTCCCACTCATCATCAGACAATAGCTTATTCAGTTCAACTAAAATCAATAGTTCATCACCTCTGTTACTGACCCCTTGAATAAACTTAGCACTTTCTTCCGTACCTACATTTGGCGCACTATCAATTTCTGAAGATTTTAAATACACCACTTCAGCAACGCTATCCACAAGAATACCCACTACATGTTCATCTGATTCTATAATCACGATACGCGAGTTATCGGTGATTTCAGAGGGCGGTAAACCAAAGCGCGCGCGTGTGTCGATAACCGTCACTACGTTACCGCGTAAATTAATAATTCCCATGACATAGTCGGGTGCCCCTGGCACCGGAGCAATTTCGGTGTAGCGCAGCACTTCTTGTACTTGCATTACGTTGATGCCATAGGTTTCGTCATCAAGTCGATAGGTAACCCACTGAAGTACCTGATCGTTCGGATCTGAGGTGGTTGCTGTGGTTCTTTCTTCTGACATTCGCTTTGCTCCGCTACATCATTCTGTTAATGGTATAAATTGTGTTCATTTAGTCTGAAAACTGCTGGCGTTTATGCTTTTTCAAGCACATCTTGTACCATTTTAGCGCCATCGACTAATGCACACATTTTTTCTTTCAATAGCCCGGCTAACCAAGGCCTATTTTGACTATTGTCTCGCCATTTCACTTCGTCTTTGTTCAGTGTAATGGTGGTACTTATTTTGTCGCAACATAATACAAAAGGTGTTTTTCCCAACTGTACTGCAAACTTGTATTCTGTATCGTCGCTCGTGCGGTCAATAGTGCGTTCTGGCATTATCCACATAGCGGTGTCAATACATTGGTATTTCTGCTCGCCTTTTACCAATACACCCAAAAACCATTTTGGCTTACCTACTATAGGCGTAATTTTAGTTACTTTGTGTATACCACCCAGTTCAACTAATGGTAATGCTAAGGTAACGCCCGCCACTTCACACAATAGCACTTGAAACTGCGACTCTAAAAACGCATTTAGCGATACTGACGTATCTCTTGTTGCTTCTATGTAGTCTATTTCGGCATTTGCTGATTTTTCTTGAAGACTGTTTTGCGTTTCAGTCTGATTATCTGCTAATTTTGTAGACTTAACTTCAGTATGTTCGTCTACCTCCATCAAGATTGAAAGTTGATGCGCTTTATCCAGTAACTGCTGAGTGGTTTGTAGTTGCAAGGTTGAGGCATTTAGCGGCGTTTCAATAGGCTGATCATGTGTAGTTAAATCAGCGAAATAATCAAGCAAAGCTGTCTTTGCACCGCTTTTTCCAACGTATCCATTGGCAAGCTTGCGTTCTTGCTGAATCACTTGAGATTGACGCGGTTGAGTATTTTGCGTCTGAGAACCTTGACTACGTAGCTTATTTGTCATGCTTGAGTAACTCATTGACTAATTTTTCGTAAGCAAAGGTGCCCCGAGCGTTAGCGGCAATTTGATTAATAGGTAACCCGGCTAAGCTAGCGTCACGAAACTTGGTATCTACGGGTATGTAGCCCTTCCATATATTATCTTTGTATTTTTCTCTCATTAGCGCAAATGCTTGCAAGCACGCGCGTACACGCTTGTCAAAAAGAGTAGGAACAACCCACCACTTTAAAGACGGAGACAAGCTTTTACCCATTAGTGTAATGGTACTGATCATTTTATTCAGCCCCTGTATGGCCAAATGTTCGGTTTGCGTGGGGAGCACCACTGTGTTGGCTGCAACGAGTGCATTAACCATCAATACTCCTAACACAGGTGGGCAGTCAATCACTACAAAGTCATAATCTTCACTCAAGTGTTGGCATATTTTTTTCACTATCAAGCCCTTTCCGGCTTGTTCGCCCAATGTGCGGTCAAGGGTGGCCAGCGCCATGTGGGCAGGTAGCAAATTTACGCCTTTTACCGAAGTAGTTAAGGTTGCTTGTTGAATGACTGAAGCAAAAGAATGTTGATGATGGCTGGCCAAGAATACGTCATACAAATTGACCGACAAATCGTCGGCATTGTATCCAAAGTAGTGAGTCAATGATGCATGCGGGTCTAAATCTATTAACAATACGCGCTCGCCAATCGCGGATAAACATCCCGCAATCGATACCGCGGATGTGGTTTTGCCTACCCCACCTTTTTGATTAACGACCGTCCAAACCTTCATTAAGCGTAATCTCTGGATAACATGCTACTAGGCAATTTTAGTGTTAGCGGCGTTAGACACACTACAGGCTTTGCCACATGTGTTTTGCACCGCCGATTATGCGTAGCGTTTCAATAAACTGGGAATATCAAGTATGAGTGCAATACCGCCGTCTGAGGTAATAGTCGCTCCCGCCATGCCAGGCGTTCCTTGCAATAAGGCATCAAGAGGCTTGATCACCACTTCTTCTTGACCTATTAATGCGTCAACAACAAATCCTACTTGCTGCGTGCCTATTTGTACTACAACAACGTGACCACACGCACGATCTGATTTAGGCTTATATGGATTTAACCAATCATTTAAATAAAACAAAGGTATCGCTTTTGAGCGCACAATCATAGTTAATTGATTGTCTACAGTGTTCGTTTTGCTCAAATCCATATTAATGATTTCATTTACAGACCCAAGCGGTAGAGCAAATGTTTGTTCACCCACCACAATCATTAATGTAGGCAGTATCGCTAGTGTTAACGGCACTTTTATTTCAAGGGTTGTACCAACGCCTAGTTTAGAATCAATGCTTACCGTGCCGTTCAACTGATTGATTTTGGTTTTGACCACGTCCATACCAACGCCACGACCAGAAATATCACTTATCTCGGTTTTAGTAGAGAAACCGGGGGCAAATATCAAATTGAATGCTTCAACGTCAGACATACGTGCAGCTGCATCAGCATCAAGTACACCACGACTAATAGCGATATCTTTCAGCTTGTCTGCATCCATACCTTTACCGTCATCGGCAATGGTCAGCAGAATATGATCACCTTCCTGCGACGCAGCTAGCTTTACTGTCCCCATACGAGGCTTGCCACTGCTCTCTCTGTCATCTGGCATTTCAATGCCGTGATCTACCGAGTTTCGCACTAAATGCACAAGTGGATCGGCTAGGGCCTCCACTAAGTTCTTATCCAAATCTGTTTCTTCGCCTTCAAGTACTAACGATATTTCCTTTTTGAGGGTACGCGCCAAATCTCGGACTACTCGAGGGAATCGCCCAAATACTTTCTTGATAGGCTGCATGCGAGTTTTCATGACTGCGCCTTGCAAATCGCCAGTTACCACATCTAAATTGGCAATTGCTTTTGACATGCTTTCATCGGCTAAGTTAATGCCTAAGCTCAATAATCTATTTCTAACCAATACCAATTCGCCTACCATATTCATAATTTGGTCTAAGCGTTTTGTATCTACTCGTACTGTAGTCTCGGCTTGTGGTGGAGCTGTTTTAGTCTCTGACTTTTTCGCTGGTGCAGCCTGCTTAGCAGGTGATGTGGCTGGTTTTTTGGCAGTCGCTGCTGGCTTAGGTGGTGCTTTTGCTGCACTTGCTTTTGGCTTCTCTGGCTCTATAGCTTTACTTACCGACTCGGCTGGCAAGTCAACTTGCTTACTCTCAGCTACAGGGGCAGATTCCACTTTAGGCGCTTGCCCTTTACCATGTAAGTTGTCAAGTAAGGCTTCAAATTCATCATCACTAATTTCATCATCATTAGTGGAGGCATCAGTGCCTTTGTCATTAGCATCGGTGGTAGTTATGCTGGTATCTGGTTCAGCTTGTGGTGAGTTAGCTTCTGTTTTAAAAGCTCCTTGACCATGAATATCATCAAGTAAGGCTTCAAATTCATCATCAGTAATATCTTCTGAGCTTGCGTTACCAGCTTCTGCTTCTACCTGTGCCACCACATCGTTTTTGGTGTCTGGCGCAGGCGTACTGCTATTATCCGAGGTTGTTGGGCCACCTGTTCCATGTAGCTCATCAAGTAGCGCTTCAAATTCATCTTCAGTTATTTCTTCTATAGAATCCCCTGACACTGCATTTAGCGTGACTTCAGGCTCATCTTCTGGCATGACAGAATTTTGTGATTCAGTGTTAGATACGGCTTCCGTTTCAGCAGTTTCCTCTGTTGCGGTGGCATCGTCTGGGAAAATATTCTCGCCTTCGCTCTCGGGTTTGCTAAGCTTGTGCAACACGTCAATCAGATGTGCTGGAGCAGCCTCGAGTGGCTCGCGTGCTTTTACACTTTCAAACATCTCAACCACAACATCGGTGGCTTGGAGTATTACGTCCATTAACTCAGGCGTTAATGAACGCTGTCCATTTCGCATGGTATCAAAGACATTTTCTGCGCCATGGCAAATGTCAACAAGCTCTGTTAATGCTAAGAACCCTGCTCCACCCTTTACGGTGTGATAACCTCGAAAAATAGCATTTAATAAATCACTATCTTCTGGATTATTCTCTAGATCAACAAGTTGTTCTTGGAGTTGTTCAAGAATCTCTCCAGCTTCAACCAGAAAGTCTTGTAAAATATCCTCGTCAACTTCAAACGACATTCGTCTGCTCCCCTAAAACCCTAAGCTTGACAACAAATCATCAACGTCGTCTTGGTTATTCACCACGTCGTCACGCTCTGCTGCATCAATAATTGGCCCTTCGGCTTTTACGTTATCGTCTATTTCTAGAGAAGGTTGAGTTTTATCTTTGTTTTGTTCTGTATCGCCAAACTGCGCAAGCATATCGACTAAGTGCTGCTCAACCTCTTTCACCAGTTGTATAACTTGGCGAATAACTTGGCCCGTTAAATCTTGATACCCTTGTGCCATTAGTACTTCAGTTAAGCTGGTATTTAGTGCTCTAGAGTCGCTAGTTGCGTCTTCTAATAAGTGGTCTAATTCAATGCATAAGTGCTTGAATTCGCCCAACTCGATTTGCCGACTCATTAGTTTTTTCCACTCAGGCAGTATGCTGTCTAAACGATCGTTTAATTGTTCGGCTATAGGCATGCTCTTTTCAACCGCATCCATTGTTGAATTTGCGGCTTTTTCTGTTTCTGAGATGACATATTCTAAACGCGATGTTGCATCGGGCAATTGTGTCTCAGCAAGACCCGCAATGCGTTCATCAATGTTAAAGTTGGTTAACGAGTCATGTAGTTGGCGCGTCAGTTTTCCTACTTCGGAAAATAGTTCAGCTGATTCTTCTATCGATATAGTATGAATAATATCGTTAGCTGATTCAACGTCCCCTGATTCCAAATGTTGCACCAACAGCTGCGCCTGCTCGAGCGAGATAAGAGGTTGTTCTTGCGTCATGTGAAGTTACCTAAATGTTGGTGGTTTACCCTAGACGCTCAAATATCTTATCTAGCTTTTCTTTTAACGTAGCGGCCGTAAATGGTTTCACTACATAGCCGTTTACGCCAGCTTGCGCGGCAGCAACAATTTGCTCTTTCTTAGCTTCTGCCGTTACCATCAATACCGGCAAATGCTTAAGCTTATCGCTTGAGCGAATAGCGCGCAGTAAATCGATACCTTGCATGCCAGGCATGTTCCAGTCGGTCACCACAAAGTCAAACTCACCTTGCTGTAGCATAGGCAACGCCGTGTTACCGTCATCAGCTTCCTGAATATTGGTAAAGCCTAAGTCTTTCAACAAATTTTTAATGATTCGCCGCATTGTTGAGAAATCGTCAACAACCAGGATTTTCATATTTTTATCCAAAACTACCTCCGAAATGGATGATTATTTTACGCTTTAAAAAACAAAGCTTATGTATATATTATTGCTCAATTCGCCATGATTGCATTTTAGACTTCAATTTAATCATCGCTTGTGAATGAATTTGGCTCACCCGCGACTCACTAACTTCCAGCACTTCGCCAATTTCGCGTAAGTTTAACTCTTCGTCATAATACAAGGATAAGACAATCGCTTCTCGTTCCGGCAATGTGGTAATTGCCTTGGCTAATGCCTTTTGAAACGAACCTTGCATCATATCCTCAAAAGGTTTATCGGCACCTTTTGATTCTTCAGTAGTTAATACGTCTTCACTTACGCCTAAATCTTCAATACCCACCAATTTTCCAGCATTTACCTCGCCTAACATTTGGTGATAATCTTCTAACGAAACGTCAAGGGTTGCCGCTACTTCAGTATCTCTAGCATCTCGCCCAGTGTTCTTTTCAACTTGATTAATGGCTTCAGTGATTGCTCTAGAATTTTTATGTACTGATCGCGGCGTCCAATCTCCTTTTCGAATTTCATCTAGCATTGCTCCGCGAATTCGAATACCGGCGAACGTTTCAAAGCTGGCACCTTTTGAACCATCAAAGTTGCGAGCAGCTTCAAGCAAGCCAATCATTCCCGATTGAATGAGGTCGTCCACCAATACACTTGCAGGTAAACGGGCAAGCAAATGATGCGCGATACGTTTCACCAAAGGCGCATGTTTTTCAACCAATTGGTTTTTATCTATTTGTTGTTGATATCCGGTCACTTTAGTACTCACTATGTTTTACCTATTCCTGCAACGACACAAGGTTTTCAATGAAAAACTCTAAATGGCCACCAGCTTGTGCAGGTATTGGCCACTCGCGCATATTGTGTGCAAGTTTACTGATCGCTTTTGCCGCAGGTGAACTTGGGTAAGACTCAACAATAGCGGTTTGTTTGCGGACAGCTTTTCGCACATTTTCATCAAAAGGCACAATCGCTGTTAGCTCAAGTGCAACGTCTAAGAATCTTGATGTCACTTTAGACAGTTTACTAAATAGCTCTTGTCCTTCTCGTTCACTTCTTACCATATTGGCAACAATCTTAAACTTAAACACGCCGTGTTCTCGATTAAGAATTTTAATCAACGCATAGGCGTCGGTTAAGGAGGTGGGTTCGTCACATACCACCATTAGCACATCTTGGGCAGCGCGTGAAAAACTTACCACCATGTCAGATATACCAGCAGCAGTATCAATGATTAACATATCGATAGGGGTTCTGAGCTCACCAAATGCGCGTATTAAGCCAGCGTGTTCATGAGAACTCAGTTCAGTCATCGACTTAGTGCCCGATGTCGCAGGGGCGATTTTTACCCCGTGAGGGCCGGTCACTAAAATTTCATCGAGGGTACAGTCGCCATTTAGCACGTGTGACAAATTACGTTCTACACGTAATCCAAGCATCACGTCTACATTGGCCAAGCCTAAATCGGCATCAAGCACCATCACTTTGCTACCTTGCTTTGCCGCAGCAATGGCTGTATTGAGAGTTAAGCTGGTTTTACCAACGCCGCCCTTACCGCCCGTAACAGCAACCACTTTTATCTTTTTGGTGCTACCGCGACGAAGTGTACTTGCTTGATCATCCATCATAGGCCACCCACAAAGCTATCGGCTTGACTGTCTTGAGTGTAGCCATATTTTTTGTAAAGCTTTGCGGCAATCAACGTTAAGTTGGCCGAATCGGCCAGCTTTATGTCTTCAGGCACACGTTGTCCATCGGTTACGTAACTGAGTGATAAATCATTTTCAATCATCACGCTCAAGGCTTCACCCAAACTGTAGCACTCATCTAGTTTAGTAAAGATACAGCCTTTGATATTGGTTTGACGATATGCGCGTACCGTTTGCTTAAGGACTTGGTATTGAGCTCCCGCAGGTAGCACCAAGTACTTGCGAATATTAACACTCACTTGTGACTCGTAGTCACTGAGTTGCTCAATCAATCGTGAATCTCGTTGACTAAAACCAGCAGTATCAATCAGTACCAGTTTTTTATTACGCAATTGATAAAGCACATCATTTAATTCTTGAGAGTTGTGCGCTTTTTTCACTGCGCAACCAATAATCTTGCCATAGGTTGCGAGTTGCTCAAACGCAGCAATACGGTAAGTATCAATAGTCACCAGGGCAACTTGCTCTGCACCGTATTTTTGTGCATATTTAGCGGCTAACTTGGCCAGTGTTGTTGTTTTGCCAGTGCCTGTTGGACCTACTAAGGCCACAACCCCAGATTGATTCAGTATATCATTACCGCCTACATGTAAACGATTAGACAATAAATTTAGGATGTATTTCCAGCCTTGCTTTTCGTCCACTTGACTGGGCAAAAATTCAACAAACTGCCTAGCTAAATCTGCACTAATGCCCATTTTCATTATTTGTTCGTGCAAATAATGATGCACTGGGTTATTGCGTTTTTTACGCTCATCGGCAAGTTCCGATACTTGGAACTGCAACACATTTTTAATCGATTCTAGTTCTGCTTTAATGCTGTCAAGTTGCTCTGGTTCTAATACGCTTGGCGGCGGCTGAATACCCGCGGCTTGATTGTTTGGTTCTGGCACGGGTTCTTGTTCTGTTGGCTCTACAAAAGCAGGCGATCTGAAAATACGATCGTCGGCTCTAGGCTCAACAGCAGCGCCATAATTTGGCTGCTGTGAATAGTGCAAAGGATTACTTTGCTCTGCCGTGCTATGGTGAGAAGTACTATGTTGTCTCGCATTCATTTCACTAGGTCTGGTCTGCGGGTTATTTACCGTATTGTTTTGAGTTTGCATTTGCTGCTCTAATAGCGCTTGCAAACTATCAGGACCAGAGTCGCCAATAATTTCGCGTAAGTTGGGTGTAGGCTTAGTTTTATTCACTGACGTTTGAGGTGTACTTTGCGAATGAGCACTGGCAGATTGCGAATGAGCGCCGGCAGCTTGCGTATGTTGCGTTTGCTCACTTGTTACAGCTGCCGTTGGCACGCTGCTTTCTTGTGGGTCAACTGCAGCAATTAGCTCTACGCCGTTCGCTACTTTTTTATTAGACATAATTACTGCATCGCCACCCAACTCGTCTTTCACTTGTTTGAGTGCTTCGCGCATATCTTTGCCAAAAAAGCGTCTAATTTTCATGTAATCCTCTTTAGTGTATTCAACTAGCGTGTTTTGCTATTTGCGTCAGTTTATTGACCGACCGATGACACTATTTTTATTTGTTTATCGTCAGGTATTTCTTGGTAAGACAGAACGTGAAGTCCAGCCACCGCTTGCTTTAAAAATCTTGATAACACTGGGCGTAGCATGCCAGATGTTAATAACACCGAAGGCTCACCGGCTAACTCTTGCTGCTCACTTGCCTCTGACAATGACTGCTGCAGTTTTTCTGCTAATCCTGGCTCTATGCCAGCGCCATCATCACCACCCGCCTGAAGGGACTTATGCAACATCTGTTCCAACTCTGGCGCCAAAGTGATTACGGGCACTTCCTGCTCACCATTGACTATTTCTTGTACAATCAAGCGCTTAAGTGCAATTCGCAGTGCAGACACCAGTACATCTGGGTCTTGGCTTTTAGGCGCGTAATCAGCGAGCGTTTGTACAATGGTGCGCATGTCTCTAATGGGTACACCTTCAGCCAATAACGTTTGAAGCACCTTAACCACTAGCGACAATGAAATGACATCTGGCACTAAGCCTTCAACCAGTTTGGGATGAGTTTTCTCTAACATATCCAGCAGTTGCTGCACTTCTTCATGGCCTAACAACTGGTGTGCATGACTAGTTAACAATTGACTTAAGTGCGTAGCAATAACGGTTGCTGCATCAACCACGGTGTAACCTAAGGTTTGTGCATGTTCGCGTTGCGATGACTTAATCCATACTGCGTCTAAACCAAATGCAGGGTCTTT
>JBARZY010000076.1:0-4592 GCA_049650345.1 Glaciecola sp. | reverse complement strand
CATACACGACTTCAAGTCTTTCCTTGATGGGCAGCACTGAGCCGGTTCGCCTCTGCGCTTCACTTAATCGCCTGATACAGTTTTCAACAATAATGACTGCACCATCCACAATTAACCCGAAGTCTAGCGCCCCTAAGCTCATTAAGTTTGCGCTTACGCCTGTTTGCACCATCCCTGTTATAGTGGCGAGCATAGCGAGCGGTATCACAGCGGCGGTAATAATAGCTGCTCTTATATTCCCAAGCAGAAGAAACAACACCACAATCACCAGTAATGCGCCTTCAACGAGGTTTTTACGGACAGTATTAATGGCTTTATCTACCAGAGCGGTGCGATCGTAAACAGTTTCTATTACCACACCTTCGGGCAAGCTAGCTTGGATTTCATCCACTTTGTGAGCCACTGCCAAGGCCACAGCACGACTATTTTCACCAATGAGCATCATGGCAGTGCCTAAGACGGTTTCCTTACCCTCCCGTGTCGCAGCACCCGTTCGAAGCTCTTTACCAATAGCCACTTCGGCAATATCGTTGACGGTCACTGGAGATTGATTAGTGAGTGTCACTACGACATTACCAATATCTTCAATTGTGGCCAGCTGCGCTTGAGAGCGCACCAGTATTTGTTGACCGTTATGTTCGATGTACCCGGCACCTTGATTGGCATTATTTCGCTCCAATGCCCGCAACAGATCGTCAGTGCTCACACCATAATTAAGCATACGTTGAGGATCAGGATTCACATGATATTGCTTGGTAAAGCCGCCAATGGCGTTAACTTCGGTGATACCTTTTACTAGAGCGAGTTGAGGCTTTACCACCCAGTCATGCAACTCTCTTAAAGCCATCGCATCAAAGTCTCTACCATCGGATGTTAATGTGCCCGGCTCAGCGCTGAGTGTGTACATGTAGATTTCACCCAAACCGGTGGCAATCGGTCCCATCTCTGGCTCGATACCCTCCGGTAGCTGACTTTTAATAATGCCTATCCGCTCATTAATGAGGTTTCTGGCAAAATACAGGTCGGTGCCTTCTTCAAATACAACAGTCACTTGAGACAAGCCATAACGAGATAGTGAACGGGTATAATCCAAGTTTGGTAGACCCGCTAAGGCGTTTTCTACCAAAAAGGTGATGCGTTGTTCAGTTTCAAGCGGCGAATAACCAGTTGCTTGTGTATTAATTTGCACTTGGACATTGGTGATGTCGGGTACGGCGTCAATAGGCAGCTTTTGATAACTAAATAAGCCAAAACCAATGACTAAAAAACTCAGCATCAAAAATATACCGCGCCTGTCTATTGCGGTGCGAATAATGGAAGCTAGCATGTTAAGCCTCCTTTAAAGCCTTGCAGTAGCAAACATGTATATTCGGATTGAATTGAGGCATTAATGGTCATGACCGGCCTCCGATTTTTCCAAATCTGCTTTGATCAGGTAACTGTTGGTAGCCACCACACGCTCACCTATTTCAATGCCGCTTATGACTTCAATAAAGCGACCATCGGTCACACCAAGCTGCACAGGGCGTGGTTTATATTCATTATCATGATTAACAAATACCACTTGCTTGTCTTCATACTCTTGCACGGCAGTAACAGGCACCATATGACTTACGGCCTTAGTGGCAGTGGTTACCTGCGCTTTTACCAAGGTGCCTAATGGCCAATAGCCACTACTATTGTCAACAGTGACATTGGCAAGCGAATGCGGACTACTATCGGCAGATGGTGTGAGGTAAGCAATTTCAGATAGCTGCTCAAAGTTTGCATGCCTTAATTCAACAGCTTGTCCTACCTTTATTTTGGAGAGGTGCTGCGAGAACACGGTTAACTGTGCCCACACATTCTTATAGTTGGCTAAAGAAAATAGTACTTGCCCGTTTGATAACTCACCATTGTTGGCATGCCGCGCGATAACGTTGCCATCAAAGGGAGATGTAATTGAGTAGCTTTTTAAACTCTCATTTGACTCTACGACCGCTAAAATATCTCCTTTTTTAACTGTGTCGCCAATGTTGACTTTGACATCTTTGATCACACCGTCAAAACGTGCTCTGATATGACTCAAAGAAGCAGGATCTGCACTTATTCGGCCATAAAGTGTGGTCGAAAGTGCAATGTCGCCAGCAATGACATTTGTGGTAGTGATCCCATTTTGCACAGCAGTCTCGTCGCTCATCGTAATGACTTCACCTGCGTGTTTATCATCCTCATGAGAATCACCGTCTGCATGTTTGTCTCCGCCGCTCACCGTCCCATGTATCATCATTAGCGTGACGCTTAAAACGAGTACTTTTAATATTGTGAATGTTTTTAATTGAGTAAATTTATTCATGATCGTTACTTCTTATCGAAATGTTTGATGGTTGCTGCATATTGATGTTGTGCGCTACCTTTTTGGAAGCGGTGCTCTTTGCAGTATCCGTTTTTACAGTGGTGCTTTGTGAAGCCTTAAGTGCAAGACCGGTAAGCGTTTCAATTTCTGTTTTGCTTAGGTGCACTTGAGACGCCGCCTCAATTAATGTCAGGCGCGTATTTAAGAACTCTTGTCGAGTAGATACCCACTCCAAATAGCTAAACCGGCCATCTAAATAGGCGCTTTCGACTAAATCCAAGGCTTCTGTAAGAGGCGGTATGACAGTTTGTTGAATAGCGTCAACCTCTAATAATGCGCGGGTGTGCTCACCTAATGCTTGATTAACTGAATGTAAAAGACTGCGCACATTACTCTGTTTTTGCACCTCTATTGCATCAAGGCGAGCTTTTTGCGCCTCGTATTCACCTAGGTTTCGTTTTTGTTGAAACAATGGCACGCTGATCCCGGCTATTAAAGCCGTTTCATCAATACCTTGTATTCGTCGAACACCCGTTGACCACTCAATGTCAGCTCGATTATTGGCTTGCACTAATCTAAGCTGCGCTGCTTGAACACGGCTTTGTTTTGCGAACAACTCTATATGCGGACTGCTTTGGATAGCGGCAGAAAGCATCTCGAATGACCCAATGTCTTGAAACGCAAAAAGCGTACCTTCCACACGCTTAAAATTAGGCGTTTGTTCACCCCACATGATGGCAAGACTGCGCAATGCAAATTGAAGACCTTTTTGAGCTAATTTAACATCGAGTTTTGCTTGGGCTAGCGCGGCTTGGGCGCGTTTTTGCTCTAGCAATGGTGACGCGCCTGCATCAACGCGCTTAGAAACTGCGTTATAGGTATAGAGTGCAAGTATCTCTGCATCGTTTTTCACGTCTAAGGTGGCCTGAAATAAAAGTGCTTCGATGTAACGACGATTCAGCTCGCCAAGGACATCTAATGTGCGTATTTTCTTTTCCACCTCTTGTTGTATTTTACGCTCAGAGAGTACGTTCAATCTTGCGCTAGGCTTGTCATTGAGCTGTAACACAGATGACAAGGTCAAACTGACTTCGAGCTCCTTAATGCCCGATACCTCGCCGGTTCCCATAAAGTTCTCTAGTTCAATCCCAGCATTCAGTGCGGGTTTAAGCGCGGCGGTTTTTGATTCACCGTCAATTACTCGCTGTCTAAATTCAAACTCATACAAACTTGGATTATTGGCAAGTGTAAGTCTGATTGTATCGTCAAGGCTCAGCGTTTCTCGTACGGGCGCTTGAACACCTTCATCTATATAGCGATTAGTTTGTACCGCTTGAGCGGTAAGTGGGCTCAACGTTAAGCCCAATGCGCAAGCAAACGCAATGGCGCGTACATGCACAAAAATCTGAAACATTTTCATTAGAACATCCTAATAATTTATCAATATTCAGCGTCGCGAGAGTCATCAACGCGACACTATCGAAAGCGATATTAGGATAGTGTTTTGGGTGGGCGTAGTAATCGGTTGATGGGTGCGTCGATAATCGCATCCAAATAATTAAAATTGTGGATAGATAGCACGGATTGTAGATTGTTGATGTCGTGCTGACCTAACCACTGCGCATGCGTGCCGTGGCAGTGGCCACAATGATGGCAATCGGCAGGGTTATGGTGATCTGCTTTTGCTGACTCACCAAGCACTTTAATTGGAATATCATTTGACGCCTGATTGTGCTCTGAATGCTGGTGTTCATGTTGCAGATGTTGTGTATCGATTGCATGAAAATCTAAGGAATTGGCCACAGCAGAAAACGACTGAAAGAGTATCAGCGAGATCATGATGTAACTTAGACGTTTTAAATTTTTCATGAGTACTAGTCTACCAAGCCTATTTCACTTCGTCACGACATTGTTCATCGGCAAATTCTATTTCGACTGTAGTGTGTTCAAAGTCATACTTTGCTAATGATGTTTGTACGCTATGCTTCAATGTCTGGATGTGCTCAATGTTCACCTCACCCTGTAAAACAAGATGGACTGTCATTACATTTCGCTCGCCGTCTAAAGACCAAATATGAAAATGATGGAGGTCACTTACCTTATCGTTTGCAAGCAAATCGTTTCGGATTTTTGACATTTGCTCCTCATCTGGCGTTGCCTGTAAAAATAGCATCAGGGTTTCTTTTAGGTTACGAAACACATTGAAGAGGATGAACAAAGTAAAGCCAATGGACAGGATGGGATCTAAAATCGCCCA
>JBARZY010000075.1:0-2925 GCA_049650345.1 Glaciecola sp. | reverse complement strand
CCGACACACCGCTTGCGAAAGAGTGCACCTATGTACTATCACTAGCGGTACCTGAAGATACTGACGTATATATGCCAATGGCATCACGAATTGCGCAACTTACCTTAATTGACGTACTTGCAACGGGCTTTACCTTGCGCCGCGGCAACAAATTTAGAGAAAACTTAAAACGGGTAAAAGACACACTGCGAGGGTCTAGATTTCATAAATCTGACTTTCAAAACCAATAGCATAACAAATAAGGCTAGTTCTCATAAAAAGACCTAGCCTTTGTTTTAACACTTGAATTAAAAAGGGCAATAAAATTAATAACGTTGCCAATATACACCCTTAACTTAATACTTAATTTAAAGAGAGTAAGACAATGTCTCGAAGAACAAAGATTCTAGCTACACTTGGCCCCGCTACCGACTCAGTTGAAATGATTGAAGCTATTGTTAAAGCGGGCGCAAATGTTGTGCGCATGAATTTTTCTCATGGCAGCGCTGAAGATCATATTGAGCGAGCCAAACGCGTACGCAGCGTTGCTAAAAAACTAGGTACTTACGTTGGTATATTAGGTGACTTACAAGGCCCTAAAATACGGGTTTCACGCTTTGAAAACGATTTTGTTATATTAGACATGGGGCAAACTTTTGTATTAGATGCAGAGCTTGGCAAGTTTGATGGCACTAAAGAGGCAGTAGGCATTGACTACAAAGCGCTTCCTGACGACGTTAGCCCTGGCGATATTTTGTTATTAGACGATGGCCGCATTCAATTGAAAGTCACCTCTGTAGAAGGCCGTAAAGTTATTACTGAAGTCACAGTGTGCGGCAAGCTATCAAATAATAAAGGCATCAACCGTTTAGGCGGTGGTTTGTCAGCTGAAGCGCTTACTGAAAAAGACAAGCAAGACATCGTAACCGCCTCGCAAATGCAAGTCGATTACTTGGCCGTTTCTTTCCCGCGCTCGGGTGCTGATTTAGATTACGCCCGTAAACTTGCAGAAGAAGCCGGATGTAAGGCAAAAATTTGTGCCAAAGTAGAACGAGCAGAAACCGTAGCATCAGATGCCGCCATGGACGACATTATCTTAGCCTCAGACGCTGTAATGGTAGCACGTGGTGATTTAGGTGTTGAAATTGGCGACGCTGAGCTGGTGGGTGTGCAAAAGAAACTTATTGCCCGCTCTCGTCAACTTAATAAAGTGGTTATCACGGCAACCCAAATGATGGAGTCGATGATAGAAAGCCCAATGCCCACGCGTGCAGAGGTAATGGATGTAGCCAATGCTGTGCTTGACGGCACTGACGCAGTGATGTTGTCGGCAGAAACTGCTGCGGGTAGCTTTCCAGTAGAGACAGTCGCCGCTATGGCGCGGGTTTGTGAAGGGGCTGAAACGCATCCAAGTGTCAAAATATCAAAGCACCGCGTAGACGAAGCATTTACTGATGTGAGCGAAACCACTTCTATGGCGGCAGTATATGCAGCTAATCACTTATCTACTATTAAGGCGATTGTAGGATTAACAGAAAGTGGTACTACTCCACGATTGATGTCACGCATTACAACATCGCTGCCCATTATTGCAATGTCACGCCATGCTGAAACACTTAATGTAATGGCTCTATTCCGCGGTGTGAAACCTGTGTACTTTGACTCAACTAACAGTCAACCCGGCTTCTTAACCCAAGATGTGGTTAATGTGTTGCGCGAAAACGGCATTTTAGAAGTGGGTGATCAGTTTATATTGACGTATGGCGATAGAATGGAAACAGTTGGTGCAACCAACGTGTGTAAAATAGTCACGGTTTCTTAATCGTACTCCTCTCTTTCATGCCTATTACTTAAATGCAAGTAATAGGCATGTATCAAACAAAACAATTATCCAAATTCCTACTTTTTCGTTTACATTTATTAACGAAATTTTTACATAGTAAACCACGTAATAAGTAGAGGATAATATGACCCAATCACCCAAGTACGACATTATTGTGTTCGGCAGTACTGGATTTACAGGCCGTCTCGTGGCCGAATATATAGATCACACTTATCCAAACGGCGATGTTAAGTGGGCAATGGCAGGCAGAAGCCAAGAAAAACTGGCGGCTGTTCGCAATGAGATTGGCATCTCTAAAAGCATCGACTTATTAGTTGCCGATAGCGACGATGAAAATAGTTTGCAAGCGCTAGTAGAACAAACAAAAGTTGTATTAACCACGGTTGGCCCGTATCAACTGTATGGCGAAAAGTTACTTCAAGCATGTATCAAACAAGGTACAGGCTATGTTGATTTATGCGGTGAGCCAGCTTGGATGCATCAAATGATCGCCAAATACCAAAGTCAAGCTGAGGCATCTGGAGCAGTTATTGTGTTCTCATGTGGTTTTGATTCAGTACCATTTGATTTGGGTGTTTATCATTTACAACAACATGTTATTGCCGCCACCGGCTCTGCGCTTAGTTACGTAAAAGGTCGCGTACGCAAAATGCAGGGCACCTTCTCTGGTGGCACAGCAGCTAGCTTAAAAGCCACCTTGGTTGCTGCTAAACAAGATAAAAGCATCATGCAGGCACTGGTCAATCCGTATTCACTGGCCACCTCTGAAGTGTTACAAGAACAGCCCCGTGGCGATAAGCCTTATTTTGATGAAACACTAAATTCGTGGGCGGCACCATTTATTATGGCTGCCATTAACACCAAAAATGTGCATCGCAGTAATTACCTTCTAAACTACGCCTATGGCAAAAACTTCCAATACGACGAAATGATGCTAACTGGGCCAGGCGACAAAGGAGAAGCTATTGCAAAGCATGTTGCCAATGATAAATCACTATCAGACGACAACGCGCCAAAACCAGGCGAAGGCCCCAGCAAAGAGGAACGTGAAAACGGTTTTTACGATGTGCTATTTACCGGTGAACATGAAAACGGCGAGCGTT
>JBARZY010000074.1:0-44493 GCA_049650345.1 Glaciecola sp. | reverse complement strand
ATATCTATGATGCAAGCGATGATGCTGACATTGTGCTTTTGACATTTTTCGCACTCGGTAATGTCAATGTTGAATACTCGCCTCAAACGCTGGGCAGTCCCTGCTAGCCATGACATCGCCCTTGCATGGTAAGGTTTGTCTGATTGCCTATCTTCTTGATTGACAAGTTTTGGGCTGTTCTTTCCTCTCTGTGACGCAGTCACTTTTGCCCTTAGGTTGCTATTGGGAGCAAACACCCCAAACTAGCGGGTAATCCGAACCGAGTGAGATTGAGTCTTGGTGGCGGAATGAGGGCGGCAAGCTTACTAATAAAATCGATTGGGTCAAAGAATACGTGTGTAGTGCCATCACGATACGGTGTTTTCAACTCATAACGCACTTTTCCACGTTGCGTCATACTTAAACGTTGCTCACTAATAGCTGGGCGGCTAATGTAACGGCATAGCCTTTCTAGTTTGTCTGGTTCGTCTGTATTGGCGAGCATCTCTCGACACGAAGTGGCTGCATGAAGCGAAAAGCCGGAGGTATTGGCTAACTGTCCATATTCACCCTCTGTGCTAGAAGGCAAGGTTTGCAGCGTAAACACCTTCTGCCCTTGTTGTGGCCCCATAGAAATGCGATAACTGACAGACGCCCCTTGCAATTGGAGCAAACTATCTTCATCATCGATGGGCAAATTGAGGTAGCTGTTTTCCATATCGCGCTGCACCAAACCAACTTTCTCCAAATAACGGGCACGTGAGCGTTGAATAAGCGTCACAGCACCTGTTTTAGCCTGGCGGTTTTGATTGCGGAAGAGGTGATTTTCTTATGTCGGGTTTACGGCATCAACGGTCGAAAGTCACAGAGCAATTCTAAAAGGAGTAAAGCACTCAACCAAAAATTATCAAACCATATTATGAAATATCAAAGTTTATTATTTTTTATCAGACTTTATTATCGTCGTACAGCCGGTTCATTAGTCATTTAACGAGCTTTTCAACTGCGGCCATTGGGCTAGTACTTGTTCAATTTCCATTAACACTGCTGATATTGCTTTTGAATGTTGCGCTAAACTCTCCGTCTTTATCTTAGACTCCGCTTCTAAGCAGTAACCCTGTAATCTAGGCACACCGGTATAGCAGCATGCGCCATGCAGTCTGTGTATACTCGCTATAATCAAGTCACTACGTTGTTGCTGCCATCCTGTTTCAATTTCTGTGGCGTGTGTTTTAAGGCCATCTACGAATTGCTCAAAGAACGATATTGCATCTTCTTTATTATCGTTCGACCGTTTTTTCATTAACGACCAATCAATAGACTCGGGTATTTGCTCTAGTTCATCAGGATAATGCTCACACCACGTTTTCACGAGCGCAGACAGCGCTTTTAAATCAATCGGTTTGGGCAAAAAGTCGTCCATGCCCGAGTCTAGAAAGTGCTGTTTTTCAGACTGCAGAGCATGTGCGGTTACGGCAACGATGGGAGTACCAATATTTTTTTCGGTTTTGCGTACGTGTTTAGTGGTTTCCAGCCCGTCCATATTAGGCATTTGTATGTCCATTAAAATAATGTCGTAGTCGTGTTCATTACACAGTTCAATCGCTTTGGGCCCGTCAAAGGCAACATCTAAATGCACTGCTGAGGGTTTCAACCAGGTTTCCAATAAACGTAGGTTAAGTTCCATATCATCTACTGCCAACATACGAATATTCGGGAGGGAGTCAATTAAACTGTTTGAGGTATGGGCTTTAATTTTAATATGGCGTTTTGTTAAATCGGTGATTTTACGTGTAGACAGTGGCAGTCTTATCATACGTGGTGTGTTATTACTGCGGCTAAATGCTTGGGTATTTGGAACGGGCCCTGAGTACAACAATACTAAATTATTGATATTCATTGTGTGTAACATTTCTAAGGTGGCGCGTCGTTCATTGTTATGACTGTACGGTAACGACACAAATACATAACATTGTGTTAGGTCTAGTTCAATAATGGCGCTTAAGGTCTCAAACGCTAATACTGAAAACCCTGTTGCTTCTAGTTGTCTTTGACTACTAGATCGAGAAATATCCCATTGATCAACCAAAATTGCGTGTTGGTCATTAAACGTGTTTATCTCATTGCTGAAATTATTAGTATGGTCGATGTTAAATGGAATTTGAGCAACAAAGGTGCTGCCTCGTGTTGGGCTGCTACTTACGGTGATGTTACCGTTCATTAAACGGGTCAATTCTTGGCAAATAACCAGCCCTAGTCCCGTTCCTTGGAACGAACGATTGAGTTCGTCATCGAGTTGATGAAATGCTGTAAAGAGCTTACTTATATCGCTGTCATTTATGCCTATTCCGGTGTCTTGCACTTGAAACTCAATAGTACAAGTGGCGTCAGTCTCTTCAACTACCATGGCCTTTAGGGCAATGTAGCCATAATTGGTAAATTTAAGCGCGTTACTCAACAAGTTACTTAATAGCTGTTTAATTTTAAACGCGTCGCCAACAATAGAGCGTGGCATATTACCCACATCTAATACAAACTCTAACTGCTTTAGGTGAGCTGATTTTGACATCAGCGCTGCTACATCCTCAAGTATATCGCGAGGAGAAAACGGTTTGTTATTCAGTGTTAACTTACCCGCTTCCATTTTTGAAAAATCAAGGACATCGTTAACAATTGTGAGTAAGTCAGACGCTGCGGAATTAATTATGCGCACGTGCTCATCGCGCTCTACCATGTTTTGCTTAGCTTCAAGTTCTTTACTAAAGCCTATAATGGCATTTAATGGCGTGCGTATTTCGTGCGACATATTGGCTAAGAATTGTGATTTCACTTCACTGGCTTTTTCGGCTTCTTTTCGCGCGATATCTAAGTGGACATTTTGTTCTTCAATCAAATAAAAGTTATTTTCTGAATCAGTTTGCGCTTCTTCTACTTCTAGTTTGAGATCGTATTGATGCTTCAATACTATAGCCAAAATAAACGCCGACGCTTGAATAACCAGAGAAAAGTGAAACAAATGTTGATGAAACGGGTTGTTTGGCAATACACCAAAAATAAAACATGCGCTTGATACAGAGCCAATGAGAGATGCTCCCCATCCTATTGCCATGGCTTTACCGGGCGTAAATTGTTTTCTAGAAATGTCTATACAAAACGTCAAATTTAGCAATATGCCACCAAATGCGATGAAATAGGTCGCAGGTAGTCTAATAGCAGGGCTAAGGATAGAGCTTAAGAAAAGTAAGGCACAAATTATCGCCATAGCGGTGTTAACAATTAATAGTTTCCGCAATGTTTTGTGTTGATGTTGATAAGGGGTAATTACTAATCCAAAAATGGTACCAGCTGCAATAGATACCAATACAATAGATTCGGCTCGTAAATATAAAAAGACCAGAGCGATCCAATCAGACAAATGAACTGCGTGTCCGCTCCACATTAGTTGAAACACTAAAAGATTTATCACATTTACCACGTAGATTACGTTAACCACGTGGCGTTTAAACACAAATGAGGTCAGCGCAAAAATACACAATAAGGCCAAGACGCCGTACAAAAAACCCCATATTTGATAATCGAGATTATTTAGCTTGGCGTGCGAGGCTACGTCTTGTACGTAAATGGGGGCGACTAAATTCATGCTTGACGCGTTTAAGTACAGGAATAATTCAACCGTATCGTTTTTGGGAATATTGACGCTGAACGTGGGTAAAGCATAAGGAGAAGTTTTGTTGCGCATGCCATCGCTGAAAGACTGTAAGGTGCTGCCATTTTGCTTAATGTACAGTTGGGCCGTTTGTAATTGTGAAAAACGGACACTGAACACCCATTTTTCTGTGTTACTTTTATTAAGCAGTTTCGCGTAAAGCCACACTCCATTTTTAGCCGCACCATAGTTTGCCTGCGGATATTTTTTATATGCTAAGAACGTACGCGCATTTTCGAACACGTCAAAGCTGAGTTGCCGATTTTCTTGTGAATAAACGGAAAACTGAGGAGATATAAAAGTAGGTTGGGTTTGGTCAGTGAGTACTATAAGGTCAGATGAGGTTTGCGCATTACTATACATGTGACTAAAAAAACAGCAGATAACAAAAACAAACCCAACATATTTAAGAGGTTTATTGGCGGGTCTATTATGATTTTGATGAAAATGCGCTAACATGGAGCTAATATAAATTGGACGCGCTAATATAGCAATATTTCACATTCGCCTTTCATTTGGATCTACGAGTAAATAGACAATATCAGGCAATGTAGCGCGCATGAAAAGTGCGTAGGTAACTAATAATATGTGCTCAGGTAAATAATAAAATGAATAACGACACCACTATCAACAGTGATGGAATAGAGCAAATGTCACTGGGGCGTTTTACTGAAGATGCCTACCTCAATTATTCTATGTACGTCATTATGGATAGAGCCTTACCGCATATTGGTGACGGTTTAAAGCCTGTTCAGCGCCGTATCATTTATGCTATGTCTGACCTAGGCTTAAGCAATAACGCTAAATACAAGAAGTCGGCGCGCACGGTCGGTGATGTATTAGGTAAATTCCACCCCCACGGTGATTCGGCATGCTATGAAGCTATGGTATTAATGGCGCAGCCATTTTCATACCGCTACCCTTTAGTAGATGGCCAAGGTAACTGGGGCGCTCCCGATGATCCTAAATCGTTTGCGGCTATGCGATACACAGAAGCGCGTTTATCTAAATTCAGTGAAATATTGCTTACCGAGCTAGGCCAAGGTACCGCCGACTGGCAACCTAACTTTGATGGCACGCTTAACGAACCCATGGTATTGCCTGCACGCTTACCCCACATTTTATTAAATGGCGTAACCGGTATTGCTGTGGGCATGGCCACCGACATTCCGCCGCACAACGTAAAAGAGTTGGCCAATGCTTGTGCATTGCTGCTTGATAATAGCCGTGCTGAACTGAGTGATCTACTTGAAATAGTTGAAGGTCCAGATTACCCAACCGACGCTGAAATAATTACCCCTAAAGCCGACATAGCAAAAATATATGAAACGGGTAGAGGCTCTATCAAAATGCGCGCGGTATATGCATTAGAAGCGGGCGAGCTTATTATTACGGCTTTGCCACATCAGGCATCGGGCGCTAAAGTGATGGAGCAAATTGCAGCGCAAATGCAGGCGAAGAAGTTACCCATGGTGTCAGATTTGCGCGATGAATCAGACCATGAAAACCCTACGCGGTTGGTCGTAACACCGCGCTCAAATAGGGTAGATACTGAACAATTAATGCAGCATTTGTTTGCCACGACTGATTTAGAGAAAAGCTACCGCGTTAACATAAACATGATTGGTTTAGATGGTCGTCCCCAAGTAAAAAGCTTGAAGATGATATTGACCGAGTGGCTGGCCTATCGCAAAAACACGGTGACTCGCCGTTTGCAGTATCGTTTAGATAAAATTCTTGCTCGTTTGCATATTTTAGAAGGTTTGTTAATTGCCTTTTTAAATATAGACGAAGTGATTGATATTATTCGCACTTATGACGAGCCGAAGAAAGAGTTGATAAGCCGTTTTGGTTTATCTGACAAACAAGCTGAAGCCATCTTAGAATTAAAACTACGCCACCTTGCCAAGCTAGAAGAAATGAAAATACGCGGTGAGCAGGATGAGCTTGCCAAAGAACGCGATGCCTTACAGTTGCTTTTAGGCTCAGATCGCCGTTTAAAATCGTTAATAAAGAAAGAGATTTTGGCCGATGCAGAAACCTACGGCGACGCGCGTAGAAGCCCAATTGTAGCAAGAGCAGAATCGAAAGCCTTATCAGAGAAAGAACTGATCCCATCAGAGCCTGTCACGGTTGTGTTATCTGAAAAAGGTTGGGCAAGATGTGCAAAAGGCCACGATGTAGATGTGGCTGGCCTTAGCTATAAATCTGGCGACAGTTATTTATCAAGTGCCAAAGGACGTAGTAATCAACTTGCTGTGTTCTTAGATTCTGGCGGGCGCAGTTTTTCTTGTGATGCACATTCGTTGCCCTCAGCAAGAAGCCAAGGCGAACCATTAACAGGCCGATTTAGTATTGTAGGCGGGGAGCGGGCCGAATATGTGATCATGGCTGGTGACAAGCAAGCCTTCCTTATTGGCTCTGACGCAGGTTATGGTTTTGTATCTAGTTTTGAAGATATGCTGACTAAAAACAAGGCCGGTAAAGCATACGTATCGTTGCCGGTGGGTGCAAAAATAATGCATCCGATGACTATAAGTACACTCGAAACTGATTGGTGTTTGTGTATTTCTAACCAAGGTAGAATGCTGCTGTTTCCGTTACGCGATTTGCCCATATTGGGCAAAGGTAAAGGTAACAAGCTCATGAATATCCCATCAGCAAAAGCAAAAATACGCGAAGAGTATTTAACTCAGTTAGCGGTAGTGCCAGAAAAGGCCAGCGTGAAGATTATTGCAGGAAAACGCGGCATGACGCTAAGCCCTGCTGATTTGGCGCACTACCATGGTGAGCGTGGTCGTCGAGGTAACAAACTACCGCGCGGCCTGCAGCGTGTGGATGATATAGAAATTGAGTTACCTCAAATAACATCAAATGACGCTGCTACTCCTTCAGAGACGGAAGACTGATCAGCTGATACACAAGTAGCGGCATAAGACTACGGTATACGAAGGCGATATACCGTTAGCAACCAAATACCGACCAGCCGGTTTTGTTGGTTAGTAGCTCTAAGGCTAGTGTGCCTAGCTTACTGTTTCCTATAGTGTCTAGTCCTGGTGACCAAACAGCAATGGACGCTTTACCTGGGGCAATAGCCAGTATGCCGCCACCTACGCCACTTTTGCCAGGTAAACCTACTCTAAAGGCAAATTCTCCCGACCCATCATAATGGCCGCACATTAGCATCATTGCATTGATGCGTTTTGCGCGATCAGGTGATACTACTGGATATCCCGACGCGGGGTTAATACCATTATTGGCAAGAAACAAACCTGCATTAGCTAAATTTTTTGTTGTCATGGCAATAGAGCAGTGATGAAAGTAGGTACCAAGTACTTTATCAACGGGGTTCTCAAAATGCCCAAAGGACGCCATGAAATGCGCTAATGAAGCATTTCTTGCACCGGTATCTAGTTCGCAGCGCGCCACTTTTTCATCAATTAAGATACTGTCGTCGTTGGCAATGTAATGCATAAACTGCAATATCTCAGCGAGGGTTTCTTTGGGCTGATGACCCTGCATGATCAGGTCTGCAATGGCTATTGCACCTGCATTTATAAAGGGGTTGCGGGGCTTACCGTGCTCGTGCTCAAGTTGTACTATTGAATTAAAGGGGTCACCAGAGGGTTCTTTGCCGACTCGATGCCAAACATTTTCACCTAATTTACCTAGCGCTAGGGTGAGGGTAAACACCTTCGATATACTTTGTATTGAAAATAGGGTGTTGGCGCATCCTGCATGAAAGGTTTGGCCGTTTACTAATGCCACACTTATGGCAAACTGATCAGGATCTACCGCAGCCAAAGACGGTATGTAGCTGGCAACTTCGCCTTTATCTTCTATTGCCATCATTTGTTGCGCTATGTCATCGATAATTTGTTGCAAGTTAAACCTCTTTGGAGAATTTTCGGAGTGATAAGCTGCGCTAAGTATAAATATGACGCCCAATAACGCTCAAGCTTATCGTGTAATTAAGTAGATGACGAGGGGAATACAAAAAAAGCAGCAACGCGCGGGTTTATAGGGTGTGGAAGCGTGTAATTTGTTGTTTGACCTGAGTATCTAAATCCGCTTTCCAATGGTTGGGAACAGTTTCGCTTACCGTATTAATGTATTTCACTGCTTCGGGTAACAAACTATCATTAACGTGATGTGCCGCACTTGCCCATAAATAAGCTTTTGCCAAGTGAGTGTCGTCTTCGGTTTTATTAAACAAGCGCCAATATAAGAGGCTAGAGGAAAGATAGCTGTTTGTTTCTCCTTTGCTTGATAGTTGCTCATGCCAGTATATGGCATATTTGAGCAAGCCAATATCATTGGGGTTTAATAACGCAAGTTGGTCATATAATTGTGCTAAGCCCATTGCTGCTTCTGATGTACTTTCGGGTTTAGCTTGCAATAAGTAGTATTCTGCTTGGTCAAAGTCGAGAGGCACCAATTTACCTTTTAGGTACCAAAAACCTATTACTAAAGCTGCTTGCGAGGAGCCTTTGCTGACAGCTTGGTCACACATTGCAATAGCGTTTGCATGCAACTCTTTTGCTTGATGCATAAGTGTAAGCTCTGCATTTTTGCATGCCGCTGAAAATATGCCATTTTGATTGGCTTGTTGATAATAAGACTGAGCAACCCTTATTCGCTCGTTATTGTCAGCGGTAGTGATATCAGCAGACAAGTGATTGTTAAGGTAGCAATCTCCCGTTTTCTCAAGAGCAAGTGGCACCGATTGTGTAGCGGCTTTAAAATAATACTCACAAGCGAGTTGTTGAGACGGCATAACACCTAAACCTTGTTCATATGCGAATGCAAGTGCAAATTGCGCAGCACTAATGCCTTGGTCAGCAAGGGCTTGATACAAAGCAAAAGCGTCTTCATTACGACCACTTTGCTGTGCATCTTGCGCTTGTTCTAACGATATATGCTGAGACTGTTCAGTATCCTCAGTGAATGCATAAACAGGCATGCAGAGCAATATTAAGCAAGCGCTCACAACTGACGAAAACGAACGCGTAAAATAGCTCAGCATGATAGTGGGTTCTCTTTAACTTCTTGGTGGAAACAACCCTTGTAGCGCAATCAAATAGGTCACGCCTACATAGGGGGAGCGCACACTAAAAGCGCTATTTCCACCGGTCATTCCTGCTGTTGATGTTGCGCTAATGTCGCCGCTAACCTGAATATCAAGGGCGATAGCTTCAGCGCTCATATCAACATTAGGCGTACCCGAGGCGTAAATATTTTCACGACGAGGGCTATTAGCCAGTATTTTGCCGGTTGCTACGTTACTGCTTGCATTACCAGCAAAGGCTTTTAGGGTAGCGGTACTGCTAGTAAACATTTGATTGTTGGTTACTGTGGTACTGATTGAATGCGTGTGTGCGGGCAAATTATTAACGCTTAGTGTAACTGTTTCGCTTCCGCCTTCTTCTCCTAAGCGAATAGAGCTTAAACCAGGGCCATTCCCCGCACCAATTGGTGTACGCCCCCTAAGGTCAGGTAAACCAAAGGTAGTCCTCCCATCACCGCCGTAAGTAGTGCCCAATATTGAGAATAGGGCAGTGTTTTGGGAGATTGATAGTAATTGCCCTTCTGCTTTTGCATAGCCTCTAATGGCGAAGTTGCCGCCGAACATACAAATACTACCTATGTAGGGGTCACTAGCACATGCCTCGGCCTTTGGACTTGCCAGTATGGCAGTTAAGCTAATTGCAGTAGTGAGTAACGCGGTTTTATAAAACATTTTCATATTAAGTCCTTGCGTGGATAAGGAGTCTAATTGACAGAAAGGCTAGCCAATACTACAGACGCAATGGTTGCTTGCTACACTTTATTACACACGATTTCGTGCGCGTACAAGAAGTAGCAAACTCAGTGTAATTAATAAAGCTGCACTAGGCGCTGAGGCGGCAGTAGGTGGTTGCGTAAGATTGTTTACGCTAAGTAACGAAATAGACAAGGCCTGTGAGACTGAAAATCCGCTGGTATCGACAATGGCGTTTAGCCCAGAAAGCTGCATATCACCAAATAAGTCAAAGGCGCCGTTGCGTGGCAGCATTATTTGAATGTCGATGGTTCTTGCATCAAAAATATCAGCACCGGCTGTTGCTGGATCAGTAGGTGCGCCAGCGATTTGGTCACCAAAACTGTCAGAGGTTATATCGGTAAAAAAGAGTTCTTCACCTGTATCGGAACGTTCTAAAAACGATTTGCTGTCGGCAAAACCATCAAAGTCACCAGGGTCAAGATCGTTTGGGTTAGCACTAACAAAGTTATCAAGCACTATTTGAAACACCAGCATATAGTCATTTACAGACGAGCTATTTGTTAATCCCAATGAATAATCAAAGAAAAAACCATCGGCAGTGCTATCAGGTCCCCCCAAAATATCAGCAGCTATACTCATGCCGTCGCCGGTTTCATTAATACTACCAGTTAATGGATTGTCTCCGCTTACTACTAAGCCCGCTACACTACTAGACGATACACTGCCACTACTTATAATATCCATAATGGCGCTTTGTGATGCGCGCCCTGTTGTGTCGAATGAGCCGGTAGCGGGGTCATCGTCAAATGCAATATTTGCTGTAATTGCGATATCGGATGGGATAACAGATGCTTGTAATAATGAAGGTAATATTAATAAGCATAAGCCAGTAGTGAAGGTTTTAAATGTAGACATGGACGTTCCAAAAAGGCCGAATAGTTTGTTGAAAAACAAACAAGCATAATTTGAGCCGCATTGTATTTACGTCATATTTTCAATAGGTTATGCTAAATGTTAATTAATTGTATATGAGTTGTGTAAAAAAAGCTGACAGGTATTGTAGGAAATGTACCAGCGCAACACGCATGGGTAAGCGTTGTCGACGCATGTAAATTATGCGCCGTTGCCTTGAGTTAGTTAACGTTGGTGCTTTCAAATATCTTATCGGCTGAAGCTGCCACAAAGCCTTGATATAACTCACCGTTTGCCTGCTCGTAACGTTGCGCAAATTCATAAAAACAGCTAGGTATAGCAACGCTAGCATCGCTAAATTGTACGTCACTGCTATCGGCCATAGTACTCGACTGAGCTAAACATACGTCTTCTCCGCCTTTAATTTCGCCACCCGCAGTGTTTAGCGTGTAACCTGCGTCTTTCAGTATTTGATTAACTGTGTGCAGTTCGTCAATATTGCCCAGGTGGTTAATGCTTACCGTGAAGTGATTGGCTCGAAAGCCCCATGCTGCCATCCATGCTGCGTACTCAGATTCTGCTAACAAAGTTTTATATTGCGTACTAGAGGCCTGCCAATGGGCGCCTGAATATAAAAAATCATCGTTAGTTACTGCAGTTTTATCCATTTGAGCAACCAAATTATGAATAATACTCTGTGCTTCAGCGCTTAATTCATTCACGCGCAATTCACTAATAAATACCTTGGGTACTAAAGGATTGGGATGCTCAAAATGCTGGGCAGTCAGCTTTTTTGAAGCGAAATCATAATCGCCTTTTTGCTCATATCCTAAACTTAAAAAATGCTTTGCCAATACGGCTAAGCCGATGCCATCGATATTAAACGTACGCAGCGCAATGTGATCATTCACAATATCGTTGCTGTTGGTCTTGGCCTTCAGCAATGAGTGAATACGTTCTGCGCTTGGCGTAATATGAATATAATCTTGCCATAAGCCATTAAATAAACTTTCTACCGTAGTGTGCATGGTTATTATCCTGTGTGTGTTGTTATTCTAATACAAGACCCGGGCTTAATGTGCCTGGTAACGTGACTTTGTCTAGCTCAACGCTGGCAACGGGGTAAGCGCAATAATCGGCAGCATAATAAGCACTAGCGCGATGATTACCGCTATCACCTACACCACCAAACGGAGCTGCTCCACTGGCGCCAGTAATAGGCCTATTCCAATTAACAATGCCGGCGCGAATACGCGGTAAAAAGTAATCGTAGTCATCTTTGTTATCGGCCAGTAAGCCTGCAGACAGTCCGAAGCGGGTGTTGTTCGCTAAAGCAATTGCTTCATCTAACGATGAATAGCGGATAACTTTCAATAACGGGCCAAAGTGCTCTTCGTCAGGCAGTTGGTCGGCTATGGTAGTCACGTCAATTATACCAGGGGTAACCAAACCGGTTTGTTCATCAATATGCTGCATGCTCAACAATGGTTTACCGCCTAATGCGACTAGCGACGTTTGTGCAGCGACCATCATTGCTGCGGCTTTAGCTGAGATCATGGCGCCCATAAACGGTTGTTGCTCGGCGTCATATTGCCCAGGAATGAGTTTTTTAGTGGCAGTAATCAAGCTTGTGAGTAGTGCATCACCTTCAGCGCCTACGGGTAACATCAGTTTACGAGCACAAGTACAGCGCTGACCCGAGGTAATAAATGCCGATTGGATAATGTCGTGGACGGCGGCGAGCTTGTCGTCTACAGATGTCACGATAAGTGCGTTGTTGCCGCCCATCTCAAGCGCTAATATTTTGCCAGGCTGTCCGGCATATTGTTCGTGTAATAGTTT
Organism: Glaciecola sp.; assembly: GCA_049650345.1. GTDB lineage: Bacteria > Pseudomonadota > Gammaproteobacteria > Enterobacterales > Alteromonadaceae > Glaciecola. The sequence continues at coordinate 32,290 of JBARZY010000074.1, read as the reverse complement.
GCCGGTGGCAGAACTACCAGTGAAAAACAATCCGTCTATTTGCTCATGGCTAGCAAGCGCTTTGCCTGTGTCTACTTGGCCTTGCACTAAGTTCACCACGCCAGCAGGTAGACCAGCCTTTTGCCATAGTTTGACGGTATATTCGGCCACTAGTGGAGTGAGATCGCTGGGTTTAAATACCACCGTATTACCCGCCAATAAGGCCGGTACAATGTGTCCATTGGGCAAATGACCAGGAAAGTTATACGGGCCAAATACCGCAACAACACCATGAGGTCGATGCCGTAATATTGCTTTTCCGGCTGGTACAGGGTTTTCTACAGTACCCGTGCGTTCATGATAAGCGCGTTCTGATATGGCAATTTTACCTATCATGGCACCCACTTCTGTGGCTGTTTCCCATTCGGGCTTACCGGTATCTTTGGCGATGATTTTAGCTAACTCAGCCTTGTGCTCGCCCAGTAATTCAGCAAACTTTTTGACAATATGCAGGCGGTCATCAAAATCGAGTAATGACCAGGTTAGAAAAGCATCACGGGCTGATTTAATGGCAAGATCTACTTGCGCAGAATCGGCGCTAACACCTTCCCACACTACTTGATTTTTAGCCGGATCAATTGACGTAAACATCGAGCCATTGCCTGATATCCACTCACCATTAATAAAATGTGTTGCTTGTGACATATAAAACGCCTCTTTAACTGTATTAGTTATATTTGATGTTGCTGCTCGCAAATCGAATGGTGTCGCCATTTTCTATTATTAATGCGTTAGCAGTTTCTTGATTAATGAGCACGGTGGTGCTGTCGACTATTTGTACGTGTCCAATGCAGGCTCTAAAATCTTGAATTTTTGCATTGATAATAAAGTGTTCGTCTAAGTCAGTAGTGTCGAGTTGTGGCACTACTTGCACATTGGCCTCGTGGCTGTGACGTACCGTGGTGATGTTCGAAACTTCTGCTTCCACAGTAGGGCCTGCATCGAATATATCCACATAACCTCGGCATTTAAACCCTTCTTGCTCTAGCAAGCGCAAGGCAGGGCGCGTTTTCTCATGCACTTTGCCAATAGAGGCCTGTGCATCTTTAGAAAGCAAATTGACGTAAATAGGGTACTTTGGCATTAATTCAGCAATAAATATTTTATTGCCTATGCCAGTTAAGTAATCGGCCGTGGGAAAATCTACCGAGAAGAAATGTGCCTCTAGCCATTCCCAAAAGGGTGAGCTGCCATTTTCGTCTGACACACCGCGCATTTCGGCAATAACAGTTTCAGCAAAACGATGGGCATGCTGTGCCATAAACAAAAATCGGAATTTTGACAATAATCTACCGGTTAAACCGTTACGCGCACTTTCTTTTAAAAACAAAGAACAAATCTCGCTTACGCCGGTATAGTCATTACAAAATGTTAAAATTTCCACAGAGTTATGCACGTTTAGTTCACGCGAGGCATGCACTACTTTACCCAAGTGATAGTGATAAAAGGCATCTTGCGTGCCTACTGTTGCTTCAATTCCCGATGTGCCTACCACTTCACCGGTTTCGGTGTCTTCCATCACAAAGAAATAACTTTGTTGGCCAGGCTGTTCAGGATGTGATGAAAACGCAGTTTGTGCGGCTTCAATTTTTTGTTTAAGTAATGCCTCGTTAACGGGCAATGAGGTAAACCCAATACCAGAGTCCTGCGCTATTTGATATAGCGCAGGATAGTCGGTAGGTGTTATCGGTCTAATGATTAACATAGACGTGGCTACTATTTTGCAGCGTCGGCGGCAACGAGTTTGCCTATACCACGCTCAAATCTTGCAAGACCTTCAATAATGTCTTCATTGGGAATGACCAGTGATGGAGCAAAACGCACTACGTTCATACCAGCAACTAAGCACATCATGTGCTCTTCGTTCGCAGCCACCATAAAGTCGCGTGCACGGCCTTTGTAAGTTTCATTTAATGCACAGCCTAATAGCATGCCTTTACCACGAATTTCACTGAACACATTATATTTATCGTTAATGCGCGCTAAGTGCTCTCTGAAGAGGGCTTCTTTTTCGAGTACGGCTGAAAGTACTTCCGGTGTATTAACGACATCAAATACGGCTTCAGCAACCGCACACGCTAAAGGGTTACCGCCGTAAGTACTGCCATGGGTTCCGGCTTTTAAACTAGTCGCTACGCTATCAGTAGTTAGCATTGCTCCCACGGGGAAGCCTCCACCTAATGACTTAGCCGTCGTTAATATATCAGGTGTTACGCCCAGATTCATATATTCATATAGTTTACCTGTACGCCCCATACCTGATTGTACTTCATCAAATATAAGCAGTGCATTGTGTTTGTCGCATAATTCGCGAGCTGCCTTAACAAAGGCTGGGTCAGGTACAATAATACCGCCTTCACCTTGCATGGGCTCCATCATGATAGCGCAGGTTTTATCTGACATGTGTTCTGCTAGCATATCAATATTGCCATATTCGCAATGCGTAATACCGCCTGGCTTAGGACCAAACCCATCTGAATAAGCCGGCTGGCCGCCGACCGTTACCGTGAAGAAAGTTCGACCGTGAAAGCCTTGCTTAAAAGCAATAATTTCGTCTTTGCCTTCACCGTGGTGATCAAGTGCAAAGCGACGGGCTAGTTTTAATGCAGCTTCATTCGCTTCGGCGCCTGAATTAGCAAAATAAACCTTGCTGGCAAAGGTGTTGTCGGTGAGTTTTTTTGCTAAGCGTAAAGCTGGTTCGTTAGTAAATACGTTACTTAAATGCCATATTTTGTTGCCTTGGTCTTGCAAGGCTTTGGTTAAAGCTGGGTGGCAGTGCCCTAATACGTTTACCGCAATACCGCCTGCAAAGTCGATATACTCAGCGCCGTTTTGATCCCACACTCGAGAGCCTTCGCCGCGAACGGGCACCATGGCTGCTGGATTGTAGTTTGGAACCATTACATCGTTAAATGTGTCACGAGTCACTTGCATATTAAAACCTCACTAATATTGATAAAGCTGTTTTCAGGTAATCGAAGGGTGAAAACCACCGTATTATTACCAAAATGAAGGCAGAGTATGCCAGATAAAAATGGCTATGTCGCTATGCAAGAATTGCTTAACGCCTTGTTTTTACTGAGCTATGACGGGATTTGTGAAAATAATGAATAAATATTTTAGTGTGTATTACTGACCTGACTAAACGCTGATGATGTTGTTTATAACGGTATGTAAACGTGCATCGATTTGCTAGTGACATTAAAGAAGCATCTAAATTAGCAACATAGCTAGGCATCGATGCGCATAACTATTCACAAAAAAATCTAAAAAATATCAATAATGATGGTAGAAATCTCCTAACTTTCGCTCGACTCGTCTATTGTGCCTGCAATATTTAACTCAACTCCGGTCAAACTTACCTTTGACACCGAAGATACATCCTTTGAGCCTATACCGAAGTTTCGTAGATACATCATGGCCTCTTCTTTGCCCATGAGTTTTTCTCGGTACATCATTTTATATTGCATGAAACCTTGTGCACTAAACAACAGCTTGGCAAAGGGGTGCAAGTCTTGCTTTTCGACCGAGGTAATACTGATTTCTCGAATGTTGCTAAAGTCTTCAAAACCCGTAGCAATGGTTAGCCACTTACAGTTGAGTGCTTGTATTATGTTAGCAGTGATTTTGTTGGCATGGCGCTTCCACAACATAATAATATATTTGTGTGAAGGTGATAACGAAGCCAATGCTTTGGCTTGATTAGGATTGTTCGACTTACGCGCTTTTATAATCTGTTGACGTAACTTGCTATCAAACGCGCGCAAATACAAGTTAACAATACAGGTACGGCCAATGTTAGAGAACAACCCAAGGTTAAAACCGAAATGTGGGCGTATACTACGTGACTCTGCTAAGGTTTTGGCAATGTTGCCGGTGCCAATAGTGTATAGCCACATGTGTTTAACTAAATCTGGGGTAAATTCTGAACGCATGGGGTTAGTGTGTTGGGCAATCAGTACCGGTATTAATGAGCGTAAGCTTTCAATACCGATAAAACTGAGTGCACTGCGTATTGTCCGCAATATAATAGGGTGTCCTGCCGAATCAACACGACGATACTTAGGTTGTCTAACAAATTTCATTATGGCTTCTTCAAGCCACGGAAGGGTTTCAAAGCAAGCGACTAAGCGACTGATTGAACAAGATTCAGTGTACAAAATATCGAGTAGCTTGCCTAATGATGCATCAAAACGCAAAATATTCTGCATTATCTCTTCGGTGTCTCTGAATTCAACTTCTAGGTCGGCAATTAGCTCTTGGTGAAAGTCAGCCTCTATCTGTAGCAAAAAGGCATTTTCGGCGGTGGCGGCAATCTCACGCTTTTTGTTCGCTAATTCTTCTACTGATAACAGCAATCTTCTGGATTCGTGTTGTTCAGAGTCTTCAATGAGTCGTTGCTTTTCGGTTTTGCGCCCAGCGTCAATAATAGCCTCATCGAGTGACAACAGCATTTTTTCAAAGCGGTTGTTGTATATTCCAGCCAGTTGGCTAACACTCTTTTTTAAGCGAACGGTCAAGTGCACTATCCTTTATTGATAAAATTTTCTAATACTTTGTGGCCATATTCAGTTAGCAACGATTCAGGATGATACTGCAGCCCATACAAACGAAGTGCGGGGTTCTCAATAGCCATCACCTCCCGTATTCCTTGCGTGGTTGTATATGCTGACACCAAAAAATCAGGGGGTAATGTTGCTTCATTCACTAATAATGAATGGTAGCGAGTGACCTCAAAGCTGCTTGGGCAGTTTTTGAAGAGCCGACTTTTCTCGTTACCCACCTGTATAGTAGATGTTTTGCCATGCCTAATATGTTGGGCGCGCTCTACTAACCCACCATATACTTGAGCAATTGCTTGATGGCCAAGGCATACACCTAATATTGGTACCTGTCCTGCTAACTTTTTTATGGCCTGTAAACAAATCCCAGACTCATTTGGTGTACATGGGCCAGGTGATATCACAAGATGCGAAAACCTAAGTTGTTGTAGCGTCGCTAACGAAATTTCATCGTTTTTGACTACCTCAACAGGCTTGCCAAGTTCTTCAAAGTACCGTGCAAGGTTAAACGTAAACGAGTCATAGTTATCAATGATTAAAACCACACTATGACCTATTGTCTTGGAATAAAACCCAAAGCTGAGTACACCTTTGCTAATGTATCGGACGCTTTCTCTCGAGCTTTAGCACTACCTTGGTGCATGACTTCTTGCAAGTACCCATGATCTGCACGAATGCGTGCATATTCAGCCTGGATAGGCGTAAGCAAAGACACTACCGCTTCCGCTACATCGGCCTTTAAGTGTCCATACATTTTGTCTGTATATTGTGGCTCAAGGCTTTGTATAGACTTGCCAGTAGTCGCACTTAACAATGATAGCAAGTTTGAGACGCCTGGTTTTTCTTCAATGTTGTAGTAAATGTTTGCTTGTTCATCACTATCGGTAACGGCGCGTTTTATTTTTTTGGTCAATTTTTTGGTATCTTCAAGCAAGCCAATCACATTGTTTGGATTACTGTCAGATTTGGACATTTTTTTGTTGGGTTCTTGCAAACTCATTACTCGGGCACCGTCTTTAGGAATAAAAGGCTCGGGTAGGTTGAATACATCTGAGTAAATATTGTTAAATCGTGTTGCGATATCGCGAGTAAGTTCTAAATGTTGTTTTTGGTCCTCACCCACAGGGACTTCATTGGCTTGATAAAGTAGAATATCTGCAGCTTGTAACACAGGATAAGCATACAAGCCGACATTGACATTAGATTGGTTCTTTTGAGACTTGTCTTTGAACTGCGTCATGCGGTTTAGTTCGCCCATTTGCGTGTAGCAATTGAGCACCCAACCTAATTGTGCATGTTCGGGCACATGAGACTGCATAAAAATTGTACTTTTATTGGGGTCAATACCACAGGCGAGATACAAGGCTAGACCATCTAAACAGGCTTGGTTTAATGCTGCAGGGTCTTGGCGAACAGTAATCGCATGTAAGTCCACTAACATATATAAGCAATCATGGGTGTGTTGCATGTGCACCCACTGGCGAAGAGCGCCTAAATAATTTCCTAGGGTTAACTGGCCAGATGGCTGGCAGCCGCTTAATACGATGGGCTTGGTTGTTGTGCTCACTGCGGTGTCCTATTTTAGTTGTTGTTTTAATTGGTCAATGGCTGTTTTGTAATCGGGTGCATTGAAAATAGCACTGCCCGCTACAAACATGTCTGCGCCAGCTTGATGCACTGCTGCTATAGTTTCGCTGTTGATGCCACCATCAACTTCTATACGAGTATCTAAGCCTAGTTCATCAATAATGGCTTTTAGGTGTGCGGTTTTTTCTACGGTATTGCTTATAAAAGATTGACCGCCATAACCTGGGTTGACTGACATAAGTAATACGTAATCGAGTTTTTCTAGCACATAATCAAGCACACTTAACGATGTTGCAGGGTTTAATACCAAACCTGCTTTACAGCCTAAGCTCTTTATAAGGCTAATGCTGCGGTCAACGTGCAAGCTAGCCTCAGGGTGGAAGCTAATCATGCTTGCTCCCGCTTCAGCAAATGCCTCAATCATGCTATCTACCGGTTGCACCATAAGGTGTACGTCAATATCAGCAGTAATCCCATAATTTCTGAGTGCTTTGCAAATGGTGGGGCCAAAGGTAAGGTTTGGCACGTAATGATTGTCCATTACATCAAAATGAACAATGTCTGCACCCGCCTGCAATACATTTTCAACTTCTTCGCCAAGACGAGCAAAATCGGCAGACAGAATAGAGGGAGCAATTAAAGGTGTGTGCATGGATTCACCGCAGGTTATATAAAAACCGTAGTTTACCGTAATTTATAAAGTAGCAGTAGTGTACAAATGCAAATTAGCATCTCTAAGCGAGTTAGAATCTTGCTAGTCAATATTATAAATCCTCAGTGCATAGCTTGCGCATGCATACCTGCTCTATTTTGGGGAGCTTGTGGCAAATTGGTGCAATTAAGTTCCGCTTTTCAGAATAATCATATGTTTTCAGTCATTCGAACAGCGCAAAAAATAAATTTAGTAAATTTAAATTGTTGATTTTTATTAGGTATTTTTTGATTTCAACGTTTTCGTGTGTATTGGCATTAGTATTGCTAAGTGATTGGTACGTTACGCAATATCGTGAATATATTAGCAAACATATAACGGTTGATATAACCAACGGCACTGCGCGAAAGATGATAATAATAAAAAACGCATCAACGACAAACGAATTTTTTTAATCAATATCCAACTTAAAGTATGGGGAACACACATGAAACAATTAACTAAACTATCGTTGGTAGCAGTTGCTCTATCATCAACTCTTTTTGTAAGCCAGGCAGCTTTGGCAGAAGTAAGTGCTAACATTGGCGCAACCAGCAACTATGTATGGCGTGGTGTAAGCCAAAGCTCAAATGCAGCTTCTGTATCAGGCGGTCTGGATTATTCTGACGAAAGTGGCTTTTATGCCGGTACTTGGGTCGGTTCATTAGGTGACGATGCTTCTGGTTTCAACGGTTCAGAAACTGATTTCTATCTTGGTTTTGGTGGCGAAACAGATAGCTTTGCATATGATGTAGGGTATATCTACTACGCATACACAGAACTTGATGACAGTAACTTCGGTGAGGTTTACTTTAACGGCTCAGTAGGCAATTTTGGTTTTGGTCTTGCTTATACAATTAACAGCGATTTACCAAGCGGTGCTGGCTTTGAAACTGGCGATATCTTTTATAGCCTTAGCTATGGCGGTATCGATTTGGGCAGTGAGTTTGAGCTTGGTCTAAGTGCGGGTTTATACACTTTTGATTCAGACGGTGTTGATGGCGCAGATTATGATTACTCGTATGTACAAGCTGATATTTCTAAGGGTGACTTTACATTCAGTGTAAGTAAAGCTCAAGAAAGTGATTTTGCTGATGAAGACATTAAATTTGTAGCAAGCTGGTCAACTAGCTTCTAAACAAACATTTGTATAGCATTCGTAAAGCGGTTTAATCCAATAGGATAAACCGCTTTTTTGATCTTTTGGCATAATAGTGTACACTTAAAATCCTTATTGAACATATTTTGAATAAGTATAATGACATCCAAGCAAAGCGTTCCTTTAACAAGTAAGAAAAGCTTTCCCACACGCATGTTTTTAACAGCTGGGGTATGCAGCGCAGCTATGGTTTTAGTCATCAGTTCAGTGTTCGCTCAGGCTAACGCGCCATGTATTAGCAGTTATTCATTGCAAGACAAAGTGGTTATTGATACTACCCACGCCAACATTCAATCTACTTCAGGCGAACAGCCGCTCGCTATATGCAACCGCAACAACCAACAAATTGGTTGGCTCACATGGTTGTTTAAGCATTCTGATTCAGTCGAATTTCATTATCTTGACTTGTTAGAGCTTCTTTCTAGAAAGTAAACGCAGAAGAGGTATCGTTCAGTGCAATGGCTCTCAGTAGTTAAAAGCGTTCTAGCAAGCTTTTTCGGTGTACAAACTCAAGCGCAATATGTAAAAGATGCAAACATGCCGTCTTTCGTACCATTTTTAGTGGTGGGCATTGTGATGGTAGTACTATTTGTTATCAGTTTATGGTTGTTGGTGCAGTTTTTGTTGAGTTGACTTAGGGGCCAAGAACTCGGCTAATTCAGTATGTGGTATCGGCTTGGATATGAGATAACCTTGAATATAATCACAACCAAGATTTTTAAGTTCAGCAAATTGGGCTTCTGTCTCAGCACCTTCTGCTACAATCGGTACAGCAAGCCCGTGCAGCATTTGAGTTAGCGAGCCTACGATACGTTGCTGGCGTTTATCTATATCAATATTGTTAAGTAATGAGCGGTCTAACTTAACAGTGTTGTAAGAAAATGCGGTTAAGTATGAAAGTGATGAATAGCCTGCACCAAAATCGTCAATTGCTATTTTAAAGCCCAAGTCGGTCGCCTTATCTACCCATATTTTTGCCTGTCCAAAATTAGTAATTAACGAGGTTTCGGTAATTTCAAGTTCAAGCCGAGAAGCATCTACGTGTTGTTGTGCTATTTTCTCACTCAATACTGTAAGGGCAGTGTCGTCGTTTAACTGAGATGGGCTGAGATTGACCGACACTACAACATTGTTTAAACCAATTGAATCGAGGTAAAGAATTTCTTTCAATACACTGTCAACAATCCACTCAAACAAGGTGTTCATGTTTTCACCTTCCTCTAACACATCAATAAATATGGGAGGAGGTATAAAACCTAAGTCGGGGTGTTGCCAACGACACAAGGCTTCTAGTTTAGTGACTTTTTTAGTAATACTGCTAACGATAGGTTGAAATACAACAAACAATTGATTGTCTGCGAGTGATCCCACAAAATCATTTTTAATAGTAAAGCGCTGTTGAGCCGCGTCACGCATAGAGTCATCAAAAAATCGATAACGATTTTTACCGTCTTCTTTAGCTTGGTACATTGCAATATCAGCGAATCTGAGGAGTTCGTCGGGATTTATATTGTCTGCAGTTTGTTTAGCAATACCAATACTGGCGCTGATTGATATACTGGTGTCGTATATATGAAAAGGCGCAGAAAATATTTCAACAACGCTGTCAGCCATATTCGTTAATGAGTCAGGCGACTCATAATTACAAAAACAGATAACAAACTCGTCACCACCAATTCGATAGACTTTGGTTTGTTTGTTTATCACTCCTTTTAAACGGTAGCCTATTTTTTTCAGCATTATATCGCCGGCTTCATGACCCAAATTATCATTAATGGGTTTAAAACCATCCAAATCTAAAAAGAAAATACATACGTCATCAATGCTGGCGTTACCATTCATTTTGTCTAGATCTTCAATCAATACATTACGTGTAAACAAGCCAGTAACACTATCAATAGTGGCTTGGCGTACTAAGCGTTTTTGAGAAGAATTAAGTTGTTGCTCGTATGTTTCCAACACATCAATTGCGTGTCTAAATTCGTCTTCTAGTTCGTAAAGTTCATCACCCAATATTACCTTATTGGGGCGTCCTAATCGGTATCGGGCAATATTATATTCTTTTGCGCCAATCAGCTTTATTGCGCGTTTTAACTGGTTGATTTTTGAAATTGGAATGATGGTGAATAAAATGAGAAACAATAGGATGCCAAAAGTGAGGGTGACAAAAATAACAATTACTTGCTGTTTTTGCGCGTTTTGTTGCGCCAACAAACTCGATATATCACGTAAATATATCAACTTTACGTCTTCACCTATGCCTTGAAGCTGTTCGAACCATACATAGTATTGCTTGTCTGCTGTATTTATTTGCAATCCGCCATTTTCGAGCGCACTTAACTCATCTGTTGATAATGGCTTGTTCATAAGGATATTGTTTTGGTCAGTGCCGGTCATAAACTCGACCACATAGCGCGACAAGGTATTGTTGTTGTGAGTAAAGTTTTGCATAGGCGATACAATGCCAATATCGCTACCCACTACTAGACTTAAAAAAATGATAGACGGGCCAATATCTGATACCAATGACAGCGACCAGGGCTGGTTGTTGACATTCATAGGGATAGTCGCGGTTAACTCGCACACTAAGTGACATACAACCGAAGATTTCGCTTTATTTGTTTGTCTCGTCAAGGCTTGCGTTTGGCTCATTTCTGAATGAGGGAAATACCCGTAATTAATGTTGGTTTGTCCATTTGATACAGACATTGATGACAGCATAAAGCTTACCTGTATACGCGTCCAAACTTCATCAAAGAACTCTTTTACTTGTTCGGAGGGTTGACCATTGAGCCCACTGAGCATCACTATCTCTTCTGCCGATAAAATTTGCTCTTGTAGGTTTTGTTTAAACAACAAGCTGGCAGTAGCATTGTGTTCTTGTTTGATATGATCAATGTTTTTTTTGAACGAGTTGTCTTGTTGAATACTCACGAAAGTGTACGACACGCCAAGCGCCGTAATGGCAACTACCATTACCAGTATGAGCATTTTGGGAAGCAAACCGTTAATATTAATCATTTTTTAAAACTTAACGGTGTTCGGCGCAATACACGTTCTTGAGCACGCAAGCGTAGCGGCGCTAAACAATGAGTATTGCGGTTAAGAGTCAACATATAGGCGTAGATATTCTCTTGTTATATGCTGCACATCAAATTACAAATAAGGATTTGTGTGCGCATTATCAATAAAATTATTCATTTTTATGAACTTACATGAGAAACGTATCGGCATACCTTACCGTTTACTTAAGATTAATTTGAGCATGTAGATGTATAATAAACAGCGAAAATTCAGGCTATTAATCGGTCTTGCTAGCGGCATAATGAACGCTAACATATTTGACCGGCTATTTTGCAGGATTCATTACAAAACCGTGTTTTTCAAACACTTTTTTAAATTTAGCCTTTCTTTTTCCGAAATAGAAGAATGCTTGACCGCGCGTATTGCCAGATACATTTTTTCTATCTGCATTCCAAAAGCTAATTCGATGATTGGTAAAACAGATTGCTGTACAGTGGTTCACAAGTGCACTAAACCAGCGTGTATCAGTAGCATTATTGGCAAGTACAATACCTTCTGAAAAATGCTTGGCTTCATATTGATCAACAAACCTATTTACTGAACGTCCACACAAGCCTGCCGAATATGGAGGGTTCATAAAAATTTTTGCGCTGGGCGTGATATTCCAGTCGTTATCAAACGCGCTATTTTGCACACAAAAATAATGACTGGCACCCACAATTTCGTTTGCTCTCTGTGAGGAAAAGGGGTCGAGGTCAATTGTTCCCAAAACTGCCCTGACTGAGTCAATGTATTCAGGTGGCGTGAACCATGAGTCAGAATCACGCTTAGCGGTTGCGGCAAGTCCTGGCTTTGCGCCAATGTACGCCAGTTTGTTTTTGTTCGCTTTGTTGGTCAAAGTCAATTCGTTTGTTTTTTTTATGTGTTTATTATTTTATAGGTTTTTCACTAGTAATAACATGTTAAATATCGAGTAGCTGACCTGTTTAGTTGCTTGGATAAACATCTCAGTGTGTATGATGCACTACTTCACATCAAAAATGTCACTGAGTATTGCACAATGAGGGCGAAAGGTTATTAAAAACGATAACTTTGTATTTCTAGCAATAAGCCACTCGAATCGAACATATCGTATAAAACTTTTTATTCCAAACTCGATTTACTTTGCTATGACCGATGGTCGATTATTAGGGTTGATAAATCGCGATATAAGTAAATATGTAGCGATAAAACACACTATACAACTCGAGCTTGCTCTCAACGTGCGTGACTTAAACTAGCTGCTTTAGAAGGTATGACAATGACTCAATTAATTCAAGCTTCGCCCCATGACATAGACTCTTTGACCGGTCTACCAAATCGTTATGCTGGCGCGGGCAAAGTTATTGAGGCATGCAATCAAATAGGCATTCAAAATTTATCAGCTATTGCATTTGAGCTCCAACGATTTGGCAAAATTAACAACAGTATTGGCAACAAGTTGGGCGATAAAATTTTAAAATTGATGACCAAGCGATTGCAGAAAGTGTTTCCTCATGCGGTTGTTTTTTATAGAACGCACGGCGATCAATTTTTTATGTTGTTCGATAATACAAATAAAATCTCCGAAGAGATGATGAAACTTTTTGATTTTGTACAAAGACCTTTCGCTGTGCAAGGGCATGTTATCGTGCTAAATATTAGGATGGGCATTGCACAAGCGCCGCACAAATTTCAGCAAGCAGAGGAACTAGTTCACGCTGCTGAGCTTGCACTACATAAATCAAAAACGGGAATAGAAAAAGCACGTGCGTTTAATTCTACAATGGTTACTGAGGCAAAAGAGCATCATCAAATAGCGAACGATTTGCGTGTCGCTATTGTTACTTACACCAAAGAGTTTCAACAAGGCCTTCCCACTGCTGAGTTCTTCATCAAGTACCAGGCAATCATGGATAAAGCCAATAAATCAATTTATGCATATGAAGCAAAGCTATATTGGCGTCATCCAGTGCGCGGCGTTTTAGAGGCAGATGATTTTATCTCTGTGGCGGAAGAAATAGGGGCCATGCAAACGATAGGTGCTTGGCTATTAAAAATTGCGTGTAAAGATGCATCGGCATGGAATAAAGGTTCGAAGAAAGGTGATCGCATTGGTGTGTGTATCGATGTGGGTGTATCGCAGTTAGTGCAGCAAAAGTTATTTTTGAAATTACTCAACGATGCGCTTGTAGACACAAGTAGTGATCCAAATATAGTGTTTTTGCAAGTACAAGGTTTGCAACTTTTACCGGCGCATGTATATGATGTGTTTAGTAAAATTAGAGGTATAGGTTGTAAAATTGTATTGAATTATTTTGGCACAGGCTCTATCTCTATCAGCCAACTGACGGAGCTTCCTTTTAATTTTCTCAAAACAGACAGATCGGTTTTGAATAATCTTGGGGCAAGAGATCCCGCTAAAAAAGACAATGCATTTAAAGTAATGCAAGCAATAAAGGGCTTAGCGGAAACGCTAGGTTTCGAAATTATTTGTAATAACGTAGAAAATGATGCGGAGCTCGCATTAATCGAGGAGCTTGGTATTTCTAGAGTGCAAGGTGATCATTGTTCGGAAGCTGTCGAGCTTTCAACATTGCTTAAAATCGCCAGTTAACCCACTATTTAACTAAGGATAATCTTATGCAAGATATGTATCGAATAACCTATATCAGCAAAAATACTATTCCAAATGATGAAGTGAGTATTAAAAGTCAAATCGAATCGATATTAAACTCTGCTACTAAAAATAATCCTGCGCTGGGTATTACCGGTGCATTATTGTACTCAGGGGGCTATTTTTGTCAGGTGATTGAGGGCGAGGAAGATAACTTAGAAGAGTTATTTGAGACGATACAAATGGACGACCGTCATGCTGAAGTAACTGTACTAAACTATGAATCAATTACGTCTCGGGTTTTTGAAGAGTGGGCGATGGCTTATGCAGGAATCGATGACTCTCAAAAGCTTGATTTAGACGGCATTAAGGATTCAAAAGATGATATTAAATTAAAAGAGACAAGTACCAATATTCTTAATGCTCTGGAAAATGCTGTTCTGCAGTAAGCTTGCAAGCTAGTGATCTTCTACTTGATCGTTTAGTCTACTCGATCTTAGCGACCACGTATTTCCTGTTGGATTTGGTCAATACTTTTTGCAAAGGGTTCTGAGCTAAGCACGCTACTAGGTAAGCTTGGAAGTTGACCAAGGGCAGCATCGATGGAATTAAATGACTGTTTGTACACCACTACGTACCAAGGGCCGCCGTAGCGTTGTGTTTCGTACACCCAAGTATTTGCTTTGAGGTTATTACTGTTTAGGTAGGTTTCTAGTACGGCTGGATTTTGAATGCCCGATAACTGCAGTACGATTGAATCGGTAGGTAACGAAAGTAGGGTGGTTTCATCAAATTTGTATGCTGGTTGAAGATCATTTTGTTGTACGTTTTGCTCGGTTATTTGCTTCACTGGCTGCGTGTTGTCTCGTTCATTATTAGTATTCGCTAGCAATGATAGCGGTTGACTATCGGCTACACTTAGCTTTGCATCAAGCTGTTCAACGCTGATAATGTCAGGCACCTGAAAGTCAAGCTCATCGGCACTCACGGGAATTGTTACATCATTCGAGCTAGCAGGTTCGTTTTTCGCATTTTTTGTTAGCTCAAGCGCATCATCAGCCACGCTGTTGTCTTCTTTGACTACTAACGTTGAAGCATTTGCTTGCTGTTCTTCAGTTTCGCGCTTCTTATCTGTGTCTTGCCAATTACTCACTAGCAGTGATTCAGTTACGCTGGTCGACGATATTACTTCAACATTCTGTTTGTATTCAGCGTTTACCGCGGGTGATTGCTCGCTAACTAATGGTGTTTTATCAATATTGGTTTCGTTTATATCAAATGCTGGAGTATCTACTTCTGGTGGTAATTCGCCGGCTAGCAACGCGCTAATATGTTGTGGATACTGCCAACTTATCATGCCTAAGAACACCACAAAGAATATCCCCATTACGCTACCAATAAACCACTTGTTCGATACCAAGGGGCCAGATTGTTTGGCAAAATATTGGTTGTCATTCGCCATCAGTGCTTCAAGGGCATTTACATCAAACCCTACGGCATCAACCAATTCTGACGACAGTAGCACCGGTTTGTGACTATTTTGGCTAGGAAGCCATTCTTGTGAAGATTGCGCCCACTGACTTTTGCCAAACAATATAATGTTTAGGTGAAGTTTACGGTTATATTGCTGGGCATGCATAACCCAATCCCACAACTCTTGCAAAAATGTGTCGCTTAATAAATCAGCTTGCGTGATACAAACTAGGTAGGGACCGTTGTCGGCAACGAGATCGATTAATAATTGATTAAGTGGGCGCACAAAACTACCCACAGTATGCCCACCAAGTTGGCGGCATATTACGCCTCGATATTCAGATTCATTTTTATTTTCGTTGGCGCTAAAAAATGAAATTTCGGTATTTTCTTGTTGCTGACTAAGAAACTCATTTAATGTGCGTTGATGATCAGACACTGAGTCGCCGCTAACAAAAATCAGCTGCGACGAGTAATTCACAAGGTGAGAAAGTCTATTGTGAAGTTCTGACACGTATACCAATACCGCTTTTAATTATGGGTTATTATTTATTAAGCAGAGTACCAAGTTCTTCGTGGCTTACGTCACTCACAACATGGGCATCACCGATGCCTATTGGTAATATAAAACGCATAGTACCGCTTAATACTTTTTTGTCGCGCTGCATATGAGCGATGTATTGCTCTGCGTTCATCACTTCAGGGCCGTTAGTTGGTAACTTGAAATAACGAAAAAGTTCAACTACGCGACGTAATTCTGACGCTTGCATTTGCTCGCGCATGACTGCTAGCTCACAAGCAAGCACTGTGCCAGCAGCAACGGCTTCGCCATGTAACCAGTTTCCATAGCCCATTTCAGCTTCAATGGCGTGACCAAAAGTATGCCCCAAATTTAACAAAGCACGAATACCGTGTTCCTTTTCGTCTTGATTAACAATGTCGGCTTTTATTTGGCAACATGTAGCAATCATATGGGCGAGCACGTCAGGCACTTTGGCTAATATGTTGTCTTTATTTGACTCAAGCCAAGAGAAAAACACTGTGTCGTAAATAATACCGTATTTAATTACTTCAGCCATACCTGCTGAAAATTCGGTGTCTGGTAGGGTATTTAAGCTTTCTGGATCAATTACAACGGCTTTAGGTTGGTAAAATGCACCAATCATGTTTTTACCAAGGGGATGGTTTACAGCCGTTTTTCCACCAACCGAAGAATCAACCTGCGACAATAAAGTGGTTGGAATTTGTATGAAATCAACACCACGTTGATAACAAGCAGAAACAAAACCGGTGAGGTCGCCAATTACACCGCCACCCAATGCAATAATGCTGGTATCGCGTGATACTCGCTGCGCGAGAAGCTGTGACATAACCTGTTCAAAACTGGCGATTGTTTTATGCGCTTCACCATCGGGCAACACAATACAGTGCACAGTTTTACCATTTTCTTCTAACATCGCCACTAATGAGTTTTGATACAACGGGGCAACAACGTCGTTGCTGATAATAACGGTGTGCTTGCCCTTTATTGCAGACAATAAAAAGCCGGCTTTTTTAAAAATGCCGGCTTCAATTGCAATAGGGTAACTACGCTCACCAAGGTCAACTGTTATGCTTGGCATGGGTAATGATCCTTATTTACTAATTTATAAACCTATTTTACTGATGATTTGATTGGCCACCGCACGCGCGCTTTGGTCGTCAGTTTCAATCACATAATCGGCAACCTCTTCATACAATGGGTTGCGCTCTTCAGCCAATGAAATTAATACCGCTTCTGGATCGTCATTTTGTAGTAATGGTCTGCGTTTATCACGCTGAGTGCGAGCAACCTGTTTGTCGATGGTGGTTTGCAAATACACAACAATACCACGTGCTGAAAGGCGATTTCGCACTGAACTAGAGACTATTGATCCACCGCCGGTTGCTAATACAATACCTTGTTTGTCGGTAAGGTCGTGAATGATTGTTTCTTCACGTTTACGGAATCCGTCTTCGCCCTCTAAGTCAAAAATCCAAGCGATATCTGCGCCTGTTCTGCGCTCAATTTCTTGGTCTGAATCAAAAAACTCGAGGTGTAGTTCGTCCGCTAGATGTCGACCTATGGTACTTTTACCTGCGCCCATTGGCCCTACAAGGAATACGTTACGTTTCTCTGCCATATTTGTTTTAATCACATCTTTTGTTAGTGGTGTTGGCGCTGGTTTGAATATTAGTGGCCAACAAAAACCATAACAGGCGGGAGGCTGTTATGAGCGTTTAAATCCTCGCGTCAAAATCGAGATGGGGGATTATCTCAATTAACGTAGTGCATTTGCAAGCCCTGAAACCAATTTGCTATCAGCGAAACCCAAAAAAAGGCACTTAAGCGCCTTTTTGTATATATTTATCAGTAAGTTAAATTATATTAACATTACATGTTTGTAGTGATTATTTTAGGCGTAACAAAGATTAGAAGTTCACGTTTTTGTTCAATTGTAGAGGATGAGCCAAACAACTTTCCAATAACTGGCAAATCACCAAATAAAGGCACTTTACTGTTTGCCTTTGTGCTGACTTGTTGAAAAATACCGCCTAATACAATTGTCTCGCCGTTTTCAACTAGCACTTGTGTGCTAATTTCTTGCGTGTCTATTGCAACAGCAGGACCCGTAGACGTAGACACGGTCTCACCTCGGGTATCTTGCGTCACGACTAAGTTTAAGATAATACGGTTGTCGGGAGTAATATGCGGCGTAACGCGTAAACTTAACACTGCTTTTTTAAACTCCACCGATGTTGCACCACTTGATGTGGCTTGTACGTAAGGTATTTCTGTACCTTGCTCAATGTATGCTTCTTGTTGATTTGCCACGGTGATCCTTGGGCTAGCAATGATTTCGCCTTTGTTCTCAGATTCAAGCGCACTAAGCTCCAAATCAAGTATGTTACCGTCGACTAAACTGGCAATTTGAAAACCAATTCGTCCTGCGGCGCTTGTTACCGGTAAATTGACGTTTAAACGGTCGGTAATTTCCAAGGGGACCGCCCCTGAATTTGCTATATCGGCAGCGCTAAGTGAGCCTGATGTGGCGCCATCGTTTGCGTTGCCTGTAAATCCCCAACGTACACCCAGTTGCTCATCTACATTATCTCGCACCGTTACCATACGCGACTCAATGAGTACTTGTCTCACCGGAATATCAAGCGCTGCAATAGTGCTTCTTGCTTCGTCTATAGATGCTTGGGTATCTCTGATTAATAGAGTATTGGTACGCTCATCAACCGCTACTGTTCCACGAGGAGATAAGATACCGCCTTGAGCTGACTGTAAAATAGGAACAAGTTCACTGGCCTTTGCGTAGCTAATGGCAATATTTGCTGACTTAAGCTCTGCTAAATTTTGCACTTGTTGCTTGGATTGCAGCACTTGGGCTTCGCGTGAGGCAAGCTCTTCACTGGGCGCAATAAGCAGAATATTGCCTTCTAGTCGCTGGTCTAATCCTCTAATTTTAAGAATCATATCAAGAGCTTGATCCCACGGTACCGAGCTTAGGCTTATTGTTACATTTCCGCTCACGGTATCGGTAGTGACTAAATTAAAGCCGTTTACCTGCGCTATAATTTGTAGCACTTGACGTACAGGCACGTCTTGAAAGTCTAAACTAATGGGTTTACCCGAATAATCAGAGGTTTTGGTTTGCTCTATTTCTTTTTCAGATAATGGGGTCAGAGTAAATTTAACTTGTTGTTTCGTTTCATTTTTATTGATACGTACCACGCCGTTATAATCAATTTCAAGCCGCGACATGTCTTCTTCTTGAAAGGTTTCCAACTTTGTTACCGCAGTACCAAATTGCGACACATCAATTTCAACGTATTGGTCATCGTTTAATGCGGTTTTTTCAAACGTAATGTTTACTTTACCTTCAGCTTCAATATAGGAAATCACTGGGGAATTACCGGTAAAGTCCACAGTGATTGTGGCAACATCTCCCTTGCGGTCAAAATCAATCGCCGACAATTGACTCATAGCCGCCTGTTCAATTTTGCCTTGTGGATCAACCAAGTCAACGCGTGGCGTTTGGCCTAGCGCACCAAACGTAACGATACCTAATATAACCGCACCTAAAAGGTACCAAAACGGTCTGCGGCGATTCAGTTTAGTATTAAATATAAATTGTTTAGACATCGTTGTTCTCTCCTACCATCGGCGACATAGAAAGCGTGGCTTCTTTGCTTTTGTAGCAACCAGCGCCATCTGGCAGCATTTCAGTAATTAAAATCTGTTGATTCTTTATTTGCTTCACTCTTCCGTGAAACAATCCAATATATGCACCTGTTGTAATTTTATGCAGGCTTCCGTCGTTGGCTTTTATCAGTGCATATTTACGTCCATTGCTGGTAAATACGCCGGACATTTCTAATGCATCTAGGCCATACTGCTCAAGTGGTTGTTGGCGTCGGTTTTGATTCAACTGCTTGCAGTCAGGTTTTTCTATTGCTTGTGCTTGTTGGGAAGCATTAGTAATAGAACGACGAAACGGACTGCGCAGGTTTGACGCCTCGTAACTTACGCTAGGCAAGGCCGCAAACTCAGGATAAGGCTCAATACTGATTTGCGTATTAGCTTTTACCTGCTGGGTATACACAATTAAATCGTCGATGTTTGAACCACAACCCATTAGCGTGACACAAACTGATGTAACTACCAGAATTCTCATCATTGCTTACTCCGTTGTCTCTGCACGATAGGTTTTAGCTTGCATTGTTAGGGTTAGCTTTCCCTTGCTTTCGCTAATATCAAAATCGTGTAATGTGACAATGCGTGGCAGGTTTGCCACGTTCGAAGTAAACTCACCGAATTCATGGTAGCTTCCCGACACTTCTATTTGTATCGGCAGCTCGGTGTAAAACTCTTTGGGTATTTCTTGTTGCCAGTTCAGTAGTTTAAAATTAAGACCTGCATCGGTACCTACGAAAGTAACGTCATCAAGCAATCCCGGCGTTTCATTACTGGTAGGTAATGATTTCAACATAGAAGAAAAATCTTTTTCGATACGTTTGAGTTGTTCCTCATAGGCCTTTAAATTTACCGCTACGCGATATTTCGCTTCAAACGTTTGCCTAAGTTGCACCTCTTGTGCTTTAGCATCAGCTAACAGCGGTAATTTGCTTGAGATGATGGCGTAATAGCACACGCCGGCAACTAGTAATGCGCATATAAAACCGACGACTATTTTTATTTCACGCGGCCAAATGGCGACTTGTTCGAAGTCTAATTCGTTAATTTCTTTTAGCTTTTCAAAATCAAATTTCATTAGTTCGCCCTATCTTGAACAGTTTCGTCAATCTCAGCAGGACCGAATTGAGGTGAAATTGAAAATCTGAGCTCGTAATCGCTAATGGCGTTATTGCCTGATTTGTCGGCGACAATTGACGATAGCACTGGGTCAATAAACACGTCTGAATTATCAAGGGCACGTATAAATGCTGATAATCGGTTATTAGACTCGCTAACCCCCACTATTTTAATTTGGTTGTCGATGCGACTCATGTTAGAAAATGAAACCCCGTCGGGCACAATGCGGGCTAATTCATCGAATATAATGGGCGTTAAGTTTTTGCTCACTTGCAACTGCTCAATAAGTGCCATACGAATACTGATGGCGTCTTTGGCGGCATTAATTTCTTGAATTTGAGAGATCTCTCGGTCGAGTACTTCGATTTGTTGTTTTAAGTAGTTGTTACGAGAATTTTGGTTACGAATATGGTGGTCGTAGATTTGCCCAATCACCCAAAAAAGGACAAAAACGCCCATAGAGACGCCAATCAATGAGCCAATGTATTGTTTCTTTTGTGTTTGCCGCAGCCCTTCACGCCAAGGTAATAGGTTTATTTTTGCCATGCTTCACGCTTCCTTTTTGCAAGGCCAACTGCAATAGCCAACTGAGGTCCTATTTCAAGTAGTCTGTCTTGGTTAACGGCCTCGTCAACGGTCATTTTAGCTACTGGATTGAAACATTTTACGTCTAGTCCAAGTTCTGCCTCAAGCTCTTCAATGGCTCCAGGTAAATTTGCTAAACCGCCACAAATGTACACAACATTAGGCATTGGCTTATGAGTAGTAGCAACATACATTTGCAAAGCGCGTTGTATTTGTTGTTGTAAATTAGCATAAAAACTAGGCACTGATTCAACGAACCACTCTTTGGGTGCATTACCACTGCCAATTTGTGATTCTACTTCGGCAAGGTCGATACCATAAATAAGCGATAAATCTTGATTAAGTTTATTGAGTCCAAACGCATGCTCTTTGGCATATATTACGCTATTATTGAGTAACACTGTTAGTTGCAACAAGCTGGCGCCAACATTAACGCAACATACCACGTTGTCGTCTGCTTGCTCGAGACCAGTTTCAGAATGCGGGCCATAAGCCATAAAAGATTCGCCCAATGCATTAGACTCAATATCAATAATGACAGGTTCAAAAGGCGTTTCTCTAACTACAGTAATACGACTATCCACCATATCTTTATGGGCCACGCTTAATAAGACCTCAACTTTACCATTATGGATTTCACTGGGGCGCAACTCTTCAAAATCGAGATATACTTCACTGAGCGGGTAGGGAATGAGACTGTCAGCCTCGAGTTCAATTTGCCCTTCAAGTTCAAAGTCGGTTTGATTGGGTTCCATGTATATTAATTTGCTAATTACCGAAGACCCCGACACCGCAAGGGCACAAATTTTACTTTTTACTTTTAAGGCGAGTTTGACTTTTTTTAGTGCTTTGCTGATGGCATCAAAATCTTTAATTTCGCGCTCGGCAAAGGCATTTCCCAAAATAGGCTCGCACGCAAATCCGGTTACCTTGGTTCCGGTATCGGTAATATCGAGAGATATGGCTTTGATGTATTTGGTGCCAATATCCAATCCTATAGTGGTTTTTGCCTTTTTTGAAAAAAGCGCCTTCATATAATGGTAGCCTAAAGTGGTTTACAGTATTATGTTTAGTACATATTACTTATGTTTGCGTATCGGTATGTATCTGTTAACGACACATAGGTATAAAATTTAAGTAGTTTTCTTTATTAATTGAGATAATAGCCGCCAGTGAAGTTTTTAAAAATCTTGTTTTTTTCCCTTATCTTATGCTTTGTACTTGGCGTAGCGTCTATACTTGGCATGTATTACTACTTTGAAGATGAGCTTCCCAGTGTTGACGTTTTGCGCGATGTGCAACTACAAACACCTATGCGTATTTATACCCAAGATGGTCAATTAATCAGCCAATATGGCGTAAAAAGAAGAATACCCGTTTCTTTAGACGATGTCCCCGAGACCCTGGTACAGGCACTTATCGCAACTGAAGATAGCCGCTTTTATTCGCACATTGGCGTTGACCCTATTGGCGTTATGCGAGCGGTCCTTAATCTAGTGGTTACTGGCGAAAAAGGCCAAGGTGCGAGTACCCTCACGATGCAGTTGGCGCGGGGCTTTTTTGGTTTGACGAGGAAAAAAGAATACTCTCGAAAAATCAAAGAAGTATTTATTGCACTGAAAATGGAGCAAGAACTAACAAAAGACGAAATTCTTGAATTGTATTTAAATAAAGTGGAATTGGGGCATCGTTCTTTTGGTGTGGGTGCTGCCGCTCAAGTGTATTATGGGAAAGAGTTAAAAGACTTGAATTTAGCACAAATAGCAACGTTGGCTGGCTTACCACAGCGCCCATCAGTATTAAATCCAATTACCCGTCCAGATTTGTCGGTTGAACGCCGGCGCATTGTCTTGTTGCGCATGCTCGACGAAGGTTATATTACACGTCAGCAATTTGATGAAGCAGCCAGTGCGCCTGTTACCGCAGAGAAGCACGGTGCTGAGATTGATTTAGATGCCCCATATTTAGCCGACATTGCATACAACGAGATGGTCGAAATATACGGTAAAGAAATTGCTGAAACTAGCGGCTTTAAAGTATTTACCACTGCGTATGCAGATAAACAAGTCGCTGCGCAAGAAGCCGTTGTGCAAAACTTACATGATTATGATGAGCGACATGGTTATCGTGGTCCACTTGCACGCATATGGACACCGCTAACGGCAGAGCTGCTAGCGTCAGAATCGTTAACTATGCAATTAAGTGTTGAAGATGCCGCGTATTTAGAAGATAAATTTGGGCGCTTTTCAGCACCTGATGAAACCGAGTTGTTGTCAATAATTGCACAAACTGAAGCCATAGGCGCACTTGTTCCTGCAGCGGTAACAGCCGTTAATGAGCAATCTATTACTGTGCTTACCGAGGAACACGGCGAATTATCCATAATATGGGACGGTTTGGATTGGGCCAGACCTTACATTGATGACCAAACCCAAGGCAATGACCCTGAGGTAGCAAGTGATATTGTGAGCGTGGGAATGCTGGTTTATGTACGTCAACGTAATCAAGATCAAATGTGGCAATTATCTCAGTTTCCTGATGCTACCAGTGCATTTGTTGCGCTAAATCCATTTAATGGAGAAGTTGAAGCGGTAGTGGGTGGTTACAGTTTTTATCACAGCCAATTTAACCGAGCCACACAAGCAAAGCGTCAAGTAGGTTCAAATATTAAACCCTTTGTTTACTCGGCAGCCCTTGATAACGGTTATACCATCGCTACCGTCATCAATGATGCGCCAATTAATCAATGGGACGCATCGTCAGGTGTGGCATGGCGTCCGCAAAATTCACCTGCAATATACGATGGACCTATTCGTATGCGCGTGGCTTTGGGGAAATCTAAAAACGTGGTGTCGGTAAGGTTGTTGCGGGGTGTAGGCCTTGAAAATACACGAAATTATTTAACACAATTTGGTTTTCAACGCGAAGACGTACCGTTGGATGAAACTATGTCTTTAGGCTCTTCATCTCATACACCCTTGGAAGTTGCTACCGCCTTGGCGGTAATCAAAAATGGTGGATATGCGGTTACTCCTCACTTTATTCAACGTATCGAGAACAGTAGTGGCGATATAATTTGGCAGGCAAGCCCTAAGTATGCATGTGACCCTTGCGATAATTATTTACACAATGGCCAAGACGCTGCAAGCGAAACGAATAATGAACTACGCAATACTGCCCCAGCCAACGAAGATGACGTAGAAGCGATGCTAGCCGCCCAATTTTTAGCATCACAAAATGCTCAACCAGATGAGCCCCGCCCCATGAACTCGGCACCGCGTGTTATTTCAGAGCAAACAGCCTTTTTAATTGCTGATATGATGCGGACTGCTGTGCGCTCAAACGGCAATTGGAATAACAAAACTTATTGGTTAGGTACGGGGTGGCGAGCAAGAAATATACTGGCAAGAACCGATATTGGCGGTAAAACTGGTACGACCAACGATTCAAGAGATACGTGGTTTAGCGGTTTCGCCCCTAATTTGGTTGCTACTTCTTGGGTGGGATTTGATGACAATGTGCGTCAATTAGGACGTGCTACGCGAAATCAAAACCTGGTAAATAAAAATCCTAAAAAATTCAACTGGATTGGAAATGCGTTGATTGGCGCCGAAGATGGTGCGAAAGCTGCACAACCTGCATGGATCTATTTTATGCAAGAAGTCTTAAAAGATGTGCCCCAAGGAACAAAGTCAATTCCAGAGGGCATTGTAAGAGTGAGAATTGACCGTGCTACTGGTAAATTGACCAGTCGTACCGATGGCTCTTCTATGTTCGAGTATTTTATAAAAGGTACTGAACCCACTACTTTCGTTGTAGAAAGTTCGTTAGACTTGTTAATAGAGGAGCAAGACGCTCCCGAACCTGAACCCGACGAATTATTTTAATCACTTATTATTCACCAAAGGCTAACTATGTCAGCTAACGACTCACAACGTCACTTATATACGCATTATGCAGGCCCAGCGTTATTAGAAACCCCGCTACTTAATAAAGGCAGTGCATTTACTGAACGTGAGCGAAAATCTTTCAATTTATTGGGCTTGGTGCCACCGCGTTATGAGTCTATAGAAGAGCAAGTAGAGCGCGCCTACATGCAGTACAGCAGTTTTGTCAGCCCCTTAAACAAACATATATTCTTGCGTGCGATACAAGACAATAACGAAACCTTGTTTTACGGCTTATTGCAAAAACACATTGAAGAAATGATGCCCATTATTTATACGCCCACAGTGGGCGAGGCTTGTGAGCGTTTTTCAGACATCTATCGTTCTTCTCGCGGTCTATTTATTAGTTATGAAGAGCGCCACCTGATGGAAGATATTTTGCGAAATGCGACCAAACGTAAAGTTAAAGTGATTGTGGTGACCGATGGCGAGCGCATACTTGGTTTAGGCGATCAGGGCATTGGTGGTATGGGCATCCCCATTGGCAAGTTATCATTGTATACCGCGTGTGGAGGTATAAGTCCGGCTTACACATTACCGGTTATGCTGGATGTGGGGACCAATAACAAAAAGCTGTTAGACGACCCTATGTATATGGGCGCACGCCATGAACGTATAGAGGCAGAGCAGTATTATGAATTTGTGGATGCGTTTATAAAGGAAGCGACTGCACGCTGGCCTGAAGCGATGATTCAATTTGAAGACTTCGCGCAACCTAATGCGATGCCTATATTGAATAAGTATAGAGATAAGGTGTGTTGTTTTAACGACGACATACAAGGTACCGCAGCGGTAACGTTAGGGACTATTTTGGCGGCATGTAAAGCCCGTGGCGATAAACTATCGAATATGAAAGTGGTATTTGTAGGCGCTGGCTCTGCGGGTTGTGGTATTGCTGAAATGCTCGTTCAGCAAATGATGTTTGAAGGCTTGTCAGAAGCACAATCCCGTGCACAAGTGTTTATGATTGACCGCTTCGGCTTACTTACCGATGGCATGGAAGACTTACGTGATTTTCAACAAAAATTGGCCCAGCCTAAATCGGTAATTCAAAATTGGGTGTTCAGTGGTGAATATGCGTCACTACTGGATGCCGTTAACTGTGCCAAACCCGATATATTGATAGGTGTTTCTGGTCAACCAGGATTGTTTACCGAACAAGTAATTCGGGGCATGAGCCAACATTGCGCAACGCCTATTATTTTTCCATTGAGTAACCCATCTCGACAAGTTGAAGCTCGTCCAGAACAAGTCATTGAGTGGACCGACGGCAATGTGGTTATTGCTACTGGCTCACCCTTCGACCGAGTAGAATATAAGGGGAAATCGTTCCCCATTGCCCAATGCAACAATAGCTATATTTTCCCTGGCATCGGCTTGGGTGTAATTGCCAGCAAAGCAAGGCTTATTAGTGATGAAATGCTCATGGCAGCAAGTAACGCATTGGCTGATGCGTCACCCTTAGCAAATGGAGAATCGCAGTATTTACTGCCACGATTGACGCAAATAGGCGAACTTTCACGTAAAATTGCTTACGCCGTAGCTAAAGTAGCTATGCAACAAGAGTTGGCACTTACGATCCCTGATGACATGCTAATGGACAAAATTGAAGCTCAGTTTTGGAAGGCTGAGTATCGGCCTTATAAACGCGTGAGCTTGTAGGACAAGCGTATTTGGTGTTGTGCGGTACGCCAATATGCCGCTCACGCCTAAACTTCTAGCATAAACACCTTTGAATTGCGGGTGTAGTTATACATGTGTTTTTTAGATTCAGGTAAATTACTGATACTTTGCTGCTTAAAACCTTGTTCTAAGAACCAGTGACTGGTAACAGTAGTTAACACAAATAGTTTTTCTATTTTGTTCAATGCTGCACGGTGTTGCAGTGACTCTAGCAAACGTTCGCCACGATTCTTTCCGCGGTAGTCTCTGTGAATAGCAACACAGGCAATTTCACCCATGCTGTCTTCGGGATACAATAACAAGGCAGCACAGGCGATAATCATGCCGTCTCGCTCAATCACTACATATTGTTCTATGTCGTTTTCAAGTTTATCGCGAGAGCGGGGCAGTAGCACGCCACTTTCTTCAAGTGGCTTGATAAGCTTTAAAATACCGCCAACATCGTCTATTGTCGCTGAACGTAATTGTTCATAGTGTGTTTGCATCAACAAACTGCCGTAGCCGTCGCGGGTAAATAACTCTTTTAATATCGCGCCGTCATGGTGGTAGTTAACACAATGTGCGCGATCGATGCCCGCCGACGTCGTTTCCATCATGGCGTTTAAGCAAGTTGATTCTGCTTTAATTTGTTTGTTGTTAATTAGCGTTTGTAACTGGTCAATTTCAATAGTGCGAATAAGCTTATCGTCAATAAAAATACCATCACTATTTGACAGTGTAATGAGCTTGTCGGCTTCAAGTGCAATCGCAGCTTGGGTAGCCACATCTTCGTGAGACAAATTGAATACTTCGCCGGTGGGGGAGTACCCCATGGGCGAGAGCAATACAATAGAGCCATCTTCCAATTGATCTTTAATACCTTCTACGTCTATCCTGCGAACACTTCCTGTATGTTCGAAATCAATTCCATTACGCACGCCGATGGGTTTAGCAATGACTAAATTTCCTGAGCATACTCTGATCCGTGCGCCGTGCATGGGGGAATTAGGTAAACCTAAGGTAAGCAACGCTTCAATTTGACTCCGTAATGAACCCGCAGCATCTTTCACGCACTCTAAGGTGGGTTTGTTGGTAATGCGCACGCCATCAACAAATTGCCCTTGGATAGCACGTAAAGTTAAACGTTCGTCAATTTGTGGCCTTGCTCCATGCACAATAATAATTCGTATCCCCAAGCTATGCAGCAGGGCGATATCTTGAATTAGGCGGTCAAAGTTTTCACTCTCAACCGCTTCACCACCAAACATGATCACAAAGGTTTTACCTCTGTGCGCATTAATATATGGCGCTGAGTTTCTAAATAACCGTATGCTGTCTTCGTGGGTAAGTGTCATTAATATGCTCGGGTTTGGGTACTATTTTATTGGGATGCTTAAATGCACTATGTGCGCTTAAGCGTATCCCAGTTTTCCAATTCAATGTACAAGGCTTGCATGACAGTTTGTTTACTGGTGCCACCTAGTTGATTTCGTTTGTTTAACACCGATTCAAGGGTAAGGCATGCGTATACGTCATCCTTAATATCGGAATGAATCTGCTGCAAGTCGCTAATAGGCATGTCTTCGAGGGCAAGACCTTTTGCAATGGCGGCAACGACTGCTTTGCCTGCAATGTCGTGAGCAGTTCTAAAGGGAATATCTTTAGCGACTAAATAATCTGCTAATTCTGTTGCGTTGGCATAGCCTTGTTGTGCGGCTTTACGACAGGCATCTTCGTTTAGGTTAAGACTATTAAGTACTTCTACCCCAATATTTAGGCAAATGTGCCATTGGTTTGCGGTATCAATGGCGCCTTCTTTGTCTTCTTGCATGTCTTTATTGTAAGCAAGCGGTAGCCCTTTCATTGTTACTAATAAGGCTTGTAAGTGACCAAACACACGACCACATTTACCACGCATTAACTCAAGAGCATCGGGGTTTTTCTTTTGAGGCATTAATGAAGAGCCAGAAGTAACATCGTCTCCTAACTGCAGAAAACCCGCTTCGCCTGAGTTATAAAAAATGAGATCTTCTGCCATACGCGACAAATGCATCATGCTAGTGCTGGCAACAAACAGCATTTCTAGCACAAAGTCACGATCAGATACGGCGTCTAAACTATTCAAACATGGCGAAGAAAAGCCTAAAGATTGCGCAATTGAGTGTCTATCTACCGCAAACGTAGTGCCTGCTAATGCGCCGGAACCCAACGGACATTGATTCATGCGCTCGATTAAATCATCGATACGACTTGTGTCGCGCTTCAGCATTTCTACATAGGCTAGGCACCAATGGGCAAAATACACAGGCTGCGCCCGTTGCAAATGTGTATAGCCTGGGATAACTGTATTTTCATGGCGGTTAGCGCATTGTAATAATGCGCCAATGAGTTTTACGCAGTCTTGTTTTAACTCTGCGAGATGGTTGCGCACCCACAAGCGGAAATCGGTGGCGACTTGATCGTTGCGACTTCTGCCGGTGTGCAATTTACGTCCAAGATCACCTAACTCTTCGGTTAAATACGCTTCTACAAAGCTATGAATGTCTTCTTCGCCTGATTGGTCAAAGTCAATTTCACCCAGTTGTGCT
Source organism: Glaciecola sp. (assembly GCA_049650345.1). Classification (GTDB taxonomy): domain Bacteria; phylum Pseudomonadota; class Gammaproteobacteria; order Enterobacterales; family Alteromonadaceae; genus Glaciecola. Next base: position 2,997 of record JBARZY010000074.1, on the reverse strand, counting down.
TTTGTTTTCAAGTCGCTGAGCACGCGCTCAATTTCACTTTGTTCCTGTTCGTTCAATACGCCGGCTGTATGCAACGCGCGTGACCAAACAATTGAGCCAAATATATCTTCAACAGCCATTACTCGGTCAAAAGGCAACGAGTCATTGACCTGTTTGAACATATCGCTGTTACTTGATTGAAACCGTCCACCCCATAAAGCCATAGTGTTAATCCTTTTGTTTGTTTAGGTAGCTTATTCTGCTTGATAAACTAAATAAACGAATGAAGCCTTCAGCATGTGATTGGTCGTATACATCATCTTCACCGAACGTGGCGAAGTCTTCAGAATATAAACTATTAACAGATGAACGTTGAATGACAGTGGCGTTGCCTTTGTACAATTTAATTACAATTTCACCGGTAACCAATTGCGCAAAACTTTGAGCGCTAGCTAACAAGGCATCGTTTAAGGCAGTAAAATAGCGGCCATCGTACATTACATGGGCATACTCTAAACCAATCTGCTCTCTAAATTTGAACGCTGACTTGTCGAGTACAAGGCACTCCAATGCTTTGTATGCTTTCATCATTATGGTGCCACCTGGCGTTTCATAACACCCGCGTGACTTCATGCCGACTAAACGGTTTTCAACAATATCGATACGACCCACACCATGTGCTGCACCTATTTTATTCAGTGTAACTAGCGCTTGATAGGGATTTAAGGCTTCGCCATTTACTTTGGTCAATCGGCCTTTTTCAAATGACAGACTCACCTTTTCAGCTTTGTCGGGAGCGTCTTCAGGATCAACCGTCATGGTCCAAATTTGCTTGCTGGGAGCATTCCATGGATCTTCTAGCTCGCCGCCTTCATGAGATATATGCCAAGCGTTAGCATCACGGCTATAAATCTTAGTGGCCGATGCGGTGGTCTCAATGTTACGCGACGCTAAATAATCTAGCAGGTCTTCACGCGATACCATGTCCCACTCGCGCCACGGTGCAATTACGGGTAAGTCGGGAGCAAGCGCGGCAAACGCACCTTCAAAACGTACTTGGTCATTACCTTTACCAGTACAGCCATGACTTAAGGCATCTGCACCCACTTTACGGGCAATATCCACCTGTGCTTGAGCAATAATTGGACGAGCCATAGACGTACCTAATAAGTACTCGTCTTCATAAACAGCGCCAGTAGTAATAGTCGGATATATGATGTCACTAACAAATTTATCTTTTAAGTCAACAATATGACATTCGCTGGCACCTGATGCGATGGCTTTTTCTTCTAAGCCAATCAGCTCTTCTTCACCTTGTCCCACATCTGCTGCAAAAGCGACAACTTCACAGCCGTAGTTTTCTTTTAACCATGGCACAATAGCGCTGGTGTCGAGGCCACCTGAGTATGCAAGTACAACTTTTTTTATCTTTGACATGAATGTTCCTAAAACTGAGTAATATCTAATTCGGTAAGTAAATAGCACATAATGGCATTTTGAGAATGCAGTCTGTTTTCAGCTTGTTGCATAAGTAACGACTGTTCTGAATCCATTAATGCGCCTGTTATTTCTAAATCACGGTGAGCAGGTTGGCAATGCATTACATGGCTAGCATTGCATTGTTGCATTAATTCACCGTTAACTTGATAAGGCATAAACTGGGCTTTTATTTCGTCAAGTGGCGTGTTGTCGCCCATCGATAGCCACGTATCGGCGTAGATTACATCAGCATGTGTGAGTTCGTCTACATGATTGCTGATACTAAATTGCACACCATGCTCACTGGCCATATTCATTACCTGTTTGGCGATGTTAGAGTCAATTTCGTGGCCTTTAGGAGTAATTACTACCTGATGGCAACCTAGCAACACGCCCAGAATTAATAAGGAGTGAGTGACGTTGTTACCGTCGCCTACGTAAGCGAGGGTTTTGCCTTGTACGCTGCCCAGGTTTTCAAACATAGTAATGTAGTCAGCCAGTGCTTGGCACGGATGGTACATATCACATAAGGCGTTGATAACAGGTACGTTTGCGCCCTTTGCTAGCCCTTCTAAAGTGCTGTGACTGTATACTCGTGCAACAATGCCGTCGGCCCATTGACTGATGTTTGCACCTACATCAATGGGATCTTCACGTTTAACCAAAGGTTCGCCTTGGCTATCAACGTACACCATATGACCGCCTAGTTTATTAATGCCAATGTCGAAGCTCACACGTGTGCGCAACGAGGGCTTTTCAAATAAAGCAACGATCGACTTTCCTGCTAGTGGTTTTTGCAATATCGCAGGGTCATTTTTAAGTGCCACTGCGAATTTTAGCAGTGCATTTGCTTGTTCACTTGTCCATTCAGTGAAGCTTAATAAATCGGTATGCATGGTATTTTCCTTGCTTAATGAGGTACTGATGCGGGCAGAATTTGTGTGCCGTATTGAAGGTGTTCAACCAGTATTTGTTTGGTATTATCCCAGCTAGCTATCGTTACCGCTTGTTGTATTTTATTGGCGGCACTTTGGGCCGCTTGTACTTTTACTACCATGCCATCGGTAATCACATGTTCGGAAATGAGCTGTTCGCTTCGCTCATGGCTAAGTTCGTTAATTAGTTGCTTATTTTGGTCTAGTACACCGCTAACATCGGCAAAAAAGTAAAGTTGTGTGCCAAGTAATTCAGCAATGCAAATGGCAGCATGGTCGGCATTTACATTGTATAGTCGGCCGTTTTTATCGCTGCCAATTGATGCAATTACCGGCACAATGTTGGCATTAAACAACGACGCTAGCAAAGCTTTACTGTTTGCTTTTGGAATACCTACGGCGCCAATATTTGCAGGGTGTTCAGTGCAATAGGCTATATTGCCATCGGCCAAGCTGATACCTGCAGCGTTGATGCCATGTTGAGTACAAGCGCCTACAAGTTGTTTATTCAACTCACCAGCTAGAACACTAGTAACTATGGGCATATGATTGTCGGGCGTTACTCGCAAGCCATCTTTTCGATGGCTTTGAATGCCCAAGTCGG
>JBARZY010000073.1:0-2946 GCA_049650345.1 Glaciecola sp. | reverse complement strand
GTATAGCTCAAGCTTACCCTTTTTAATCGGATCAACTCGAAGTGGGCAGAATTTAGCGCGTTCTGCCATATTCATATACCCGATGTTGTTTAGTTTTGCGTACTCTTTTAGTGTCATTAAAGCCATGAATGTCACCTCCTGATTCGAAATATAGCATAGTGATGAATGGTATCAAGTTAATTATTTATTTTTTTATGTTTACATTTAACAGATAAAACTGCTAAGATTCAATCTCACTAACAAGGAGAATAAATATGTCAAAACAAGTCCGATTATTAGAAGTAACCGATAACGCCCTTAATGAGCTAGTAAGCCTGCGCAAAGCCAAGGCCCCGCACTTACTACCAAAGAAACAAGATATTGTCGCTGAGTTGATTATGGCCGCGCTGAAGAAGGAAGCAAAGAAATGAGTATCAAAGAATTTGAAAATGAAATTATCCGTGACACTGAAATGTCGCCAGAAACAAAAGTGCTAATCAATGAACTTAAAAACAAGATTATTGATTTATCTCAACACATTGAATGCGCTGACTCACACTGGGATCACCTTGCGTTCATTGATAAATATTTCGAAAGCGTGAGCATTAGTAATGAGCATTAAAATTATGTCCATGGTTTGGGATATTGACATTGGCAATCCAATTAGAAAACTGGTCATGTTAAAGCTAGCAGACAATGCAAATGATAGCGGTTACTGCTGGCCGTCAATGTCAAAAATAGCCAAGCAGTGCAATTGCTCTGTTCGTTCTGTTAGCAGGCATATCGACGACATGGCAGGCGAAGGGATTATTGTTATAAAGAAGGAAATTGGCAGGCATAATACCTATGTCATTCAGACTAGTGTCATAGAGTCACTAGTGACAGAGAGTCGTGCTACCAGTGACAGAGAGTCGTGCCTACCCATGACAGAGAGTCAGCAACCAGTGACAGAGAGTCCTACTAACCATAAAGAACCATCATTAGAACCATCAAATAACCACCAAGGGAATATTTGGCCTGAATTTATCACCAAATCTGAAATATCAGAAATAAAGGAACTTAAACGAAAAGCAACAAAACAAAAATTGACAGACCGAGCACAAAAGCTACTCTGCAAAGAGCTTGAAGTATTGCACAATGCTGGATACACAATGGAACAGGTTTTGAATACATGGGCAGAATTTCCACATTGGAAAACTTTTAAAGCCGATTACCTGATTGGGAAGCAAGCGCCAGCAGGTCAAGCAAAGCGTATTGTTGAGAAGCGAGAGAAGCTTGCAACAGAGAAAACGCCTGAGCAGAAAGCCATGGCGAGCCAAGTACTAGGAGCACTAAGAACATGAATTTAGAAAAATCCGTAATAGGATCAATGCTGATTGACAATCTTTGCATTGAACTGGTTAAAACAAAGATTAGCAGCGCTGACTTTCAGAATAAAAACCTTGGTTCTGTTTTTAGGTGTATGTGCGATTTAGCCGAAAATGACGAGGCTTGCGATTCTCTTACAGTGTATGACGCATTGCAAAACCCGAAATACATGTGCAGCCTGTCTCTTGATGACCTTCTTTTGATTGAGTCGGAAACACCAAGCGCGGCGAATGTTGAGCACTACTCAGAGCGCCTAAGGGACCATGCAAAGCGCAGACTGGTACAATCACTCTCAAGCATAGCGGAAACATCTGAGAGCGGCGCTGAGGCCGTAGACGAGGCCATGAAACAACTTATTTCGATAAACCAAGAGGAGAAGCGCACCCAGAAGCACATAAATGATGCTTTGAACGAAGTTATTGCTAGGACTGAGCGAATTTTCAACAATGAAGGCTCTGAGTATATTAAAACCGGATTGGCGGACATGGATGCTCAAATAGATGGCTTTGCTGATGGTGGTCTTTATGTGCTCGGTGCACGCCCGTCGATGGGTAAGACTGCGCTAGCTTTGAACTTTGTTAATCATGCTATATTTAAAGATATCCCTACCATGTTCTTTACAATGGAAATGCCTAGTGATGAGGTTACATATCGCCAAATATGTGCAGCAGCATCGCTTAATACTGGCGCTCAAAAGAATATGCAAGAAGAGGACTGGCCAAAGATAACGGCTGGCTTCAATATGCTAAAGGATAAGCCTTTTATTATTGATGATGGCGCTGGATATAATATTGATTATCTCAAAAACAACATACGAACACACGCTTCAAAGCATGATAAAAGCTTTTATGTCATTGATTATCTTCAATTGATCAGAATTAAGGGTGATGATGCTGTGCGTGGAACGGGGGAGATAACCAGGGAGTTAAAGCTTTTAGCTATGAGCATTAGGCGGCCAATTTTATTGCTTAGCCAGTTAAATCGTGGCCTAGAGCAGAGGCCGGATAAGCGTCCTAATATGGCTGACTTGCGCCAGTCTGGAGAGATAGAGCAAGATGCTGACGTTATAATCTTTATTTATCGAGATGAGGTTTATAATGAAAACTCACAGGATAAAGGCATTGCTGAATTAATAGTAAGAAAAAACCGACAAGGCGAAACTGGCACAGTTAGGGTTGCATCTCAACTGCAGTATTCAAGGTTTGCTGATCTGAAGGGAGGGTATTGATTGATATTAACAGATAAAGAAAAAACAAAGGCGCTAGTCAAACCAAAGGCAAAGGCCCCGCATAAACTGTTAGGCACGGGGAAAGGGTATTTTACCAGCACGCTAGCAGATGGCACAAAAGTGCATACAGTGCAGGTAAGGCATAACTACCAGGTTAAAACGATCGGTCGCTTTAGGTGCGAAGACCGCGCCAGAGCTGAATATTTGGCGGAAATAAAAAAGATCGAAGAAAGCTATAATCAGGTTTGCAATAGCACTGGTATGGTGTAATATTAAATTCCAAAAGGAGATAAAAAAATGAGTGAATTAAACTATTGGAATCAGTTCCCAAAGACTGATGAAAAGTACACCAAGAAAAACACAGAAGGCGG
>JBARZY010000072.1:0-34561 GCA_049650345.1 Glaciecola sp. | reverse complement strand
CAACATCTGACGCCACAGGTGCAGTTACCTTTAGCAATGTAAACTTTGCAGGCATGGGTTTAATTACCTGTACTGGTGGTACGTACGTTGACGAAGCTACCGGCCTAACAGTTGATGCCCCAGTATTGCGCTCAGTAGTAGACGTAGTAGAAGGCAGTGAAGAAGCTGCTGCACCATCATATGTGGTGTCGCCATTAACTGAAATGGCAGTGCAAGCAGCAGGTAGCGACTTAAATGATTTTGCTGAGCAAGCTGAAGCAATTAATCTGCGCTTTGGTATTCGCTTTGATATTACAGAAACCAATCCAACCATTGTTGGTGCAGGCACGCTTGGCGCAGAAGGCGCTGAACAAGCCGACAGATACGGCTCTGTGCTTGCGTTATTATCACAACTTGACGCCGACAATGCCGACAAAGACATAGCTCAGCTTATCACTGAAATAGTGGCTGATTTAGAAGATGGCAGCTATTCAGACACCTTATTAACGGCATTTGAAACCGCACAAACCAACTTGCAAACCACGTCTGCAGTTGCGGGTGTAGTTGATACTTCATTGCTTGACGTAATTGGCTCTGCAGTGGGTTACAACAACGATCCAGTGATCGCCATTATTGAAGGCGACTTAAGCGCTACGGTACAAAACACCTTAGTTGATCCAATAACGGGCACGGTAACGGTTGAAGATCCTAACTTTGAAGAAGCGGCAATTATTCCGCAAACCGACACGGTATTAGATTTTGGTACCTTCAGTATTGATGCAGATGGTAACTGGTCTTATACGGTTGATACAGAAAACGAAACCGTAGCTGGCTTAGAAGTAGGTGCTTCAGTTAACGATGTGGTTACTATTACCTCTATCGACGGCACCACTGCTGAAATTGATGTGCGCGTTGCAGCACTTACTCAAGTAGCTAAGTTAAGCGACCCAGGTAACGATACTGGTGAGATTCGCTTCGTAGTAGGCACTTTACGCCAAGGTAAACTAAGTGCTTCGTTCTCGAAAACTGAAGCTTTAGGTAGCGATGGAAACAACAAAGACGCTTACATTACCTTGTATGGTTCTTCAGGTAGTTCTGCCGAATCGCTGGTTGATTTGCGTATTCAAGGCAGTCAACTAGACGCTGACGAAAATACTATTGAACCACGCTTTTTGGTTCGTAACACCGACAGCGACGCTTATCCTGGTGACATCGTAACTGCTCCTTTCACTGAAGACCGTTTTTACGATGTAGAAGTAACGTGGGATTTAGATGCCACTGAGCAAGTTACGGTAAGCATTGACGGTGAAGTAATTGGCGGCGGCGCGTTCTCAACTGCAGCCGTAGTTGATTCTGACTTCCAAGATCTTGATCAATGGTTTGTTGACGGTGTGAAAACCATTCAATTCAGATTTGGTGACAACGACCGTACTATTCCTTTCGGCTCTTACTTTGTAGACAACATTGCCGTGTATTCAGATACTGCGGGCACTACTGAAGTGTTTAGCGACGACTTTGAAAGCTACGATGAAGGCGAAACGCTAGACGGCACCGACAGTAAATATAGCACGGCAGTATACGCAGAAGTCGCTGTATTTGATGTGGGCGATGGCACTACACAAGCCACCCCTGCACAATTCTTTGACTTAGGTGGCGCAATGGCACGTGACGCGGTTGACCCACTAACCGGTGCTGTAACGGTACTTGACCCAGACGAAGGCGAAGCGATGATTGTGGCTGAAACCTTAGCCGGCACTTATGGCTCACTAACTATTGCTGCTGACGGCACGTGGACGTATACCCTTGACGCCACCAACGCAACAATAGCAGCGTTAATTCAAGGCGAGCGTGAAACCGACGTAATTACTATACAATCGGTTGATGGCACAACTGCTGAGCTTGAAATAATTATTACAGGAGTTGGCGGTGGCGACACTGGCGCTAACAACGTGGCAGTAATTATTGATACTGACGCTAGTGATACCGGCGAACTTCGCTATAAAATTGGTGACACTGGCCTTGCGCAAGGTAAAGTCACTGCTAAAGTGAAGCGTTTGGACGATACCTTAGGCGATGGTGATGCTTTCATTACCTTGTATAACTCAAGCACCAGTAACAGCGGCGCTATTTTAGATTTACGTTTAAAAGATGATAGCTTCCAGGTACGTAGTCCAAGTGGTGTAGATACATCAGCAGCAACCTTATTGCTTGACCAATTTATGGATGTAGCGATAACGTGGGAATATCCAAATGGTGACACTACCTTGTTACCGTTAGTGAAAGTTGAGATTGACGGTGTATCATTTGTTACAGACGGCTTTACGCCTGACAACTCTGCCACAGGCGGTGTTACACATGTTGCATTCAGAATAGGTGATAACAGCCGAGTAATGGCTGCAACGGGCAAATTGACTGTTGATGACTTCTTTATCTTCTCTGATGTAGCCGGCACAACCGAAGTGTTCTCTGATGATTTTGAATCATTTGCAGATGGCGACTCACTTGACACCGATAATCCAGCATCTTTGTATAACTCATCTACAAGCGAAGCGACTGTTGAGACAATTGGTGGCGACGACGCCGGTGGTCCAGGTACCGTGGGTAACAAAATTGCGGAAATTAGAGACACCGATGCTTCTGACACAGGTGAGCTACGTTATGAAGTGAGTGATACTGGCTTAGCAGCTGGACGCTTAGAGCTAGCCTTTAAACGCTTAGACGATACCTTGGGCGATGGCGATGCTTTCATTACCTTGTTTAACTCAAGCACTAGCAACAGCGGTGCTATATTAGACTTACGTGTAAAAGACGATAGCTTCCAAGTTCGCAGCCCAAGCGGTGTAGATACTTCAGCTGCTTTACACGCACTTGACCAGTACATGAACATAGTGGCCACGTGGGAATATCCAAACGGCGACACTACATTATTACCACTGGTTAAAGTTGAAATTGACGGCGTACCTTTTGTAACAGAAGGCTTTACTCCCGACAACTCAGCCACAGGCGGCGTGACTCATGTTGCGATTCGATTTGGCGATAATAGCCGCGTAATTGATGCAACGGGTGTCGTGTCGATAGATAACTTGGCTATATATTCAGATACAGCCGGTACTACTGAAGTACATTCAGATGACTTCGAAGGCTATGCAGACGGCGATTCATTAGATACTGATAACGCGTTGTCGCCTTACAATAGTTCAACATCTGAAGCAACAGTAGCGGTTGAGCAGTAAATAAAACTTACATATGCGCAGTAAAAGTTATTACTGCGCTGTGTATTAGCTAACCCAACCGTAGCGTAATTAAGAGGGGCATAGTCCAGTGGGCTCATGTCCTTTTTTTATAAATTGGTAATACAAAAAAAATAAACAAGTGGTAACCATAAGAAGGTATTTATGTTCAAGAAATTTTTATTCGGTTTTTGTTTACTATCCACGTCGGTTATTGCCGACGAAATAAACAATCCTCATGTCAACTTACCTGAAGGAAAATTGCTAGGCACCCCTTTTAAGCTCGATCCTTCAAAACCACCCAGTGATAATTTTGAGTTAATTGATTGGTACCTAACGTTACCAGTAGATTCAAACGAAGATAGCAAAGCCGATATTGTGTACGAGAAATTCTTGGCCAATGGCTTTAGTTACAAGCCTGTATTTTATACTGCTGACGATGGCGGTATGGTGTTTTTATCGCCTAACTATGGTGCCAAAACCTCAAAGAACACCAAATATGTGCGTACCGAATTACGTGAAATGTTAAGACGTGGTAATCCGCGCCACAAAACTCAAGGCGTAAATAAAAACAACTGGGTATTTGGCTCAATGCATTTTTCTGGGCAAAAGAAAGCGGCGGCCGTGGGCGGCTCACTAGAAGCAACACTAGCGGTAAATCGAGTGTCTACCACCGGCGACATTAAAAAAGTGGGACGCGTTATTATTGGTCAAATTCACGCCATTAAAGACGAGCCTATTCGCTTGTACTACCGCAAATTACCCCAAAACGAAAAAGGGACCATTTATTTTGCCCACGAAATTAACGGCGCAGACGATATTTGGTTCCCCATGATCGGCACCCGTTCGCATACTGCCGAATCACCAGAAGATGGCATCGCACTTAATGAAAAATTTAGCTACAAAATTACCGTAGTGAAAGACCAGTTGTATGTGACCATTTTGCGTGAAGGCAAGCCAAATATTACCCAGCACGTTGATATGAGCGAGAGCGGTTATCATTCATTAGACCAATACATGTATTTCAAAGCTGGCGTTTACAATCAAAATAACTCGGGCGACAAAAATGACTATGTGCAAGCAACGTTTTATCACTTGGATAATCAGCACTAAGTCTGGCTTGTTCATTAAATAATTTATTTCAAGGAAAATTGAAAATGTTAACGCCCTCTTCTTATCGTTTTAGTTCGGTGTGTGTTTTATCATTATTTTTAGTCGCTTGTGGCAGTGGTGGTGGCGGTAACATAGCACCTGTGTTACCTACAGTGCCAGTTACGCCTACGCCGGCACCAGATCCAACCCCTGCACCTGATCCAACTCCCGACCCGGCTCCGACTCCTGCTCCTGACCCAACTCCCGATCCGGCTCCTGCACCCAATCCAGTAGTAGGAACGCCGCCCGAAGGCAGTTGTGACAACAACCAAGTAATATATGTAGCCAGTAGTGACGACAGCGACACCACAAACATGGCACAAGATGCTACTAACGTGATAGATCACAATTTAGATACATATTGGGAATCTGCACTATCTAATGTTTCGCTTACCCTAGATTTGCAAGAAGTATATCAAGTCAAAGACATAAGAATTGCATGGTATGAGGGCGACACCGAGCAATACACCTTTAGTTTGGCGGGTTCAGAAGATGGTGTCGGATTTTATGATGTGGTTGTTGATGCACAAAGCGACGGCGTGAATACCTTGCCCACACCGGTTGATATTGAACCGACTAACTTGCGTTATTTGCAATTAAGCACTAATTTCACCTCAGCAACTAACGCCAAAATTAGTGAAATAATCGTGCTTGGCTGCGCGCTTGACGATAGTCCTGTTACTGCGCCTGACACATTTGACATTGCGTCGCTTAACCTTGACCCGCAAGCCTCACCCGGCGCAAACTTCGACCTACTCACTTGGGGCCTTGACCACCCAAGTGACACCGATAACAACGGTCGCTCAGATCGGATTACTGAAACACCGCTTAGCAACGGATTTACTAGCGAATTCTTTTTTACCGCTGACGACGGTGGCATGGTGCTTAAATCGTTTTTAGATGGCCCTAAAACGTCAACAAACACCAGTTACGTACGTACAGAGCTACGCGAAATGCTACGCCGTGGCGACACCTCTATAAGCACCCAAGGGCAAAACCTGAACAACTGGGTGTTAGGCTATCAACCAGAAACAGCGGGCGCAGTAGGCGGCAGAAATGGCCAGCTAACCACAACAATGTCGGTAAACAACGTGTCTCTTACCGGTGAAAACTACCAAATAGGTAGAGTGATTATTGGCCAAATACACGCCGAAAGCGACGAACCTATTCGTTTGTACTACCGAAAACGCCCAGAACACACAACCGGTTATATTTATCTTGCCCATGAAATAAACGGCGGCGACGATACCATTCGCATGGTGTACGGGCCCAGTTATAGCAATCAAAATAATCAGCCCAACTTTACTTCTGAGCCAGATATTGGTTTTGTATTAAACGAGGTGTTTACTTATAACATCATTCAAAAAGGTGCGCGTATTGACGTACTCATTCGAAATGGAGGGCCAAACAGCCCAATCATTGCGCACCAATATATAGACATGGATGAGCTTAACAGCGGCTACGATGTGCAAGATGAATGGATGTATTTTAAAGCAGGTGTATATTCAGGCAATAACAGCGGCGGTAGCGAAGAGTTCAACCAAGCCACTATTTACGTGTTAGAAAATACGCACGATTAGGTCTGCATATAGCAGCGGTATTGCTTTTGTGCAATACCGCTGATTTTATGCGTACCTACAGATAACCGCTGATTGCGGCAATACTAAGCAGCCTTGTTTTGCGTCGCGGCTTTCGGTTTATTCACAGCGTGGATATTTTGTACATCACACAAGCGTTCAGTCCACGAAATTAATTGTAACATGCCCTGCTCGTCTTCTAATATTGCCGAACAATTTTCCACCCAGTCTCCATCGTTAACATAGTGGGTTCCCTCAACATAGCAAGATTCTGGGTGATGAATATGCCCGCATATTACGCCGTCAAACCCGCGTTGTGCTGCCCGATTACATGCTGCATTTCGGTATCGGCTAATAGCAAGGTTTGCGCCTTTAATATGCTGTTTAATATAGCCAGCCAATGACCAATATTGCTTATTTCGTAAGGTTTGTAACTTGTTATACCAGCGGTTCACACGTAACAGTAAATCGTAACCTTTGTCGCCCATCCATTGGTGAAACCAGCCCAAGGTAACGTCAGAATCAAACTGATCGCCATGTAGTACTAAATAGCGCTTACCTGCAGCGGTGGTATGCACGGCTTCACGCTTAATTTGTATGTCGCCAAACTGCATGCCACTGTATTTTTGCAAAGGTTCATCATGATTGCCGGGTAAAAATATTACTCGCGTACCTGAATGGCTTAAGCTAATAAGCTTGTGCATAACGTTGTTATGAGCGGGTGGCCAGCGAAACTGTTTAGACATTTGCCACATATCTACAATGTCACCCACTAAATAAAGCGTATCACATTGCACATTATTCAAAAAATCGAGCAATAGCTCGGCTTTGCAATCTACGTTGCCCAAATGCACATCTGACAACCAAACCGTTCGAGCAGAAACTTTTTTAGTACGCATAATAATATTCCAAGTATGAGGTAACTTGGCACATTAGCGTAGTGCGCACAATTGACAGTTCAGTGAATAAACGATGACGATGTGATGACAATTGCAGCAATGCATACCAAACACTGGTGAGTTGCCAACCGTAAGCGTGTTAAATTAGCAAGTTACTGTTTTTATACATTAATAATGTCATACTTTATGTATGCTTAATTAGGATTTACATAGAGAAGCAATGACAATAAAAAAAGAAACACTCAATACTTGGTATTCTCGTCTTATAGACGAAGAAGACGATGCCCGTGTGTGCAAAGACATTCCTAAAAGCAGTTGTACAAATATTCCCGTTAACTTTTTCTTAATTATTGTTACCCAGTTAATGACCAAACTTGCTGACTCATTAGCCAATGCCAAAACCGTGTTACCTTGGCTATTAACCGCTACCGGTGCACCGGCCGGCCTCACGGCATTGTTGGTACCCATACGCGAATCGGGCTCGCTTATTCCGCAATTATTAATTGGCGGATATATTCGCCGCTACGCCATTCGAAAGTATTTTTTTGTGTTTGGTTGTATTGCACAGGCCATATGTTTGGTTTCAATGTTGCTATGCAGTATCTATTTAGAGGGCGTAATGGGTGGCATAGCCATTATTGCCAGTTTAATAATGTTTAGTTTAGCCCGCGGTATTTGTTCAATTGCCAGTAAAGACGTTATTGGTAAAACCATTCCCAAAACCCGTCGCGGCACGCAAACAGGTATCAGTACCAGTTTGTCGGGCATAATTACCATGGGTGTTGCGATTGCCATGATATTAGGTCTAATGAGCAACAGTAACCACTTTGCAATATTGTTGCTAGCTGCCGCAGTATGCTGGGTAATCGGCGCGCTATTTTACGCTCAAGTACAAGAAGCACGCGGCGCAACAAGCGGTTCTGAAAACGGCATTAAGCATGCATTGGGCAGGCTTTCACTATTAAAAACCGATAAGCCCTTTCGTAAATTTGTGATAATGCGAGCTTTGCTAATGAGTTCAGGATTAGCGGCGCCCTTTTTTGTAACGCTGACTATGTCACAAGAAAATATTCCGCAAGGTATTCAATTAGGTTTATTTGTTGGTTTGTCGGGCTTAGCCAGTATGGTAAGCGGGCACATATGGGGAAAGTGGAGCGACAAAAATAGCCTATTGGTGATGACAATTGCGGGGTTTAGCTGTGCGTTAATTTGCATAATTGCCATTGTGGGCATGTTGCTAAACATTACATATATTGACATATTGGCTTTGGTTTTGTTCTTTTTATTAATGGTGTCGCATCAAGGCGTGCGAGTGGGTAGAAAAACCTACCTTATTGACTTAGCGACCGGTAACAAACGCACCGACTATACTGCTGTGGGCAATAGTTTAATTGGCGTGTTATTGCTAGGCGCAGGGCTTATTACCATGCTCATTGCCCAGTTTTCTACCTTGTTGGTATTTGCGTTTTTTGCGCTATGCTGTGTTTTAGCAGGGCTATTAGGCATAAAAGAACAGCTACAGGGGAATAATGCCGCTGATTAACGCCGCGCGCTGGCATGGCGACTTTGCTTGGCGAGTTCGTTAAAGAACATTTGTATGTTGTGGTCGCCGTACTTAGGCGCAACCATATTTTCGCCAGCCAAACGCAAAAAGAATTCATAAGGGCCAACGGTTTCCTGCGACAAACCCAAAATGGGGTCAGAGTACATTTATTAATGTACTCTGACCCCATCAATTTCTAGAAAAAGCCGAGTGGGTTGACGTCGTAACTTACCAGCATATTCTTGGTTTGTTGGTAGTGTTCTAGCGCCATTTTGTGGGTTTCTCGCCCTACGCCTGATTTTTTGTAGCCACCAAAAGCAGCATGTGCAGGGTATAGGTGGTAGCAGTTAGTCCATACGCGGCCTGCTTGTACGCCTCTACCCATTCGATACGCTAGGTTCATGTCACGAGACCAAACGCCGGCACCGAGTCCAAACTCTGTGTCGTTAGCAATACTCAGCGCTTCAGCTTCGTCTTTAAAGGTACACGTTGCAACTACCGGCCCAAAAATTTCCTCTTGGAACACACGCATTTTGTTGTCGCCCTTCAGTAAGGTAGGTTTAATGTAATAACCACTGGCCAAATCATCATCGAGCGTTTCAATGTCACCTCCCAATAATATTTCGGCACCCTCCTGCTTTCCTATTTCTAAGTAGCTCAAAATTTTATCGTGTTGCTGTTGAGAAGCCTGTGCTCCTACCATGGTTTCGTCATCTAATGGATTGCCACGTTTAATCGATTTAGCGCGTTCAATCACTAACGCAATAAACTTGTCGTAGATGCTTTCTTCAATAAGCAATCTAGATGGACATGTACACACTTCACCTTGGTTAAAATACGCTAACACAGCGCCTTCAACGCACTTGCTCAAATAGTCGTCATCGTGATCAAAAATGTCAGCAAAATAGATATTGGGTGACTTACCCCCTAGCTCTACGGTTGATGGTATAATGTTATCAGCGGCGCACTTAAGTATGTGCTGTCCCACCGGTGTAGAGCCAGTAAACGCTAATTTAGCAATACGCTTACTGGTAGCTAAAGCCTCGCCTGCTTCTTTACCAAAGCCATTTACAATATTAAGCACACCTGCTGGCAATAAATCACCAATAAGCTCAAGCAAGACCAATATAGAAGCTGGCGTTTGTTCAGCCGGTTTCAATACCACACAGTTGCCTGCGGCTAATGCTGGGCCCAATTTCCAAGCAGCCATTAGCAAGGGAAAATTCCATGGAATGATTTGGCCAACCACACCTAAGGGCTCATGAAAATGATAGGCAACAGTATGCTCATCAATCTCTCCCATAGTGCCTTCTTGTGCACGCAAACACCCAGCGAAGTAGCGAAAATGATCGATACACAATGGTATATCGGCATTCAGAGTTTCGCGCACCGCTTTGCCATTATCCCAGGTTTCGGCTACGGCTAACATTTCAAGGTTTTGCTCCATTACGTCAGCAATGCGCAGTAACACATTTGAACGCTCAGCTACCGATGTTTTCCCCCAAGCTTCACGAGCTGAATGTGCTGCGTCCAATGCTAATTCAATATCTTGAGCACTAGAGCGCGGAATTTTGCAAAAAGGTTTGCCATTTACTGGGCTCGGGTTATCAAAATACTTGCCTTCAACCGGCGCGACCCATTTGCCACCAATGTAATTTTCGTATTGTTCTTTAAAGTTAACAACAGCGCCCGCGGCGCCAGGATTTGCATAAATCATAATTTCCTCTTCGTTATTTTTTTGTTTTACAGAAGAAAAATAAATGTTAATGCTTTTGTCTACTTGACTCTGAGTACGTATTATTTATCTTTGAGTACTGGCGTGAGTTTTAGTTAAAAATACAGGACACGTAATGATTAACGAACTAGTGCAAAAACAAAGAATGCAGCCCGAGACCATGGTCGAGAATAAAATTAGCTTTGCCGCTTCAAATGCGGAGTTAAGTATTTATGACACATTTGAAAATGCTGAGCGGGTGCATTTAAAGTCTGATCAACTCTTATACTGCGGCATGATTAGCGGCAAGAAAATAATGCACTTAGACGCCGAAAACTATCACCGTGAATTTTTGCCTCATGAATCCTTCATTTTGGCGCCTAATCAAGGAGTGGAGATTGATTTCCCTAACGCTAGGCACCACTCTCCTACTACGTGTTTGGCCATTGAAATATCGAAAGATAAAATCAATCAAGTGTCTGAGCAACTTAACCAACACGCTCCCATACCTTCTGAGTATGGTCATTGGCACTATGATGAGCATATGGTGCATACCCCGCATAACCAAGATACACAAGCCTTACTTGGTCGCATCGTCAACATTTTCACCGAAAATCATCCTGACCGAAAATTTTTAAGTGATCTAGCTGTATCAGAGCTGATTGCGCGCCTGCTGAGACACCAAACGCGCGAAATGATCGTCAACTTTAGCCGTGTTGATCCACTACATAACGGCATAAATAGAGCCATATCTTATTTAGAAGATAACCTACACGAACCACTGGAAATCGATACCTTGTGCAAGTTTGCATGTATGAGCCGCACGAAATTTTTTCAAACCTTTAAGCAGGTATTAGGTTGCAGTCCATCGGTGTTTCAACAACAACAACGGATTAAAAAAGCACAAACACTGCTTAAACAAGGCCGCTCTGTTACCTATGCTGCCTTCGAACTCGGCTTCTTAAATGTTAGCCACTTTAGCCGAAGTTTCAAACAGCTAGTCGGCATGAGCCCAAAACAATACCGCGTTGAACATGGCAATTAATGGGGTAAGAGTACATTCTTTCGAGGTCCTGCATTGTCGTTTAATTAATGGGGTCAGAGTACTTTAATTTTAACGCGCTTCATTAGTTACCCAAATTAAAGTACTCTGACCCTATTAATTCTTTTGCCGAGAAGAGAAGAGGCTAGGTTTGGATAAAATTACATTTACGCGTCCGGTTAATGTGTTTTCGGGAGCAATTCGGTGGGTGCTGTCTTGTAGGGATTATTTAGCGCGTAAGTATGTTGCAATAAAGCAGTTTGACCGCGAAAAACTACTCACTTGGGCAGCAAAGTATAATAGGTCTCAATGGTGCTATTTTACCGCTGCGTTTATCTTCTTATTCCTCGCTGTTTTCTCAAGTATTTCTGAAAGTAACTTGTTACTTATTGGCACCATTGCGTTTTTGGGACTGTTCCGTGAAATGTGGAATATGTTTCAGCGTGTGTGGGATCACAACATCGGCAAGGCGATCGTGTTAGTCGTTTATGCGGGTACAGCAAACGCGGCATTGGCCTTTGCTGCTATTAAAATCAATGTCATTACCGGAATCGAACCAGAGCCTTTCACATTCACACTTGGCTTTACCACTTTGGTTATGTTGCCGTTTTGGCTAACGATATCAAATGTCTTTTTCTTACTCATAGGCTTAATTCTCGCTAACCTACTGTTATTTATAAGTATTCCATTTAAAATATTAGGTGTTCGTCTACCGGTACATTGGGAGGATACCCATCGTGCAGGCACTACTATGTTGCTGAGAATATGCTTAATCCCCTTGGTTATTTATACTCTTTTCACGTTCATTTCACCCTATTTTACAAAAATAGAAGGTATCGAAACTGACGCGATTACAGCAACGACTGATGTCAACGACCCCCCTACGGCATTAGAGCCTACCAACGAGCCAGAAAAAGAAAAAACATTTTCTGAGGCGATGAAAGAACTGAGCGATTTAGTACAAGGGAGTGAACAACAAGGGCAGTCAGCAGACCCAAGTAAAACGCAAAAACATAGCGTGATAAATGAACTCATTGCCGACTTCATTTTCTACTTCGAGTCTTATAAGTTTTCAGCATGCAAAAAAACAAGCGAGCAACATTCGGTAATAATAGATGATTTTTCAGTATTGCTTATTACGCCTGATGAAAATGCACAATACGGTTATCAATACGAAATCGCCGCTTGTACGCCGGTTTATAGTGACATTAGTAACGAAGAAGCCATTGGCCAATAGGCGACTAATTAAGTGTTTGTTGCCCTTACATATTTTGCAACAATAAGGCCTAAAATAGTTTATTTACTCAGCAGCCGATAATGTATATGCTATATTTTTATGCCATACATACTCACTTTATTCGTTACATACTTTCGATATATAAAAGGAACCAAGCATGTCAATACAAATAAGCCTAGAGCTAAGCGATAACGATCTATCTCATTTTAGAGAGCTTATGAACGAAGCCATGACCAAAGCTAAAGCTCTCCCTGTAGAAAGCGTTATAAGTAAAGCTGAAACTCTTTGTGACGAAATGGAAAACGCGAATGTACCCGACTTTGTGAAGACAAGGCTTGTTTCACTTAAAACATTAATCACTGCTATTCGTGACCCCGAGTGGCAATTGCCCGAAGATGAGAAAACAGAAATAGTCACCTCTTTGGCTTATTTTAGTGAGCCCCACGACTTAGTTCCCGACAACATCCCAGGTTTAGGCTATCTTGACGACGCAATAATGATTGAACTCGTCATTCAAGATCTTTCTTTAGATTTACAGGCTTATCAAAAGTTTTGCCAGTTCCGCAGTACAGAAGAAACACGCAGAGGTGCTGAAGCGAATGTTAATCGTGAGAGCTGGTTAGCGGCAGAGCGCGATAACCTTCGTTCAGGTTTACGCAGAAAGCGCAGACTGTTCTCTCGTTAAGCCAATAATGTAATCATCATTATTAGCACACCTATAGCAAGTGCTGGCTTAGCAAATGTAGGCAGCACTTGCACCTTAGCAATAAAATAATTCGCAGCTTGTAGCATACAGTGGCCCAATAAACACACCATAATACAGCTTCGTATTAACCCATTTGGGTGGCTATATGACTTATTTAACGCTTTTACTGGTTGCATAATACACCTCTATGCTCATTGGCTTTTGCCTAAATATACAATAATAAATTTTTTGCACGTGGCGGATATCACTAGCAATACCTATGTTTTAGTTGATATGCGTATTTCAATATTTACCAAGCAATGACAGCCATAAACAAGGCCACAAAATGCCAGAAAAAATTCTCCAAAAACAAGACTTACTCGATATTTTAGATGGATGCACAGTACTGGGTACTGGCGGTGGTGGCGAATTATCTGAAGGTTTAATGTACATTGATTACGCGTTTGACCAAGGCAAAACCTTTAAGCTCATTAGTATTAACGACGCACCTCAAGATGCTTATGTTTGCACTCCGTATTTACTCGGCGCTTTGGTCGAACCGAGCGACACTAACGATACGCCAAATCTGCCAATATTGAATGCTTTCGAGCGTTTGAAGGGGTATACCAAGCAAAACTTTTACGGCACTATTTGCTGCGAACTCGGCGGCTCTAACTCTGCGATCAGTTTCATGCTTGCAGCCATGTTCGATGGATACATTATTGATGCTGATCCTGCAGGCAGAGCCGTACCTGAAATCACCCATTCTACGTTTTACCTAAACAATCTACCGGCATGGCCTATTGTGAGTGCCAACGAACACGGCGAAGTGTATATATGTGAACACATAGCAGACGATTTACGGGCAGAAACGGTGATGCGCTCGCTATCACAAATTAGTGGCAATACTATGTCGGTGATTGATCACGCAATGCCAATAAAAGACATTAAACACGGTGTTATTGAAGGCACCATTAGTTTAGCCATGTCTATTGGTAAGTTTTTGAGAACCTATCCAGGCAATAATATCAATAAATTGAATGCTTTAGCTGATACCTACCATGGCATGATGGTGTTCAGAGGAGAGGTGTTATCACTAACGTTTAGCGAACAAGACGGCTTTACCGTTGGCACCGTTTTATTAAAAGGCGAACACGAGTTTGCCGGGAGTGAGTATCTCATTCAAGTGAAAAACGAAAATATGGCAGGCTTATTAAACGGCACGCTACACACCTGCATTCCTGACTTAATATGCTGTTTTGACGAAGCCAATATGCGCCCCATTACCAATCCTAACTATTCCGTGGGTATGCGCGTGGCTGTTTTGCTGTTACCCGCACCTGAAGCATTTTTAAGTGCCGAGGGCTTGTCAATTTTCGGGCCTCAATACGCAGGATTTAATACTGAGTTTGTATCGTTATTAGATAAACGCGGCCGTTAATATGACCGACAAAACATCCATTTTTAGTGAAGTACAAAGCCATGAGCTAGTGTCGTGGCCCCGCGTGGCCGCAATATCTGCGATGGTGGCTTTTTCACTGCCTACCTTCATTACTGGCATTGAAGTGTATGTAAATAGTAGTGTTACTACAGGCATATATGCTTTGGTTATCGCCTCGTTGTTGCTTACCGTTATTGGTGCTCTTATGGGTGCAATAGGTGGGCTCACGCGCATGAGCTCTTACCTGTTAGTGCGCGTGGCGTTTGGTGAATATGGGGCAGCATTGGTTAATTTGGCCTTTGCGATATCTTTGGTAGGCTGGTTTGGCGTTAATCTCGACTTATTTGCACAAGCCATACAGCAACTGTGTTTGCAGTTGTTTCAAGTAACTATTCCCGCTTGGCCGGTAGAAATAGCTGCTGGTGGGTTAATGATCAGCACCACTATATTTGGATTTAAAGCCATAAATATATTGGCATCCATGCTGGTCCCTGTGCTTGCCCTAGTCACCTTTCTCATGCTGTTTGGTGCGATGGACAAGCTCAGTTTTAGTGAATTTTTTCTTATCAATAAAGCTGCTACCTTGAGCTTAAGCGCGGCTGTGGGAGCAATTGTTGGCGCGATTATTATTGGCGCGATTATTCTGCCCGATATTACGCGGTTTTGTAAGCATTGGTCAGGCGGCATATACACAGCAATATGCGCTTTTATGATCGTGCAATTTTTAGTGCTCGTGGTAGCCAGTTTTTCAGCGGCTGCAATGGGCATTGGTGATGTATTAGAACTCATGCTAGCGATTGGCTTGGGCATTGGCGCTTTTATTATTGTTATCGCTGGCAGTTGGATCCTCAATTCACTTAACCTGTATAGCACAATGTTAAGCATAGAGGCCGTAGCGCCAAGCTATACCGGTAAATTTAAAACAATAATAATTGGTGCACTCGGTGTAATTGCCGCGTTTTTTAACATTCTCGACCAGTTTATTAGTTTCTTAATTGTATTAGCCACCGTATTTATTCCCGTATGCGGCATAATAATCGTCGACTTTTTCTTTCTAAATCGTAAGGCATATCAATTTAATCAACTTAAACTAAGCAAACGCATATCATGGCCTGCCATTTTTGCCTGGAGCGTTGGCGCAATGTACGCAACACTAGCTGAATTTGGTATTATCGGCAGTATCAGTTCAATAAGTAGCGTTGATGCCATCATCCTATCAGCCACTATTCACCTAATCGGCCACAAACTCCCTTTGAATTAATTCACTCACCAAACAACCACAAAAACCTTAACCTGCTGCTAGTAAACCCTAGAAAGGCAAATTTTCGCTACCGATGTGTTTTAAATTAAAGTACTCTGACCCCATTAATTTGAAGATGGTGAATTGAGGGTAGGATGAAGATTGTTTCTTGGAATGTGAATGGTGTTAGGGCGGTGATGAAGAAGGACTTTTTGGGGTCTTTGGCGGCGCTTGATTGTGATGTGTTGTGTTTGCAGGAGACGAAGGCGCAAGATGAGCAGGTGCTTGAGGCTTTGGCTGAGCTTGAGGGTTATCACATATATACCAATTCTGCTGTAAAGAAGGGGTATTCGGGCACCAGTATCATTTCAAAAATAGCGCCTATTAGCGTTAGCAAAGACATTGGCATAGAGGAGCATGACCAAGAGGGTCGTGTACTGTGCGCCGAGTTTGAAGATTACTTTTTGGTCACAGTTTATACGCCTAACTCGGGCAGCGAACTAAAGCGTTTAGACTACAGACAACAGTGGGATGCCGACTTTTTAGCTTATGTAAAGCAATTAGAAGCCACCAAACCTGTGGTTATTTGCGGCGACTTAAACGTAGCCCATAAAGACATTGATTTGGCGCGTCCAAAGCCTAACTACAACAAAAGCGCCGGCTACATGCAGCAAGAAATTGATGGTATTGATAACTTAGTAAACGCAGGCTTTATTGACACCTTCCGTTTTGTAAACCCTACCACCGAAAAATACTCGTGGTGGAGCTACCGCGCAGGCGCTCGCGAGCGTAATGTTGGCTGGAGAATAGATTACTTCTTAGCCTCATCGACACTGCAGCCCTTAATTAAAGACGCCAATATTCATAAAGAAATACTCGGCTCTGACCATTGCCCAGTAAGCCTAGTTATTGAGTAACACCGCGCTAAACCACCAATATATCACTACTCGTTTAATGGGTGTTGCCAACGATTTGTTTTGCCACCCTCTTTGGTCACCACCCTAACATTCGTTATTACCATGGCAGGGTCAAGCGCTTTACACATATCAAACAAAGTTAAACACGCCACATTTACTGCAACCAAGGCTTCCATTTCAACGCCGGTTTGCCCGCTACACTTAGCCATGGCATTCACTAACACACCACTGGGTTTACCGCGCGTTTCGCCGTGCTCATCTCCAATAATAAAATCAACACTCACCTTACTTAACGCCAAAGTATGGCAAAGCGGAATAATATTGGCGGTTTGTTTAGCGGCCATAATTCCTGCCACGCGAGCAACCGACAGCACATCACCTTTTTTGTTGTTTTGCTCTTCAATGGCCAGCAAAGCGGCATCGTTCATGCTAACAAACCCTTGCGCGGTGGCCACGCGTTGGCTCACACTTTTATTCGCCACATCAACCATATTAGCCTTGCCCGCGTCATCCACATGACTAAGCTTCATAACCGTCCTCACGCGTATCGCAAGCGGCTACATCAACACGCACAGTTTTCAGTTGTGGCACAAAATTACACGGTTTATGGGTGGCGTTTAGCTGAGGTTCAATAATGCTCCATGCAGTTTTACACGCCCCTGTTGACCCTGGGCAGCAAAAAATAATGGTTTGATTCGCCAGCCCCGCCAAGGCACGCGACTGTATAGTAGAACTGCCAATTTCATCAAACGACTTCGCTCTAAATATCTCACCAAAGCCCTCTACCTGCTTATCAAACAATATCGATAACGCCTCAGGTGTAGAATCACGCTTGGTAAACCCCGTACCGCCAGTAACCAATACCGCTTGAATATGCTTGCTCGCAATCCAAATAGACACCTGAGCACGCATGTCGTATACATCATCTTGTACAATCACTTTGTCGGCAACTTTGTGCCCTGCAGCTTCCACTGCTTGTTGTAAATATTGACCGCTGGTATCGGTGGTTTCGTTGCGAGTATCTGATACCGTTAAAATAGCCACATTTAACGATACAGCTTGAGAAAGCGTATTAGCCGACATAAACATCCATTCAAATAGGCACGCGCAAACGAGCACATGCAAAAAATATAAAGGGTAATAATAGCGACTTGCTAT
The DNA here is from genome assembly GCA_049650345.1 of Glaciecola sp. Classification (GTDB taxonomy): domain Bacteria; phylum Pseudomonadota; class Gammaproteobacteria; order Enterobacterales; family Alteromonadaceae; genus Glaciecola. Next base: position 16,747 of record JBARZY010000072.1, on the reverse strand, counting down.
TTATTGTAAAGACACGACTTGCTGAAGGGATTTTTCCAATTGCTCTGGCGGAACATGCTCGTCACTCGGATGCTCCCACCTCTAAAACACCTCAAAAACACGCCTATTTTGTGTTTCCCACCAAGGTACGAATCTGCTTTTGAATACCAAACAAGGCATCTTCCATTTCAAGACTTTGCTCAATGTGCCCGGTAAATAATGAGGCTTGAGCAGTTACTATTTCCGACAACATTTCCTCTTGCTGCTCTAACAGCCCCAACTTGAAAAAACATTGTTCAAACTTAAACGACATATCTTCAACCAAATTCATCATTTCAGACTTTTGGCGCTCTTGAAAATTCGCCGCCATATCAAGGGTAGAAGCAATATCTAACAACACATCTTTATTATCGCCAGAAACATCCGCACCAGCAGAGGCCGACACGGTGTTTACTTCTTGCTCGGCACACAGTTTTTCATTCAAACCGTTGGTGTCTTCAATAATCATCATTAAATTATCACGCAAATCGCCCAAAGACATTGCATCATCTACCGGCATATTTTTAATAATGACCGACACCGTATCAAAATTCACAATATAGCGAGTACCGCGCTCTAAAAAGCGGCCACTCATATCCCCAGCGCGAGCCAACAAATCAAGCTCAAGGGGCGTAATTGTGCCGCTTGTAGATTGCGTAAATGAGCGTTTTGGCGTGCGCAGCTCTACACAAGCGTCAATATTCAAAGAGTCAAACACGTCGAACAACGAATTAAGTAAGCCCTCATGGGTTTTAATTTTTAAGCCCGCCCGCAAAAAGCCAAGCACGGTGCCTAAATGACCCGCGCTCACAATTACGTTCATTACCATTTCAGAGGTGTTTTCGTTTTCCGATTGCAGCTCTACAATTTTACTGCGCTCGCTTAATATCACGTCAACTTTACGGCTAACCACACTGGTATCAATGGGTTTAGTCAAATAATCAACACCGCCCACATCAAATCCTGTGAGAATTTCTTCGGTACTGTCGTTGCTTGACACAAACACAATGGGCAAGTTGGGAGAAATCTCCAGCATTTCTTTACAAGTATCGTAACCATTTTTTACAGGCATCATTACATCAAGCAGTACTAGCTCAATAGACGGGTCGGTTTTTACCATCTCAATGGCTTGCACACCGCTGGTAGAGACAAATACGGCATAATCGTTTTTCAACAACTCCATTAAAATGCGCAGCTCGCTAGGAGAATCATCAACAATTAGTATTCTGTGTTTATCCATACCGGCCTCAGTTAGTACAATGCAACAAAGTAGAGTTATACATGTTTTTTAGCTCTCCTGTAAACTTGATTTCGCAAGCAGAATTTCTTTTTCAACGTCGGGCATATTAAATTGCTGCATGGCACTGTGTGCATTATTTATATGTGTTTGCGTGTTTACAGGCAAAACACATGCCAATAAATCGGCCAACGCGTCTTCTGAAGCCAACATATCTTTATTCAAATTAAGCAGTATGTCGTCCATTTTTTCCAGCATGTACGCATGGCTTTCTACACGACTAGAATCTGCTTGCTCGGTGGCAGCAGGCACATCCACTTTCGCAAAACCGGTAGCTACTGCTTCAAAGGCCGTGTCGATATCATCTATTTCATGCTTATTTAATGTGGTTTCATTTTTCAATTTTGTCTCTGCCGCACCTGCTAATTTTGCCAACGCAACCAAACCCAAATTACTGCCGCTACCTTTCACCCGGTGTAACAATGATTGCGCATCAAGCGTCTCGTTTTGTTGCAACAGATTATGAATACGTTCGCCTAAACCCGCATGCTCTTTCAAAAAGCTGTCAATTAGCGTGTGTAGCAGTTGCCAGTCACCATTTAATCGCGACAAACCGCCATTTACATCAACGCCATCAATACCAATGGTGGTGGTGTACTCTTGCTCAGGCTCGGTCGATTCAACCGGCTGTAAATGCGTTTCTACTATTTCTTGTAGCAGTTTTTTGTCGATAGGCTTAGACATATGCGCTTGCATACCCGCTTCAATACATTCGTCTATATGACTTTGGTTACTGTGGGCGGTCATGGCAATAATAGGCGTTGTTTCGCTTACTAAGCCATGTTTACGAATTTCGATAGTGGCCTCAATACCGCCCTTAATAGGCATTTGCAAATCCATAAATATAAGATCAAACGCATTGTTTTCCAACATATCTATGGCTTCTTGACCGTTTTCTGCCACCACTACCTGCAAGCCCCAGTTTTCAAGCATGCGCTTGGCGACTAACTGGTTAATTTTGTTATCTTCCACTAACAAAATATTGCCGCCGCTACTATTACCCGTGTTACTCGCTTTATTGGCAAAAGCTTCGGCAGGCACACTTTCTTCACCTTGTTCAAACACTATTTCAATACAAAACGTGGTGCCCTCACCCAGCTCACTTTCTAGCGAAATGGTCCCGCTGAACATATCTACCAAACGCTTAGTAATGTTCATGCCCAAGCCAGTACCGCCAAATTCACGAGTAATTGACGTGTCGGCCTGTTCAAAAGCTGAGAACACAGTGTTTAAATTTTCTTTGCTAATACCAATGCCCGTATCGGTTACGGTGAGTTTGTATTGGTCATTGTTACCGCTGCTAGTTTGCTCAAAATGCAGGCACACACTGCCCTGCTGGGTAAACTTCACCGCGTTTGACAATAAATTAGTAATAATTTGGGTAAGGCGAAGCTTGTCAATAATTAAGGTATTGGGAACGTTGTCGTCAATGTAGTATTCAAAGCTAATATTCTTTTGCTGCGCTTGCATTTCAAAGGTTTTGCACACGCTTTTAATGTAGCTACGCATTTCCACCGGCGCCAGCACTAACTCTATTTTATTTGCCTCAATTTTAGAAAAATCGAGCACATCGTTAATCACCATCAACAAATGCTCGCCCGAGGCTTGGGCAATGCCCAACAGTTCTTTTTGATTCGTGTTTAAGTCTTCGTCAAGTAGTAACGACAAAATGCCCAGCACGCCGTTCATAGGCGTGCGCAGCTCATGACTCATATTGGCTATAAAGTCAGATTTTACTTGCAAGGCGGTTAAGGCTTCGTCGCGCGCTTTCTGCATTTGAGCAGTACGCTGCGCCACAAGCTTTTCCAAGCCGTCGCTTAAGCTAATTAACTCGCGATTTTTTTCAAACAAATCGGCCGCCTTCACTTCAAGCAAGTCTTCTGCTTGTTGGCGAGCCATTTTTTCGCGCGCTAAACGCCGTTTATACTTGTCAACTTCATCCACTAAACATGCTCTTGTTAAAGATTATGATTCGCTCTTCAGCACAAATTCACAACAATGGAAATCGTCTTCGTCCCACTTGCGCATGCTAATGGCAAAGTGTTCGTTAAAATGCTGAGATGTTTGAAGCATTAGCCCATGGGCCAAATCGGCAAGGGGGCGTTTAGAGCGATAATACAACTTAAAGTCACCATCTTCTTCTTTATAATTAAATTCGGGCAGCTCGGCATCAGGATACAACTTGCGCACTTCAACGTGAATATGTTGGTCAACCTCTTTTAATAAGCCTAGGGTACTACCTGCACTTTCAAAAAACTGCGGAAATTTCTTCACAAACACTACCCCTAAGTGCTTACCAAAGGCTGTAAGCAAATAGTCAATGTCGGTATTGGTTTGTTTACTTAGCTCAACCACCATGTTTTTAAGCTCGTCAAAATCATAACTGCCAACAGCAGTATATGCGCCTTGCGAGGGTGGATTGGTGTTGTCTATAAGTGTGTCGACCATATCGGCATCGAATACGGATTCTACCATGTCGAAGAATTCTGTGAAAACAAGGCCTTTCATTGTTAACCCCTAGAGTGTTGGCTTAGCCGCTTGTTTTGAAGCGGTGGTAATTGGTGGTGATACGTTTCCCTGTAAGGGGTTATCGGCAGGGGTGGGGGGAAATTTAGGGTTGTGGTGGGGAAATGAGTTTAAAAAGCACCTCATGATTTGTGAGGTGCTTTTTTGATTCTATTATTGTTGTGTGATTACTATGTTGCGGAAGCTGCTGTAGGCTTCAACTAGGTTGGCGTCGTTATCCATGATCAGTACCATGCGTAATTCGCTCTGCGTGAGATATTGACCAACTGGAATTCTGAAGCGTTGCCATTCACCTAAGTCAGTGTAGGTGAAGTCGGATATTCCACAATTGTGGGTGCCTTTTAGATTAACTGCTCTATTTGAAGTCTAGCTCAATAACCGTTACTCTAATTTTTTATTGACGGCAGAGCGAAAATCATAAGTAACGCATAAATAGTGTCGATTTTTTTTACAACCTTATTACTGAAATTCTTTTTTAACATATAAGCCACTGTAAAAATTGAGAAAAAAAAGTTGGCACGGTTATAGCTTAAAGGAAGTTAGTGATTTAATTCTTTGGAGATAGACAAAATGAAATTTAAATTTTTAAAAACAGCAGCGGTAGCTTTATTAGCAGTAAGTAGCATTACCCAAGCAGCTATGATTAGCGTAACGTCAGAAATGGTTGGCAATACGTTTCAGCAAGACTTCAGTATAACTAATAACTCTGATGCAGGTGTGAACATAGAGTCGCTAACATTCGACTTACGTCCATTGAGTGCTGCTGGTGTTTGTTTTGATTTGGTTTCTAACAGTTGCCATTCATCAACAGGCTTAGATTTTTCAGCTACTGTAGGGGCTGTAGCAACTGGTTTTATTAGCTCAGCTTTTTCTGACGAGATTGGCGGCATAACTGGTGGTTTGGACTTCTTAACCATCGACTTCTCTGATTTTAACGCTACTGAAACATTTGCATTTAAAGTGGACGTAGATCAGAGTGCAGATCCAGCTGTGCTTGGTGATGATCTCATCGGTTCTATAATGACATTCAACATGTCAGATGGTAACTCGTACTTTTCTACGTTCGTAGCAGGTTCGCAACCAAACTCTGCAGTTTTATCTGCGGCGTCAGTAGTGAACGCTTCTTCTTCATCGGCATTCAGTATCCTAATGTTAGGAATGGGATTCTTAGTTGCTAGAAGATTTGTTAAACAGTAATGTTTGATATGGCTTGCGGTAATAAAACGCCAATATAGCTGATATAAAAATATGGCCTCAATGTATTAGAAATATGCATTGGGGCTTTTTTGTTTATTGTGTCAACTGCGCGATTACAAATAAAACGACAGGCCAAGAGCAATAATTCCTACCTCGTGTCGCTAAAATACAACTTCATTGCCAATCATAATTAACAAATTGGTATACAAAGGTGCTGTGTGACTTTAAATTAAATGCCTCACACATGAACCTCCCACATCTTTTCAATTACCATAACCTTCTATTTATTTGATACTTACTCTCTTTTAATCAATAAGATAAAAGGTTGCTTTTTAACCTCTATTTCAGATAGCGTCTCGTCAACATTTTGAGAGATTTTTAAAAAGCCTATCATTGTGTTTGATCCCAAGGAAACATTCAGTAATAAAAGATAAGTTTTTGTTTTTTAGAGGCTATACAGTACTTACTACTTCGTGCATACTTATCGTCAAAATATCTATGTTTACTGTAAATATCCATTTGAGATATCTGCTTATTAAACGATTGATAAGACCTGACTGGTTTTGAAAAGTAACTAAGGACCTTTGATAATGATAAAACCTATTATTCTCGCTGGCGGCACTGGAAGCCGTTTATGGCCAAAATCTCGCGCTGCTTTACCTAAGCAATTTTTAAGCCTTACCAGCGAAAACACCATGCTGCAAGACACTATTTTACGTTTGCCGCACGATGCATGTTCAGCCCCCATGTTAATATGCAATGAAGATCATAGGTTTTTAGCCGCAGAGCAATTACGCACAGCAAATATAGAACACTCAGGTATAGTACTTGAACCTGTCGGCCGTAACACTGCGCCGGCTATCGCAGTTGCGGCTATGTTAGCTACACAAGATGGTGAAGACCCAATCATGCTTGTGTTGGCAGCTGATCATCTTATAGGCGACCACACAGCCTTTTCTGTAGCAATAAGCCAAGCAGAGCAATTAGCGTTAACTAACAAGCTCGTTACCTTCGGTATTGTTCCTACTGAAGCACATACAGGTTACGGCTACATAAAATCAGGTGCGCCGTTAAACAATGGCGGCTTTGAAGTGGCCGAGTTTGTAGAAAAGCCCGACCTTGCCACAGCACAAACCTATATTGCCGGCAAAGAGCATTTTTGGAATAGCGGCATGTTTATGTTTAAAGCGAGCGTGTATCTAAACGAAATTAAACAGCATAACCCTGAAATATTCGAAGCGTGTGAACAAGCAATAAAACAAACTGAAGCCGACCTCGACTTTTTACGCATTGATAAAGCAGCCTTTGAAGCCTGTCCAGACGATTCTATTGACTACGCGGTAATGGAAAAAACCCAAAGCGCTTGTATGGTCCCACTAGATGCAAATTGGAACGACGTAGGTAGTTGGAGTTCACTATGGGAAACCAGCAGTGACAAAGACAAAAACGGCAATGCGTGTGTGGGTGATGTAATGCTTGAAGGCGTTACTAACAGCTATATTAACGCCGAAGAACGACTAATTTCAGTAATAGGCCTTGACGATGTTGTAGTGGTAGAAACTAAAGATGCAGTACTCGTTGCAAACCGAAACAAGGTTCAAGACATTAAAAACGTAGTGAATAAACTAAAAGCAGAACATCGCAGTGAGTTTGAATTCCACCGTGAAGTATTCCGTCCTTGGGGTAGCTATGATTCTATAGACAATGGCCAGCGTTACCAAGTTAAGCGAATTACTGTAAAGCCTGGTGAAAAGCTAAGTGTTCAAATGCATCATCATCGCGCAGAACATTGGATTGTGGTAAGTGGCACTGCTAATGTCACTATTGGCGAAGAAACTAAAATGCTTACAGAGAACCAATCCGTATACATACCCATTGGTGCTGTTCACGCCCTTGAGAACCCCGGTAAAATTCAACTTGAATTGATTGAAGTACAATCGGGTGGATACTTAGGAGAAGACGATATAGTTAGGTTTAGTGACCGATACGGTAGAGTAAAATAATCGTCTTCAGGTACACTGTTCTACGAATATCAACATTTGCTCTACTCGAGAAAAATCTATCATGACTAGCACCCAAAAAGCTTCTGCCTTAACCGTCAGTGCCGTTATCCCCATGTACAACGGCGAAAGGTTTGTCGCCTTAGCCATTTCCTCTATTCTTGCGCAGACACATCCTGTAAACGAGATAATTGTTATAGATGATGGATCGACCGATGAAAGCGTTAACGTAGTCAATGATTTGGCTAGTAACGCTGCGGTGCCAATTAAACTCTACAAACAATCAAATACCGGCGTATCAGGTGCTAGAAACCTAGGTTTAATCAAAAGCTCGTGTGATCTAATTGCATTTTTGGATGTCGACGACGTATGGGCGCCAACTAAGATAGAGGTACAGATAGCGGTTTACAAACAACGCAATAATTCCACATTGTTTACGTTTACCGATTACTATATTGATGTTGGGCTGGAAGAGACTCGAAAGTTTGTAAACAGCAAAAATAAGAAATTTCTTCAAAGTGGCTATGATAAGAAAGACTTTCAAAAAGCGTTTATTAAAGAAAATTTTGTTGGAACCGCCTCTACGGTAGTTTTTAACAGAGAATTAGCTCTTAAGATTAATGGGTTTAATATTCACTTAAATCATTCCGAAGACTTTGACTTTATACTGAGGTATTCAAACTACGCAGAAGCAGTGTATGTGAATCACCCCTTAGCCACAAAAGTCTTTCACGATAGCAATCTGACAGGTAACTTATTTCTGCATTATTGGAGTCATATGTTTGCTTTGCAAAATAATCTCGTTGTCAATTCAAAGTACACTAGATACAACTATTCAGACGACGTTATTAATGAAATGAGGTATTCCTACGACGAGTATTTGATTAGTTATTGTAATGAAGCATTTGAAAAGTCTTCGCTAAAAGGAATAAAAGAATATCTAGTGTCAATCTCAAAATTGAATAGTAGAAAAGGATGCTGGCGATTTTCACTTGCCTTTGGTCGAAAATTAGTTCGGTTTATAACAGCTGGACTTATCAAAAGACACCCGTAGTAGTCTTTAGTTCGGTTTGTTATCTCATATTTGTTAAGCTATTTGAAATGGCTATTGATTTCTTCGCATCCGACGAACAAGCTAGTTTTGTTTAGTTGTATACGAAGTTTTACATAGATACAATTTAATTAACTAGTGTGCTTAGTTGTCGTATACTATTAATAGCGTAAACCTATTTAATTACTATTGATGTAGATTGAACACAAGTACTAATGCGCTAGCAGTTCTTAATTATTCGCAACCAACATCCAAAACTTAACAACTTTAATAAATAGAGAGATCACTTGTGATTAAAAAAAACATCGCCACGTTAACGTTACCGCTCACAAATAACTATGGAGGTATCCTTCAAGCCTTTGCACTTCAAGAGACACTATCTCAGTTAGGGCATACCACGATGTTGATAAATATCAAATCACCTGTTCATTCCAATTTTCAAAAACGATTGGAATACATTAAGCAGCGGATTCGTAAAATTATTAAAAATACTCCTGTTTTTAAGCCTGATTTCACAAGTGAAGCTGATAAAAAATATATAAACCGAAACGTTCAACAGTTTATTGATACATATATTGCAACCACTAAAGAAGTATCTGCGTATCTAACATTCGATGATTTAAAACAATATGAATTTGAAAGTTTTGTAGTTGGCAGTGATCAAGTTTGGAGACCTGATTACTCTTATTATTTAGCCAATTATTTTTTTGAATTTTTAGAAAACGTGCCAGCTGTTAAGAAGTTATCGTACGCAGCCTCGTTTGGCTTCGAAAGTTGGAAGTTGACTGAGGACGAAACGTCTAAGTGCAAACAACTTATTAAGTCGTTTGATGCCATTTCAGTGCGAGAAGTAGCGGCAGAATCTTTATGCGAAAAACACTTAGATGCGCATGCAACAATGGTTCTGGACCCAACTTTACTTGTTCCAAAAGAGAAATACTGTGAATTAGTTGAAAAAGCCTCTTTGGATACACCAAAAGGAAATTTGTTTTGTTACATTTTAGACCGTTCTGAGGAAAATGAAGCTTTTGAAAAAGAAGTAGCGAAGTCTTTAAATGCGGAAGCATTTGGAGTGATGCCACGCAAAGATATGAAAAATTTAACGCAACATAATGTAGACGAGTTTGTCTTTCCACCTATTGAAGAGTGGATAAACGGGTTTATCCATGCAGATTTTGTAATTACTGATTCATTTCACGGCACCGTTTTTGCTATTCTTTTCAACAAACCATTTTTCGCCATCGGAAATACTAAACGAGGCCTTTCAAGGTTTTCTTCATTACTTAACAATTTCAAACTTAACGAACGATTAATATTAGAACCCAAGAAATTTGAAATGGAAAAACTTACCGATGATATAAATTGGGAATATGTGAATAGTAGGCTTGCTCAAGAACGAGAACGATCTTTAGCTTTTTTGACCGATAACGTATAGGCTCGTAAAAAGTCTTTTTGCGACAAGCTAATTGTTTTAAGGTCCATGTGCGATTGCATCAAACGTGAATTAAAAAATTTTTGGAGTAAGTAAAATATGAATGTTCTACTTTTAGGTGGCACTGGCGCAATGGGAGTGCCTTTAAGTAAAATTCTATTAAAAAAGGGATTCTCGGTCTACGTTACATCACGTAAACAAAAAGGCCCTATATCAGGCATTGAATATCTGCAAGGAAATGCTCAAGACGATACTTTTTTTTATGAGGTTTTAGACCGAAAATGGGATGTTATTGTCGACTTCATGGCATATCCCTCAGCACGTTTTGCAAAACGAATGCCCAGCATACTAGATGCAACACAACAATATGTCTTTATTAGTTCAGCACGCGTCTATTCTGAATCATTGAACCGTATTACTGAAGAAACCCCCCGCTTATTAGAAACAACAACAGATACCGTTTACTTGAATACAGATGAATATGCATTATCAAAAGCAAGGCAAGAAAATTCGTTACGTGATTCTGGTAAAAACAACTGGACGATAATTCGACCTAGTATCACATTTAACGAATCGCGCTTGCAATTGGGCGTATTAGAAAAAGAGTCGTGGCTGTATCGAGCCTTAAAAGGACGAAGTATTGTCTTTTCACAAGATATTGCAGATAAAGTAACGGCAATGACTCATGGCGATGATGTTTCAAACGCGATAGCTAATCTTGTTGGGGAGCCCAAAGCCTTAGGAGAGGCGTTTCATATAACCTCAGAAGAAGAAATAACTTGGCAAGAGGTATTAGAAATTTATCTTCAGGTACTTTACGAAGAGTTAGGAGCAAAACCTAAGGTAATAATGACAGAAAAATCACTTAATCTTAATATAAATAAATACCAAGTCATTTATAGCCGCTACTTTAATCGCCGATTTGATAATCAGAAAATAAGGCCGTTTGTTGATATCGATTCCTTTCAGAAAACTGAAGAAGCCGTAAGGGCTTGTTTGAATGAATTTTTGAAAAGCAGAGAGTTTAATTCTATTAATTGGAAATTAGAGGCCATGAACGATAAAGCTTCTCGCGAATTCACTCCTTTAGAAGAAATACCAAGTTTACACGACAAAATAGTCTATTTAGCGGAGCGATTTCGTCTGACTTTTGCTTTAGAATTCGCTTATAAGGTAAATCGTCTCTTACGGAACAAATAACGTATTTATGGAAAAAAATAAATCTTCAAGCGCTCAAAAAAACGTGAGAATCGCTAAAAATACAATATTCCTATTTGTTCGCTCAATTATAACAATTGCGGTCTCTCTTTACACTAGTAGGGTTGTATTGTCTGCCTTGGGCGTAGAGGATTTTGGAACTTTCGTAGCTGTTGGTAGCGTAGTTGCTATGTTCTCCAGTATCTCTGGGTCGCTATCATCTGCTGTCAGCAGATTTATAACTTATGAACTTGGTCGTGGCCCTGAGGGCAAACTCAGTTCTGTTTTCTCTTCGAGCTTGTTACTCCAAATAATACTTTCTATATTCTTGTTCTTTTTGATATTTTTTGTTGGTGGATGGTTTCTAAATTCGAAGATGAATATTCCAGAAGATAGTTTATCCGCTGCAAATTGGGTTTTATTGAGTACAGCCGTATCGTTTGCTGTTGGCATGATAACAGTATCATATCAAGCCATGCTCATCGCGCATGAGCGTATGAAAGCGTTTGCTTACATTGGTTTAGTAGATGTGTTTCTCAAACTTGGTGTCGCACTTTTATTAACAATTTCTACGCTCGATAAGTTGAAATTATATTCTGTACTTTTGGCGCTAATATCTTTAGTGATTTTTACAATTTACTATGTTTATTGTCGATACAACTTTACGTCAAGTCGCTTTAAATTCGTATGGGATACGAAGCTATTAAAAGAAATGTTTGGTTTTACCGGATGGGCCTTTTTTAGTTCCTCTGTAGGTATTATCAATACACAAGGCATTAACATATTGATGAATCTACATTTTGGTGTGTTAACGAACGCCGCTAGAGGCGTTTCTACCCAAGTAGAAAATGCACTAAATCAACTCATAAGTAACCTTACAGTAGCAATGAACCCACAAATAATTAAGTCCTATGCTGCTGACGAAAAAGGCTATATGCACCAACTTATTTGTAGTGGAAGTAAATTCTCTTACTTTCTCGCGCTCTTTTTTATTGTTCCTCTTTTCATTGAAGCTGAGACTGTACTAAACCTTTGGTTAAAAGAAGTACCCGAATATGCTACAACTTTTTTGCGATTAACATTACTAACGATGCTACCTCAAGTAATGGCTGGAATTTTATTTACTGCAGCAATGGCAACCGGCAATATTCGAAAGTATGCCCTTGTCGTAAATGCAGTAAGTGTGTCTGTCTTTTTCTTTGCTTGGGCATTATACTTATACGGTTATCCGCCAGAAACAGCATACTTAGTTCATTTGGTGGTTAGAATAATACTGATAGCAATACGCTTGCAGTTACTAAAAAGTATGATTGGTCTTAATCCATTTCTATACTTGAAAAACGTAATCTTAATAATAATTCCTGTTACCGTTATCGCTTTCGCAATCCCTTTATCAGTCCTTCTTCTACCCATATCTGAGTCGTTCTGGCGAGTTGTATTGATTACTTTATTGGCTGCAACTACAACGGCCAGTACAGTTGCGGTAATTGGATTAACAGCGCAAGAGAAGGTATTCGTGCGGGAAAAAATAGCCCTATTAAGAAACAAATTTATGAGGTTGCAGAGAGATGCATAAACATTATTCAAACGATAAAAACGCTCAAATTTTAGTCGTTTTATTGAAGGCACATGGAATTCGAAAAATCGTAGCATCGCCTGGTACAACAAACATGGCGTTGGTGGGGAGTTGCCAATATGATCCTTGGTTTGAGGTTTATTCTTGTGTAGATGAGCGCTCGGCAGCTTATATGGCATGTGGTTTAGCCGATGAGTCTGGTGAACCAGTTGTAATTACGTGCACGGGCGCCTCTGCTTCACGTAATTATTTACCTGGCTTAACAGAGGCTTATTATCGTAAATTACCAGTATTAGCTATCACATTTTTTGTAGGATACTATGGTATTGGAAACCTTGTTCCACAAGTTATTGATCGCAGCGTATGGCCTAAAGATACATTCCGATACAAAGTTGAATTGCCCCACATAAAAGACGAGGCAGATTTTCAGTTTGCTGAATTAAAAGTAAACACTGCAATTTTAGAATTAACACGTAATGGTGGCGGTCCAACGCATATCAATTTAGCAACAACGAGGGGCGACTTTTCAGTAAAGACTTTGCCTAAAGTTAGAGTGTTAAAGAGAATTAACTACAATGACCAGTTTCCAGTTTTACCGAAGCCGGTTAAACGAGTTGCCATTTATATCTGTTCTCATGCAGTATTCACAGAATCACAAACAGCAGCCATTGACGCATTTTGCAAGAAAAATGATGCGGTCGTTTTCTGTGATCATACTAGTCGTTATCAAGGCAAGTATAGAACGATGCTTGCCTTAATCGCAGGACAAGAAAAGTATGACTCTCCGCTTTGTTTTCCTGAATTGTTAATTCACATAGGTGAGTTATCGGGAGACTACATGACCTATGGTGTAATGAAGGGCGCCAAAGACGTCTGGAGAGTTAGTCCCGATGGAGAGGTCAGAGATACATTCCACAGACTAAGTCACATATTCGATATGGAAGAACAGACTTTTTTTGAACATTATACCAAACACCCGATAAGAGAAGCAGTGAACGAAGATGCATATTTAAATGCATGTACTGCAGAATACAAAGACCTATACGATAAAATACCCGAGCTACCATTCTCTAATAATTGGGTTGCGAAGAATGTTGCCCCTAATATCCCAGAAAAGAGCGTATTGCATTTAGGACTAAGTAATACGTTACGCGCATGGACGTTCTTCGATTTGCCTAAAACCGTAAGCACAAGTTCAAATGTAGGTTGTAGAGGTATTGACGGTGTTCTATCCACCTTTCTTGGTGCTTCTCTAGTTCAACCTAAGGTTTTACACTTTTGCGTGTTAGGTGACCTTACCTTCTTTTATGATATGAATGCGATTGGCAATAGACACGTAGGTAACAATTTACGGATAATACTTGTCAACAACGGGAGAGGAATGGAGTTTCGATTACATTCACATCCAGGGCAAAAACTTATGGGTGATGACGCTGATGCTTATGTTGCGGCTGCTGGGCATTTCGGAGAAAAGTCACCTGAACTCGCCAAAAGTTATAGCCAAGCCTTGGGGTTTGAATACCTATCTGCCAATAACAAAGAAGAATTTAATATAGCTATAAAACGTTTTTTAACGCCCGAGATAACTGACCAGCCTATGCTATTAGAAGTCTTTACAGACTCAGAGAGTGAACGTGATTCGTTACAGACGCTTGTTACCTTGAAGTCTGAAGTAAACCCAAAAGAATTAGTTAAAGCTGTAGTTGGAAAATCTGGTGTTAGATTAGCTAAGAAACTTTTAAATAAATAGGCAAAATGCTGTTATGTAATTGAAGTAACCAAAAAAAGTTGTGGAGAAGCGACTAAATTATAAGTCGTTTCTCCTCTCAAAAAAGATTGTTGAATGTGCACAGCTTTACGTTTTTATGGTTCATTATTTGTGCTTATATTGCATCAAAGTGCCTCAGCCTGTAGTGGTCAAGTCGTTTTGGCCACAGTTTTATAAAATTGGCAGTACCTTGCTTACTTACAAATATTTGACTATTAGGTGCTTTTTTTCTTGTTTGCTTTACGTGCATCCCACTTAGTGATCCCTACATAAGTGAGTGTACAAATTACAGCCAACGCTAGCACCTCTAGAACTGCTCCTCCGCCAAGAGCAGCAGCCAATGGGACACTTGCAAAGAACGTGTAATGAGTAACGTAAGACACCAAAGTGTTGCGCCCTAAGGTACTTAATATTCTATTTATAAACCTTGGGATTCTTTCACTACAAAAAGCAACCAACGCTATAACAATGAATACTTCGCCAAGATAAAACAGTAGAAACCCAGGGTAAGGAGGCTTCTTAAACTCTGCTACCGAAAGAGACGCCCAAATGTCTGAGCTCATAGACTGCAATAACAAAAAGCCACTAATACACATCACACTACCCACAAGAAAACCTGATTTTAGGAATTTTTCTTTGTTATCACTTTCCATATAAAACTTTGCCGCTGCCATTGCTGTCGCAACGACAATTAAAAATGGAACAAATGCGTACACGTCGTAAAATAAAAAGCGTAAAACATTATTACTTTGTTGGTTAACATAAGTTACACCAATATAAAATGACACACTGTATACGACTAACCAAAAAAGAATGTAAAAAATTAACTTTATTTTTTGCAACAAAAGAACATTTAATGGTGCAACTAAAAACGCGAAAAAGTAAAAAATTAAAATTTCGCCGCCTTTAGAGAAATCTTGGAATAAGAGGATAGAAATAAGATTTTCGGCCATTTCGGGATGCCTAAATGACAGAATAATAACAATAATTTCTCGGCCAATAAGTATATAAAGCAACCTTTTGAGTACGTTGCTCTGATAATACTCAATTAACCCTAATCTACCAATTTTTTTTGAAGCAGTAATATAGAAAGCTAATCCGAAGGTGAACATGAAAAACGGCGTAGCAATTCTAAGGAGGCCATAAATGACGTCAAGAGTATCTTTGGTTATAAAGTTTCTTGATTCTAAGGCACCCGCGTTGTGCATGACTATTAATAAGATAATTGCTAAGCCTCGACTCATGTCAAGCCATTTAATTCTTTCCATTTTTTATTCCTACGGTACTAAAGCAATAAAGGGGTGAGCCAAATCAGTGTTCATCAGTTTCTGCTTCGTTTGAAAATTGTAATTTGTTGTAAGCAAGAAAAGCGCCAATAAAAAACCAGAAATACCAATTAAACACTAAGTAGTCGAATACATTGTCTGAATAGTGAATCAAGCAATAGCAAATAAAGAGAGCGAAAACAATGATGTTTTCCTTTGCTTTTGTTCTTAATTGCCACAATTGTTGAGTAATTGGGCCGAGTAACCACAAAAAGGCGATTGTGCCTATAATGCCTAATTCGAACAGAAACTGAACATAGGTGTTATGAGCCCCGTTACCCTGTTCATTTTCTATCAAGAAAAATGCACCAGAATAATAAGTGAAACTCTCATAACCGTAACCCCAAAAGGGTCGATCCCACGACATTTCGAGCGCGGCAGCCCAAATTATTTTTCGCCAAGCGTAGGAATTTAATTGTTCATAATTGTCTAAAAAGGCGTCAGGGTCGTTACCCTGAAAAAGATCAAAGACTCTATCTTGAATACTAGGCAAACTTAACGCGGCAGCGGATACAAGCGTTAAATACAATAAGTACTTTTTCTCTTGAAAGCAGCCATATATTAAAATTAAAACGGCGACTACGGCCCAAGCAGCTCGCGTTTTGGTACCTAAAATGCACAATAAGCTTGCAAACAATACTAACCAACAAAGTCGCTTAAACTTAATATCCCTTGTAAATAAATCACTTTTTATAGAGAAAAAGCAAATGCTCACTACAGTAACCAGGTAAAAAGCAAATATATTTGGGTGACTGAACGTTGAGAATAAGCGAAAACCATTTGAGTTAGTGCTGCCTGCTGGAAATGCAAATTCGTAAACAACAGCAATTAAAGGTATAAAAGATGAATATACAATTAGTTTAAGACATTCCATAAAGTCTTGTTTTGTTTTGATGAAGTGGAAAGGAACCAAAAACACGGCCGTATAAGTTATAACCACTAAAAAACTTCTGAATGCTTTCATAACATAGGGTGAGTAAAAAATGGCAATTAAAATGATAACTAGCAGTGGTATCCAATATATGCTTTCTTTTCTAATTTTAAATCGAGTGTGACTCAATAGACTATACAAGACGCATAACATAAATACATTGAGTAAAGCACCAAAACCGATACCGCCAACTTTATACAACTCAAGAATAGGATCTAATGCAGGTCTAATAAGTAAAATTAAAAGAAATACTGGGCTGTAATAATAAAGCCTAGGTAATTTAGACATATAAAGTTTCTGGATAATTCGAAAACAAAGATAATATAAGTATAAACGACTACTAGGGTTCGCTACACCTCTTTTTTTGAAAGCATTGTTTTAAGTGTATGACTGTAAAATTTAGAATCTGTAAGTTACAGTGATCTAGTC
>JBARZY010000071.1:0-2586 GCA_049650345.1 Glaciecola sp. | reverse complement strand
ACTGCAACAATGTCTTCTTTGTTAAGTGTACCAGCACCGGTGCTTTCTTTGCGACCAATACGACGGTTAAACTTCATACGACCGACTGCTGATAAATCATAGCGGTCTTCAGAGAAGAACAAATTGTCAAATAAGTTTTCTGCTGCGTCTTTTGTTGGTGGCTCACCAGGACGCATCATACGGTAAATTTCAACTAATGCTTCTAAACGGTTGTTAGAAGGATCAACATTTACTGTATCAGAAATATAAGAACCGTGATCAAGTTCATTAATATAAAGCGTATTAAATTCTTTAATGTCAGCTTCTTTAAGTGCGGTTAATAGCTCAGCAGTTAATTCTTGGTTAGCCGTTGCTATTACTTCACCGGTGCTTTGATCAATATAATCTTTATCAAGCACTTTACCTACAAGATACTCTGCAGGTACTACAAGCTGATTCACGTTCGCTTTTTCCAGCGCGCGTGTGTGTCTTGCTGATATACGACGACCGGCTTCAACAAGGACTTCGCCTTCTTTACCAAGTATATCAAATTGAGCAGTTTCACCGCGCAAACGATCAGCAACCACATCCATCATGTAGTTGTCGCCATCAATGCGCACGGCAATCTTGTCGAAGAACACATCTAGTATTTCTTCGGTGCCCATGTCTAATGCACGTAAAATGATGGTCGCTGGAAGTTTACGACGACGATCGATACGCACAAATAAATTATCTTTAGGATCAAACTCAAAATCTAACCATGAACCACGGTAAGGTATTACACGTGCATTATAAAGCACTTTACCCGATGAGTGAGTTTTGCCTTTATCGTGATCAAAGAACACGCCAGGTGAACGGTGTAATTGCGAAACAATAACACGCTCAGTACCATTAATTACAAAGGTACCGTTTTCCGTCATTAATGGGATTTCGCCCATGTAAACTTCTTGTTCTTTTATGTCTTTAACGGTGCCTGGTGCTGCTTCTTTATCAAATAAGACAAGTCTTAGTTTGACTCTTAATGGCGCCGAATAGGTCACACCACGTATTTGACATTCTTTGACGTCGAATACCGGCTCGCCTAAACGATAAGCTACATACTGTAATTCTGAATTACCTGAATAGCTTTTGATTGGAAACACCGAGCGAAAAGCCGATTCTAAGCCATATTGGCCATCGGGATCTTGTTCGATGAACTTCTTAAATGAATCCAGTTGTATTGAGAGAAGGTATGGAATTTCCAATACCTGAGGGCGCTTGCCAAAATCCTTACGGATACGTTTTTTTTCACTATAAGAGTAAACCATGGGTTCCTCAGCCGACTGATTTTAGACCCAACCTGCTACACTACTGCGCTTTTTACTGCCCATGCTTTCGGACTGAACAAAGGCAAAAAACTTGTGTAACAAACTTCCAGTACCCTTTGTTGCGTGGGCATTTGCTTAAGTTTTATTCAAAAACACCAATAATGTTATCGAATCATCAACTTAGTACAATCCCATGCTATATCATAATCACAAATAAAGGGAATAAATTTTGTGACCGACACGCTAAATTTTTACAAAATATATAGCGCAAAAAGGCTGATGATTAAAAATCATCAGCCTAGACCTTTCAAAAGGTCAGTAAATAGCAAATGCTAATTACTTAACTTCAACTTCAGCACCAGCTTCTTCAAGCTGCTTCTTCAGTTCTTCTGCTTCGTCTTTTGATACACCTTCTTTAATAGCTTTAGGTGCAGACTCTACCACTTCTTTAGCTTCTTTCAAGCCAAGACCGGTAGCGCCACGTACAGCTTTAATTACAGCAACTTTATTTCCACCGAATGAAGTAAGTACTACGTCAAATTCAGTTTGTTCTTCAGCTGCTTCTGCTGCTGCAGCTGGACCAGCTGCTACAGCTACTGCTGCTTGAGCAGATACGCCGAATTTTTCTTCAGCTGCTTCAATCAACTCTACTAAATCCATTACTGGCATTTCAGCGATTGCGTTTAATATATCTTCTTTTGTTAGAGCCATTTCTCTAAACTCCTGGGTATAATGTTAAAAATTCAAATTGCCAAAAACACCAATTACTTGGTGTCTTTGATCGCCGCCAATACACGCGCAAATTTAGCTGGAACTTCGTTAACTGTTTGAACGAATTTGCCAACAGGCGCTTTGAAGGTAGCAAGTAATTGTGCCAATGCTTCGTCTCTGGTAGGTAATGAAGCCACTGCATCCAGTTTTTCTGGACCCAACAAACCACTACCAATCGATAACGCAGTTACATTTAATTTTGGATTCGCTTTAGCATAGTCTTTAAAAAGACGAGCCGCACCACCTGGTGCTTCAATTGAAAAACCATAAATTAACTGGCCGGTTAACGCAGAGTCTAAATCAGCAAACTTACTATCGGCTAAGGCGCGCTTAGCAAGGGTGTTTCTGATTACTTTCAGATATACGCCTTGTTCACGAGCTTTAACACGCAAGTCAGTAAGTTCCCCTACTTCCATACCACGGTATTCAGCGACGGCAACAGATAGAGCACGAGATGCAACTTCGTTAACTTCCGCTACGATCTCTTTTTTTGCTGCTAAGCCTAGTGCCACTGAGTTCACCTCTTTTA
>JBARZY010000070.1:0-6548 GCA_049650345.1 Glaciecola sp. | reverse complement strand
AATTTGCGTCATAGTTATGACACATCACTTGACTGCTTCTTGGCACCTCAACGCGGCTTATTTAAAGGCCTTGCTGATGTCTCCTTGAAGCGAGCGCGCATTCTACATGCATATCAGTTTGGGTCAAGCGTTTTTTATTAAAAAGTCATGCTTCTGCGTTCAATAGCACATATTTTAGCCAGAAGGTCCGTTTTCCTATTATTACTCGCTTTTATCTGCACTCTTTTTTGAAGAAGATGTGTTTATTGAATCTTCTTGAGTGGCGCTATTAGTAGACTCTTGTTGGCTAAAATCAGCGTCTTCGTCGGTTTCGCCAACCACATCTTCCAATGTAACTTTATCAACCGTACGGAATGTATTGATAGGGCCAGCAACCGTATACAGTATAAATACAATAAATAGTACTAATGAAGGTGCGGTTGCCACTACAATAAATACCAGCATTATTAATAGTAGCGCGACGAACGGTACCTTCCCGTGCCAATCTACTTCTTTAAATGAATTATATTTAAAGTTACTTACCATCAACAAACCAGACAAGCCTGTAATTAAGGCAATAATAATCGAGTAGTCTGTTCCTTTAATGTCGTAATCGATACATACCCACACCATGCCTGCTACTACAGCAGCAGCTGCTGGGCTAGCAAGGCCTTGGAAATAGTTTTTATCTGCTGTTTCTACTTGTGTATTAAACCTTGCCAAGCGGAGTGCTGCGCCTGCAACGTATAGAAAAGCGGCTAACCAACCAACTTTACCCAGCTCTAATAAGCCAAAATTGTAAGCAACGATTGCGGGAGCCACGCCAAATGAAACCATATCAGCCATTGAATCATACTCTGCACCGAAGGCAGATTGTGTATTCGTTATTCTTGCAACTCGACCGTCTAAGCCATCAAATATCATTGCTACGAATATAGCAATGGCTGCATGTTCAAATTGACCATTCATTGACATCACAACGGCATAAAAACCCGAAAAAAGACCTGCTGTTGTCAGCAAGTTAGGTAATAAATAGATACCGCGTGGTTTAGATTTTGGCATGAATACTCCTTTTTTGTTAAGAGTATAGTATAACAAACTTTAGTATGGCCGATACATCTATAATAAATACCCTAAGTAATTTATATTACAACGTCAAAAAGAACGCAGATGGTGCAACGCATCAAAATTACTGTCAGTAAATTTTACAGACGCAATAACTTAACGACGCTTGCCCCACATAACCAATTGTAAAACAATGCTTTTTACATATTGGACTGTTTATTGCATTACAGGCATCATCAATTAGTAGTTTAATCGAGTTAGTTGTAAAACCCGATTTTTAGTAGTGAGAAAAGTATGTTTAAGAAGTTTTTATTAGTATCAGCAATGACTGTTGCATCGTTAAATGCATTTGCAAGCGGTCAAACATGGAATTTTAATACGGCCAGCACTTCCAATTCTGATGCCGGAAATACTTTGAGCTACAATCAAGATGGTATCAGCCTGACTGTAAGTGCTTGGGCGTCAACCGGTAATGGTTGTGCTACTTACCACAGCCCTCACTCATCAGATACTGATACTAATTCGTGTATCGAAGAAGCTGAGCTTGAACAAATTTACGGCAACAATTCATATTACGGTATTGGTATACAGAACAATAATGAAAGTTCAAGTAATACATGGCCAAATCACGGTATAGACAATGCTTCAAGCATACATGGTGAACAAGACTACGAAATGGTATTGTTGTCTTTTAGCCAAGCAGTTAATTTAACTACTTACTCAATGGGATTGACTTATAGCGACTCTGATTCGTCAGTCGCTGCTTTTACTGGTAGTTCGAGCCAGTTTAATGGTAGCTTTGCAAGTCATACTACATGGTCTGATCTGGTTGGGAATGGAACGAACGGCGGATGGGACCTTATAGACGATAACACACAAATCGTGGGTAAAAACCAATCAGCTACATTGAATGTATCTAACAGTAACGATGTTTATTCTAAATACTGGCTTGTAGGTGCTATCAACTCCGCGCTGGGTGGTGGCTGGAACTATGATAACAACGACTCGTTCAAGTTCTCTGGCATTACGACAATATCTCACTCTAGTGGTACTGGCACTCCACCAGTAACCAACGCAAGCGCACCAGCAATACTAGCTTTGTTCACATTATCTGGCTTAGTATTATTAAGACGCAGAACTTAAGTCTAATGTAATTAGCGATTAGGTTCGATAAAGCTGATACTATGTATCGGCTTTTTTTTGTGTTTTTTTTTACTATCAGGTTCTTATGAAATTATATTTTTTACTATTTGCACTATTATCAATGAGTGTCCAGCATGCACATGGTCAAGAAAACGCTCATTACGAGGAAGCCTACAAAACGTTTGAAGCGGGAAAAATTGACGAAGCTTACATTCATTTGAAAAATAGTTTAAACGAGCAAGAAGACCATTTACCATCAAAAATACTCATGGCTCAAGTACTTGGCTTGTCTGGTTTTTATTTGGATTCGAAAGATGAGTTTGAAGAATCAATTCAAGCAGGAGCAGATCGAAATTTAATTGTTGAACCGTACGTAAAAGTGCTTTTTGCATTAAACGAACAAGCAAAAATCATAGAGTTTCCGGAAAACCAGCTTACCTCTTCCAAACTAGGATATTTATTAAGCGCAAAAGCGATTGCCTCAGCTCAATTAGATAATGTTGACGCTGCAAAAGAATATCACAACAAAGCACTCGAGGTTTCTCCAACGAATATTGTAGTACTTAATGGCGCTGCAGCTTTTTATCTTAACAACGAAAAACTAAATTCTGCGAAAACACTTTTAGATATCGCACTTGTTCAACCTAACCCAGCTGCAGAATCGTATAAGTTGTATGGCAAATATTATGCGCGATTAGGGCAAACCAATGACCAAATTAAAATGTTACGGAAGGGTCTTGAAATCGATCCGAATCATGCGCTAATACTACGTGATCTAGTCACAGCCTACACTAGTCAACAAGCTTTTACTGAAGCAAAGCAAGTATTAGAAGATACGCTAGCGCTCACGCCAAATGATCCTATGGCAAAACTGTTACTTAGCTGGGTAGCATCTGAATTAAATGAAACTGAGTTAGCCAAAAGTACATTAGACGATCTTATTAATAACTTGAGTATTTTAGATACCAATAATTTAAACGGTAACGTAGGCTCGTTACTAATAAGTGCGATGGCAAACTATGCTGCAAACAACCTTGTTGTTGCGCAGTCTGAATTTGAGCAGTTTCTGACTTATGTTCCCGATAGTTTTGCCGCATCTCAATTTTTGGTGGATGTTTATGAGCGTAATAGAAACTATGTTTCTGCCGCTAATTTACTTGAAAAATTTAATGACGAAGTTGAACAAAGCCTGCCATTAATATCACGTTTGTGCTCTATTTATATAAAAGCAAAACAAAATTATAAGTGTGACAATTTATTAGCGAGAACGCATCAACAATTTAAAGGGCAAGTGCTTTATGTGCAAACGCAAGCACAACTGTTTGAGGCGAGAGGCAGACTTGAACTTGCACTCCAAAGCTTAGATTCATTACCGAATAACGATATTGGCATTACCATACAGCGCGCAGTAGTTGCTATTAGGAGCGGTGAATTAGAAAAAGCCGACGAATATGTAAGCACCCTACTCAGCAGTGAGCCTGATAATGTCGATTATTTGAATTTACAGGGTTCAATTTTAAAAAAGCAAAATGATATAGAAGGCGCAATAGCTGTATATCAGAAGATTCTCGCGGTAGATGAACAACACTTTTCAGCAAATTTTAATTTGGCTAGCACATATTATGCGCAGCAACGTTTTGAAAATGCTTTGCGAATAACAAAAAAATTACTAGAAATGAGCCCAAACGATGTTCAGGTGCTGGTGTTGCATGCACGGATTTTCATGAGCCAGGAGGAATATGAGTTGGCACTAGGAGCTCTCACTACGGCTGATATATTTAATAAGAATTCGATTGAAGTTACCGATGCATTTATTGATTACTACATGGCTATTGGTGAATACAAAAGCGCACTATTAAAAGTAACTGAACTACAAAAAAACGACCTTACTAATCCTCGATTGTTTCGTTTAAGTGCGCGTATTAAACGTGCCTTGGGTAATATCCCTGGCGCATTACAAGATTTAAGAGCCTTATTCGGTGTTGTGTCGGACAATGTCGCACAACTGTATCAATTAGCGTTAATACAATCTGAATATGGTGATAAAACCGGCGCGTTAAAGAGTTTACAACGCGCCCTTGAAATTAACCCAAATGACTTTTTTGTACAACGTGATATCGCCCGAATTGCCTTAAGCTTAAAAAACTACGAAAAAGTTGAATCCTCGCTATTAACCCTGAACAAAGTCAACCCTAGCAACCCAGATGTAATACTCTTAAACGCAGACTTGTTATTGGCAAAAAAACAATATCAAGCTGCTGCCGCTCGCTACCAAAGCGCTGCTCGCCAGGCCAACTTATTGGCACCAGCATTAATTGGCAGTTATCAATTAGCGATTGAAGGCTACGAAACTGATGGCTTTGTTGAACTATTTAATGGCTTGGCTGAATCTCCTAATATTAATACTTTCGCCACTCATTTATTGGCTGACTATTACTATTTGCAAGGTGATTACGCTAAAGCAAAAAACTACTATGTGTCAATTTCTAATGCTCTGCCCTACGGTCCGTTGCCAATGGTATTAAACAACTTAGCCAATATTTATATATCAGAAGGTAAACTTGATGCAGCTGAGAATTTTGCAAAACAAGCTCATGAATTAATCAATACAAACTCATATGTATTAGATACCTTAGGATGGATTTACGCGAAGCAAGGTCGATACAGCGAAGGTTTGGATTTGTTGCGTAAAGCGTACTCATTAAATGCGCAAGATGGCAATCTGCGCTTTCATATTGCTTATACGCTTTATAAATTAGGCCGAATCTCAGAAAGTAAGCGAGAACTTAAAATATTGTTTAGCGACTTTTCAGAATTTGATGCGAAAGACGAAGCTAGGGCGCTTGAAGCTGAAATTAATAACTTATAAATTAATAAAATAGGACCTACTGCTACTGCAGTATGGTCCTATTAATTCAGTCATTACACCTTATTGAATGACAAGTTTGCCACTCTCATCACAATCAATACGAACCACATCACTGTTACCCAATTTACTCTCAAGCAAAGCCTGAGCTAATGGGTTTTCTATCTGCACTTGTATTGCACGTTTCAGTGGCCTAGCGCCATATATCGGGTCGAAACCTGCTGCTGATAACTGCTCTAATGCAGGCGCTGAAATTTCAAACTTATAACCCATTTCGTGCAAACGTTGCCGTAAACCAGCCAATTGTATTTTGGCAATAGACTTAATTTCTTCTCTACCAAGCGGATGGAACACTACAATATCGTCAACTCTATTAATAAACTCTGGTCTAAAATGCGTTCCGACGACTTCCATTACATCACGTTTCATGTCGTCGTATTCGCTAGTTTGACCATGGGCTTGAATAATGTCCGATCCTAAATTAGAGGTCATTATAATCACCGTGTTTTTAAAGTTGACCGTACGACCTTGTCCATCGGTTAAACGCCCGTCATCGAGTACTTGCAATAAAATGTTGAACACATCAGGGTGTGCTTTTTCAACTTCATCTAACAATATTACTGAATATGGCTTTCTTCTTACAGCTTCGGTTAAATAACCGCCCTCTTCATAGCCCACGTAACCAGGGGGCGCGCCTACCAAACGAGCTACTGAGTGTTTCTCCATAAATTCAGACATATCAATGCGCACCATGGCATCACTGGTATCAAACATGAAATTGGCTAAGGCTTTGCACAGTTCCGTTTTACCCACACCTGTGGGACCTAAGAATAAGAATGATCCCATGGGTTTGTCAGGGTCTGCAAGACCTGCTCGCGAGCGCCTAATCGCATTTGAAACAGCCGCAACCGCTTCGCCTTGACCAATTACTCTCTTACTGAGTACGCTTTCCATATTAACTAGCTTATCTTTTTCGCCCTCAAGCATTTTACTCACAGGAATACCTGTCCAACGCGAGAGTACATCGGCAATTTCTACCTCGGTGACTTTGTTTTTAAGTAAGGTATTTTCGCTGCCGTCATTCTCTGCCGCCTGTTCTAGGCGCAATTCAAGCTCGGGGATCTTGCCATATTGTAACTCAGACATACGGCTTAAATCAGATGCTCTTCGCGCTATATCTAAGTCAAGCTTTGCCTGCTCTAACTCGGCTTTAATCCCTTGTGTGCCTTGCATTGCGTCTTTTTCACTGTTCCATACTTGTGCTAATGCAGCGAACTTAATTTCCGCTTGTTCGCGCTCTAGCTCTATCACCTCTAAGCGTTTATGGCTAGCGCTGTCGGTTTCCTTAGCTAAGGCTTGCTCTTCCAATTTTAATTGTATAATTCTGCGCTCTAGTTTATCCATTTCTTCGGGCTTAGAATCAATTTGCATGCGAATACTTGAGGCAGCTTCGTCTATTAAATCAATCGCCTTATCAGGCAATTGACGGTCACTA
>JBARZY010000069.1:0-3348 GCA_049650345.1 Glaciecola sp. | reverse complement strand
ACCAATGACTAGCGACCTTGATGGTGATATTGAAAACTTTAAGCGTATGGTTTTGACTATTTGCATGGATGAGATGGGTAAGTGATATGAACAAATACAAAATCAAATTCATTAACGGTGGCCGTATGCGTGTAACTGCAAAGACTGAGTTTTTAGCAAGGCGCTATGCTAGCCAATACGGTACGGTTGCAAGCTGTGAAAAAACAGTATCGCGCCTATGGCATTTAATTTGGGTGGTGTTATTTAGCCTGGGCTATTATGGGGCGCAAATTCTATGACATACAAAGACCAATTTACAACCGTGCCTATTAGCTACATGGTGCTTGATGTTGTTGATGAGCTATACGATCATAAAGAAATGACAGGTATATTTATCGGCTTAGGTCGCGCTGTTGATGTTGAAGAAATTGCAGCGAGTGAGGTTGAAAGGGTGATTGGCGGTATAATTGATAAGTAAAAACAACCCACAATAATTAACTGTGTTATAATTCGGTTATTGATTTAATTATTTTATAGGTGATTTTATGGCAGTAGGGAGACCTAACGATTACACAATTTGGAAAGATAGAGCTATCTGCATGCGACTATCTGCCGGTGAATCATTGCGTAAGATATGCGCCCGTAAATACTACCCTTCACGCTATGCCGTTTTTAGATGGTTGCAGTCTAATGAAGAATTTCGCAACCATTACGCATGGGCTAGAGAAATGCAGTCAGAGTATTACGCCGATGACATCATTGATATTGCTGACGATTCAGAGCATGACACGATTGAAGGCCCTAACGGTGAGCGCATGAACTCAGAGTACGTTCAACGCTCACGATTGCGTGTTGATACTCGCAAATGGGTAATGGAAAGAATGTCACCTAAGAAGTACGGCGTTAAGCAAGGTGTTGAGCATAGCGGAGTTGTGCACAATGTCGCACATAACCCGCAAGACTACCAGAAAGCGCAAGAGCTTTTGAAATCTGAGTTTAAGGGTTTGGATTAATGTGGTAAAATCAATTTGTGCCTAGGTTTAGCGGCTGAAACGCTGGAATCGTTACCCAGCTTGGCACATAACTTCAAGTAACGAGTTGACTGCTAACGAGGTTAATATGAAAATCACATCAAGAAAAGAAGCTATAAATTCAGGGTTAAAATACTACTTTACCGGTAAGCCGTGTAAGCGCGGTCATACATCAAAAAGAAAGTCTCACTCAGGAGCTTGTTACGAATGTTTTCTTGAATCCCAGAGGGAAAGCTACGACAGCGAAAAGTCATGCTCAAGAGTTAGGGATTATTACAAAAGGAATAGGCGTGAAAGGCTGAAATACTCTTCCGATTACGCAAGGAAAAATAAAGATAAAAGATCTAATTATCAGTCTTCTTGGTATAAGGAAAATAGAGAGTCAGAAATAAAAAAGGCACTATTGAGGAAAAAGGAAAACCCAGCATTAAATGCAAAAAGGTCAAACGAGTATAGAGCAAGAAAAATGAAAGCCGTACCAAGATGGTTTGAAAGCGAATTAGTGGCTAGTGTTTATGAAAAAGCAAGGTGCAGAAGTATGCATGTTGATCACATAGTGCCATTAAAAAGCAATCTAGTTTGTGGTCTACACTGTTGGCACAATTTACAATTAATAGATTCATCACATAACGCATCTAAGGGTAATAGATACTGGCCCGATATGCCGGAGTCTTTACTATGAAAGAATGGGAAGACCTTTCTTTCCCTGAGAAAGTTGCAATAAAGAACGCTTGCGAAAGAAGCTTTTTAAATTTCACTAGGCTTTACTTCGAAATACTCCAAGGAGAGAAGCTTTTAGTTAATTGGCATCATAAGTGGATAGCCTCAACCGTTGACAATGCGGTTAAAGGTGATAAGTCCATAAACCTAGCGATTTCAATCCCACCAGGCGGTACTAAAACAGAGCTTATGAGTATACACTTGCCAGCGTACACAAACATGCTTGTGCAAATTGGTACGCTTGATAAATTCAGAAACTTAAACCTATCCTTTGCTGATTCGCTAACCAAGCGTAATAGCCGTAGAACTCGCGATATAATCAACAGTAAAGAGTATCAAGAATTTTGGCCGTGTACGTTTGGCGTTAACCAGGCGGAAGAATGGCAGATAGTAGACGCAAAAGGCAAGGTTAAAGGTGAGACAGTATCAAGGGCGATGGGTGGTCAGATTACTGGTGGTCGTGGTGGTTATTATGGGCCTAAGTTTAGCGGATCAATTAACCTTGATGACGCATTAAAGCCGGAGGATTGCTTTAGCTCAACTAAGCGTGAAGCTCATCACAGGAAGCTTACAAACACTGTGCGCTCACGCCGTGGCGATAAGTCAAAAGAACACCCGACTCCATTCTTTATAATTCAGCAAAGATTGCACAAAGACGATACTATAGGGTTTTGTACTGCCGGTAATCTTGGCGTTAAATTCGAATTGGTGTCAATCCCTGCCTTAATCACAGAAGATTACCTTGCAACTTTGCCACAAGATATTGCCGCGCAATGCTGGGAGTGCATCAAGGATTCTGACTGTCGTGAGATTAACGGTGTAAAGCATTGGTCCTATTGGCCTGAAATGGAGCACATAGACCAGCTAATTGAGCTATGGGAGCGTGACGAATACACGTTTATGTCTCAGTACATGCAAGCGCCTATCACAATGTCAGGCGGTTTAGTTGATACTGCTTGGCTTGGTAGGTACACGGAGTTGCCATGGCTGGAATGGATGGCGGTTTATGTTGATACAAACTCTGGCAAGATAACAGACAGAAACGATTACACAGTGTTTACGTTGTGCGGTATGGGGCAAGATGGTAATATGTACGTGCTTGAGGTTAGGCGCGGTAAGTGGTTGCCAGATGAGCTTTTAACTGAGGCTGTATCGTTGTGGAATAGGTGGAAAGATTTGGCACCAGATACGCAGCGCTTAACACTTAGGTATATGAACATAGAGGATAAACAGGCCGGTCAAGGTTTAATAGCTACATTACAGGAAAGGCAGCGGGATGTAATAGTTAACCCTGTACCGCGCGGAAATAATCAGAACAAGTTTGTTAGGCATGGCAACTGCCAGCCGCAAATAAAATCAGGTAAGGTTTTTGTGCCGCATACGCACGATGCTGATGGTGAGAAGATTGTCAATACTAAATTCTTTGATGGTTCGGATGCCTTTCCTACTGATTGGGTTTTACCATTCTTAACCGAATTGGACGCTGTCACGGTGGGTGTGTTAATGGACCAAGAAACTGGCTTTGATGACCAGTATGATACGTTAATGGATGCCATTGACGATATGCTTATCAATGGCAACCCTTACGATTCGTGGTTATAGCCGCTATTGCGGCTTT
>JBARZY010000068.1:0-1543 GCA_049650345.1 Glaciecola sp. | reverse complement strand
TGTTGAGTACAAGCGCCTACAAGTTGTTTATTCAACTCACCAGCTAGAACACTAGTAACTATGGGCATATGATTGTCGGGCGTTACTCGCAAGCCATCTTTTCGATGGCTTTGAATGCCCAAGTCGGCCAAACGTTTAAGGACTTGTTCACCGCCGCCGTGCACAATGACAACTGGCTTATTGCCCTGTTGTAAAATGCTGATAGTTTCTAATAAATTCGCTGCGCCGCTTGTGTTGTTGGCGAGTTCACTGAAAAAACTGCCGCCCACTTTTATGACAATAGCAGATGAGCTTGTGTGCACTGTACTATTCGCCATTACAACAAGCCCATGGTTGGGTGAAGGCCTAATGCTATGTTACAGCACTGAATCGCTTGCGAAGAAGCGCCTTTTAATAAATTATCGATAGCGCTGGTCACCACTACACAACGCTTCGTATCGTCAAATGCGTAGGCAATATCACAAAACGGGGTATGTACCACATGATCTAGTTTGGGCATGTTTGGCTTTACCTTTACTAATGGCGCGTTTTCATATGCTTTACTGAACGCTTGTGCGATGTCATTTTCGGTAACATTGGGTTTAACGAAGGCGGTAATAGTTGCCAAGATTCCGCGCTTAAAAGCACCTAAGTGAGGTGTGAAAATAACATGAGTGTTGGCATAGGCTTCAATTTCAGGAGTATGACGGTGATTTAAAACGCCATATGCTTGCAGGCTAACTTCGTAAAAGCTTGTTGTCATTGACGCTTTTTTACCTGCTCCGCTCACGCCACTGGTAGCATTAATAACGGGCATATGCTGTAAGTTAAGTAGGTCATTCGATATTAAAGGTTTTAATCCCAGCAATGATGCAGTTGGATAACAGCCTGGTACTGCAATAAAAGAGGCTTCTTTAATCTCGGCTTCATACCATTCAGCAAGTCCATAGGTGGCATCGCGCAATGTATTTTTATGCGAATGAGGAAACCCATAATATTGGCCAAATACGTCGGTATTTTGCAAGCGATAAGCGCCAGATAAATCAAACACCTTAGCTTTGCCACCCAACATGGCGGGTAGGTGGTCGTGACTAAATTCATGTGGTGTCGCTAAAAATATAACGTCAAAGTTATCTTTTAATGTGGATAAATGCGCATCGCTTAATTCGGTGAGGGGCAAGTCGCAAATGCCTGCCAACTCGGTGTGCACCTCACTAGCGGTTAATTGACTATACTGACTGCCGTTAGACACAAAGCATGCGTCTAAACGTAACTCAGGGTGCTTGCTGATGATCTTAATTAATTCGTTGCCGGTGTAACCACTGGCGCCGACTATACAGGTACTATTCATATGTTAACTTCATTTAAATCACGAAAAAAAGTGGCTGGTAACTACGAGCGAGCTAGCAAGAATGTAGCTATTGCATCATACCAAGCGCACAAGCGCTATATCTAATTACAGAGTCGATTATGATCGTCGGCCTAGTAGTAAATAGCGTATCGAGGGAGAAACTAAAGAACAACAAATAAATATACGTGAAACCACCGGTTTTCCTATTAAAAA
>JBARZY010000067.1:0-3352 GCA_049650345.1 Glaciecola sp. | reverse complement strand
GAATTTGACACAATGCTACCGTGGTGATCATTGCCACTGCTGTCTATAATGTTTAAGGTTTCACTGCCAAAGCTGTTGTCGTCAAAACGATACTCAGCAAGCAAGGTAATTTCAGGCTCTTCCTCTGAACAAGTATCAAAGTCAACATCGCCGCCTAAGGCTCCATGTTTTAGCACTTCGTAATTAGAGGCCAAGGTAGAACTTAGAATACTATTACTGATGCCTACCTCCATATAGTCGCCGCCACTCTGTTCGAAAAATATGCTAGATAGGGTAAAGGTGGAGTTTTGTGTCAAGGTAAACGAACCACCAGTTGACGCATTTCCTGTAGGACCTTCAAACAGTAGCTCATTGCTATCACCCGCTTGGGAGCGGCCAAATTTGTTAAACACTACAGTATCGCCAGAAATACTGTCTAATACTAAATTAAAGCCGTCGTCACTTTGGACAAAAATAGTGTAATCGCCCGCTGGTAAGTTAAGAGTGCCGGTTGTATGCACTAAAAAATTTGACAAACTGCCACTGCCGACGCTACCAAAGCCAGGGTATGCCAGTGTGCCATTGTATTGCTTGTGTGAGCCGCCAAAATCGATACGATCAACATCACTAGTGCCTGAGGCTGCAACATTATAAGTACCGCCATTAATTAACCCGGTACTTGGCTTGCCTTCATCAATCCACGCTTGGTAAATTGTCCATGCTTCGGTTACTGAATTGACTCCAATATCGGTACCGTTGTTGTCAATAAGTATTCCGGTTGCTTGATGCGTGCCGTCTGCGGTACACAAAGCGTTAATTTTAGTGGTGAAGTATGCGGCATTGTCATTGTTATAGTCAGACGACCATATCCAATTCGCATCGCCATCGATATTAGCGTATGTGGGCCATCGGGATGACGCCATAGTGCCATAAGCTGTTGGCGTTTGATAATTTTGCCAGCCTGTTGTGCTTACGCGCCAGTCAGTCGTATTGGTCGTTAGCGACGTACTGCCGTTCGCAAAAGCATGACCTGAACCTGACAACTCAAATTCACCCACAAAGCCAGCTCTACCACCGGTGTCCCGAGCTCTTATGTGCAAATAATAGTCTTGATTATTGTCTAGGTCTGCTTCTAAAGAGTATTGGGTTTGCCATGAAGTACCCGATTTGATTTCAGTACCTTCTACACTATCACTCGTGGAGATGTATGCTTCAAACTCGTTGTCAACGTGCAATAAACCCGTAAGGTTGGATGCATTGTGGCCAGTGCAATAGTCAAAAAAGTTGGCGGCTTTTACGCTGGTTTCATCGCTATTGAGTTCAGCTCTGTAGTTTAATTTAACTTTTTCAGCATGTATTGCCCCAGTAAATACACTTTCATTTTCAATAGTGACATCACCATCACTCAATATTAAGCCGTTGAGAACAGATCTATAGCCAAATCTAATATTATTATAACTCACAATTAATAGTTGCTCGGGCGTTCCAGCATCATTAAATGTAGTCGTACTTTGGGTGAAGCTAGCATCATTTATTAATAGTACAACAGGACCAGTACCACTAATTTTGATGTCTGTTTCAAAGCCAATGCTAAATGAATTTATCCAATAAATACCTTCAGTAAATGTAATTGTGGTTTGCGTTGCAGAAGCGTTAAGATTGTCGATATAGGTACTTTGATTGTTTTGTGAAAAGCTCAAACTGGCTTGATAATTTACTGTAATGTCGTCGTACGCGCCCTGAGCTAAGTTCAGAGAATTACCATTATTAATTGTATGGTCTGTGCTTGAGTTTGATGTTTGAAAAGGTGGCAATACTAAAGTATTTGCGCGCGCTCCTGAATCACTGCATTTTTGTGACTCACAACTTGGGTTGCTAAAGGCTGTGCTATCTTGTTGTATCGGCATGGCAATTGAACCATCTGTGCCTCGTACATACGTTTCATAATTAAACGTAGCTCCACCAGTATTTTTCGACGACGACAACACTGACGGAAATACTTCAAAACATGTGCTTGCTACAAGGTATTGTGGGAGGGTTAGTAAGCTAATTACCCATAAGATTTTCGTCAAAATTTGAGATTGTTTTGTCATAATGTCCAGTTTTGGCCAAACTAGTTTACTTTTCTGCATATAGGTAATATCGACAGCGTGTTGAATTACTCCAATACATTTCGGCGTGTTTTAGCTTATTTTGAAATATTGTGTAAAACATTTGTACAATTGAGTACCGCTTAGCACTGACGCCGACGGGAAATGTAAAATAGGAATTAAATCACACGGCGCGAGTACTTGGTGTAACGCATGATGGTTATCAAGGTCATCAATGTTTAATACTTTGGCTAACACTTCACCTTTCTTAACATGTTGTCCGGGCGCAGCACAGTAGTCGACCATACCGCCAAAATCAGTGTACATGGTTTTATAATTGGCAAGATTAACGCCTGTTCGAGATATATCGGCAATTGGAAATTCAGCATGAGATAGCACGCCTTGACTGGCTAAATAGCCTAAAATACTGTCTGAATCTTGCTTGCCATGTCCAAAATTAATCACTTCTTGGCTACCCATTTCAAGGGTGAATGCTTGCACGCCAAAATTGTAAGATGCGGAAAATTTATCACTCAAGGTATCTTGCAATGTCCACCAAGGACAGAATATCGCTTCGTCTAACGCGCCAGCAAAATGATTAGGAATAAATATGCAGTGTTCAATAGCAAATTGCTTGGCGGCATCCTGACAATATTCAGGTATGTAAATGTGCCGAGTAGATACCGGGCCATTATGTAAATCGAGCACAATGTCAGCTTCAACAGCCATTTTTTGTAGATGTAAATTGAGTTGCTGCGCAAGCCCTAAACCCCATGGCTCAGCGAGTTTAGTCTCTATAGCTTGTTTGCACATTGCTTTAAATGCGGTAGTTATTTGCTGCTGACTCATTTGGGCAGTGATGCCGTTGGCAAAGTCTAAAACCTGTTCTTTATTGTAGTAGTAGCCTCGGTTCCAATTGGTACCGTTCACTGGGTCAAAACGGCCTAATGTGTATTCACCGGCTTTTATATTCGTTCCCACTGGGTTGCAATTAGGGACCAAAATTATTTTGCCATTGATGCTGGTATTTTGTAGGGCTTGCAGTAAATGAAATATGACCACGTTGCCTTGCACCTCAGCGCCATGGATAGAGCTTTGTATATAAACCGTTGGGCCAGGTTTGTTATCGCTTATGGTGTAAATAGGAACGTTTAAATTACGCCCAGAAGCGTTTTGTGCAACGGTTAAATAAGACTTTTGAAGTCGTTCGTTATTGTTGCTGTGGGTATTGTGCATATTTCGCCCTTTATCTATTTCTACTTGCTGGCAGTAGGCAAAGTATA
>JBARZY010000066.1:0-2625 GCA_049650345.1 Glaciecola sp. | reverse complement strand
TTTTGATAAATATTCATCGGGTAAAAGAGCTTAGCGATGCCCAAGCATATATTAGTCGCCTAGAGAACGTTGCGCCTTTGTTTAACGATGTTATTACACAATTACAAGCACGTGAAAAAATGGGAGTTTTTCCGCCAAAGTGGTCATATGAACAAATGATTGTCGCCGCCAATAATGTGATTGTTGGGCAGCCATTTACTGATGATGATGTCGACTCCACCATTTTAAACGATTTTGTGAATAAAGTATCAGCGCTGCCAATTTCTGAAGAAGAACAGTCCAAGCTAATTGCACAAGCCAAAAGTGCGTTGTTGTCGAGCGTGAAGCCTGCTTATGAAAAGCTCATAGCTGAGCTAGTGAAGCATCGCGAAATTAGTCCTGAGGGCGATGGTGTATGGCGCTTGCCCGATGGCAGTAACTGGTATCAGAACCGTTTAAATTGGTTTACAACCACTACACTGAATGCGCAGCAGGTGCATCAACTTGGTCTAGATAACGTGGCTCGCATTCATGCCGATATGAAAGCGATAATGCAGCAGGTAGAGTTTGATGGCACGCTTGCAGAATTCTTCACATACATGCGTAACGAGCCCAGTTTTTATTATGAACCGACAGACGAGGGCCGCGAGCGTTATATGCAAGAAGCAAAAGCATATATCGATACGATGGAAGCGAAAATTCCAGAATATTTCGGCTTAACACCTAAAGCACGCATGGTCGTAAAACGTGTTGAAGCCTTTAGAGAGAAATCAGCAGGCAAAGCGTTCTATCAAAGCCCATCTAAAGATGGCAGTCGCCCGGGTACCTATTATGCGAATTTGTATAATATGGCCGATATGCCTACTTACCAAATGGAGGCGCTTGCTTATCATGAGGGTATTCCAGGACATCATATGCAGCGTGCTATTGCCCAAGAACTCGAAGGCATTCCTGAGTTTCAAAAATATGTGTCATTTACCGCCTATACAGAAGGTTGGGGCTTGTACACTGAAGAGCTAGGCAAAGATATGGGGTTTTATGAAGATCCATATTCTGATTTTGGGCGCTTGGCTATGGAATTGTGGCGTGCTTGCAGATTGGTTGTGGATACCGGTATTCATGAATTTAGATGGAGCCGAGAAAAAGCTATTGCGTACTTAGTTGAAAACACGCCCAACTCTGAAAATGATGCGACTAAAGCCATTGAGCGCTACATTGCTATGCCTGGCCAAGCCACTGCATATTTAGTTGGTAAGCTCGAGATTATGGCTCTGCGTAGCAAGGCGCAAAAAGCGCTGGGTGATAAATTTGATTATCGAGGCTTTCATGATGAAATACTGAAAGACGGTCCGGTGCCAATGTCTATTTTGGCTGAAAAAATTGACGCTTGGATTGCTCGAGTCGAGGCTAGCTAATACATCAAAATATACAAGTTAGTCATGCACAAAAAAGCCAAGCGTTAGCTTGGCTTTTTAATGTGTTCGCTGTTTTACATGTATTATATAGAAGCTAATAGCTCGTTTAATGTTGCACTAGGGCGCATTGCTTTAGCTGCTAGAGCGTCATCGGCAAAGTAATAACCGTTCACGTCTACCGCTACACCTTGGGCTCCGTTCAGTTCATCAACAATGATTTGTTCATTGCTAGTCATGCTTGCTGCCACACCGGTAAATTGCTGCTTTAACGATTCATCGTTATTTTGTGCTGCAAGAGCTTGTGCCCAGTAGCATGCTAGATAGAAGTGTGAACCACGGTTATCCAGTTCGTTTACACGACGAGAAGGTGACTTGTTTTCTTGTAAGAACTTAGCCGTTGCAGCATCAAGCGTATCAGCCAACACCTGTGCTTTCGCATTACCAGTTGTATTACTTAAATGCTCAAGTGACGCGGCAAGTGCTAAAAATTCACCTAATGAATCCCAGCGTAAGTGATTTTCTTTTTCAAACTGCTGTACGTGCTTAGGCGCTGAACCACCTGCACCGGTTTCAAACAAACCACCGCCATTCATAAGGGGTACTATCGACAACATTTTAGCACTGGTGCCCAATTCTAAAATTGGGAACAAGTCGGTGAGGTAGTCACGTAATACATTACCGGTTACTGATATGGTATCTTCGCCTTTTTTACAACGAGCCAAAGTGTAAACGGTTGCTTCAACTGGACTCATAATTTGGATATCAAGACCGCTGGTGTCATGATCTTGTAAATAGGTATTTACTTTGGCAATCATTTGCGCATCGTGCGCACGATTTTCGTCTAACCAAAATATTGCTGGGGCGCCAGTAGCTTTCGCACGAGATACCGCAAGTTTCACCCAATCTTGGATAGGTGCATCTTTTGCCTGACACATTCTCCATATGTCGCCAGCTTCTACTTTGTGTGACAACAATACTTCATTGTTGCTATTTACAACGCGGACTGTACCAGCTTGGTCAAGAATAAACGTTTTGTCATGTGAACCGTATTCTTCTGCCTTTTGTGCCATCAAACCTACGTTTGGCACTGTGCCCATAGTAGTAGGATCGAATGCACCATGCTTTTTACAGAAGTTTACAACGGCGTCAAACACACCCGCGTAGTTACGATCGGGGATCATAAACTTAGTGTCTTTTTGCTTGCCGTCTGGTCCCCACATTTGACCAGAAG
>JBARZY010000065.1:0-4206 GCA_049650345.1 Glaciecola sp. | reverse complement strand
TAGCAAGGCTAACATGGCAGCTTTAACGCTATCGGGGTTCGCGCCTTTTTTAAGAATATAATCTTGGTGAAATACATGACAAAAGAAGTGACCATAATAGAGCTTCTTTTCAATGAATTGGTCTATTTCGGGTGGTAGTTCTTCTACCCAACCTTGTTCGTTTCTACGCAAAGCAATATCAAGCGCTAATATATCTCCCACATGTTTGCTGTGCATAGTTTGATATCTTATTGCTGCGCCTGCTGCCGCAAAGCGGTGTAGATAGGCTTTTTTCGCTTCATCAGGTGTGCATTCAAAATATTCGCTGGTTGATTCGGGCGCAGCAAAAAAGTGCTTCATTAATTCACGACCTTTCTCAATTGAGGCATCACTTAACTTTAATACAAGGTGATGCTCATACTTAGCTCTAAATTCAAGCATTCTCTTGGGTAAGTGCTGGGGGAAAAATTTACTACCTAATTGCATCATTCGATCAGTTAAATAATTCGGCAGCCATTTTTGATTATTTAATACCGCATCGACCCGTCCTTTTATTGCAAACATTTTTGGTAAACGTTTAGTGCCCAAGTGCATCACACTTAAAAACGTATCTTTACCATATGCTTGTGCAATATCAAATGCGTCTCTATGCATGTATTCGCCAACTTCTGGCAATTCTTCTAGTTCGGTCAACAATAAACGACGTAAACGGTATAAGTCATCGGAATTATTGGTACCAATATAAAAACTGGCTTCCTGTTTCGCCACTGGATGAGTATCAACCCTAACCGCAAATACCGCAAGTTTACCCGCACAACCACTAACCTCATATAAGCGACGAGGGTCAGCGTTAAAACGACTTGGCGTATCGGCATCTACGTCTTTAATACGGGCTTGGTAAGCGTTATCGCTAGCAACACGACTACCTTGAATCAAGGCTTCTTTATCAAACTTTCCTTGTTCCAAATTACTCACAACATCTTCAGCGGTATCGCCTAAATAAAGGCCCATATGATTAACCAGTATCAATTCACCTTCAGCGGTAATTTGTGCGTACACGCCAAGCTCAGTATAGGCAGGTCCACGTTTTACCAATGCGCCACCTGAATTATTGGCAATACCACCCACAACCGAAGCGCCTAGACTAGATGAACCAATAACCGAGTGAGGCGCACGTTGAATACCACTGAGTGTTTGTTCTAACTTATGTAAAGTCGCACCGGGCATACTGATGACTTGTTCACCCTTATTAATTAAGTGCAAATCATTTAACGCCAAGGTGTTAATGACTACTACTGGCCTATCATAATCGTTACCGCTTGGCGTACTGCCTTCGGTTAAGCCCGTGTTTGCAGCTTGCATTACAATAACCAAGTTATTCTGAACGCAAATTATTAGCGCTTTAAATAGATGGTCCAAGGTTTGCGGAAAAATCACGCACAATGCACTGCCCTCACCCGACCGCCATCCTTTTCGGTAGTGTTGGTTATGCTTGGGATCAGCGCTGATATTATTAGCGCTAATCGCTATTTCAAAATAGCTTAACAATATCTCATTACTTGGTCGGATAAAGTCATCTTGCGCTTGGAAAATACCTGTTTTGTAAACGCGGTCATGCTCGCAACTTGATTCTCCTGTATCGTTTGATAATACTGGTGGCGGTGTGTTTGCTTTAAATTCAGTTGCGGTCATAGTGAGTATCTCTTTCAATCAATAAGAAGTATCGCAATTGTTGAGCATCAAAAGCGAAATAGCATGAATGTGCTGTGTATTTGCGCCGATGTGCTAATAGTTATATCTGCGTTCCACAATGGTAATATTATCATTGTAAGTACCCAAACTGCTTATAAAACCACCTACACTTAGACTCAGGTCTAATGTAACCAAGACAGCATCCTTGATATATAAACATAATGAGTAAACATTTTTTCTTTTTATGACATAATTCGTGTATTTAAAGGCTTAAATAAGGACGCTATTTATGGTTAAGGCAGACGATATCGTATTGTTTGTGCAGGTAGTTGAGCAAGGTTCGTTTTCTAAGGTGGCTGATATGCTTAATTTGACCAATTCAGTGGTAAGTAAACGCATCGGTAGACTCGAGGATAGCTTACAAGTACAGCTTTTGTACCGAACCACTCGCAAGCTAAACCTAACCGATGCTGGGCGCTTATTATTCGACAAAGCTCGTATTGCCAAAGATGCGATGCAAGAAGCAACCGATATTGTAAATGGTTACAGTAAGGGTGTAAAAGGCACTATTAGAATCACTATGCCCGACGTATCTGCAAACTTAGTATTAAGTCGCGCGGTAGCGGAATTCTGTAATATGTATCCCGATGTAAACATTGAAACCCATATTACCAATCGTTTTATCGATTTAATTGATGACGGCTTTGATTTGGCGATCCGCACCGCCAACCTACAAGACTCTAGCCTTATTGCACGGCGTTTAGTCGATTCAAACTGGGTAATATGCGCAAGCCCCAAATACATACAACAACAAGGAAAGCCAAATCATCCCTTTGAATTAGCTGAGCACGAATGCTTGGTATACAAAAGTGAAAATCAAACTACCAGTACGTGGGATTTTAACATAGAAGGTATCAGTAAAAGTATCGCGGTGACAGGACGTTATCAAACCAATAATTTACACGCTGTGTGTCAAGCTGCTTTGGCCGACTTAGGCATTGCTTGTCTGCCACAAGCCCTTGCGTATTCGCATATAAAACAAGGCGAGCTGTTACCCATATTGGGGGATTTTGCTAACAAATCGTTAGGAATTTATGCCATGTACCCTAAAAGTAAACAACCCGATCAAAAACTCAAATTACTCATAGAGCACTTTAGAGCTGCATTTAATAAAAAACAGCATATCTTCACTTATCACGCGAGCAGATAACTCCGATATGCCTAATTATAAAGCTACGCGCCCTGCACGAATGGCTTGACGTTTTATCGAGAACCCAGGTGATAAACGATATAAGTCACCATTTAGCCCAACCATTGTATGGGGAATACCGCTGTTGAGCGCAATTTGACCACAAGCTGCCAAATGTTGCGGCTCGCCATGCACAGGAATAACACATTTTGGGTTTACCCATTTGAACATTGCCGTTAAATCGTCTTCATTTGGGTGACCTGAAGCATGAATGGTGTGCTCACTATTTTCAGATTGAATAACATTAACACCCCGCTCCTTAAGTAATGTAACTAGTTTCTCAATACTTTTTTCGTTGCCAGGTATTACTATACTGCTAAATATTACCGTATCATTTTCGTCTAAATCGCAGTCTCTATGTTGGTTGAGGGCCAGCTTGTACATGCCTGCCCTTGGTTCACCTTGGGAGCCTGTTGCCACAATGAGTACTTCATGCTTGGGTAAATAACCAATATGACGTCTAGGCGTAATCGTCAAATCTTCAGGCCAATATCCAGTATAACGCGCTACGCTAACCATATTTTCTAAGGCAGGGCCGATTAAACACAAATAGCGATTTGTTGCTTGGGCGATTTTGGCAATAGTGATTAACCTGGCAATGTTGCTAGCAAAACAACTGATAACAACTCTGCCTGTTGCCTTTGCTACCAGTTCTCCTAAGCCTCGCTCGCAGGCTTTCTCGCTATTAGAAAAACCCGCTTTAGTCGCGTTAGTTGAATCACACACCATGGCGGTAATATTTTCATTGGCCAACTGCTTGAACAACTTCGTGTTAAAGCGTTCCCCTACCACTGGGTTATGATCAATTTTCCAGTCTCCCGTGTGCAATATATTCGCCACTGCAGTTGTAATTAATAACGCATTTGCTTCTGGAATAGAATGTGTGGTGGCAATCCATTCAACTGTGAATGGACCTATATCAAGCGTATTGCCTGCATGTACGATAACTATGGGTAAATCGTACTCAATGTTCGCTCTATATGCTTTTCTGCGCAATACCTCGGCGGTAAAAGGCGTGGCATAAATGGGGCATTGTAGTTGCTCCCATACATTGATTACAGCGCCTAAATGGTCTTCATGGGCATGGGTTAACACCAAACCACACAAATTATGTTTTCGCGCCGCAATAAATGATAAATCGGCGGTTACCATATTGTGAGTTAATTTACCCGGCGTATTATCGTGGCTGGCATCAAGCGGGACATTAAACGTCACACCGCAATCTACCATTAACCAATTGTCATGATGCCCATATAAATTCACATTCATGCCTATCTCGCCGGTAC
>JBARZY010000064.1:0-2104 GCA_049650345.1 Glaciecola sp. | reverse complement strand
TTTTTAGGGATAACGTAATTAACAGGTTGATTTTAATAACTAAAAGGAATGATAAAATGGCGAAAATGAAAGTACTTTCTTCAGCGAGAAAGCGAGCGTTTGATAGCGTACCAAAACTAACGAAAGAAGCAACTATTGGATATTTCACTTTAGATGTCGAAACTAAAAAGATTTTGAACAAAATGCAATCTGACGTTGCCAAGGTTGGTTATTTAGTGTCAAAGGCCTACTTTCAAGCAAAAGGACGGTTTTTTGAAACAAGTCGCTATATTGACGCCGATATAAAAAGGGCAACAAAAGCACTATCACTTAAAAACACTATTGATTTATCGAGGTATTCACCAGAAGTTGCCTCTCGGCAAAAGAAGCAAATACTTGCGCAATACAACTGGCAAGCAATGACATCTAACACGAATGCACTATTAGCAGCACATGCAGACAGCTTAGTATCCATCCGCATGAACAAAGAAGATATGTTGTTTGCACTTGTCTCGTATTGTTGGATGCGCCGCGTCGAGATCCCCTCATATAATCAGTTTGTTGACATTATTTCGACTGCTTTTCATTCTTATGAAACACGGATGCTTGATTTGGTTGAAAAGTCATTATCACTCAAAAAGAAAAAGTCGCTGTTGCAGTTTTTTTCTGCGCAATCGCATCTATATAGCATCAGAGAGCTAAAGAGGATCGATCAAGGTCTTGGTCAGAGGATCCTCAATCAAAATGCGGCAATACTACAGGTGTT
The DNA here is from genome assembly GCA_049650345.1 of Glaciecola sp. Classification (GTDB taxonomy): domain Bacteria; phylum Pseudomonadota; class Gammaproteobacteria; order Enterobacterales; family Alteromonadaceae; genus Glaciecola. The sequence continues at coordinate 1,359 of JBARZY010000064.1, read as the reverse complement.
TAGCGAGCACTTTTTTGAACTATCACCTGTTTACAAAAAAATGGGGCTCACAGACGAAGCGATTAAGCATTTTTCAGATGCGATCTACTTAGGGAACAACGATGAAATCAGGCGATTGAAAAATGACAACAAACAGTCGCTTTACTATTTGTCTTTTATTTATGATCAGTTTTATAAGCGCCATGATTTTTCTGCAGATGCTATTTTAAAAGTAGTTAAACAATTTACAAACAAAGCAAAAGGTAATGAGCGGACCAAACGCGACGAGCAACGAGTCAGTACACTTGAGGCTAATAAAACGGTACTAAATAGTGCAAAAGATGCCAAGAGAGTGTTAGAGCTAGTATATTCCATCACCCGAGATACGGATTTGTCTTTTGAAGAACGAAACGAGCGTGCACACCAACTAATAAGCGCTTTTTTCAATGCAGAAAACCCTGATTTTGAAAAGCATATTGAACGTGTTGGGAACAGTATTACTAAACTAGCTACCCATGCTGATTATTATCGCTCGCTGTTTGAAAACAGCATCAAACTCCAGCGCACACTAGGTCCACTTATTAAGTCTATGAGCTTTGACACGCAAAGCAAAGATAAAGGGCTGTTGGAAGCCATAACCTTCTACTTGTCCCAGCCAAAAAATATCGATGAAGACTCACCTACTGCGTTCTTAAGTAAAATCGAATTGGCTCACCTGAATGAAGAAGACGATATCAATCCAATAAACAAATATCGGGCGTTCCTATTCATGAGCGTGGCGAAGGGACTAAAGAACAAGTCATTAACGTTAACTTATTCCTATCGTTACAGACAAACGCCAAGTTATATGATTGGTATCGAAGAGTGGCGTCATCATCGAAAACGGCTGTTGGCAGCAGCATCGCTTGAAAAGTTTGCAGACGGAAAAGCGGTACTTGCCGACATTGGTCAGAGCGTAACGAGAAAATTTGATGACGTCATTAAGCGGATTAACAACAATGAAAACTCACATTTTTCGACAAAAGAAGATGGTACCTGGCGGATTAAATATCCAGACCCCGAATTTTCAATCGCGAAATACATACCCACGCTGTTGGGAGCCTCCCGCTCAATTACGCTTCAAGATGTCATGTTCGAAATAAACCGGCATACTGATTTTTCAGGCTGTTTTCGTAATCGTCTTCCACGCGCTGGTAAGTCTGAAGTAGACGTGCGCTTACTGTTCGCCACAATATTAAGTTTAGGGACAAACTTGGGTCATACAGAGCTCGCTAGGGCAAGTAAGTTATTTTCAGAAAAAGCGTTAAAAGATACTGAAAATTCGTGGATATCTACTCAAAACTTCCAACGAGCAAATGACCTTTTAGTCAAAACGATCCA
>JBARZY010000063.1:0-38348 GCA_049650345.1 Glaciecola sp. | reverse complement strand
TTCTTGAATTAATGTTTTTAAAATGGTTTCAGCAAAACCATCTTGAATGGGCGCATTCACCGGGTAAGTTAAGTACTGTTCAATCACATGCACAAAAGCGTCTACGGTACCGTTGCTGATTTGTTTAACAGGCAACGAAAAGGTATACACCGGGTCGAGCACAGCAAATACTGGCTGTACGCTTGGTGAACCAAATGGAAGTTTTTGCTGCGTGGCTTTTTTAGTAACAACCGAGTTACCGTTGCTCTCAGAGCCTGTTGCTGGCAGAGTCAACACAGCGCCAATTGGCAATGGGTTTGAAAAATCTGCGCCTTTCTCTAGTATATCCCAAGGCTCGCCTTCAAAATTAGCTGAGGCAGCAATAAACTTTGCGCCATCAATAACACTACCACCACCTACGGCAAGTATGAAATCAATATTGTGTTGTTTCAGTAAAGGGAAAGTTTTAGACAGGGTTTCGTAGGTAGGGTTTGGTTCTACACCAGAAAACTCGATAACATTAAAACCCTCTAAGGCTTTGCACACATCGTCGTATACGCCATTACTTTTGATTGAGCCACCGCCATACAAAAATAATACATTGGCGTTTTTAGGAATACGGCTACTAATTTTAGCGACTTGGCCTTTGCCAAATAAAATTTCAGTTTGGTTCTTAAATTCAAAATTAAACATAAAGTACATACTCATTTTTGCTTAGGTACATAGTAGATTGGTACAGTGCCAACAAAAACCAAGCGTATCTGCAAAAATTATGTATTTATCTAATCAATAGTTACTAATAGTGCTGGATCTAAACGCTCTTTAAGCCAGTTAATACGCCAATCAAGATGTGGCCCGGTAACTCGACCAGTAGCGCCTATTTCTGCAATGACCTGTCCTTGAGTAACATGTTCTCCCTCTTTCACGTGTATCTTGTGAAGATGAATAAATGTTGAACTAACGCCAAATCCATGATCAAGCAGCAAAGTACCACCGGAATAATACATGTCGTTATGCGCCAATGTCACAATACCGGTAGCAGGCGCAACTACGGGTGTACCCACTTTATTGGCAATATCTAAGCCAAAATGCGGTCGTTTGGGTTCGCCATTAAAAATACGCTGAGAACCATATACACCCGATATTCTGCCCTTTGCCGGTAGAATAAAATCAGTGGTAAACCACAGATTGTCACTAACGACCGCGCGCGCTTTACCAATAGCTGCGTTGTCGGCTCTAATGCGAGTTAATACCGCTTTTGGCGGACTGACATATTTTTGTGCAACGCCTTCAATACGATCCAAGTTATAACTGCGTTTTTGTATGCGCAAGGTAGTTGATTCTTTTGCTTGCGCATTTGGGTATTGCCAACTCAAGGTATGGCTCAATTTAGCGTCGCGTCCAAAGCCAAAAACAAACTCCCCATTTGGCGAGACTTTAATCGCTTTATTATTCAAAAAAACACGTGTACCGGCGGTGGTTTTTCCCTTAATTAGACTTCCTTGCGTAAGCTCTCCGACTAATACAGGCATGGCTAATAGGTGCGCAGGCATTACCATAACTAGCAGTACCGATACCAGTTTCACACCGCGGATAACCACGCGATTGAAGGCCGTTAGTGTATTATTTAGCATTGCTTACCATGGCTCCTTTGCCTACACCTTCAAACGCTTTCACTAGCAAGTTGTTTGACGTTTGTTGGGCGGTTTGTTCAAGTACATATTGTGCCAAACATTCTACCGTTGAATCATACTCGATAATTTCACACACTGATGTATCAATTGCCATTTCGAATTCACCTTGCGATGCTTCGTATTTAAAACAATGCATAGCGCTTGGCGCGTTAACCACAAAACTTAAGTCTTGTGCACTGACCAAATCTTGCTGACTTCCAATATAAATATCGGCCCAACGTGTCGCCCAGTACTGCTGCCATTTTTGGCTGTCAACGCCCTCTTCCTGAATAATAATTTTAGAACGATGGCCATGGGCAATGCGCTGACAATTACCATCATGCTTTTTAAGACCGTGGGTGTAGTGATAAAATGGCGAGTTGATGACTTCTTCACGCAATTCAATATCAATATCATGGACATTTTCAGGCAAATGAGTGGCAATAACGTCTTTCAAATATGCCGTTACACTGCTTTTGTTAATGTCGTGGTTATACACAAAGGCATAGGCTTCAGGTGGACAATTAAGTTGAATGGCTTTGTTATCAAATACAAAATCAACTTGTACTCTGCCATCGTCGGTATGTTTGTGAATGGTAGTACTTGGGTGTTCAGCTGGCACCACTAGTTTGTGATCAACGTAGTCATCAATAATGCGCTTCAGTTGTTTTTTCACAATACCAAAATCTTGCACCATACTTTCATCGTTCAAGCCACCACTTAACACCACGTCAACAATCCAACTTTCACCCACCATGCCGCGAGTTGGGCACAGGTAAGAAAAGTCCATAACGGTTAAATCATTTACAAATAGTTTCATTAAACGTCATCGCCTTGATCGCTAGAGTCTTGATTGTTTGACTTACTCAATTGATCTTTTAAATTAGGTGGTAAACCCACAATCGTGAGCGTATCTGTATGAGGGTTATAATGCACTTTTTGTCCCAAATGTTTGCGATCAAAACTGATACTAACACCGCCGCCTGCTCCCGAAAATTTATTCATGGCATTGAGCATGCTTTTATCAGCTTGAAATTTGGGCTCAAGTGGCGCTGGCAAACTTGCGTTATACACCGCAAAACTGTGTTCGTTCTCAGACATTTTCGGCAAAATACCGTCAACTTCCGAAATACTGATGTCTTCACCCATACTGGCTTTTTCTTTATAGTATTTAGCTACCGTGTCTCGGTGCTCATGCTTTTCTTCTGCATCTAAGGGTTGTGCCGCAAGATAAGTATCAAGGTGTTGCACAAACTGTTTGTTTTGTACTTTAGTGTCGACTTGTTCTTCGCAGCCTATAAAATTCATGAAAAAGTCAGATACCTTTCTACCCATTCGGCCTTTAATAAAACTAATATAACGAAAATCCTGCGGTGACACTTCAAAAGCAGTCAAATCGATTCTAACCGCAATCTGCATTTTGCTAAGCTCTAAAAAGCGGTTTTGTGATAAATCTAAGTCGTTGCTAACCGTCACCAACTCTTTTGTATCAAGCATGGCTATCATTAAATAGTCGGTCGCCAAATAGTCGTAATGACTAAAAATGACATAACCTGTCTCAACCATAGCTTCATCAACAATGGTTGTAAGTAGTTTTTCGCTCGCTTGTACGCTTAAATCGTAAAAGCTGGTGTCGTCAGACTGATAAGCTTCAATTAAATGTTTAACGGTGGGCTCTAAGCTATCGCCAAAGCCGCCCACGCCTTTACTGGGTTTTGCGTTGAAATTGCTATGCAATTGCGCTGCTAGGTCAGAAATTGGCGCTGAAATATCAAAGCAACTTGGACGCGGAACAAAGACTAATTTGCCCTCTTCCGTTAAACTGATTTGATGCACAACAAACTGCTTTACGTTTGCACTCATAAATATTTGATAAACCTTACACTATGCTAGTGATTAAAATTTGTGCTACAAAGGTACTTAATCAACAAAAATTGGTGAAAAAAAACGAGAGGCCCTATAATTGTCAAAAGCCATTAGGTGCAATTGTAACGAGTTTTACTAAAAAAATCATAGGACAAATTAATGCCAATACAATCACGGTATAGTAACGAAGAATTTGAAGCGGTTATGCAAGACGTTTTTGTTGCTTTAGAGCAGAACCAATCAAATCGAGATTTGTCTATTATGGTACTTGGTAACGTTTTAGCCAACATATTTAACAACCAAATTAACGCAAAAGATCGCGGCGACATGGTTGAACAATTTTGTAATGCACTTAAGAAAAGTACGGCGGAATAACACACAATATGATTTATGCCGAATCTCCGCGTCGCAAGCAAATCACCAAACAAGTAAGCTGGGGGCATTGGTTTGCACTAGCAAATATTTTAATGGCGACTATGATTTCGTCTATCTACTTGTTTTCAACGCCTATAGCCGATACACCAATTAGCTTTGTCTACTTATTCACAACGTGGTTAGGTCACACCAGTTTTATTACCTTTTTGGGCTTTATTATTTTCATTTTGCCTTTGTGCTACAAAGTCACTAATTTAAATGTATTAAAAGCCGTCGCCTCTGTTATTGCAGCATCTGGGCTCGCATTGTTGGCTTTTGATGCCTTGTTGTATAACAAAACAGGCTTTCACTTATCGTTTAGCTCTGCCGAATTATTAAAGAGCGAAACTCAAGGCCGTATCAACGCATTTGGTTGGCTGCAGTGGTTTTATTTAGTGTTATTGTTTGTGATTTGGTTAATGTTTCAATTGGTCACTGCAAACGCAATATTCAAGCGCATTGCTCGCTTACAGCGTTTTAAAATAAGTCCGTATATAAGTGTCGCATTAGTGCTTTGTTTTGTTACTAGCCATGCCATACATGTGTGGGCTGACGCGCGCTTATATACGCCAGTACTCAAGCAAGACAATATGTTTCCACTTTCGTATCCTGCTACTGCAAAAACACTTATGGCTCGATACGGTCTGCTCGATCTTGAAGTACGGCAACAGCGTGAAGAGTTACAATACAACAGTGCCGAAAGGAGGTTTAATTATCCTCCACAACCAGTATATTGCAGCGTGTTTGGTAATGTAAAAGTAGTGGTATTAGTGAGTCTTGAAGAGGTAGAGCGTACAGAATATTCGGGCCTTTCGCCCAATGTGTTTCACTTGAATTTACAAAATGAGCCACAACAACTGCTCAATCAAATTTTGTATGGTATTCCTAATAATTTGTTAAATCTTACCCAAAGCCCACCCGTTGTGAGCGAGCTATTAGCGGCATTTGATGTGCCCACTGTTACCTTCATCGAAACCGAACAGCAAGACGCAACGTCGTTTATTACGCAAATTAAAGAAGCCGAGAGCGGCTTTTATGTGGGAGTGGTCTCAGCGAACACCTTGACTAGGCTAAGCCTCGAAAACTTGGGCAAAGTAGACAATATTATGCTAATGCAACAAAGCACAGACTCAGCCCACGCGCAATTGTTCACTGATTTCATGGAGGTTGAACAAGTATCAAGTAACGAAGATATTATTCCTACTTCGCTTGCAACATTCGGTTGCCTCGCTGAGGTTGAGCGGTATTCAACCGGGCAGTCATTAATTAATCCAGATAGAAATTGGATGGTAAGTACTGTAAACAACAACTTAGTCGTCGCAAAATACCCATTGTTAACCACCGTAGCAAAAGATGGCAGCTTTGAAGTGATTGACGTGCGAGATAACAGCAAGCAGTTGGTTGAAATTGACACCAACTTACTTAGCCGCTCTATTAAGCATTTAAAAGATTTTAGCGATAAATAAACAAAAGAGCTTACTTTTGCAAGCTCTCAAATATTGATGAGAAATCTTTGTCGCCATTGCCATTTAAACCGTGTAACTGGTACAACGATTGTGCCAACGACCCCATGGGCACAACAGAGCCTTTGGTGTTTGCTGCGGCCATTGCTAAGCCTAAGTCTTTATTCATTAAATCTACCATAAAGCCCCCTTGGTAACCGTTAGAAGACGGTACATTAGGCATTACATTGGGCACCGGGTTATACACTTGCAATGCCCAATTATTGCCTGAACTTTGCTTCATTATTTCTGACATCACAGCTGGATCTAAGCCGTTATCCATGGCCATTTGTAGAGCTTCGCTAGTGCCTGCCATTAACACGGCTAAGAGCATGTTATTGCAAATTTTTGCCACTTGTCCAGCACCGGCATCACCGGCGTGAAAACAGTGTTTTCCCATTACTGATAAGACCTTGGTGGCTTTATCAACGACGTCTTTTGTACCCCCCATAATAAAAGTAAGAGTACCGGCTGCTGCGCCAGCAACACCACCCGAAACAGGCGCATCAACAAACTCAAAACCAGCATCGTTAACTTGTTGGTGCAGCTCACGAGCAGTATCTGCCTGAATAGTACTGCAATCAATAAACAGCGTTTGTGCGCCAACATGAGGTAATATTTCGCTGTAGAGCTGTTGTACATGCTTACCCGCAGGCAGCATTGAAATAACCACCTCAGCGTTAACAACGGCATGACTAGGATCTTTGCCATCAATAGCGCCTAACTTCACCATTGCCTCAACTTGCGCTGGGACTAAATCATACACGGTTACCTTATGGCCTGCTTTTAGCAAATTGCTCGCCATGCCCGCCCCCATGTTACCTAGGCCAAAGAATGTGATATTCGACATATTTATTTCCTTATTGTTGCAATGCGTTAGCTAATACGGCTTTGTTAACGCTGTGGTCACCGTAGTCTTGTACAAGACCAGTAAGCGGATTCTGACTGTTGGCAAAGCGTGTGAAATGAGCATTTACCACTGCATAATCTACGAGTTCAACATTCGTATATTGCCATTTAGGCTGTTGATCTTTGTCTATTAATAATGCGCGCACACCTTCTTGAAACTCGCCAATACAAGCGCAGGTGTAAGCCATGCTAAGCTCCATTTGAAAGCATTCAGCCAAGGTTTTAGATTGTGCTCGCTGTAACTGCTCGTACACCAGATGCGCTGTAATAGGACTCCCGCTTTCAAAACTATTTTTTGCTTTTTGCATGAATCTATCGCTTGGATCTTGTTCGTGTAGCTTGTGTAATGTTGCCGCCACTTCTCCTAGCTCAATGTTGGCAAACACTGCAAGTTGCTTATACCAACCGTTTAAATTACCCACATCTGGCGCGCGTTTTTCTGCCTCAACACTGCGCTGGCACAGTTGTGTTAAGCCCGTTTCTGAAAGGTCGTCAATAGTAGTAAGTGCTTGAATAAATGTTGATTTTATATCGTTATATAAAATGTAATCGGCTAAGCCTACTGCAACACAATCAGAGGCATTGATACTGGCAGCCGTTAACCCTAAAAAGCGTCCAACACCTGCGGGCATATTATTTAAAAAATAACTCGCGCCCACGTCAGGAAACAAACCAATGGTAATTTCAGGCATCGCCACACGAGCTTTTTCGGTGGCAATTTTAATACTTGCCGCAGCAAATACGCCTAAACCACCGCCCATAATGATACCGTGTCCCCATGCAATAATTGGTTTGTTAAACGTGTGAATGCAATAGTCTAAACGGTATTCTTGTTCAAAAAACTGTGCGATAAAATCAGGTAAGTTACCTGTGGCTTCACTGGCCATTGCCTTATACATTGATACAATATCGCCACCTGCACAAAAGGCTTTATCGTGTTCACTGTCAATGAACACCGCAGCAATACTTCTGTCGGTACGCCAAGCTTCTAGCTGGGCCAACATGCATTTCACCATGTCTAAGTCTAAGGCATTTAAGGCTTCGGGCTTGTGTAATGTTAGGCGCCCAATATTGCCTGCTGGATTGGCAATTATCGATATTTTTATATTGGTACTATTAACGGTCTGCTCACTCATGTTATTTATAATACCTCTGTCATATCGCTGAGTAATCGCCGAGCAATAATGACGCGCATTATTTCGTTGGTGCCTTCAAGTATTTGATGCACACGCACATCTCGTACATAACGTTCTAGCGGATATTCTTTGATATAGCCATAGCCGCCATGAATTTGCAGCGCTTGATTACACACTTCAAAACCCACATCGGTAGCAAAGCGTTTCGCCATAGCACAATAGGTGCTTCTGTCAGCATGTCCAATATCAACTTTACTCGCCGCTAAACGCACCATATGACGCGCGGCAACTAATTCGGTAGCCATGTCTGCCAATTTAAATTGTAGGGCCTGAAAACTGGCTAACGATTTACCAAATTGTTGACGGTCATGCATATAAGCGGTGGCAGTATTCAAAGCTTGCTGAGCCGTACCAATAGAGCATGTGGCAATGTTAATTCTGCCCCCATCTAGGCCTTGCATAGCAAATTTAAAACCTTGTCCTAATTCGCCTAATAAATTGGCCTTTGGTATTTCAACGTTGTCAAAACTGACCATGCGCGTGGGTTGTGCGTTCCAGCCCATCTTCTCTTCTGCTTTACCATACTCTATACCAGCCGTGTCTGCGGGTACCATAAACGCCGACACACCACCTGCTCCTGCTTCCCCGGTGCGGGCCATCACTACCAATACTTGAGTTGCCCCTGCCCCTGAAATAAACACCTTTGATCCATTTAAGACAAAATTGTCGCCTACTCCCTTAGCTGAAGTGCGTAAATTAGCTGCATCAGAACCATTGCCAGGCTCTGTTAGGCAGTAACTAGCAATGCACTCACCACTTACCAAGGGCGCCATCCATGCTTGTTTTATACTTTCGGTGCCCCACGTGGCAATCATCCACGTGGCCATATTATGTATAGTCAACATAGCAGTGGTGGTAGTACAGCCCATGGCAAGTTGTTCAAAAATAATCGACGAGTCAAGTCGAGACAAACCTAAGCCGCCTTCACTTTCAGGAGTGTACAAACCACAAAAGCCAAGCTCACCGGCTTTTCTAATTACGTCAACAGGGAAGTGGTGTTCTTTGTCCCACTGCGCTGCAAACGGGGCCATTTCCTGTTCTGCAAACTGCTTGGCGGTCTCAGAAAACGCTAACTGATCTTCATTTAATTCAAAATTCATTACAATAACCCACTACTTTAAGTTAATCGTCATGTTTGGACCGCTAGCGGCTTCATCGTCAAACCAACGTGCGGTAATTGTTTTTGTTTCGGTGTAAAAACGAATCGCTTGTTTACCATAGGCATGCAAGTCGCCATAGAACGAGTTCTTCCAGCCAGTAAAAGAGAAAAACGGTAGCGGCACAGGAATCGGCACATTTATGCCTACTTGGCCCACTTCAACATTGCTTTGATAATGCCTTGCCGCCGCGCCACTTGCGGTAAATATTGAAGTACCATTACCAAAGGGATTAGCATTCACCAGCTCAATTGCCTCGGCAAGGGTGTCAACGTGCATACAACAAAGCACTGGGCCAAATATTTCTTGTTGATAAATTTGCATTTCGGCTCGCACGTTTGTAAATACGGTAGGCCCTACCCAATTTCCGTTTTCATATCCCGCCACCTTATAATTGCTACCATCTACCAAACACTTCGCACCCTCTTGTTTGCCTGTTTCGATAAGTGCTTCTACACGAGCTTTGGCTTGCGGTGAAATTAAAGGACCAAACGCGGCGTCTTTATCGTTCCAAGCACCAGGCTTAACGGCACCAATTTTTTCAGCCAAAGGTTCTATCCAATCTTTGCTATCACCCACAAATACTGCCACTGATATTGCCATACAACGCTGGCCTGCAGCCCCCACACTGGCGCCAACTAAGTTGTTTAGTACTTGGTCTTTGTTGGCATCGGGCATAATCACAGAGTGGTTTTTTGCCCCTGCAAAACATTGTGCGCGTTTCATATTGCTTGTCGCGGTGCGATATATATGTTGACCAACCGGCACGCTCCCAACAAACGACACGGCCTTAATGTCATCATGCTCAAGTAAGTAATTGACCTCATCTTTACCGCCATGGACGATATTCAGTACACCAGCTGGCGCACCTGCTTGGATAAACAACTCTGCCAACTTCATTGGTGTATTGGGGTCTTGCTCTGAAGGTTTTAAAACAAATGTATTGCCGCACGCAATTGCCATTGGAAACATCCACAATGGGATCATGGCTGGAAAGTTAAATGGCGTAATACCCAAACACACACCAAGAGGCTGGATCATGCTATAGGTATCAATATTGGTAGCAACATTCTCAACTGTTTCACCCATCATCATCGAGGCAACATTGGCGGCCTGTTCTACCACTTCAATACCGCGCCATACATCACCTTTCGCATCATCAAACGTTTTTCCGGTTTCATGGGCCAAAATAGTTGCAATCTCATCGTGATGTTCTTTGAGTAAATGTTGATAGCGCAACATCACTCTTGCGCGTTCAGATACAGGCACTTTTTTCCATGTTTCAAATGCAGTTTTTGCACTGGCAACGGCGCGTTCTATCTCATCGATGCTAGAAATAGGCAATTGTGCAATTTCTGTATTTGTGGCTGGATTTGTCACACTAATAAGCTGACTAGACGGCGACACAACAAATTCGCCATTAATTAATTGGGGGACTTTTACCACGTTTGCTACGTTTGACTCATTCTCTGTGTTCATGTCGTTACTCTTTACGTTATGTGTGTCGTTGTATAATTAGAGATTGCTGCATCAATCTGATTACAAAAAACAATCCAAAAAAGGTTTACCTTTACGTTAACGTCAACTATAAATGAAATGATATGGGTTTGTAAATCATCGGTTATAAATAATCGTTCACAATGTAAATAATGTAACATTCTTATAGATTACTAATGGACCTGTAAAAAGGGTCGATACGTCTTAATAGAAGGCATTTTTTAACTAGGGTTAACGAGTTTGCATAATGTCTACTCGTTTATCCGCATAACCACTAACCATAGCGAGATACTTGCACTTCATGTTTCCTAACTACTCTACGCCGTCCCAACAGTCGCGCCCGCTCAGAATTGCGATAGTTGAGGATAATGCCACTGCGCGAACCAATCTGCGTAGTCATTTAATGGCAATAGATAACTATGAAATTGCAAGTTACAGCAATGGTAAAGAGCTGCGAAATGGCCTAAGACTGACCAATGTAGACATTATATTGATGGACTTTCATTTGGGACAAAGTAAAAATGGCGTTGAGTGGATATTGCAATTACAAGAAAATGGTTTATGCAAAGCAAATATGGGTTTGGTATTTTTAACCTCAGATGGAATGCCACAAACTATCGGCCAAATTCTCGACTTACACCCTGATTTTATTTTAATAAAACCCTACACAATAAAAAGTTTACGACTCAACCTAGCTCACTATTTAAAACTGCGTGAAGAAACAATGCCAGTACTTAATTACATGGCGCAAAGTAACAATCATCAAGCATTGCAGTTGGTCACACAAAAACTCGAAAAAAACTCCAATCCAAGATTCACTAATGATTTGCTTAAGTTAAAGGGTAGATTGTTGTTGGCAGAAAAACAGTATTCCGAAGCAATTAACCTATATTCTTCGGTTTTGAAAAAATCATCAAATGTGCTGTGGGCCCATTGGGGATTAATCAAAAGCGAGTTTTTTACCGGCAAATGGCAACAATGCCAAAAAATGCTCAATCATTTGGTATCAGAGAGCCTAACAAAAGACAAAGCCTACGAATGGTTAGCTACCGTTGCTATGGGAAAAAAGCAGTACAAAGACGCGGAACATTTACTCAATCAAATTAAAGAAAGTGATTTATCGATTCAAGCTACCCGATTGAAGGTCATGTGCTACAAAATGCTAGATAAGCCTGATCTTGCCAAAGCGCTGCTTGAGAAAAAAATTCAGAGTAACCTTACAGTAAAGGATCGCATGGTTGACTATGCCATGGAACTTGCTAGGTTTCATATACACTTGGCGGAGTCACTCATTAGTGAACCTGATCCACACCAAATGGGTAATTTACAACTTGAAAAAGAGGCCAACTTGGTTGCTGCACGCAAACTTATTGGCAAAGCCAATAGAGGCAGCAATGACAGGCAAAGTGAGTTACAAAAAGACTATATGTTAGCACTAGCATTTTTACTCGAAGGCGACACACCCAAAGCGGAAAAAATACTACAACAAGCACCGCCTCTGCAAACACTCTCTACTACTAAAACCGCAACCTTGCTAGACGCCGTAAAAATTTGGTTTGGCGTGGGTAATGCTGAAAAAGCGAATGAAATTTTAATGGAATGTGACGATGCATTGCTTGAGCACGAAAGCCATATAGAAAGGTTAATTTGTACAGAGCTAATTTCCGACATTGAGCAAACACATTCATTGCAAAAAGAGCGCGCACTGCAAAGTAATGATAAAGGTATGAAGTTATACGCAGGAAAAGAATATGCCGATGCCCTGATATGTTTTTACAAAGCCTATACCACACTGCCCGGTGTGCCTGCATTTGCACTTAATTTGCTTCAATGCATGGCCGATATGCAGCAGTATGAGTATCAAGGCTTGGAGGCAGAGACCTTATTTAAAGAATTGTCGTGCATTACACTTTCTGATAAAAACGAAATTCGTTTAGGACATATACAAGTCAAGTTAGGGATTTCTTAATTTATCGTTTGATGTAGCGGTTTTTGCTTGTGTGCTGTAGTACGCAATTATATATTACTTGTTATATTTAAATGTTAAGCGCGAATATTTGTGACCGTTTCTAAAACACTCCCTTCACATCTTACTATGCTCGAGTATACGTCTGAATTGGCAGTACATTTTGGCGAGATTAACCGTCAGTGGATCAACGCAATGTTTGTCTTAGAAGAAGTAGACAAACAGGTATTGTCTAATCCACACACACATATTATATCAAAAGGCGGTTATATTTGGTTTGCCGAACATGAAGAATTCGGCATCGTAGGCACGTGTGCTTTATTAAACAAAGGCGATGGTATATTTGAATTAACCAAAATGGGAGTTAGCGAAAGTGCTCGCGGCTTAAAAGTGGGCGAAAAGCTGTTACAACATGTTCTCGATGCGGTTCAATCTATGCCTATAAAATCATTATTTTTATTAACTAACGCTAAATGTGAGGCAGCTATTCACTTGTATGAGAAACTAGGCTTTGTGCACTGCGAACGCACTATGCAGCAATACGGGCGCAGTTATCAACGTTGCAATGTTGCGATGCATTACCAAGGCTAAACTTACAACATATAACCACAACGAACACCGCCCCAGTGTTTACCGTTCACGTATATCGGGGAAGACAAGTCAATTAATACCTCAGAGGTGTCTCTTCTATAGGTCAATAGCAAATAAGGTTCTTCCATAGAGTTAGTCTGATTATTGGCAACTTGCCTGATATCGTCTACGTTTGAGTTAATCAACGATATATTGGTAAACAAATTACCTAAGGTGCCATCTACTTTTTCCATCGCCTGTTAGCCAGTGTCACTGGCCTGCTTAGTGCGTTTTAACAGACTGCGAATTTCATTCGCTTGAGCGGCTGAATGACCTGCAAGCGCCTGTACTTCCTGAGCAACAATACTAAAACCACGCCTTTTTCACCCGCACGAGCAGCCTATACTGCAGCATTAAGTGATAGCAAATTAGTTTTAAAAGCAATTTCATCAATCACATTAACGATACCTTGAGTTTCAGAAACTCTGTCACGTATACCGTCAATGTGCTGCTTAGCCTCTTCTACTGCTTGTTGGCCATTTTGCAAATCAGTATCAATGCTACTTGCTGTTTGTTTGAGTTGGTCAGCGGCAACAATATTTTCTTTAATTGATTGCTCTAACATAGAAGTTGTTGCCAAGGTTTGCTGCAACTGGCTAGATACGTTATTAGAACAATCACTTAATTGATGGGCTGAACTCGATAAGCTAGTTGCTCCTTTTTCCAACTCTATTGCGCCATTCAAGCCCTGCTTTATTGCTTCGTTAAGCGTAGAAACGGCTTTCGCCATGGCACTGCCTAGCTTACCGTCCAACAATGGTATGTTGTCTAGCACACATTGTGACATCGCATTTAACGCGTTGAGCATTACCTGCTGTTTTGCAAGAGGCTGTAAAAACAAACAAGAGCCGCCTTACTCTGTGGGGTCGCTAGTGACTAAATAGTCGTTATTAAACAACGTGCATTTGCCATATAGGTCGTGCATCCAAGTATCGCCGCTTTTTAAGCCAATATCACGGGCACCATGACTGATGTTTACAATTACACGGTTTTCATCAAGCGATAATAGTAAGGCCGACGTATAAGAAAATTCAACCACTACATACCCTCGTTAATACCATCATAAAAATTCACAAAAATAGTTGTTATCACAGGTTATCCTCCCCAAAGCGGTGTTATATTAACTTTTTAAACAAAAATACAATATTTCATGTATTACCTACTATCATTAAAAAGTATTTTACCCATTTGTATACCTGCTATTATTTGCGGATACAGATATAAAGGAAGCTATTCATGACATCAAATTTTCATACCCTCAGCTTTACCAATAACAAAGGCGAAGAGGTTGCGCTATCAGAATACGCAGGCAAAGTCGTAATGATTGTAAATACCGCAAGCAAATGTGGCTTTACCCCTCAGTATGATGGGCTAGAAGCGCTCTATAAAAAATACCATGCCGAAGGTTTTGAAATTATCGGTTTTCCCTGTGATCAATTTGGCGGTCAAGAGCCTGGAGATGATGCCGCAATAGAACAATTTTGTCAGTTAAACTTTGGTGTGACATTTCCGCTGTCTAAAAAAGTAGAAGTAAATGGTGATAATACGCATCCGATATACGGATTGTTGAAATCTGAAGCACCTGGCGTACTCGGCAGTAAACGCATTAAATGGAATTTTACTAAATTCCTGATAGCCAAAGACGGCAGCGTTATCGATAGATTTGCTAGCACCACAAAACCCAGTGCGATTGAAAAACATATTGAAGATGCACTTGCGCAATAAATGTTAGTGTTTTTTAACTTGTACGTAAAAGTATTTACCTAACCACTTATATGGCGTTTTTACGCCGTATTCACACTCTGCGGCAAACAGTAAATCGTAATGTTGCGAAATCTTTTGTTTGTCGCTCATATAATCATGAATGCATCGTATACCGGCACTCATGATAATTTCAACACCCGGTAAACTGCCTATAAATTGCAAGATTTGCTCAGGATCTTGTGCATTATGAGGGTTCAACCTAACCGTGTTTTTGACCGGCATCCCCTCGTTAACATAGTCGAAATTACCGTACAGTAAATTATTAAACACTTTTGCGTTTTGATTGAAAAACGACAACGACAGCATGCCGCCTGATGGCAATAGCGATAATAGATGTTTTATGTATTGTAGCGGATGCGCTAACCACTCTAATACTGCATGACACAGTACTACATCATATTGTTGTGTAATGGTAAGTACGTCATTTTGCTCAACAACAGCATTGGGGAAAGCTTGCAAGCGCTCACGAGCAACATTTAAGACATCGTCAGACACATCCACCAAGTGGATATTATGCCCTTGCTGCGCAAACTCTAGAGTCATATAGCCTGTTCCCCCACCCGCATCAAGTACGCGTAAACTGGGTTGCTGCAAATATGGGTGAAGATAATGCAACAACAGACGATGACGCAAATCTCCCTTTGTGGTGCCATAAATATTGGCATCAAATTTATTGGCTAGGCCATTAAACGAACTGGTTTCTTGTACCGCTTTAACAACGCGCTTTCTTTTCGACATAGTTACAACATTCTCACTAACAATTGACCCTATGCAGGATTGGGTACATCAATAAAGTGTACCTTGCAGGGATATTCTGTCTTTATCCATTCACCCAGTGCTTTCACGCCATATCGCTCGGTAGCATGATGACCGGCCGCGAAAAAGTCTATGCCTAACTCTCGTGCACTATGCGTAGTTTGCTCAGAAATTTCACCCGATATAAAAGCATCTACATCGGTCAAATCAGGTAGCTTGTCGATGTAGCTTTGCCCGCCACCGGTGCACCACGCAAGGTACTTAATGGCTGACTTATTACCCACACTTACCACAGCGTTTGGCGTTAAGTTATCTAATAAATGTTGTTTTACGGCACTATGAGGCAATGCCTCTGGTAATTCACCGCGCATCACTATTCCTTTTGGAAACACACCCTCAAGCGCGCAAATATTTTGAAGTTGTAAGCGTTTTCCTAATTGCATGTTATTACCAAGCTCAGGGTGCACATCTATAGGTAAATGGTAAGCAATAAGATTTATGTTGTGACTTAATAACTTTTTAAGCCTACGCTGTTTCATACCAACTACCTGAGCAGGTTCACCTTTCCAAAAATACCCATGATGCACAATTATTGTATCCGCATTGAGCGATATCGCCTCATCAATAAGTGCTTCACTGGCGGTTACGCCTGTCACTATTGTATTGACTTGGTTTGTACCTTCAACCTGTAAGCCATTAGGGCAATAGTCTTTAATATCAGCTGAGCGCAGATATGTATTTAAAGCAGAAAGGAGCGTTTTTCTTAACAAAATATTATCCTTTTTTTAAGAAATTAGACATTTAGGTAAAAATGTGTATAAACTATTAAATAGTAACATTATTTAATCATATAAAGGTGCATTTTACGCAATGAGCAAATTAGACAAAGATACCGTTATTGAGAATTTTACCGCAGCATACACAAAAGCAAACGGAAAGGCGCCATCAATCGAAGCGAAAGGCGGTTGGTACAGTGTTGACGGCGGAAAAAATGTACGATTGGCTCAGCTAGATGAAATGACCAGCGAGTTATCAGGATCTTCACCAGCCAAAGCGGCTACTCCTGCAGCGAAAGCCACTACGGCTAAAAAGGCCACAGACAAGGCACCTGCGAAAAAGGCAGCTCCTAAGAAAAAAGCCACAAAAGCTAGCACAGGCTTTTCTGTGAAAGATTTTTATACCAAACAAATTCAAGAAGTTAACCCAGGCGCAAAAGCACCTCGTTAATATCTACACTAATAAAAAACCGCCAAATGGCGGTTTTTTATTGCAATTACATAGCTAGTTTATACGTGCCACATTCTTGCTTTCGTAAACACCTTAGCTAAACCATTTTCAATGCCTTGCGACACGGCAAAGCCAAGTTTTTGAGCCATGGTTTTTTTGGCTGCGTATTTTAATTTATATAAGCCAAAGTCATTATTTGCTTGCATTAAATAGTCATCAGACGTTTGTATGCTATCGACCAAATGCAATTCTTTGGCTTTAGTGCCATACCAATATTCGCCAGTAGCCACTTTATCAATATCAAGTTCGGGACGGTTTTCAGACACAAAGGTTTTAAACATTTTGTGCACTTCATCCAGTTCTTCTCTAAATTTTTCGCGCCCTTCCTCGGTATTTTCACCAAAAAGCGTTAAGGTACGTTTGAATTCTCCTGCAGTATGAAGCTCAACATCAATATCGTTCTTTTTAAGCAATTTATTAAAGTTAGGAAGCTGTGCCACTACACCAATTGACCCTACAATGGCAAAAGGTGCTGCTATTACCTTGTCAGCCACACAAGCCATCATATAACCACCACTGGCAGCTACTTTGTCTATGCTTACTGTAAGTTTAAGGCCTTTATCGGTAATGCGCTTTAATTGCGAGGCTGCAAGCCCATATCCATGCACTACGCCACCGCCGCTCTCAACTTTAACTAGCACTTCGTCATTTGGCTGGGCAATACATAATATAGCGGTAACTTCCTTCCGTAAGGTGTCGACTTCTTTGGCCATTGACGAACCAACAAAATCTAACACAAATAAATTTGGCTTTTTATCAGTGTCGGCAGCGTGCGTTTTTTTCTCTTTCTTCTCTTGCTTCTTTTCTTTCGCTAATTGCTTTAATGCTTCTTTTGACATTAAGGCTTGCTTGCCCATATCGGCTAACTCATCATAACTCTCTGACAAAGAGTCTAAAGATAAGCTACCAGAGCCCTCTGATGGTTTCTGTTTGTTGGCAACAGCCATAACAACAATTAACACAGCAGCAATCGCTACCACTAAGGTGATTGCTTTTGCTAAAAACAATCCGTATTCGAATAAAAATTCCAACGCTTACTCCACTTCTTAATTTGTATGGTTAGTATGGGGGCATAACTATATTATAAAAGCAAAACACACAAAAAACCCGCTTTACGCGGGTTTTTATTCAGTTTAGCTGATTAAAGCTAATTTAATTTTGCACTACGTCTTCATCGCTGATGGCAATCGTTCTGCCACCCGACTGCATATATGCCGCAACTTGTTTCTGCATTTCTGCATATACCGCTGGGCTTGAAGCAAACGACAAACTACTTGCGTGTGCACCTGAGTTAAATAACACTAAACCGCTCGTTGGCTCTTCTAGTGATACCGAGCTAGAAATAGTTGGCAGGTCCATTAATGTCGCTAATGGTATTTGGCCCGACAATGGTAACGCAGTAGTTGGCGGAATAACCGTATCAGGAACGTTTGCGTCTGTTCCATCACCCACAACAGTCATCATATGCACCGGCGTGTTTTCACCTAGCTTGGTGAAATAGTTAATTGGATCAGATGAATCGGTCATCGTTTGCGCTGCAAATGCAAATTGCGCAAACAAACTATTTACCGCTGCCGCTTGTTCGTCAGTTAATGCAGCCAAGAAGTCTACCGTAGCAGCACCTAACTGTGCTTCGGTAATCTCAGCATCACCATATACTTGTGCTAAGTACGCTTGGAAATCAGGCGAACCTTGTGACAGCAATGAACCTTTAACCAACGGACCAAAAGCCTGCGACTCTAACAAGAAGTTAGCAATACCACCACCAGGAGATTCTAAAGACGCTGCTTTAATGTCGTATAACGATGAAAACGGTGCCGCATCACCTGGTAAGTCTTCGTTAGCTAGTGACGCAAACATACCGCCAGTAATCGCACCTAATGATACGCCCATTACCGACACATTGGTTTCGTCAAGGTTAACCGCACCGGTTAAATCGCCAATTGCGTTTAAGCCTAAGCGCACACCTAATAAATCAGCCACTGCTTGCTTAGAATTATCGCGAGCCGTTGGCAAGCTTGCCAAGTTCAAGAAGTGAGTAGCGCTCACAGTAGTTGCGTTTAAATCGTCTGTACCATTACCAGTTAAATCAAAACCCCGTGAACCGTGTATGGGTTGGTCAATTGCAACCGTTGCAAAACCCGCCAATGACAAAGCACCTGAGATATTCAACATAGCTTCTTTTTGTGATGTGATACCGTGTACCAACATAACAACTGGCCAGCCATCTTCGGGCATTTCAAGGGTTTGTCCTAATGCTTGAGCAATACCAACGTTAGGTACCGTAATCTGCACATCTAGTGTTTCTTTACCCGACTCGCGACCTTGCGCTTGTGGTACCGGCGAAAACTTAGTTAATCGGCGCGCACTGTCAAGCATTGCATCACCTAAACGAAAATCACCTAGGCCAACCGCAGTACACAATTCTGCATTTGGACCAGCTGTAGCATTCGCTAATAAACCTGCAGCCATTGCACCCTGTATCACAATGCCAGAGTCACATGCTGCACTCCAGAACTCATTTACAGGTGCCGTTGGATTTTCAGCTGTTGGAACTGCTGAGTAATACGTTAGTGATGTTGAACCCTCGTACAAATTCGCTGCACAATTTGGCGCAAACAACATACCAATTTGAGCAACGCCAGCATTAACCGCACCATCGGTGGTTGCGTCACCCGTTGTTTGCCCAGTGGCTGCTAAAAAACTACCCGCTGCAGCAGGTAAAACGCCCGTACAGGTTTCTAAGCTTGAATAATCAAGCGCCGTTGGCAAGCCTAGTGCGCCAGCAATTGAACCCATGTCTAACGCGAACTCATCAACAATAGCTTGATGCGCATTTTGAAAAGTAGACGCTGAGTTGACTAACATAGACGGCATACCTGCCGCTGATGTTACGCCAAATTCTTGCACTTGCAGTTGTTTAACCGTAGATAATACTGCATCGATAGATTGTGTGGTGAACACTTGTACATAGCTTAATTCATCACGCGTAATTGAAACTTGCTCAAGAGCGGTTACGTAAGAGTTAACCAAGCCTTGTAAATCTAACTGTGAAGGCGAAGACAAGGGGTTCACGTTGATGTCTTGTTTCACTAAATCCCATGTGGTTGAACCTTTAACGCCTTTACCAGAAGAATCCTTTAAAGCATCAGTTATTACTAGCATGTGGCCTTGGGCAGCTTTGAATGGTTTAAGGGGTACAACACTGATTGTATCCCTATCAGCAAGGCGTAAAACGAAATCTACACCAAACTGAAGTTCGTCGCCCATTTTGCAGCCAGCGCTAGGCACAGCAATTGCCTGGCAATCAGGATCGGCTATATCCAAACCTAACGTTGCCTCAAAAATACGAATACCCGCTGATAAGGTGCTTTCATCAAGACTTACGCCAGCAGGAACCGTTACCTCTAGTTGGAACGGATAATTAGTTGACCAGCCGTCTTGCGTATTAAGCGCATTTTGTGGGTCGGAAAAATCGCTAGCGTCTGTAACAGGAATATTCAGCGTATAATCGAAGGTTTGACCGTCGCTTGGCAACATCAATAAATCGTTAGGAATATTCAAATTACCATTAGCGGGATCAAACAATACACGTGAAAACGGCGTTTCAACCGGTGTTTCAGCTTGCAAATCTTCAATGGTTTCGCCACCACATCCTGCTAGGCCTAAGGCCGTCAAGATACATGTGCTCACTAACAGTTTTTTCATTCTATCTCCCTACTTCTTATGTAGATGTGTATTAGCTAAATATACTTACTATATGCATTTATATGTGTATTTACACGTTCATACGAACGAACCGCGGTTTTGATGCAAATTAATTTATCGCCATAGCGATTCATCAAAATCTCACTGAATAACTCGTATGACCAGTTTAATGTAGCCCTATATTATTGACTTTACGCTCACTTTGCAAAGTGTTTGTAAACGTAATGTAATAAATTTTATTATTTTTACCATTAGTTGGCCTCTATCCTTTAGCTACAGCAAATTCTGCGCTACTATTCTGACGTTTTTTGACAACTAAGAATTTGCGCAATGCATGAACAATTTCCCCATTTAAATTTTGATATACATGAACAAAGTTTGCTCAACAAAGTCATCTTGGTAACCGGTGCCGGTGATGGTATTGGTAAAATCGCTGCTATTACTTACGCTAAAGCAGGAGCAACCGTTATATTACTAGGTCGGACCATTGCTAAACTAGAAGCTGTGTATGATGAAATTGTTGGCCTTGGTGGCAAACAGCCTAGTATTGTACCTCTTGACTTAAAAGGCGCCACACTGCGCGACTACGAGGGACTTGCTGGCACTATTGAAGACCAATACAAACGCCTTGACGGTGTCTTGTTTAACGCCAGTGTGTTGGGTAATTTGTGTCCCTTTGACCAAATCAAAGAGTCAGAGTACCACGATGTGATGCAAACCAACGTTACTAGTCAGTTTTTGTTGTTGCAAGGTATGTTACCGCTTTTAAAACAAACTGAAATGGCATCGGTAGTATTTACAACCTCATCGGTTGGAAGAAAAGGTCGAGCATTTTGGGGCACTTATGCAATGTCTAAGTTTGCTACCGAAGGCATGATGCAAGTCTTAGCCGATGAGCATAAAAACAAGATGCTGCGATTTAACTGTATTAATCCTGGCGCTACCCGCACCGACATGCGGGCTAAAGCCTATCCTGCTGAAAAACCTGAATCGTTAAAAACGCCCGCAGATATTATGAGCACCTATGTGTATTTAATGTCTGATATTAGTCGCGGCATTACCGGCCAATCATTAGATTGCCAGCCTAAGCCATAAAAAAACGCGCCACTGTTAGCAAAAGCCAGCAGTGGCGCGTTGATTAATTTTGCCGAAAAATCGAGGATTTTTCAGGCAATGTCATTAGTTAGCGTTGTTTGTCCATGTATCACGTAACTCAACGGTACGGTTGAATACAAGTTTCTGTTCGCTAGTGTCCTCATCTACACTGAAATAGCCTGTGCGTTCAAATTGAAATGCGTCACCACTTTTAGCCGTTTGTAGCGAGCCTTCTACAACAGCATTTACCGTAACTAACGAAGTAGGATTAATGGCTGCGGCAAAATCGTCTTCTGCTGCGGGGTTAGGCACATTAAACAAACGGTCATACAAACGCACTTCAGCCGGAACACCATGCTCAGCACTGACCCAATGAATGACCCCTTTCGCTTTGCGATCTTCTGGGTCTTTACCTAAAGTGTTTTCATCGTAAGTGCCATAAACGCAGGTTACATTGCCATTTTCGTCAGCATCAAAGCGTTCCGCCTTAACATAATAAGCATTACGCAAACGCACTTCTTTACCAATGACCAAACGTTTAAACTTCTTATTTGCCGACTCTCTGAAATCTTCAGCTTCAATATATAAGGTTTTACCAAACATTACATCACGACTGCCCATTTCTGGCTTATTTGGATGATTAGGTGCATTCAACACTTCGGATTTGTCACTAGGATAATTTTCAATGACCAATTTAATGGGATTGAGAACAGCCATGCGGCGCGGTGCCTGTTCGTTTAGTTCGTCTCGAATACAGGCTTCTAACATGCTCATTTCGACCATGTTATCCATTTTTGTGACGCCAATACGCTTACAAAATTCGCGCACAGAAGATGGCGTGTAACCTCGCCTACGAATACCAGCAATGGTTGGCATGCGAGGATCATCCCAGCCCGACACATGCTCGTCTTCAACTAACTGAATCAGTTTACGCTTACTCAGTACTGTGTATTCAACATTTAAGCGACTAAATTCATACTGACGAGGCGTACTTTCAATCGTAATGTTATCAATTACCCAGTCGTATAAACGACGATTATCTTGAAACTCTAAGGTACATAAAGAATGCGTAATGCCTTCAATCGCATCTGATATGCAATGCGTGAAGTCATACATAGGATATATGCACCACTTATCACCGGTTTGATGATGGTGGGCAAACTTAACGCGGTAAATAACAGGGTCGCGCATACACATGAAACTTGACGACATGTCGATTTTGGCCCGTAAACTACACTCGCCCTCTTTATAATCGCCATTTCGCATTTTTTCAAAGTGCGCTACATTTTCTTCAATAGAAGTATCTCTATAAGGACTGTCTTGACCTTTTTCGGTTAGCGTACCGCGCATTTCACGCATAGCTTCTTGGCTACTAAAATCAACATAAGCAAGGCCCTTATTGATGAGCTCAAGTGCATACGAATACAATTGCTCAAAGTAGCCTGACGAATATTTAACCTCACCGTCCCATGCGAACCCTAACCATGACACATCACCTTTTATAGAATTAACGTAATCGATGTTTTCTTTTTCAGGGTTAGTATCGTCAAAACGCAGATTGCATGCACCTTGATAATCTTGGGCTATACCAAAATTTAGACAAATTGATTTGGCATGACCCATATGCAAGTAACCATTCGGCTCAGGCGGAAAACGTGTTACCACCTGTTGATGCAAGCCTGCTGCTAGGTCTTTATCAATGATTTGACGAATAAAATTGGTCGGACGTACGTCAGTCTCGGCCATAGAACAACATTCCTTTTTAATAATGAAATAATTGAATATAGTATACCACTACCATTCAGTACCATAACAACTTATTTGTACGCGTTTAGTACTTGTTCGCTCTGCGCGCTCTTGTGCTATTTAAAGCTTGTAAGTTACTACCCTTGTGGTATAAAAAAACGATAATAATAAAAAGTTAAGTAACTCATGAAAAGTAAATCAACCTCGTTTGATATCGCACATATGGCAGGAGTGTCTCAATCTACCGTTTCAAGGGCATTGAACGACAGTTCCCTAGTTAACCCTGAAACACGAGAAAGAGTCAAACGCATTGCGGCTGAACTTAACTACAAGGTTGACAAAAACGCCAGTAATTTACGTAAACAACAAAGTTCTACCTTGGCACTGCTCTTATTTGAAGACCCTACCTCTGACGACTCCTCAATTAACCCATTTTTTATCAGTATGCTTGGCAGTATTACCAAAGCAACAGCCGTAGCTGGTTACGATTTGTTGGTGTCATTTCAAAACTTGGGCGATGATTGGCATGCCGTTTACGAAGACAGTAACAAAGCCGACGGACTTATTTTACTCGGTTACGGCAGTTTTACTGATTACGAGTATAAACTCACACAACTAGAAGAACAGCAGACCCGATTTTTACGTTGGGGAGCGCCCGATGATAATCACCCTGGCATATCAATTGGCAGCGACAATTATCAAGGTGGCGTGATGATCACCAAACATTTATTAACCTTGGGTCATAGACGCTTTGCTTTTATTGGTGAGTGCGGTATCGGTGCGCCTGAACTTAAAGCGAGATATGAAGGTTTCCTAAATGCGTTGGCACAAGTATGTTTACCAAATAATGACGTGATGCAAGTTGATGCTATTTCGACCGAAACTGCAGGATTTGATGCCGCCAACAAAATATTAGCCTACCAACAACCCGATGCAATTGTCTGCGCGTCAGATTTAATGGCGGTTGGCGCCATTAGAGCGATACGCGCGAAAGGCCTACATGTTCCCAACGACATAGCAGTAGTCGGATACGACAATATTCAAATAAGTGAATTTTGCTCGCCGCCTCTTACGACAGTGCAACAAAACACAGCCCTTGCGGGTAAATTGCTGGTCACTAATTTGCTGAAGTTGATTAACAACGAAGTGGTAGACGATATATTGATGCAACCTGAGTTGATTGTTAGAAAGTCATGCGGTATTGATATCCGCTAATTCCCTCCTAATCTAGTCATAACGCGGTTGCGTGTCCACGTGTAAACCGTAAGCCTCGCCCAATGGGTTGACTATACGAGCAATCCCAACCATAGAGCCTTGGTTTTGTGTATCCCATCGACAAGTAATAGCGCTGGCCCCTTTGCATAGTTTACCTTGCCATTTAATATGACCAATTGCATTGACAGGATGCACCGAGCGCACTTCCCACCCTTCCTTTTGCTGAGTATCGAGCAGCGCGACTAGTTGCTCAGCTGGAATGTTTTGGATGATACGTAAATCGCGTTTAATAAATTTGTTGATCGCACGCTTGCGTAAATAACGAGTAAATATATTCAATTAACACACCAATACAATAAAGTGGAGTATCTAAAAGGTTATATATACCATAGTAGGTTTACTGAAAAAGTAAATAAAAATCAGTGCATTACTTGCTAAAAAAGCCACATGCAATGCACTAAAATGTGGCAATTTATTTTAGCTCAATAGTGAGTGAGTTAACTAACAGCCCGTTTACGTATAACTGCCGCGTACTGGCATTATATACCGCTTGGTGCTTATTGGGTGCATCACCTACAACAACCGCCACGGTTTTATTGTCAACCAACACTTCAGTGGGCATATTTTCAATGCCTGCAATCACAAAATTAACGTGACGTTGACGAGGTGCCTTAGGGTAGCTTCCAGACAAGCTCGCATTTAGCAGCAGGCTATTTTCAAGCTTGGCTGTAAACACAATTTGTTGAAATTTATTTTCAGTAATGCTGTTAGCACTATGGCCATCATCGTCATACATTATGTATTCACTGCTTGGCACTGTTTTATCATGATAGTAGTGAACTTTCAGTGTCTCAGTTGTATATTCAGCTGTATTTTGTAGGTCATCTACGTGGGGTATAAAGGCCCCTGCTTTAACAAGTACAGGTAACTTTTCTAAGGGGGCATCTAGTGTATGCACGGTTGCGCCTGAATATTTGGTGTTGCCCCAATAATCAAACCATACCCCTTGAGGTAACGCGACGGTTTTACTTACCGCGTCTTTATTAATTATAGGGGCCACAAAAAATGCGTCCCCCCATAAATAGGCATCGGTACGTTCAATGCTTTGTTTAGGGTAATCTAAAAACAAAGGCCGCATCATGGGGATACCAGTGAGTGAATTTTGCACACTCAATGAATAGTTATAGGGCAATAAACGGTAGCGCAATTTAATGTACTGTCGCACGATATCTTGCGTTTGTTGATCATGAAAGATAGGCTCTGGCGCAATGTGATCTTGCGCATGCGGGCGATAAACTGGCTGAAACACGCCATATTGCATCCATCGGGTATATAGCTCAGCATCAAAGGTTTCACCACCGGCAAACCCGCCTAAATCAGAATGGGTATACGCTAAACCAAACAAACTCATCTGCAAGGCAAGTTCAACCTGCGGTTTTAAGCCGTTCCATGAGCGCTCTACGTCGCCGGTCCAGGGGATCATGCCATAGCGCTGCGAGCCAATAAACCCTGCTCGCATCATTACAAATGGACGCTCATTTGGACGCGCTTTAAGTTGGCGGGAATACACCATTTTTGCCCACTCGTGACCATAAACGTTATGCACTTCATTTGCCGTTGCCCATTCACCGTTTACCTTATGCAAACTGTCTGCAGGGTGTACTTCAGGCTCACCTAAATCGCCCCACCAGCCTGCAACGCCTTGGTCGTTAAGCTTTTCATAAAACTGCCAAAACCAATCGCGCGCATTAATATCAAATACATCCACCAAGCCTGTATTACCAAAATAAAAGTCAAATCTACGTGGCTCACCGGCTTGGTTTTTAGCAAGGGCTTCATTACTTACAGCAGATTGCCATTGCTTTGAAGACGACAAAATAAAAGGTTCGGTGATCACAATAGTGTTTACCCCTTTTTGTTTAAGGGTATTGATCATTTGTTCGGGTTCAGGCCAATGTTTGGTATCCCATGTTAAATTTCCCATGTGGCCTTTAATGTCTGCCCCAAACCAATACAAGTCGAGCACAACTGCATCTAGTGGATAATCGCCTTGAATAAATTGATCAACGGTATCAAGTACTTCTTGTTGGCTTTTATAGCCAAAGCGTGATGCATAGTTGCCTAGCGCCCAACGTGGCGGCATGGGTTGTTTACCAGTGGCGTTCACAAAGTGTGATATTACATCTTTGTGCGTATTACCAGCACTGAAGATGTATGCTGTTCTTCCTGCATCGGCCTCAAACTGTAAAATATTTGATTGAGTATGGCCTATATCCAAAAACCCATTTGCTGAATTATCAAAGGCAATAACATATCCCTTATTGGACATAATAGCAGGCAAACTGTAATACATTTGATCGCGCTCGCCGTTATAGCCATAAGCCGCTTTATTATAAAGTGGCAAACGGTGCCCTCGCCTGTCCATACCTAACACGCGTTGCCCACCGCCTAAAATTTGCTCGTCGGGCGTTAATGAAAAACGGAAACCGCGTGTGGTTTCATAATGAAATAAGCCCACCTCTTCGCTGCTGAGTAAGCCCGCTTGATTCGAAAAGCTAATGGCAAAAGGCGCAGCGCTAATGTTTACAACAAGGTCGGGCATGCTTAACACATAGCCTGAAGCCGTTTGTTCCCACTTAGCTTGGGTAAACACAGAGTGTTTATCAGGTAATGCAAACGAAGGTAATTGTTTGCTATTGTGCGCGGCATACGCAACCTCAACGGTTCCTGTATTTATTGGCGTTATAGTCACTACGCTGTCAGACAACACAATTGTCGCAACGCTGTCATAGTAACTAGCATCAATCAATGTTCTTGACGATACGGCATTTACCGCAAAGCAACATACCAATAAACTCAATAGCCACACATATTTATTGAGACGCTTCATTACTGCCCTCCTAACGGAAGTTCATAAACATTCGATGCCAATGGCGCTAGGCTGATATCTATAATGGCACTTGACTGATCATAACTAAGACTATTTTCGTGTTCATCTATTAAATCAACCACATTGCTTGGCGCACTAGAAAGTTGCCATTTATCTATTACGGTTTGTGGCAAAGCTAATGGAAAACTCACCGCTTGGTCAGAAAAATTACTCACAACAATAAGCGCGGTATTGTTTGTGTAACGCACAAATGCAAATTGTTTTTCAGTGTACCCCTGATTTTGCTCAATATTGAACGAATGCACACTGGCATACTCTCCAAGCATAGCAGGGTGTTCTGCCGATATATTCATTACGTCGATATAAAACTTACGCAGTTCTTTTTCAGCGTCAGTAAGGGCTGCTCCATCAAAACTACCGTTATTCATCCAACGTTGATGGGCCGGTACGCCGGCATAGTCAAAAATAGTGGTTCGACTTGGATCACCAAAGCCGGTTTCTTCGCTGCCGTCTTCTCCCACATCTTGACCAAAATAGAGCATTGTTGGCGAGCGGCTTATTAGCGCTGACACCACTAATGCAGGCTTGCCCTTTTCTGCATCACCTGCAAAAGGTTCGCTGGCAATGCGTTGTTCATCGTGGTTCTCTAAAAAGTGCAACATGTGAGGTTCTATATCATGCATGCTATGCTGAATATCTTCTAAGGCTTGGCTTGGACCTTTACCTTGCATGACTAATTTCAATGAATCATAAAATTCTACTTTGTCATATAAGTAATCCATTTTGCCTAGCTTGATATAATCACGGTATAAACTAGGGTTGTATACCTCAGCAAGCAGCAAGGCATCAGGGTGCTTATGTTTAATAGACGAGTTCAAATACGACCAAAACTCCACCGGCACCATTTCTGCCATATCATAGCGAAAACCATCAACGCCTTTTTCAAGCCAAAAATGCACAATCGTTTCAAACTTTAACCATGAATCGGGTAAATCAGTTTGTTGTTGCCAAAACGCGTAGTGCTCACTATGGTCTTTATTGGCATACTCAGATGGCAATTGCGCAAAATCGTAACTGCCATCAGGTTTTACGCCATAATTCACCTTAACAGTTTCGTACCAATCGTTGGCTTTGGGTTTTGCTTCGCGAGAACCATTACCCGTCCACTTAGCTGGCGATTCAACAAATTTACCATCTGCTAGCGGATGTGCTTCACCACCTAGGGGTAAATATCCATTTTCACCATCGGGCACATTAAAATCTTGCCCTTGAATATAATAAAAATTGTTATGTTTGCTGTATTCTACCGATGTGTCGTCGTTTGCCCCAAAATTGGTTTGCCCTTCAGGTAAATTAAGCGATTCATATTGACGAGCCACATGATTGGGCACAATATCAATAATCACTTTCATATTGTGCTTGTGGGTACGCGCTATCAAGTCTTCAAATTCTTGCATACGATTATGCGGGTTTTGTGCTAAATCAGGATTCACGTTGTAATAGTCTTTTACCGCATAAGGCGACCCTGCACGCCCTTTTACCACGTCAGGATCATCAAGTGAAATGCCATATTGCGTATAATCATTAATCACAGCATGATGCGGCACACCGGTATACCATACATAAGAAGTACCAAGTTCAGCAATGCCTAACAACGCTTGGTCGGTAAAATCGGTAAACTTGCCGATACCATTTTCTTCAATACTGCCCCACGCTTTGTTTGTATCATTATCGTTACCAAACAAACGAGTGAACACTTGGTAAATAACAGGTTTACCGCTTCCCTGAGCGTGATGATTAAAAGGCGTTTGTACACTTACACTATTATGCTTAGGCATAGGTTCACTTTGCTGCGGTGCAGACGTAGGTTCAGAGCATGCGCTTAACACTATCATACTGGCCATAGTCATACTCATTGCAATGCGATTTCGCTTAGGTGAAAACTCACGTAATGATTTCAATATTATCCCTTATTGGTAATGATATTTTTATTTGCCACTAGAATACCCGTTAACAAGTTGTTAAAGAAGTTGCATACGTATTCAACCGGGATATTTTATTCACATACGCTTTTTTGTTTTAGTGGTAGGGGCGGCGTTAGCAGGGTCGTCTGGCCAAAAATGTTTGGGGTAGCGCCCTTTCATCTCTTTTTGTACTTCAACATAACTGCCTTGCCAAAAGCCTACCAAATCGCTGGTCTTTTGTATTTCTCGGTGGGCGGGAGACAACAACGACAAGGTCACCGGTATATTGCCTACACTGATGTTTTGTTTAATGCCGTACAATTCTTGTAATCTTATTGCTAAGCTAATGGACTTATTTGCATAGATAAACTTATGTTTGTTACCCGTAGGCGCTACAAAATGTGTGGGAAAATGTGTATCAACGCTCAACTGCTGTTGGTAATCAAGTCTCGATTTAATAATTGCCAACCAATCTAATTGTTGTAAGGCTTTTATACTGAGTTTGTCTTGTATAAATGGCAATAACCATTGCTGCCAATTATCAAAAAATTGCTTGTAATGTAGTACGGGCAAATTTAAGTGACTAAGTTGATGCGATGCCAGCGTAAGTCGTTGCAAGTATGATTGTGCTGCTTCGGGTAATATATTAGGCACAAGAGATTGCGCTTGTTCAACTAATAACGCAATGCTTTCTTGGTCAATAGGGGCATCAACAACACGTTGTTCAATAACAATGGCGCCCACACTTGTGTATTCCTTACAGGCGACTTTAGCCGCGCTTTTATCCCAAAACATGGTTTGATGCTGTTGACTTAATTGAGTACACAGTTGCTGTACATTACTCTGGGGTAATGGCGCAAACAAACGAATAGTGGCATTTTCAGATTGGTGGGCCAACACCGACGCCTGTAAACAAAACAGCCATTCATGATGCCCATAATGTGCCTGCGCTATATCATGAAACTTAGCCCCTGTGCCATTGGCTAAAGTAAAACTGCCGTTGTCGCGACGTTTCGCAAT
Source organism: Glaciecola sp. (assembly GCA_049650345.1). Taxonomy (GTDB): domain Bacteria; phylum Pseudomonadota; class Gammaproteobacteria; order Enterobacterales; family Alteromonadaceae; genus Glaciecola. The sequence goes on along the minus strand of JBARZY010000063.1, from coordinate 8,114 downwards.
AAGGTCATTATGGCTTAGCAATAACAATTGGGGTAAGTCGTCTATGCAAAGTGTTCGCGAGCGCACATTTAATTGTTTGCACCATCTTGAGATATCTTGATGCAGCGGATGTTGTTTGTGCGCAAGTAGATACCGAATTTGCTCGTCAATATCAATACTGCCCGCTTCTTTATGCAGCGACTTTCCTTCTAATATAGCCACAAGTACGGCAACCATGTATGCATGTTGTCGATAGCGCGTTTGTGCTAGTACCAGTAACTTGGCTAAACGCGGGTGACATGCATAAACCACTGCCGCTTTACCCAAAGCCGTAATTTTATGCGCTTCACTTACCATTTCTAGGCTCACCAGTAACGAATACGCTGCATTTATTTGAGCATTGCTGGGCGGGTCTATTAAGGGTAACTGCGAGAAACTTGTGCCCCAATCAAGCAATAGTAGTAATTCACGGCTTATATCAACTTGTGTAAGCGCCACTTCTGGTTGCTTTATCATGCGGTCTTGCTGGCTTTTTTCCCACACTCTGTAACATACGCCTGCTCGCAATCTACCTGCTCGCCCTGCACGCTGTATGCTAGACGCTTGTGAAATATGTTGTTCAATTACCATATTAGACTTTCGCGCTAGTTGGTACTTTTGTACTTTCTCTCTACCTGAATCTACAACAATGTTAACGCCATCTATGGTTAAGCTTGTTTCGGCAATGTTAGTGGCAAGCACAATTTTTCGATAATTAACGGGCGGAGTGGCAATGGCTTGCTGTTGTTGTTTTGCACTTAAGTGACCAATTAACGGGGCAATAATAGTATTAGGCAAAGCGAGCTGTTCTAGCAAATGACTGAGTGCGCTTATGTCAGCACTGCCAGCTAAAAATACCAATATGTTCCCGTTATTGTTTGTCCATGCTTCTTGCACTACCGTACATATGTGTTGCCGAAATTGCTGTGTCTTCTGAAAGTCGCTGCCGTGTTGAACACGGGTGATTGGCCTGTAATGATAGTCAATGGGATAGCTTCTGCCTTCGCATGATACGTGTTTAGCATGGGGCATTAATTTGCTCACCCCTTCAACAGACAGGGTCGCCGACATAACTAATATGCGTAAATCTTCGCGCAGACCTTGTTGTATTTCTAGCGCCAACCCACAGGCAATATCGGCATGCACACTTCGCTCATGAAACTCATCAAAAATAATTAGGGCAACGTTGGTAAGCTCGGGATCACTTTGCATCCTCGCGCTAAGCAAGCCTTCGGTCATTATCAATAAACGAGTTTGCGGGCCATAAATCGACTCACCACGAATTTGATACCCCACGGTTTGCCCCAATGGCTCTTTTAGTTGTTGCGCCAAATAACGCGCAACATTACGCGCAGCCACTTGCCTTGGCTGCAACATAATAATGCGTTTGTTGGCAAATTCAGGTAATGCCAATAGCTGCAGGGGTAAAAAAGTTGACTTACCGGCACCAGGCGGCGCCACTAAAATACAATCTTGCTCAACGATACTAGCGCATACTTGCTCGCTAACCTGTTCAATGGGAAGCAATATTATGTCCTTGTGTTACATACAAACGATGCGCGTTTAAAACAGGGTATAAATAAACGTCGCAAGCGATGATTGTTGTGTGGCCACAACAATCGCGCCTAATAAGGCCAATACTACCACAATGAGTAACAACCAGAGTTTTTTGCGGATTTTTAAAAAAGACCACAAGTCATGTATAAACTCTACCATTAAAACGGCTCCTTAAGGTTATTTTTAGTCGGCAGTGTTCACGTTTCACCCACATGCTTTTAGCCTTTGAGCTTGACTGATACTGTAATTTCTTGCGCCATTGCATAAATATGCGGATAGGGTTGTTGGTGGTGCTCGCTAATATGGGCTTCGGATTTGTTACTTGGACCCGTTTTTAAACAGTTTACTAACCTTGTCTAAAAATGATTGTGCCCACAAAGGACGCTCACTGGTATATCTATGCGGGCTAGAAGGCACCAATATTTTTGGATTGGCTTTAGTCAAAGCATCGAAATATTGCTGCCGGTCTAAGTGATAATTGTTAAATACCAACGAAATTATCTCCCCGTTATTAAGCACAATGTAAGTATGTGAATGACCATTTCCAGCTGAATACACTTGTTTAAATTCCTTAATATCAGATGTGTTCAGGGTGATATCAAAATCACCAAATGTAGGGTCAACAATGCGCATATGTTTTGCCGTAACCGAAACGATGATGGACTTATTTTTTACGTATAAGTAAATAAATAAAGCTATTAAGACGATAGTTATAATTACAACCGCATAGTTTGAAATAGACAGTATTTGTTCAACGGAAGACTGTTGACCACCCTGAGGTAAATAATGATGAAGTGCCTGATGCATCAACAACAACACAACAATATTTAATGCAACCACCATTGCCGATTTTCGCTGGGGTCTTTCATAGTAAAAGTAGTAATGCATAAATACCTCATGGCTGGAAAGTGTACAGTGAAGCATAGTCTATTATTGAAACTTATTAGCGTTTAATCATTATTACTTACTGTGAAGATAAATTGAAGTTAATTAAAGAACCTGTTGCGCAGAGGCAAAAAACATCTGTTACAAACCAGTGTAAACATGGTTTGTAACTGCTTTATGTAATTGAAGCACCTGTAATCCCTCCAGGAAACCGAATCCAAGCGGCTTAATTGTCGATGCGTTTAATCATGTCAGCTAGTGCCTCAATTTGCGAGACGGTTTCTTTCACCAAGGTATTTATTTCGTTAGATGAATCTTTTGAATTGCCAGCGAGTGTTCTTACTTCATCAGCAACAACAGCAAAGCCTCTTCCAACATCTCCTGCACGTGCGGCTTCTATTGCTGCATTTAACGCTAGTAAGTTGGTTTGTTCTGATATGCCATTTATCGTGGCGACAATTTGACTAATGGTTTGGCTAGTATTTACTAAGCCATTCATTGAGCTTTGCGTTTGATTAACTGCCTTTTTGCGTTCGCTAACATCGGTGGCAAAGAACACATAGCGACTAATATCGCCCGAAAAGCTTCGCAATACGCATAAGCGGGCATCAAAGGCTTTAAGTTGGTCACCGTGACCTATCTCAATCAATTTTGCCACAAAACCGTTGCTGGCAAGCTTATCTTTTTCTACAGAAGATAAATGCTTAAATACTTCTTGGCTGAAACTCTCAACCGTATAGGTGGGTTTTAATATGTTGCGTAGAAGGTCATTTACCTCTATCACGGTGCCATTTGGTTCTAGCTCCATCATACATAACGCTTCACCTATGGCGTTAAGTCGATTGGTAAAATCTAACGCCATCTGTTTCACAGTGGTGATATCCGCTTGCACGGCAATATAATTGAGTAGTACACCTTCTTTAATCACCGGATTAATAGAGAGTGACGTCCAATATAGGCTGCCGTCTTTTCGATAATTAAGAATTTCATCATAAAATGGCGTTCTCTCATGCAGATGATGGCGAATCTTTGCAATGGAATCTGGATCTGTTTCCGGACCTTGTAAAAAACTTCCAGGCTTTCTACCCTTAACTTCCTCTAATGAATAGCCAGTCAAGCGTTCAAAACCACTGTTTACATATTGAATCAAGCCCTTTGCATCACTAATAATAACGGCATTGTCAGTCTCATTGGCGACTAGCGATAGCATCCGCTGCATTTCGCGCTGTTCAACTTCTAGCGTTACATCACGGATAAAAGCGGTATAGATGGTGCGATCTTGAAGTTTTACTTTGGATAATGATAGCCTGCCCCAAATCGAGGCGCCATCTTTGCGTTCAATTTTGACTTCTCGGCTTGTGCCGACTATTTTATCTTGACCTGTTCGTCGATTAGCATTCACCAAGTTGTCATGTTCTGCCTGTAACACTTGCGGCACAAGCATTTTTACGTTCTTGCCAATCACTTCATCGTAACGATAGCCCCACAATTTTTCAGCGGCTCCATTGTAGAAGGTAATATTGTTGTTTTCATCAATAGACACCACTGCGTCTAGGGCTTGCTGTAATATTTGTTCTACAGTTTCGCGGGCTTCTCTTTCACTCGTTACGTCACGAACAAAAGCAGTATAATGCTTTTTGCCATCGACCATTACTTGTGACAATGAAAGTTGTACCCAAAGCCTTGCCCCATCTTTACGTTGAAGCTCAACTTCGCGAGAACTGCCGACAATTTTGTCTTTTCCCGTAGCGCGATGCCCGTCAACATAATTATCGTGATTTAGCTTATGTTCTTCTGGGACTAATTTTCTTATGTTCTGACCCAAAACTTCCTCAGGGTGATATCCCCATAGTTTTTCAGCGGCTTCATTATAAAAAGTGATATTGTTTTTTTCATTAATACTGACAACGGCCATGATTGACTGTTTGAGGGCTTGTTTTGAAGCTGAATCACCAAAATTAAACATATTACAAATTTACCAAAGAAATATCCATAAATATGCCCAGGAGCGGGTGTCCATTGAGATTACTTTAAAATTAACTAAAACATACAAGTGAGCAACGCTAAAGTTGTCACCTAAAATAGACTATAGTTGCATAATTCACTATCGACTAAAGTAGAGTAAACATAAGTTACTTAATAAATATAGGCCAATATCTAAAAAGCTGCTTTTTTAGGGGGGAGTTTGCTGAAAAAGGAAAGTAAAAATACCAAACATAAAAAAGCCGTAATCACCTTGATTACGGCTTTCTATTTGTAATAACGCTTACTCTATTGGTGTTACCGTTATTCTAGGTTTACCCCAGTCAGGCCCAGATACCGTAAATTCATAGGTACCCGCCGCCACATCTTTTAGCATTAAGTTTACGCTGTTTGCATCTTGCGTAAGCTGCTTCGCTTTGCCTAAGCTCACTTGCGCATCTTCTTCACTTGCTGCGCCTAAATTCACACTCGTGTAATCACCGTTCGCGACTTTAAAGTTTACATCGCCGTCAGCCAGAGTAATGTCAGCAGAATAGCTCCCGTCGTCATTATAAATTAACGGATCAGTCGCATTCCAGCCATTCATGCTACCGCGCACAAATATCGCTTCATTAACAAACTCTGTTTCAAACACACGTAACACTAAAGCTTCTGTGTCTGCAGCGTCTACAACAAAGTGATAAGTGCTTGCTGCTGGTGGAGTAAATACAATATTACCGCCACCTTGACTAAGCGCAAAGTTGTTCCCTACTGTTAACGGGTCAGCGCCCTCAACTGTACCTCCGTTAATGGCATCGTAGTTAAAGTCAGCAACTTTAAACTGCACTTCTTCAGCAGCCAAATCAAACGCAACTGAATACGTGTCTAAACCAATATACTCAAGCTCATCTGTTGCATTCCAACCATTCATTCCGCCGCGTACATAAATAGGGAAATCAAAGGTGGCATCATTGGCTACGGTTAATATTGGGTTATCACTGTCTAGCGCGTTTAATGTAAAGGCATAATAACCGTCGGTGTCTGGCGTAAAGGCTAAATTACCTGCGTTATACACTAATGTCGTGGCTTCGCCTTCAACTAATGCGCCATCGTTAGAACCGTAGTTAACAATATCATAGTTACCATCTGCTACTTTAAATTGCACTTCTTCACCGGCACTTAGCTCGAATACAACCTCGTATACGCCACTGCCTTCATAGCTCATTGGATCAGTCGCGTTCCAACCGTTCATGCCGCCACGTACGTATATAGTATTTGAACCGTAAGGGGCAATATCAGGTGCTCCGGCTGTTGCCAATGCACTTAAACCATAACCTTGCGTCATACCTTGAGGCTTCACAAATACCGCAATCGATAATGCAGGTACGGTAAACGTGCCTTTTACTTCGCCATCAGCGCTGGTATCAGCAAACGAGGCACCACGCACCACAGAATCAACTGAACTGGCTAGGGTTTCATGTAACGCAAAACCGGCAGCGGTAGGCACTTCTATGCTTTTTTCAGTATAACCTGAGTTAATCACAACCATGATGGCATCATTGGCACTGTCAATATCAACCAGCGCAGCGTCATCACCCTCGTTTATGCCATCATCAATGCTCATGGCAATAAGCCCATGTTGCTGAGTACTACCAATGTTATGAAAACCTACGCGCTGTTTAATATCTTCTGCGCTGGTTAATCTAAACAAGGGACTTGATGTTCTGATACTCAATAGCTCTTGAAAAACTTCGCTGGCATATTGAATATCTTGGCCACTAGCTTGACGACGCGTATCGTTTACAAACTGACCAATAGTGTCCCAACGGAACTCATTATCTTCGGCCGGTGGTAAGCCTTTGTTCCAATTGTTGTCTTGCATGGTAAAGTCAACATAGGTAAACCAGTCGCCGGCGTCGTAGGTGTTGCGATCCATCGATTTAGAGCGCAAGAAATCACCGCCTATTTGTAAAAACGGAATACCTTGCGACATCAATGGAATACCCACTGTTATATTTTGGGCTCTAACCCGCTCTTCTATACTCAAATCAGCAGGCAGCAAATACTGCAGTCTATCCCACAGAGTGTTGCCGTCGTGTTTAGACAAATAGTTGATGGTATCTGCTGGATCTTTTGCGTATGCGCCAAAGTTGGATGCTTCACTGGCTACATCACTGCGAGTTTCAAACACAAAGTCTTCAATATTACCGGCCAAGCTCACTTTGATTATATCTTGCGTGCGCTCTGCCTCTTCATTTGGTGTTTTTGAAAATATATGGCTTTGCACTTTATCCATCACATCAACGTCGTTGTTGGTGTCGGTATTATCAAAGCGGATCGCCTCGCGCAGTACGTCATTAAATGTGCCTATTTCAGAACCTGCCATATTGCGTTGATCAGCAATTTCAAATCCACCATAAGCGCTGGTATCTTTGCCCCAACCTTCTCCATAAAAATAGGTGTCAGGGTCAATTGCTTTCACCGACTCAAACAAATCTAGCATCGTTTGCTTTGACGCTTGACTCATAATATCAAAACGGAAAGAATCGTATTTGTAGTGTTGTGCCCATATTAATAATGAATCTTCCATAAGCTTCTCCATCATACGATTACGAGGCTCGGTATCTTCACAACACGTTTGGCGCACAATGTCACCATTTTCGATGGTATAGCGGTGGTAATAACCCGGTACCACTTTATCAAATACTGAATTTTGGAATAATCCCGAGGCATTCGTATGATTGTAAACCACGTCTAGTGCAACACGCAGACCGGCTTCGTGTAAACCTTGGATCATAGCGCGCTTTTCAATAATACGCGCAATCCCTTCAGGGTTTGATGCATAACTTCCGTCTGGTACGTTGAAGTGTTTAGGGTCGTAACCCCAGTTAAATTGGTCAACACTTCTAATCTGCTGCGTAAACGCTTGTGCAGCGCCTTGCTCTAATGCTGTGTCAAACGAAGCATATTTTTCAGCAATGGTAATATCGCGCGCAGTATTATCTACACAAACCTCAGCTGCTGGAATGAGTGCACAAAACTCACCAATAGTACTATTCCAACCTATAGTGCGGGCTTCATCTTCATTAACGGTGGCAATATCGTTAGCAGGTAACACATGAAAATGGGTTAAACCCGCCTCAGCCAATGTCGCTAAATGCTGCATGGGCAATGAATCAGGCTCTGCAAATGCCATGTATTTACCACGTGCAGCTTCGCTTGTTGATGCATCGCGTACACTAAACTCTCTAATGTGCCCTTCGTAAATTACAATGTCTTCAAAGTTTTCTACGGTAGGAATAGCATGTGTATCCCAACCATCAGGTTTGAGATCATCATCTAACAAATTAACGAACTGTGAAAAGCGGCCATTAGTAGTTAAGTTCACCGAATATGGGTCAGTAACATCGAGCACTTCAAGCGCATCGTTAACCGGTGAATATACCGTCACTTCATACTGATATAACTGGCGATCAAGTTCGTCTAAACCTGTGTATGACCAAATACCCGTGGTATCATCGCGGGTCATTGCATGAGTATTAAGCAAACGTTTATCGCTTCCATATACCTTCAACGCTACATTTTGAGCAGTGGGCGCCCACAATGCAGCAGTTATGCCGTCGTCATTGTATATCGGGCCAAGCATTGCCTCATCGGCGTCTTGCTCGCCACTGGTGTAGATTTCATCTAAC
>JBARZY010000062.1:0-1565 GCA_049650345.1 Glaciecola sp. | reverse complement strand
ACGATATTGTTATTCAGGCCAAGATTGACGCATTTGCAACTATTTACACATGCCTTACAAGCTCATACGATAGCGCTCTTGCCGATGATATAGCAAACAGTTACATAGCTGGTACATTGCAATCAGTTAGCGGTGAAGGACAAGTAACGAGCCGTAAAGCGCCAAACGGTGCAAGTCGCAACTTCAAGCAAAACAAGTACGGCGATTCGGGCGAGTATGATAACGCATTGCTAGAATCTGCTTATAAATCGGATACTAATTTCTGTTTACCTGTTGATGACTCTTACTTTGTTATCGGTACTGCTGGCACTATTTACCCTGCGGACAACCCGCAATGAGCATATTCCAGTGTGACAAATGCGGGTGCGCTGAAAACACAGCTCTAGGTGCTTACCATAGCAGGTATAGTAAGAACGTAACTCCGGCTGAGTTCATTGGTATGAAGCTGTGCAGCGCATGCGCACCATTAACATTTGCTAATGGAAAGGTGAATAAGAGATTCAATGGAGAGTGGCATGACAAGTTTGAGCGGAGATACTTGCCTAAAGGTGAGTTTTTCACTAACGGAAACGGCAATCTTGAGCATAAAGAAACAGGCTTGTTGAGTCGTGACTGGATTGCTAAGCATGGTGAAGCATGAGCATAGAAACGCGTGAAGCATCAAATAAAACCGTTACTATATGGTTTAATCGTGTTACAGGTTTTGGTAATGAAAAGACCACGACTTATGATGTTGTGACCACTAAAGCATGCTATGAGCAAGGCGGTAGTCGTCAATATACTGACACAACAGGCGTTAATTTTACGCCGCAGTCAACGTTTTGGCTTGAGGTGCTTAGCGAGAATCCGAGACTAGGTGACTTTATAGCATTGGGCGATCAAAGTTTAATAGCTAAACCAAGCGACGCAGAAAAAGCAGAGTCAATTCGAATTGTGGCTTTGCAAGACTGCTCAGAACTTGGTGATGTTGATGACTTGAAGGTGATTACATGATTGACAAAAATGGCGTTGAAATAAAGGAAGGCGACACAATAAAACACGTGAACTTTGTTACCACCATAAAAGTAAAAAGTGTTAATGGTGTGCTTTGCGGTGGTGAAATACCATTGAACCGATACCATAGCTCAGTGCTTGAGATTGTAACCTAATGCCAGTCGTCGGAGCTAATAAAATAAAAGCTAGAATGAAAAGCTTTGTTAGTGACGTTAGCGATAAAAAGGCTATGCAGTTTGTTAATGCTGTTGGCTCAAGTGCTGGCATATTGTCAAAAGAAAAAGCGCCACTTGAGTATGGTACTTTGCATAATAGCCAGCGGTTTGACGTTGTTAAAAATGCAGGTCGGGTAATAGGCTCATTAAGCTATAATACTTTGTACGCATCAATACTAAATGACGGTAAATACAAATGGAATCCAAGACCGCCAGCAAATAAGAAAGGGCCAGCATGGAATCCTAATGCGACACCGCACTTTTTAGAATACGGCTTTGAATCACCAGAGGGTCAAGCAATGATTAAAAAATACTTAGAGATATTTAAAATATGACATTACTTGCAAGCTTTGAAAG
>JBARZY010000061.1:0-5302 GCA_049650345.1 Glaciecola sp. | reverse complement strand
AGGGGTAGAGTGGCATGCTGTTTATATTCGGACTATTAATAAATTGTATTTAATTTAGTCTATATGCATTTTAAAAAGACAGTTAATACTGCAGATTTGCTAGTTGTTTGATGTATAAAAAGTGTTCGCTGAATGGGTGTTGAAACAACCTTTTCTTACCAATTTTGTTGATTGTAAATTTACTTGTTGAGAATGGATGGTGTTGTTTAATTACCAATCAGTAAGTATTGTTTATCATACCAATACTATTTTAAGGTTGGATGATGTGTAATGTGAGTTTAATGTTGTGTATATTTGTTCAAATTTTGACGTAAAAGTGTCTAAATTTTTTCAGCTAATTGGCGTTAATTTGATTTAGATGTGTATCATTATGATTACATTAGAGAAAAAAGTTGGCTTAAATTATGCCCTGTATGAAAAGCAATCAACCGTATAAATGTTAGGTATCACACGCTACTTAAGCGCAAGGAAGAAATCATGAAATTATCAAAAGCTACAGCGATATACATTATCGCACTAATTTGTTTAAGCTTTGCCAACATAGCAAATTCAGCATTAATTAGTAATGGCTCATTAACTGGTAATGTAGGCATTGGAACTACGCCATCTGGCTGGACAATTAATTCATTTTCACCAGACACCTTAAGCGCTACTTCTCAGCCCTTTGGAATAGATGTAAACCCCGGAGACTCACCCGATGGCGGCACGTGGGTAGGATTAGCCAGGAATTCAAATGTCTTTGAAAGTTTTGGTCAAGATGTTTCCGGTTTCACGATTGGTCAAACGTATAGTATTAGCTGGTATAACACCAACACGGCTTGCTGTTCAGGAGCATATTCTGCAGCTGCAGAAATTTTATTCGATTTGGATGGGGCTACTGTTTTTGCTGGTTCCACCATTACAGCAGATGGAATGTGGTACCAAGAGACATATAATTTTGTCGCAACAGCACTCACCCATACATTAGATTTTCGTCTAGATGTTGGCACAGAGGCTTACCTGGGAATTGATGGTATTGCCTTATCACTTGTGTCTAATGTACCTGCACCTACTTCATCAGTATTTGCTATATTTATGATATGTAGCTTGCTAGTGCTCAAGGCAAAGAAGTGGACAAAGTAACTTAATATTCGTATGCAAAGGCAGATAGTTCTATTCACTTCTGTGGGTTTATCTGTCTTTTTATTGACCGTTATCTGCATCCTTTGGTGGTATCACCAGCAGCTTCGCGTAAAGACTTCCATCCCGTTTGTATAATTTTTGTAAATTACTGATGGTACGCTTTGCTTTTAACAAGCCGAAAATTGTGTATATTGGCAACGATTAGCACCTATTGAGGTATAGGTTATCTCAATAGGTGCTTACGTTTTATTATTTCAACAGCTCTTCCACAGCACGCTTCAACTGCGGATCTTCACCCTTAGCGGTAGCCGCTTTTGTATTTTCAACGGTAATATCAGGTTCAAGTTGGTCATTTTCCATAAACGTGCCATCGCTATTTAGCACGCCCAGTTGAGGGATACCAAAGGTTAAGTCGCCGGTTTGCAAGCCTTCCCACCAAACTGCTGTGCACGTACCCGGCACAGGCATGCCTACAATTTTTCCAATATTATTGGTTCGGTATCCATTCGGGAAGCAATAGCCGTCAGAGTAGTTTCCTTCGTTTACTACCAATATTGACGGTTTGGTCCAGCGAGCCATTGAATTACCTTTAAACTTTTCGCCCCGAGCAGAAAGCCAACTGTAATGCTTACCACTTAATAAGGTGACTAAGTCGTCGGTTAACCAGCCACCACGGTTAAAGCGTGTATCCACCACAACGCCTTCTTTGTCGTACCCTCTGCCAAATAGCTCTTTATGCACATCGCGATAGGCCGCGTCATTCATTTGCGGAACATGCACATAGGCCAATCGACCATTAGACAATTTATCAACGTATGCGCGGCGGCTGTCTACCCAGCGCTTATACAGCGCGTTTAAGTCATCGCGAAAGCCTTGAGGACGTATCACAACATCAACCGTTTTACGCCCATTTATGAAACTTAACCTTGTGCGCTTGCCGGCTTTACCATTTAATTGCTGATGAATATTTTGCGTTGCGCTTACCGACTTTCCATCAATTGCACTTAGCACCGAGCCTACTTTTACGCTGTCTTGGTGTTTTAATAGCGGGCTAAAGGGCAAAACTTCTTCTACTGTTAAGCCTTTTTTGCCAGGCTCGCTTGCAAAGAGCAAGCCCAACGCAGCTGTATTAGACTCGCTAGGTACAGGGCCGCGATAGTAAGTGCCAGTGTGTGATGCGTTTAGCTCGCCCAGTAGTTCACTGCCTAGGGTCGCAAAATCACGGTTATTATTCACGCCTTTTACTTTGGGCAAGTAGTCTGCGTACATCGCATCCCAATCAATGCCATGCATGTTTGGGTTGTAGAATTTGTCTTTGGTTTGTCGCCAAATATGTTTGAACAAATATTCGCGCTCAGCGTCTGTCTTGACAGCTACGGCACCACTTACCGCTATGCCATCTCGCTTAACACTGTCACCTAGGGTTAGCTTAGCAAGTTGGCCATCGGCTAACAAAATTGCCGTTTCGCCATCGTCACTTATTTTAAAAGAGGCGTTTGATGCATTGAGTTTCAGTGCAAGTTTTGTGCTTTGTTCGGTAAAGTCTTCTACCCACAAGTCATAGCCTTTTTCAAACTGCGCTAGGTAATATAGCTTCTCCATATTGGGGGTAACACCAAAGCTGCTTAGGTCAGACGAGTGCTTGGTTAGTCTAACGGTGCGTTCGTCTAAATTGTTCCAGTCAATTTCGACTAATTCTACGCTTTGCTCTTCGTCATCGCCTTTCTCTTCACTGTCATCATCTTTCTTTTCTTCTTTGGCTTTTTCGGCCTCGGCGAGCAGTGCTTTTTCTTCTTTTGACATATTGTAGTCGTCAAATGCTTGCTGGGTTAAAAACAGTGCCATCACGTCCATTTCACCGCCCCAGCTACCGTGAGCCCGCTCACCGTATCTGTCAGAACCAAACACAATCATGTCGTTACTGATCCAGTCAGGCGCAAATTCACCATATCCTGATAAGGTCACATCAACGGGGGCTTCGCTACCATCGGCCGGTGCAATACCAATTTCAGGCATAAACAAAAAGCCCCGAGGCACATAAGAAGCCACTATATATTGGCTGTCGGGTGACCAGTCAAAACTAATATCGCCGTCTGAATAGCTGTAATTATATTTAGCGGCAAATACGGTGGTGCTTTTTTGTTTTTCTAAATCAAACACACGAATTTCGTCGCGTTGATACAAATACGCAATTTTTTTGCCATCGGGAGAGACAATGGCCTGAAACATATCAACATCGCTTTTTAACAGTGTTTCTGTTGTAAATTTAGTTGCGGCAAAAAAGTAGAGTTCGTCTTCATCGGCAATAGATACCTTGTAAATGCCCCACACGCCGTCTCTTTCTGCAGAATACGCAATGCTGCGGTTATCAGGGAACCAACTTATTGAGCGTTCTTGCTCGGCGGTATCGCTTAAACGGACTGTAGTGCCGTACTCAACAGATGACACAAATAATTCACCGCGCGCTATAAAGGCGGTTTCTTTGCCATTTGGCGACACCTCAAAACGTTCTGCTTTGCCAGCAATACCTTCGCTTTGTTCGTCTAAATTCACTTTTGCTGCAATTAAGTTAATATCAAGTCGCTTGGGCGCGCTATTTGCGGTTTGCGTGTATATATTGCCGTGCCAGCTATAGGCCATTTGGCCGCTATCACTCATGCTTAAGCTACGCACAGGATGGGTTGCAAAGTTAGACACTTGCTCTAGTGCTTCACCTTTGCTGGTCATTTTCCACACGTTAAAATTGTTGGTGTGTTTTTCACTTAAGAAAAAAATCTCATCGCCCTTGGCAGACCATACTGGCGAGCTGTCGCCTCCCTCAAAAGTGGTCAATTTGGTGTGTTTGTTACGCTTAATATCATAGGTCCAAATATCGCGTGAAAACGATGAAACATCATGCTTTCTGAACATGTTCTCATACGATTTATTATCCATGTAGGTGAGCATTTTTCCATTGGGAGAAAACTTTGCGTCCATTGCAGCGGTTGTTAACATTTGAGTGGGCGTACCGCCATCAATCGAAATGGCATAAAGCTGGTTTATAGCCGTAGTCGGAAAGCCCGACGATTGACTAGAGGGCACGCGACCCGAGCTAAAAATAACGGTGTTATTGTTATTCGTAAAATCGGTAGGGTAGTCATTGGCACTGTGATACGTAAGCCGTGTGGGTACGGGGTTATCTAGTGGCATAACATACACATCTAAACTGCCGTTTCGGTCGCTTGCAAAGGCGATGCTTTTACCATCGTTTGACCAAACTGGATATCCGTCCCATCCTTTATCAGACACAACAGGCGTAGCATCGCCGCCGTTCACCGACACTGAATAAATATCGCCTTTGGCAGCAAATAATATAGTTTCGCCATTAGGCGAAATAGCAGTCTGTCGGTACCAGTTAGCATCAGATTTTGCTTGCGCTTGATTAAAAGGAGCAAGTAATGGTACCGAAATAACAGCTGCGAGGAATGCGGCTTTGTATGTAATGTTCATATTGAGCTCTGTCTTATTTTTTTGGTTATTTTTTCTACCGTACCGCAATCAGGTGTGACTCGCAACGAGTGACTGTATATTTGAAGACATCAGTGGGCTATGTAAATTGGTATGTGGTTTGCTTATTTAGTTTGCTTAGGTCATTTGCTAATACACGAATGAAATACTCTAATTAAGCACACAGGCTAATCGCTATAGCTTAAGCGCGCAAATTTACATATCTATTATAAACAAGCCCGGTAATTTAATATGACAACAGAAGTTCGCAATCAGATATTCCAGATAATTCAGATTCTATTTACTGAAAGTACCGTTCAAGAGGCGGATAAACAGTACTTTGGCTTGTTTAAGCAATTGGTGAGTCAGCTCACAACGGAAGAAAAAGAGGCGCTGATAGATACCTTGTTAAGCACACCCCTACCTCAAGATAATCCATTAGCCTTGTATTTATGCTTATTTGATGTGTTTCAAGAGCCGCGCTTTGTTGAGCGCTTGCCGGCATATATGGGCAGCAATATGCCCCTTAATATGTTTGCTGAATTATTTTGGAATATGATCAGTCGGTCTTTCTCTGGACAGACTTTACCCGAATTGATGTACGCTAAACTACGCGAGCATCACCAGATTGTAAGTACTCAAGCTAATAATTACTTAACGCAAATGGGCGTAAGGAAAAAAAAGCGTGTTAGCA
>JBARZY010000060.1:0-1627 GCA_049650345.1 Glaciecola sp. | reverse complement strand
TATCGAAAAATACTTATTTGGCCTTATATTGCCCAGGTATTTAATGGATTATGTGGCGGTGGTAAAATCAACTGCTGTGTTTGTGCTCACATGTGATAAGACACCCACTAACCAGCAAGACACTATTGATTCGGGAAGAGCAATGGTTAGATTTTGGTTAATGGCAAATAAGCTGGGACTTGGCTTTCAACCGCAGTATACCCCTGTGTTATTTGCAGAATATTTACGTGCTAACTTGTCTTTCACAAGCAGTAAACGCGCACTGAAACGCGCCAAAAAAATTAACGCCACCTTTAAGCAACTAGCCGGTGACGATGTTGTTGAACGGTCGGTGTTTATGGGAAGAATAGGGCGCACACCCGCGGTGAACTCTCGTTCAACAAGATTAACGGTGGCAGAGTTGCTAGTAGCTGAAGACTAGCCTCGTCTCTGCTTTGGCATGTGCCCTTATACCTTTAGCTAACCGTCTTCTTAGCTATCATAAACTTAATACGTTGTAATGGCCCTTTATTGCCCCACCGTAGTTTGGGCGTCACAAACTTGTTTCTATAGGCATCGAATTGACTTACGCGAGGCGCCACAACTACTTCGCCACGACCTAATACCAACTTCACTACATTGCTTACCAATAATCCGCTGCATAACTTTATTGCCATGGGCGTAGAGGGACCGCGCTGTTCTTTGAAATTAGCAGCACTTGGATCAACCAAGTATTTATTGTGCAACAATGCTGGCGCTAAACCTATTAACAGTTTGATAAAACTATCTTCATCAGTTTTGCTGGTGCTAAACTGGTAATAGTCGTCAAAGCTCATAGAGTCTTTTGTGAAAATAGCAAGTGCAACTCCCATTCCTATAGGCGCTGCTAATAAATTGGGAATGCCTTTGTCTAAGGCTTTTTGGTACACCAATTTACGTGCTTCAAGGGCAAAAAAATCAATGCCATCCACATAAATAGTCACACCATCAAAAAATGCATCAACATTTGATTCGTTAATGCCATCGGTGAACTCAGTCACTTGCGCATCAGGATTGATGTCACGGATCATGTCAGCCATTACACTGCATTTTGGCTTGTCGAGGGTTGATAGAAACGCACCCGCTTGACGATTAAAGTTATGAACTTCAAATTCGTCAAAGTCTGACAAGTGAAAATTCTGAAACCCCATTCGAGCAAGGGTTAACGCATGCTCTCCGCCCGCACCGCCAAGGCCTGCAATCGCGATTTTTGTACTTTTAATAATTTCCCGCTCAGCGGTAGTTATCCAACCAATATTACGTGAAAATGCATTGTTATAATCGAACATAAGTACAATCCTTTTGTGATATTTGTTTATCGGCTAACAAAATCAGGTTATTAGCACCAATGTTCGATTACTTTACTGAATAATGCATGTAATTTCTATTTAATCGTTTTAACAAATTCGTCTAGCATACACTTGAAAGACGGCTTTAGATTAACCAAGAAATCTTCAAAATCAATGTAGTAAGGAACGCGACGTCCTACGTATTCAAACTCGGGGCCAATTTGCTTCATTGTAAGGCCAACTACCTGCATACTTTTGCCTAAGCGGGGGTCTGCCATGAAGTAAATGTGCTTTTTACCACGGTTTTTGAACATTGCGGT
>JBARZY010000059.1:0-2356 GCA_049650345.1 Glaciecola sp. | reverse complement strand
TTTCAGTATTGCTGAATTTAGAGGAATTAACTATCCTGAAAACACGGATCTTGCCTTAGGGATAAGTGGTCGCGTCACGCCAGGTGCTAGTAGCGAATTAACCAGTAACGATTATAAAGTGACAGTGCTGAGCTCGCCAAGCGGCAGTCCAGCAACCTTTGAGGTAGAAGTCGCTGCGGTCACAACCGACGGACAGCCTGAATTAGACAGTGACAATAACCCCATTACTCAAACCTTAACTGTGACTGCCGAGCGCGGTACATACAATGCCACCATCGGTGGTATTGAGTTACAATTTGATGATGGTGGTGCGTATTCTATTGGCGACGCATTTTTAGTGCAACCTACGCGTCTAGCGGCGGCAAATTTAAGTATGGCTACTACGCGAGCAGAAGATCTTGCTTTTGCAAAACCCTTACGCGTGAGCCAAAACCTTGATAATTTAGGTGACGCCAGTTTAGTCAATACCACCATTACTAACAGTACAATTGATTTGAGCTTTGCTAACAATAACGCATCTGCATTTACCGGTAGTCAAGGGTTGCAGGGGGTTGGCGAATCTCCGTCTGCCACCTTTGGTGCACCTGTTAATGTGCGGTTTACTGCTGTTGACGCTTATGATGTGCTTGATAGCAGTGGCCAAGTGATTACTAGCGTAACCAATGCCAGCGATCTCAATAACCTGCTGGCACAAGCAAAGGACAACGGCTCACCAGCATGGCCGGCTGAATTTGCTGCTTTGAACGACTACCCAGGCTACGACTTTTCGCTTCAAGGCCGGCCTGAAGTAGGCGATGAATTTACCTTAGAATATAACGTAAATGGCGTAAATGATAATAGAAATGCTTTAGAACTAGCGGCCTTACAACAACAAGACTTGGTTCGTCAAAGTAATTCAGGCCAGGCCAATAAAGCCACCTTTAACGAAGCGTACGCCACTATAGTTGGGCAAATTGGAGCTGCAGCTTCGGGATCAAAGATAGATCTTGAAGCAGCCAAAGTTATGCAGGTGCAATCGTCTGAATGGTTTGAATCAAGTGCCGGGGTGAGCTTAGATGAAGAAGCCGCTAATTTAATACAATTTCAACAATCATATGCCGCAGCGGCAAGAATTTTGACCACAGCTCAAGACATGTTTGACACTATTTTACAGGTAGCGCGCTAGCTTTAGCGCAATACGGCAATTATTGATAAGGCGAAGGGTATATGCGAATTACCACTAACTTAATTTATGACCAAAACTTGCGGGCCATTAATACAAGCCAAGGCTCGCTGTCTGACATACAAACCCAATTGGCAAGTGGTAAAAAATTGTTGCGTCCTTCAGATGATCCTGTGGGGGCATCTCAAGTCATTCGTCTAAGTGAAGAGCTTGATAAAATTACCCAATATAACCGCAATAACGACCTAGTGACCAATGCGCTTGAACTACAAGAAACCACCTTACGCGGAATTAATGAGGTTGCTAATCGGGCTCGCGTACTTACTGTGCAGTCGGGAAACGGTATTTTATCAGCGGCTGATAAACAAGCTGTTGGCGCCGAAATAGAACAGTTACGAAACCAAGTGATTGACTTGATGAACACGCAAAATGCAAGTGGAGACTATATTTTTGCAGGATATCAATCCGGATCCCAAGCATTTGAGTTCAATCCAACGCTAGATAGTAATCGTATTTCCTTTGTGGGAGACGATGGGACCAATTCTGTGCAAATATCAGATAGCGTTACCATTCAATCGAGTACATCTGGGAAAACCCTGTTTGAGAACGTACGTGACCGACTAAATTTTTCAGTTGATAACGTATCGGGCGTTACGTTTGATGATTATCAAATAAAGAATCAAGGTACCTTTGATGTTTTTCATAACAGCAACTTTGACCCAGTAAACTCAGCAAATAACCAGTTTAGGTTTGAAATTGTGTCTGCGTCGCAAATACAAATTACCAACGTGGGCACTTCAGCATTGGTTGAAACACTGCCGTTTACCAGTGGCGATACGATATCGTTTAACGGTGTTGAATTTACACCTCAAGGAAGCGTAGGCGACAGTTTTGATATCAATTTAAACCGTCCCAGCAAAAGTAATTTGGCAGAAACCTTAAACAATATGTTTTTGGCCTTAAACGACAGTACCTTAAACGAACAAGAATTTTCTTCTATTGTGAGTGATACCTTAGTAGGAATAGACAATGCCAATAGCCAAATGGCGCGTGAAAACTCATCTGTTGGGGCAAGGTTAAACAGTGCGCAATCGGTTAAAAGTAGTTTGTTAGATGCGGAAGTGGCAAATGAGAAAGCACGATCCAGTATTGAAGATGTGGATTATGCACAAGCATCATCAGACTTTGCGAGAC
>JBARZY010000058.1:0-1817 GCA_049650345.1 Glaciecola sp. | reverse complement strand
AAAGCCATGGCACACCAGAGCAACAAGAGCTGTTTCTGCATAAATTAATAGAGGGTTCGTGGACCGGCACAATGTGTTTAACTGAACCTCACTGTGGTTCAGATTTAGGTATGCTGAAGTGCAAAGCGGAACCAAACGATGACGGTACCTATAGTCTTACCGGCACCAAAATCTTTATCTCAGCCGGTGAGCATGATATGTCTGACAATATCGTACACATTGTACTGGCGCGATTGCCTGATGCACCTGCTGGAACCAAAGGCATCTCGCTATTTATCGTGCCAAAGTATAACCTTGACGCCGATGGCGAAGCGGGCGAGCGTAATACGGTGAAATGCGGCTCTATTGAGCACAAAATGGGTATAAAAGGCAGCGCAACGTGCGTAATGAATTTCGACGGTGCAACAGGACATTTAATTGGTCAACCAAACCGTGGTCTTAATTGCATGTTTACATTCATGAACATTGCACGAATCGGCACGGGAGTAGAAGGTTTATCTGCAATTGAAGCCGCTTTTCAAGGCGCACTGGCATACGCGCAAGACCGCGTTCAATTTCGTTCAATGACTGGGGCTAAAAACCCTGACATGCCTGCCGACCCAATTATTGTCCATCCCGACGTCCGCCGCATGTTATTAACACAAAAAGCGCTTGCTGAAGGAAACAGAGCGCTTGCTAATTACTGCATGAAATTAGTTGATGTGACTGAATATAGTAAAGACGAATCAGAAGCAAAATTAGCCGAGTCTAAACTTGCTTTACTTACCCCTATTGTAAAAGCATTTTTAACTGAAACTGCGCAAGAAGCTACTAGCTATGGTATGCAGGTATATGGTGGCCATGGTTATATTGCTGAATGGGGTATGGAACAACTTGCACGTGATACGCGTATTTGTACAATGTACGAAGGTACTACAGGTATTCAAGCGATTGATTTGTTAGCGCGTAAAATTATGGGTTCAAATGGTGAGTTGTTGAATATATTTGCCAACGAAATGAAAACATATTGTAATGAAGTACGTGGTCAATCACAGTTTCACGGGTGGGCCAATGCAATTGATTCTCACGTTGATGAGTGGCTACAAATTACCAAAGATATTGGTGTGTCGGCGGCTAAAAACCCAGATGAATTGGGCGCAGCATCAGTTGATTACTTGATGTTTTCTGGCTATGTAACAGTAGGTTATTTTTGGCTGCAAATGGCAGTTGTTGCTCAGCAAAAACTTGACGCAGGCACAACTGAAAAACCATTTTATGAAGCTAAAATTCATACCGCGAAATTCTACTTCGACCGTATGTTAACGCGCACAAGATCTTTAGTATCTGCCATCCACAGCGGTTCTGAAAACTTAATGGCAATGGATGCAGAGTTATTCAAAGTAGGGTAGTGATACTTGTATTTGAGCAGTAATAAAAAAGGCGAACATTGAAGTTCGCCTTTTTTTACTAACCGTAATACTATAAGCGTTCACTAATCGCTGACGCAATAGGTGAGCCGTCTAAGCCATTTGACTGTATCCATGTGGTAATCACTACACCATCAGTGTCGGGACTTGCTAACCTTGATTTAGGAAGCTTCTTCACAAGTAACTTACCTGTATCAACGGCTTCGTTTAACAACGCGGTCTTTATTAGACTATTACCGTCGCAACTGATCCCATCGTAATAATCATTTAAGCGGAGCTTAAAGTTACTCCTAACGGTTTTCATTTTCTTGCGTAGTTCGCTTTTATCATTTGATTTAACGATGTTACAAATGTTTGCTAGTGAATCTTGAATACTTGCATTTGCATTAGCGCTTGCGAACAAGGCGACAA
>JBARZY010000057.1:0-2950 GCA_049650345.1 Glaciecola sp. | reverse complement strand
ATTCAGTGTTGAGCAAATTGGTAATGACAACCTTGTAGTCGGTGAAATTACGGGTACTGGCGGTTCAGTATTAGTTTCACAAACAGGTGACTACAACGTTGCTACTGTAACGCAAATGTAGGTATACTGGTTGTTAAAAGGCGTACATCAAATGTGTGCGCCTTTTAACGTTTTTAAAACGTCTAATAACATACCTTCTCTAATTGCAGGCAGTAAAACACAGGAGTGTTATTGCAGTTATGACATCTTCTTACTCTAATGTTGTGCTAATCATTGCGCTGGTGCTTGCAATATATTTACCCAATTGCAACGCGCAGTCTACTCAAGCTGAAATAGATATTTCCGGTTTAGTGCTTGATAACACGATTAGCAGACAAGGCCACGATTTCACGACTCAATTAAGCCGGTTTTGGCAAGAAGTACCGAACACGTTTGGCCGGAATGTAGTCGTCAACGAAATCATTGTTCCGCAAGCGGGCACCCGCTTAGATGTGGTATTTGACAATAAAATAGTGTATCGAACTTATCTGGGTCGTCGATTGTTGCCTTTAGACGAAAAAGTAGGCCAAGCTGTTTACTTATTAGTAGACGCAGTAGCACGTTCTCAAGAACAATCTTCAAGTCCAGATTTAGCAGACGACGAGTTCTAAACTGAGATCTTTAAAATAATAATAGTCAGAGTAACGGTAATGAATATGACAATAAAAAAAGTAATATTAATGCTCTCAACGGTAGCATTTTGTGCGCCGAGTTTGGCGCAAGAATTGGTGTATACGCCTATCAATCCAAGTTTTGGAGGTAGTCCACTCAATGGTAGTTATTTACTCAATAAAGCTAATGCCCAAAATACTAAAACAGCGCCAACAGTAGAGCGCAGTTATGCTGACAGGCTACAAGAATCACTTGAGCGTGCTTATATAAACCGCATCGTAAGAGAAATCACTGATTTGGCATTTGGTGAAGAAAGTTTTGATGCGAATGGTAACGTTATTCCCAGTATCTTTGATGAAAATTCAGTTTTTGTGAGCGGCGATTTTGAAGTTGAATTGATTACTGAAAATCCAGACAGTTTAGTTGTCGAAATTACTAACATATTAACCGGTGAAGTCACCATAGTAGAAATCCCACGATTTGGATAATAATAATGAAAAAATTAGTAGTAATCATGGCGGCTTCGCTACTAGCAAGTGGGTGTGCCTCGTTAACCCAGTGGGCGCCTCCCTTCGAAGAACAAGCTCAAGTTATTGAAGCGTCAAGTACTCTTACAGAGTTAAAATCACTTCCTAAGCCAGTTGGTAAAATTCCAGTCTCGGTTTATGGGTTTCGCGATCAGACAGGTCAATATAAACCCACTACGGGCGCTAGTTCTTTCTCTACGGCAGTGACGCAAGGTGCAACTTCTATTTTAATGCAAACTTTGGGCGAAACGGATTGGTTTACTACTGTTGAAAGAGAAGGTTTACAGAATATTTTAACAGAGCGAAAAATAGTGCGTGCTGCCAGTAATGGCGAGGAAGATACATTGCCTCCACTGACCACTGCCAAGGTGATCATCGAAGGCGGTATTGTGAGTTATGACACTAACACCAGAACCGGCGGCCTGGGCGCTGAATACTTTGGCATAGGTGCTTCAACATTATATCGAGAAGATCAAATTACCGTATTTATGCGTGCTATTGATGTAAGAACAGGTCAAGTACTGGTATCTGTTTCTACATCGAAGAAAGTGCTCAGCCAAGAGATTAGAGCAGGGTTGTTTCGATATGTTTCTTATAAGCGTTTACTAGAAATAGAAACAGGATTTACGACTAATGAACCCATGTTTGAATGTGTGAAACAAAGCATTGAGAAGGCTGTGGGTGAGCTGATTGTAAAAGGCATTGATAAAGGAGTGTGGAGAGCAAAAAGCGCATAAGCACTGCAATAAAAAGGCTGCGTATTTGCGCAGCCCTCTATAATTTACTAATTGTACTAACTATTACCTTTCTAATACCTTCAAGAAGCGACTATCGAAGTATCCAGCGACCATTTGATAAGCTCCACACGGTTGCGGCAGTTAGTTTTTCTAAAAATACTGTATACATGGGTTTTTACTGTGTTGATACTAATATGCAACTGCTCAGCAATTTCTACATTTTTGGCACCTTGACCAATTAAGCCAACAATCATTTTTTCTCGTTTGGTCAAAGATGTGTTGTCGTCGACTTTATTGACAGATTGGCGTTTGTAAGAGGGTAAATCCCCCAACAGTTGCTTAACGGTCTCTTCTAACGTTTCACGTTTAAACCAAAACTTACCATTTTTGATAGTTTGAATACCCTTAATTAGGTTTTCAAGTTTATCACACTCGTAAAATACGCCACGTACGCCATCGCGCAGCGCTGTAGATTCAATGTGCGCATTTTCTTTTGAGACTGCAAAAAGGACGACCTTGTTTTTAACACTAGAGGTAAAAATTGGATGTGTAAACAATTGGCTGGCTGACTGATTCGATGCATCAACAAAAATAAGCTTATAGAACCCTAAATGTTCATCTAATGGCATATTATCAGTGACTTTTAAGTCATAACCACAAGCATCAATGAGGTCTAAAAAATGCGCTAATGACGAATGCCTTGTATGGCCAATATCGGCTTTTTTATGTGTAAGTACGAGCGACTTTAATAAGCTCATTAGTAATTCCTTTTTATTAACACTTTATTATTATTTTGTAGACAACAATCTAAAGATACCGCTAATTTTTATGAGTAACAAGTGCTTACAACCAAAACATCATATATTTACTGGTTTCAATGCTTAGTTTTACAATTCAAGTGCTTATTATATAAATCATTGCGATATGAGTGGAAGGTGAGTATAATGCATGGATTCGCGAACTCCCTGTAAAGTGTAAATAACACTAATCGGTATTACGCCTATTATTTATATCGGCCATACGGCTTAATAAGTA
>JBARZY010000056.1:0-70517 GCA_049650345.1 Glaciecola sp. | reverse complement strand
CACTATAAGTTCATCGTCGGCGACCTCGATTAGCCACAAGGGATTTAGGGCTTCATCATTAACCACCGCAAATTGTGATACCGGCACAAAATCATCACGAAACTGCATACTGGTGAACAAAATTGCCAACATAAACGAGGCTGCAATCATCATTTTGTTTAACGAAAACTTCTTCTTAGGCTTGGTAATGAGTGGTGTAACATTAGAAAGTACAGTATCAAAGCCCAAGCGAGTTTGAATAAGCTCCCATACCCTCTTATCAGGCGAAACTGGAGGTAAACTCTCCCCAAGACCATTGACGTATTGCTCCCACTCCCATACTGTTGCTGCTACCGTTTTATTGGTCATAATTATTTGCTTAAACCTACGGCGAGCACCGCCGCGCAGGGTACCTAAGACATACTCAGCTGCTAACGCATTTCTCAGTGTATCATTGTTGTAATTCATAGTGACAAACACCTCTGAAGACTTTGTAAACCACGGCGTATCCAACTCTTTACCGTGCCCAGCGGAGATGCCATGTGTTGCGTTACTTCATGGTGTGATAATCCGCCAAAATAAGCTAAATGAATAGCATGTCTATGTGAATCATCTAATTCACTCATGCAACTCTCCAATTTTTTGAGTTCGGAAGTTGATTTGCTATTGTTTTGCTTATCTGACTCAATATCTTCAGGTAAGGTAACTTCTTTTCGAACGTTGTGATATCGAATGCTATCTAAGGCTCGATACCGCACAATACTGACCATCCAAGTTAACACGGTACCTCTACCGCTTTGATAACTTCCGGCGTTGTGCCAAATTTTAATAAAAGCATCTTGCGTGGCTTCTTCAGCCAACGCTTGATTGTTTAACATCTTTAATGCAATCGCATACAACTGCCCACTGGTTTTTTCATAGAGGGTTTCGAATGCTTTTTGGTTTCCTTCTGCAACTTTGCACAGTAATGGAAATAACTCTTCATGTTCCATAAAGGTTCCTTATTGATTTGGCTAACACAGTGTAGCCAAATCAATAATTTTTTACTATTACTGAGCGCGATATAAATAGCTCGGCACGACTGCCACTGACTCAGGTGCGGTATAACTAACGCTAATATTAGGCGCAATATCACCACTTAAACTGTTGATTATATTATCATATCTCATAATGAGGCTGTTTGATTTTTCAGCAACATAAACATGCTTACCGTCAAACATAATATCCACAGGGTTACCTAAATTAGTCGCTGGTCCAGCAATATTTACCGTAATATTGGTGTTGCCAGATGCACTTCCTGCCGCTGGCAGAACGTAAATTTTACCATCTGTCGCACTTGCCGCACTGCCCACATCAGACACAATAATACTGTCGCTTGCCGCATCGTAATCAATACCATGTAAGTTGGTTGGTGCAGCTATAGCAACGCCCGATATAGCTGGCGTAATTAACCGGTCTTCGCCCATAATAGTGTTGTTTCCAGACCGCATTTTAGCAACGACTTCATCAAATACCGCAATGGTGCCATTAGTAAGCGATAAAAATGCGCGATCGGTGCTAGCGTCATAATCAACATCCCAAGGACGCGCATTATTAGCAGCAACAAGTGTCATTAATGGCGCAACATCGCCTGAAGCACAAGAAGAGAAAATGCTAATAGACGGTGTTGTTGGGTTATTTTCAGCCACAAAAATTAAGCCATGCTCAGAATTAACGTCAAGACCTTTAGGTGCTACCAGGCCTGTATTGGCTCCCATAATCACCCGATCACGACTGGTAGTAAAGGTATCAGCATCACGCTGTGAGGCTACACGGTTACCTACAATAATGCCGCCCATACTGCTTGCTGTGTCATCAAATGTTGTATAACTGTCGCCTGCTAAATCGAAGCTTACGCTTTCAATTGAACGGCCATTATCAAACTGCATTAACTGACTGTTTAAGGCGCTAGAAAAACGTGTTACCTCACCAGTTGTTGCACCAGCAGTTGAAGGATTGCTGCTTGCCGCTACGCCAAGCAATGTTCCAAACTCTGTGATATCAGAAATGTCTGCATGCTCACTCATTTGCGGCTGCTCAACTAAAGACTCAGGCTTAACAGTAGCGCTAATCAAGTCTGGTGCAATGTCACCACTTTCACCAAAGAAGATATTAGAGAAAACAAGTATCGCATCATTCGACTTTTCTGCTACGCGCAAATCAGAACCGGTTACAACAATATCTACCGGGTTACCTAACATACTTGCTGGTCCTGAAATACTGCGCGCAACACTTACATTACCATCGGCACTGCTTGCATTGTTAATAACAAATAAAGCACCATCAGATGGCGAAGCTGCATCACCTACATCGCTAAGCACTAGCGTATCGGTGTCACGCACATATGCAATGCCATGGAGGTTAACTGAAATCGCCGTCATCGCATCATCACTTGGGGTAATATTACGATTGGGCATAGTTGAAAATCCGCCCTCTACAAAATTATCGTACACTGCAACCACGCCGCTGGTAAGTGCCACATATAAGCGGTCGTTAACTTCGTCGTAATCTAGATCCCATGGAGCAGCACTGGTAATGACTTCAGCCAATGGCGCAACATCGCCAGCCGCGGCGCTACCAAACACACTCACACGAGAGCCTGAAAAATCAGCAATCATTAATAAACCGCTGCCTTGAGCTAAATGAATACCTTTAGGGTTATTTAATCCCGTTGTTGCGCCAGTTAATTCGCGGTCAATTGAAGTACTAAACATGCTGTTATTACTGCGATATTGGACATTGCAAAAGGTGCGGATACTGCCGTTAGCACTGTCCCCTGCTTGAATTAAGTTACCCACGGGGTCAATATCAACGCCTTCGTTGTTACCAGGCATAACGCGAGACAGTACCGCGCCATTTTGCGTAATAAGATCAACGGTACCTGCATTGTCCGGGCCATTATTGGATAAATAAAACGTGGCACGTGGAAAACCGGGACTTCCGTCGGCACCATTTGAGCCATCAGCACCTGCTGCGCCATCAGCGCCCGGCGAACCTTCAACACCAGGTGTTCCCATAGCTCCTTGTGGACCGGCTGGACCCGCTGGACCCGCTGGACCCGCTGGTCCTGTATCTCCGTCGCAAGCGCTCAAGGCGAGTACAATTGAACAGCTCAATAATGAGCGAGTAAGTAAATTGCTTAATTTTGACATGTAAATAACTCCATTTTCTGCCTCTAAAAAAGGCGTGGTAACAGCGAAATACCTCACCCGGTCAAAATCCAAACGGCTTTGCAAGCAAAGTAGATGCAAGAAATAGAAAATAAAATTACATGCAATAATTTTTCATAAAATTTGCATCTAAGTTCTGAAATTAGACGTTATACATGTAAATGCAAATTTACAAGAGGATAAAGTTATTAATACTCATACTACATCAAAATTAGCGGCGGCTATTGCCGCAGCCTTATTTACATGCAGCGCCAACGCATCGCATTCTGAGCAATCTACTATTGAGCGTATTCGCATAAACGGTGACGCATCGGTAAAAAGTGGAGAGTTCATATCATCCTCACAGGGCTGGGTCTCGGGCGAAACCTTGGTTGAACGCCCTACATTACGAACAGCAGAAATACTCGAATTCATACCGGGTATGATGGTGACCCAGCACAGTGGGTCAGGCAAAGCCAATCAGTATTTTTTAAGGGGTTTCAACTTAGATCATGGTACCGACTTTCGGGTAACCGTTGATGGCATGCCAATCAATATGCGTAGCCATGGGCATGGACAAGGTTATAGCGATCTCAATTTTGTTATTCCCGAAATGGTCGGTAATTTAAGCTATTTCAAAGGCACCTACTACGCCAATATTGGTGACTTTTCGAGCGCGGGTGGCGCGTTTATCAACTTAAAGGACAAACTCGAAACTAATACGCTGCAATTAACGGCGGGAGAAAATGGTTACAACCGTGCGGTGAGCTTGAATACCGTTAGTGTAAACGAAGGCAATATTATTGCCGCCTTAGAATATCAAACTTATGACGGACCTTGGACCGATATTAGCGAAGACGTGCGTAAAAAAAATGCCAATATACGTTACGTTACGCCCTTGTTTGATGGTGAACTCAGCGTTACCGGCATGGCTTACGATAATAGTTGGAATGGCGCAGACCAAGTACCTGAGCGCGCCATTCAAAGTGGACTCATTGATAGACTCGGTTCAATAGATTTAGATGTTGGTGGAGAGACATCACGACATAGCTTGTCTGCCCGCTTTAAGAACGACAGCTTAATTGCGTCAGTGTATGCCGTTGACACCGACTTGTCGTTGTATTCAAACTTTACTTACTTCTTAGATAACCCAGATACGGGTGACCAATTTGAACAAGCCGACGATAGAAAAATATATGGCGGAGATATTTCATCAACCATTGCAGCGGGTATAAGTGAAGGCGATACCCTAACCTTTGGCGCGCAATGGCGATTTGACGATATTGACAATGTTGGATTATACAAAACGCAAAACCTTAGGCGTATTTCAACGGTAAGGGAAGACAGTATAAAAAGTAACAGCTATGCCCTTTTTGCACAATCGCACACTGCCATAAGTGATGACTTATCTTTATCGTTGGGCGGGCGCATCGACTACTTAGATGTTGACGTAAACAGTGATTTAATGGCTAATAGTGGCGACAAAAGCGACAGCTTGTTTTCAGTAAAGGCAGCGCTTAAATATTCACTATCAGATGCTGTAACCGCTTTTGCTAATATAGGACAAGGTTTCCACTCAAACGATGCTCGCGGCGCGACCATTGCGGTTGACCCTGTTAGTGGAGAGAGTGTTGACCCTGCGCCATTGCTAGTGAGATCATTGGGCCATGAAGCAGGTATCAACTTCACCGACAATCGTAAATACAATGTATCAGCCGCAGTGTGGCACTTAGCCTTAGACAGCGAGCTTGTGTATGTAGGCGATGGTGGCTTCACTGAAGCAAGCCGACCGTCACAGCGCTACGGCTTTGAATTAAGCGCATATTATTGGTTTAATCAGCACTTAACCGCCGATGTAGAGGCAGCATGGACACGGGCACGCTTTAGCGATACCGCAGTAGATGAAGGCCGATATATTGAAGGTACAGTACCGCATGTTATTAGTGCGGGAGCGAGTTATTATGATCAAGCAGATGGTTTAGGCATGAGCTATAGCCTAAGAGCACGTTATTTGAGTTCACGCACAGTAGATAGCTTTGATGAAATATCACCGCCGTCCACCTTCATTATTAACTCTCAAGTGAGTTATCGCCAAGCCGATTGGGACTTAACCTTACAGATACTCAATGCCTTTGACAGTAACGACCACGACATTGATTACTATTACGCGTCGCGTTTACCCGGTGAGCCAACAGAGGGCATAGAAGATTTGCACTATCACCCTGTTGAACCGAGAACCTTGAGACTCACTTATTCAATGCGTTATTAACGCGGTTTAGCCTGTACGGTCAACATACCCACATCCACCTGAATTACCTCAACCAAGTCACCTTGGTTGAGGTCTTCCATACTAGAGAGTTTCCATGATAAGCCCGAAAATTGATAGTCGGGCTTTTCGCTATCTGGCGCTGCAGCCACAATATTAACGGGCAGTACGAAACTATGTCCAATTAAATCGCTAGTCGCGCGTGTGTGATCTACATCGCCTTGAATAGCAGCCAGCTTTTTCCACAAGGTCAGCGCAAAAAAAGCAGTGAAACAAGCAATGGAAAAAATAGCGTATATAAAGGTTTCAGGCAAAATGCCTAACCACATAATTACTGAGGTGGCGACTGCTGCTAAACCGGCAAAAAACAAGAAAAACGTACTGAAACCCAATACTAATATTTCAATAATTAGTAACACTAAGCCAATAATCAAAACCGTTTCGATTAAGTTGCTAGCAAACCAATTCATACTACGCTCCTTTTTTACCGCCAAGGGCACTTATAATGCTTGTGGCTTGTGCCACGATAGAAGCAGCTTCAGTGCCGCCGTCGGGTAACAATACTACCGATGACTCTTTTGCAATAGCTTGCTTAGCCTCTATTGCTTTTGTGGCCAAATCAAGTTGTACCGCTTTTTGACCTTCATCGGTATTTGCCGCTTTACCCACTTTTGTTAACGCTTCTGCTTGTGCTTCTGCAACGGCAACAATTGCTGAAGCTTCACCTTCGGCGCGCAATATTTGCTCTGCTTTATCAGCCTCTGCTGCTAGTACAACAGACGCTTTTTCACCTTCAGCACGGTTAATTGCGGCTTGTCTGTCACCCTCTGATTCTAAAATTTGCGCTCGTTTTACACGCTCAGCTTTCATTTGCGCTTCCATCGCTTCCATAACTGACGACGGCGGAATGATATCTTTTATTTCATAGCGCATTACCTGAATGCCCCACGGGCCAGCTGCAGTATTAATGGCACTCACAATATTAGTATTCAGTATGTCGCGCTCTTCAAAGGTTTTATCAAGCTCCATTTTACCTAACTCTGAACGCATAGTGGTTTGTGCAAGTTGTGTAACCGCAAATACATAATCTTCTACGCCATAGGTGGCTTTGTATGGGTCGAGCACTCTAAAATACAACACACCGTCAACCATCAACGAAATGTTGTCGCGGGTAATTGCACTTTGCTCAGGTACATCTACGGCTTGTTCTTTTAATGAACGGTCTGCAGAAATGTGGTCAAAAAACGGCAGTATAAAGTTAAGTCCTGCTTCTTTAGTTGACTGAAACTTACCAAAACGTTCAATAATATAGGCTCTATTTTGCGGCACAAATTTAATGCTACTTTTAAGCAGCACCAGTACCAACACAATAAAAGCAACCTCTACAGTTAACAAATAATCAAATATAACTTCCATAGCTAACTTCCTTTTTACGAGTAAATGTGGTGAGTACTTGCCTTATGACTCACACTATAATTGTGGTTTTTATTAACACCTAAGCTACCACACATGCTTTGTTTCAGTACATATTAAATGGTGCGCTCGCGCAGGCTATCAGAATTAATATTATGGTAACCATGCATAGCTAAACTTCATAAATACCGAACGGTTGTTTACTTCAAAGGTGGCCAGTTCATCATCTTGCACTGCACTTTGTGACACGCCAACAAAAAATTTGGTAAGTGGATTAAGTTTGTATGAATACAATAACTGCAAGCCATAGTCTTTTTGTTTAGCGTTTACCTCAAATGGGTAATTATTGGGGTTACGACGCACGTTTGAATAGGTCACAATTAAACGTATAAATTGTTGTGGATCAAATTGATAAGTAGTGCGTAAATCAACTAAGTCTGCTTTAAATAAGGCCATATTGTTTGAATCAAGCTTGCTATGGGTGTGGTCAATATCCATGCGAATGTGACGTCCAATATTTAACGATATGCCTTGTTCAAAGTATGTGCTGTCACCTAAACGGTTGTTCACAAAATCTATTCTGTCGCCTATGCGAGTAAAAGCACTGTATTCCCATGTTGAAAGCGGTGCTGTTTCAAAATATAACGAGTAAGAATCTTCTGCAAATAAGGTGGTATTGCCGCTAATCGCTAAGCTGTCGCGCTGTTCACGCAAGCCCACTCGGTCACGTTTTACAAATCCTACCTCAACGTACGTTTGGTAAGCGGCACTAATACTGGCGTAACCTTCAAGCTCTTTTTCTATCAATTCACCGTTGTCGTTGTGAGTAATGTCCCAATCACCATT
Organism: Glaciecola sp.; assembly: GCA_049650345.1. GTDB lineage: Bacteria > Pseudomonadota > Gammaproteobacteria > Enterobacterales > Alteromonadaceae > Glaciecola. Next base: position 62,825 of record JBARZY010000056.1, on the reverse strand, counting down.
AATACGCACTTGGTTCCACCATGCGTTGTCGTTTCGCCAAAAATATCCACCACCGAATATGTAGCGTTTTCTGTCAACATTAGAAATGAAACCAAGGTCTGCTCTAAAGTCAGATTCGGTAACAGTACGTCGTGCATTAATGTAATAATTGTCGGTGTCGCGGTCATAATATAAAGAGTATGCTTTGCCTGAAAATTTATCGGTTTCAGCTGTTCTAAGTGCAGATTCAGATTGGTTTTGTGACAAACTACAATCGCCTTGTCGACAAAATTGCTGTTGCAAAAATTCAGGGTATTGGGTTTGCGAAACCACCACTTGGGCCCTAATAATATCTGACTGCGATAGGCGGTATCGAGTATCAACACCGGTAACCACGTTTTCATAGGAATCTGACTGGCGAGCGGTAGATAACAGTCCTACTGATAAATCATCCGAATAGTCGTATCGGTAACGCCCTGCAAAGTTGGTCGACTTTTCGTTAATAACAGCAATTTCGGAACCCAAATTGCCGGGTATCAAAAACTGCGTGCTTTGGTCATTGGCAACAAATACGCCTAAGGAATGGTTGTCTACTCTGCCAGTAACCTTGGCACCATAATCGGGAGCGTTAATGAAGCGCGTATAAACCAAATTGCGAATAGACGAAAAATAATCAGCGTTTTCCACAAAGAATGGCCGGCGCTCATCAACAAACAAAGCAAAGTTGTTATTGATATTAAGCTGAGCATCGTCAGACTCTACTTGAGAAAAATCAGGATTTAGCGTGCCTGTTAAGTTAACCTCAGGCGTAATGCCCCAGTTAATATCAAGCCCCACTTCTTGCACACTATTTGAATCAAAATCATTAGTCACTTTAGGATTGCGCGATTCACTTTTACCCAATACAAGTGTAGGCACTACGGCTAAGTTTTGGGTTTGCTTGGCGTCTTTAAACCCTGTTGCCTCTCCCATTTGACACAAATTACAGGCATTGTCTCTATCAAATGGGACATGCGATAAGCGGTATGAATCTTCACGTGGATAAAATCTTACAAACTCAATACCCCACGTTTTGATATTGTTTGATTCTTCAAAGTTCATTAAACGTAATGGAATTTGCATCTCGACCACAAAGCCGTCTTCGGTGAGCTGCCCTGCTGATGACCAAATGCCATTCCAACTTGCGCTCTCTTGTCCTGTCATTTCATTTTCTATGGAGTCGGTTTGTACACCAAGTGGGTTAACAAAAAACTGGTAAGCGAGGCGCCCATCATTGAAGGGGTCAAGTTTTATGCCCACCAAATCTGCACCAAAAGCAGCGTCTCTGTCTCGTAAATACGCTCTTATTTGCTCGGGTGACGGGTCTTTTGCTATAAACAACACAAATAAGTCAGTGCCGTTTTCAAATACTCTCACTTGGGTGTCAACTGGTGCCGGTAGTTTTTCAAAAGGACGGGTAATAAATGGCATATCAACCACATTGGCACCTTGCCATTCTTGCTCAGAATAAGCACCATCAATGGTGGGACTAATACGCAAATTGGGGATATCAACGCTACTAGCAAGGCTTGAGCCAATGTAAGTTAACAAACACAACGCACAGATGATTCGTAAAATAGATAACAGCATGAATATGCGGACCTTTAATAAGTGCAGTAACGCAAATAAGACCGACAAATACTACATGCTTTATGAATCATTGTCGCAATTTAGGCATAATTAAATGTAACAAATATTAACATTTGCTTGCTTGTTTATTTGCTTAGTGGCCACGATAGTTCGGTATGCGTTAAACGATACTGGCGAATGAATTCAGCATACTCATCTCTGCCTAATGCTAAGGCCAATGTTTTAATTTGGTTCTTAGCTTTCGCCGACTTGGCTTGCCATAAATCAAGGCGAACTTCAGCTTGATCACTGAAATCTTGCGCGGTGATGGCGTTGGCTTTTTCTTTGGCAATGAAAAAATCTATTGTCCATGTAATTAGCCTATTGTGAATAGTAAGGAGTTGTTTGGTACTTACCTTGTAAACAAATTCAACGTTGCTAATAGATTTGGCAAAATCAAACTCTGACATCTCGCGGGTAAGCTCAATAATCCTTTTGTTGGCGCTAGCGCACTGTTTCAATAGTGCAATGTGCTGGCTACTTACACTATCGGTGTAATCGTCATCAACCACAATGTCTTCAAGTTCTTGCTTGAGGATATCAAAGGCAATTAGTTCACGAACAAGGGTCGACATAGTCAATAGTAGATAATTCAAAAATTAATAAGGGAACAATAATAGACGGTGTAAGACATAAACTAAACACGTTTATGGTAAATAGGCGAAATAAGAGGAAAACAAAACCGGCCGATGGGCATAAACCACAAAGGCCGGCTGCAAAAATATGACAGTATTAGTCTAAAACAATAATAATTTTAGGTGTATCAAAAAAGTTTTGTTTCGCAAGTTCCACCAATCGACTGGTATTTTGTGCAGTTAAGCGAATATTGGATGGCGCTCTGGCATCTGCAGAAGCTTTAATCAGTAATGGCTTGTCGCCCACTATTGGATGGTTCATTGCATATTCAAGAGAACGTGAGAACAAGGACAATAACTTACCTGATGCCACCAGCGTTTGTTTATCGGCCATAGATGGATAAATTACTTGCCCATTTGGTTTACGTAATTCCGGTGTCATTGAAGGTAAAAAGCGATGTCCACGTACATCGATAATTAAACCGCTAGGTTGGTCTTGTGTTTTGGCATTCGCCAACTCTGGATTAATAGTAAGTAGACTACTTTCTAGTTTACTTACACGCTCGTCCAGTCTTTCAAACTCAGTATTCAGTGCTAAAGGTGCATCACCGGTATTTGCCGGTTGTGCTGTTTGCGCAGCTATTGCACTTGATACAAATCCTAAAGATAAGTCGCCTTGTAAAAACATATCCCATAAGATACTAAGCTCAGAGGCAGCCGCAATGGTTTCTTCGTACACGCTTTCACTTAGTTTACCGCCTACAAATATGCCCATGACCACTTTGCATGTGCCGTCTTCAACGATATTTCGCTCAAGTATTGAGGCGCCTTTTACCACTCCTTCTACGGCTGATTTCACGGTGTCGTATTGTGATGCCATTTTTGAAATACTGGTATCAACGGTAACCTTAACGCCTTGGGTTGCTTCTAACAAATTACGCTGTGCGTCGGTTACTGCGGCCCTGCATGCTAGTAATTTACCTACTTGCTCGCGTTTGTTCTCAGGAGCAACACCAAAGCCTTCTGCGGTAACCATGCCCGAACTCCAGTTCATGGTAGAAGATACCGAAAGCCATTCGTTGTATTCTCCTTTTTGCTGTGCCACAGCAGAGAAACTGCCCAATAAACACAACAACAATCCAAATGTTTTTTGCTTATTCATTAGTATTTTACATTCCCTAGTACGGTCATGACATCCGGTGCTGGCTGCCATTGGTTATTACGAGCATCAACGCTGTAGGTTGAAGAGTTTTGAATATGAAACGGTAAATTGTTAGACAACTGACTGTTTTTAATACTCAGTCGAGCATTGTTTGCGACCACTATTGCGCTGGTATTGCTACCATTAATAATGCAATTATTAACCTTCACATTAGCCGTATTGACGATAGACAGAGCAGTATATTTACTATTCATAATTTCACAATTTTGAATAGTCGGTTTGCCTTTTAACACTTCTATGGCTATGCCTGCATTATTAATAACAAACCCATTTAGCAACACATGCTTGTTTGAATTAATTTTAATAAATGTTTGATCACCCATTTTTGAACTAAGCGCACTGAAAATGATAGGGGCTTGGCCAAATGTATTTAAGCTACCAAGTACTTCTATACTGCCAGATTGACTAAACTCTAACTGCACACCAGGTTCTATATAAAGAGTTGCGCCATTACTTACTTGCGTATTGTTGTCGACTAAATATGGGCTATGTTGTTTAACCAAGCGTGTGTCTTGCGAAATAAGCAATGGCAGTTTTGCTTTAGTTAACATGTTCGATTGCTTTAATGCTTTACTAGGCAAGTATTCATCTTCAACAATAGCCTTGTCGCTGATGTTATTTGCAGGGTCTTTTGCTTCAACCGCAAATCGATAATTTTCAAAGGCATTGTGGGTAAGACCATCGACTGAAAACTTCTTGCTGTTAGTTGAACCAAGGTTTTTCACTTCATTACCTGCTAATTGGTAAACAACATACTCGATATTTCGTTCATCGTGCTCCCAAGTCAAATCAAGGGAGGTTGCCGCCAAATCAACACGTAAGTTGCGTACCGGAGCAGGTGCCGTATTATCAATATTAATAAGTCCCAGTGTGCTAATTTTGCGTGAACGATTGCCTGTTTTATCTATCACGTAAGCGGTAAGTAACAAATTAGTGCCATTCCAATTACTACTCACAGGAATGTCGGTAAAGTAGGTACCCGCTTGGGTTTCTGTGGCATTAAATAATTCTGAGATATTTTCAATCGATACGGTCACCGCCATGTTTGGTGGTGCTTTTATGCCCACCTTAATAGAATCACCGTACTTCAGTGTTTTATTCACGGCGTCGTGAACCACGTTTTCAATATAGAGATTATTTAAGGTAAATGCGCCTTCTGGCTGTGGAATACTCGTGGAAACTTGCCGGCCTATTTTATCAGCTACCGCAAATAGGTTTTCTTTACCCAAGTGCATGGCAGTAACTGCTAAGCTATAGAGCATGCTAAATGGATCGGCTGACACACCACCTTCAATAGATCGCTCACTAAAAACGTCCGTCCAAATAACCTTGCCGGTTTTATCTACAAGACTTATTTGAACCTTATAATAAATTTGCGCGGCTACCCCCACATAGGTAGCGTCAGAGCTTATAATATCGCCAATCAGAATTGCATCTGACTCTAACAACCCCGATAACAAAGGTGCATCCGCAGGGCTGAATTGAGTTTGGTTTTCTAGCAATAAGATACGTTGGTCAACTTCTTGTGGTCGAACAAACAAATAATTAGTGCTTGATAGATGGCTAAAGACCGACTCACGTAACATATCGGCTATTTCGGCGTTGGTGTCGGCCTGTTGATTAAAGGGTAATAGCGCGATGCGTTGCGGTAGTCTTGATTCTTCGTTAGAGGCCTCGCTAGTATCAGTTACAGAAACTTCATCTGATTTTCGGTTTGATGTCGCTGAAGCGTTTTGAGTACTATTTGATGCGTCGCTACTAGTAGAATTACTAGTAGCATTGCTTCCGGTGTCGCTAGAGGTTGCTCCACAAGCTTGTAACATGCACACGAATATACTTAGTTGTACTATTTTAAGTGCGTGCTTAATACCGCTAAAACCATTCATATTGTCAGTTGTCCAAATGCGCATATTTTTGTTGTTTTTTAATGACTTTATTTAAGTAATTCTTTGTTTCTTGCGCCGGTAAATTTTGTTGTAAAAAGTCATAGTAATATGCTGGTTGCATATCATTAATACTACTGATAGCTTGGCGTATGCGTTTTTTACCGGTCACAGTATTTGCTAAATTACCCACGCCAGTATTATAACTGGCAATCATAGAGTACAGGCGATTTTGTGGGTCTTCAATACCACGTAAATATCGGGTTTGTAAAAGGTCAATGTAGGCCGTTCCTAATTCTAGGTTGTTTTCGACATCATATAAATAATCAGGGCTTAAAATACGGTGTTTGCCATACACGTGGCGATAAGCATCAACCCCCGCTGTTTTGGGCACTAACTGCATTAAACCAAAAGCAGGGATATGGGAAGTTGCCATCGGATTAAAACTTGATTCGGCTTCGATAATGGCCAAAATAATGGATACGTCAACATCAAAGCGCGACGACATTTTATTGATGGTTTGCATGCGCTGATCAATAAGCGTTTGCTGGAAACTGTTCACAAATGGCACCTTCAGCGCCCAACCGTTATCAGTCTTTTGAAGACGTAATTCTGGAGATTCGTCAATTACCGGCAGATTGACAGGGTTTTCAATAGCCGGGCTGAGCGATACTTGGCTTGACACAGAAGCTCTTATTGCTGGTTCTGTACTCACCTCTTCTTTTTTTGCAGGCTTAACACGCGCTATCATTTGTCCTTTGCTATTAATCGCAATACCGTGTTCAGCCTCTGCCACTAACTTGGCAAGTTTTTGCGCTTCTATTTCCCGCATCATTGCGTTAATGTCTATGTCGGGAACCGGCGCACTCACCGATGCAATAACGTCGTAATTTGCTGGTTTAAAAAGACCTCGCCGGCTGTTACTTTCATCCGCAGAGGTATTGTTTTTATCTGTGTTAGCAGGTGCTGTTTCGATATCGCTATCGGTAACGGGGGCCTTAATGGCTACTAATTCGGTAGCAATTGCTTCGCTAAATACATCAAAAGATTGTAGGGTTTGCGCTTTATTCGTTTGTAGTTGTTTCGCTAACGCGTTTAATTTTAGTAGAGACTCTCCAAGATCTTGAGTATTCACTTCAAGTTCATAATATCCCTGTTCAAAGTCATAAATCACACGTTCTTGATAATCGTCGGTATACGCAACCCATACAGCGCCTTCAGGCACTATTACGTCATTGGGCCACTGGACTTCGATTTTTTTGGTTTCTTTATTAAAAGCAGCCTGGATTGCTTTGTGCACCGCTTGATAGCGGGCCTCTAATTGTGCATCAGTTTGCAGGAAGTTACGTTCAAGCTTCGCTTCAATGTTATCGAAGTCGTCGTCTAGGTCATCAAACTCATCAGTAAAATCTGCCTCTGTTACCTGCATATCAGCAGCAGCAGAAGTGTTAGCATGCAAGCCCAAACCAAAAGCAATAATAGCAGTAAAAAAAGTGACTTTTATTATCTGAAAAAAACGCTCACTGCCATGTAGGCCTGCGTTACGATTATCCATATCGAACTTCATTGTTGTTACTGCTTAACGGTAGACGCTAAAGCCATAGCATCTTCTAGATTAGGACGATTTTTACATTTTTCGTGAAAACCATTAGCACATATTGCCATTTTCACTTCAACCACAATCGCATCGCCATCTTTAGTAGTAGTTGATGACAGTTCAAAAGCACCACGCAATACGCCTTTAACACGTGTGGCAACAATATCACTGCTAACCTCGAAGTCTTCCATGGTAGTGCCACCAGTTAACCGTAAGCCTTTAATTTGCTCGGCAAGATTACGTTGTGCGTCTACCTGAGCGGCACGCCTAGCCATCATTTTAGCTTGCTGTTCTAGGGGTACTTTAGTTAAATCTGAGGCGCCAAAACCGTCGGCAATAATCAACCCTTCTTCAGCAAAACTTGAGCTTAAAAATAATGCACAAGCCACACCAATTAAAGCTTTCATTTTTCGTCCTTTTCAATTTCTGTAATTAGCATATTGACCAAATCAATACGCACACCTTCTTCTATTGAACTTACCAGTTCGTCTATTACATCAACTTTAAATGCACTATCTAGCAAATATTTCTTTGACTGTAACAACTGCTTCCTGCATGCCAAAGGGGCAAAATCTACGGCCTCTCTGAAGCTGGCATATTTTAATAGTGACTTACCTTTTGAAAATACGCAGTTTTCGTAATTAGTTTTAATTTTTTGTAATTGATCGCTTTGTAGCGGTTTCTTACTTGACGAATCTTGAGCATGAGCAGATGCCGAAGCAAATACCGCCAACACGAAACATAAGATAAGGGTTGTTAGTTTAACGTTATTCATTACTCTGCAGCCTCTGGAGTGCTAATTTGAGCGCCGCCTGAGAGTCCACTTTCCAGTTCGGTACTGTCGATCGCTTTTAGTTTATAACAGTAATCTCGTCCCGATTTTGCACTGCTATCTTCATAGTTTAGGTTACCGTTAGCGGATACTTTTGCCACCGCGCTTACTCTATTGCAGGTGCTACCACGGTATATCTCGTAGGTAACAATATCAGTTTGCGGATTACTTAACCACGACAATACCACTGTACTGCCAGATAATTGAGCACTTAAACCTTGGGGCGCAGTTGGGACGGCTTTTGTAGTGGCTGACACTAACTCTCCATGCAATCCTTCTACTTTAAACGTATTGAACGCTGCTATTTTGTAATTATACGCGCTACCATCGCTAAGCTTGGAGAAAAAAGTTCCGTTGTCTGCATAACTACTTTCTTGTCTTTTGAAGGTCTCTAGCAACTCTAATTCGCCAGCATCATTCACTTTATATAAGTTATATCCCGCTACGTCTTTGTCGGTATCTATTTCCCAAGTTAAGTCAACTTGCTTAACTAAGTCGCTCACAGCAGTAAGATTTGGAGCCGGAGGTAAATCTTTTGTCCGAGCACTTACAATATTCGATTCACCTAGTACAAATGGCTGCTCTGCAGAGGTTTGCAATATAAGCTTGTACTCATATTCGGTTTGATCAGCTAAATTATTGGTATCGTTGTAATTGCCGGTTGCAGCGCTAACAGTTGCTAATGAAGTCCAATTTGTCGTACCTGCTTTTCGTCTATTCACCACAACTGAAATATTGCTAGAGGTGTCATCCCAAGCAATGGTTAGCTCTCGCAATAAACCCTCTGCTTCTACATTAAGGCTAACGTTCTTGAGGTTATTTATGTCATTTACGCGGGTGAATGCAGAAACCAAGTCGTCTTTGTCAACAATGCTTAAGCGATACTCAGGACTTGCGTAGGGATACAAACTGGTGTCTTTATAGCTGCTAGTGCTAGGTGATACTTCAGCAATTTTGGTAAAGGTTGTTTCAAACGGCCATTTACGTTCAATTACTGTGGTAACCAAATCGCTTTCATCGCCCTGTTGCCAAGTTAACTCAACCGCTTCGGTGGTAGTAGATACATTTACCTGCGAGGGTGCTTGCGGCAATTTTTTACTTGATGCTGACACTATTTCACCAATAAACCCGGTGGCATCAAATACATTTTTACTAGCAATGGCGTATTCATATTCTTTGCCATGTTCAATGCTATCGCCAAGCTGAGTGGTTCGCTGCGTAAACATCTCATCGGTAAATTCAGTTGTGCTACTAGACTTTATCTGCGCGATAGATACCAGTTGGCTATTGTCGGTGCCCGCAGGACGCCTAAAAACGACATATTGCTGAATACTTTCGTCATTTACGGCATCCCAACTTAGTGAAATACGTTTAGGTAAATTTGAAACAGCAACTAAGTTTTGCGGAGCAGGAATGTCTTTAGTAGTACTAGTAACAATATCTGACTCTGCTAACTTATTGCCATTTAACCAAGATTCTATTTTTACAAAGTAGGTTTGGTCATCAATTAAGTCAGTCTCATCGATATAATTGCTTTTGGTTAACCCCTCTATTTCATTAATAAGCGCTAAGTTTTGTTGGTCTGTACCTCGATAGAGCTTTATTAACGCTGGTGCCATTGCGTTTTCCCAAGCCAAGGATATTTTTCGTAACATGCCGTCGGTAGGAACATTTAGGGCAAGAGGCAAGTCAATACTAAGTGCATTACTGCTTGCTGGTGCGCTGGTAAGCCCATCACTGTCTATTACCATTAAACGATACACTTGCTCAGCACCACTCAATAAATTTGCATCGCTAAATTGGGTAGCTTTACCACTTGATACCTCTAGGCTTGCTATTTTATCGAATACTTGACCATCAAAACTACGTTCTATTTGTATGGTTTTAATATCAGGGGTGGTTGGCAAGTCCCAGCTTAATTGCACTTGATTGTTTTGCAAGTTGGCTACGACCGAACTAACCGGCAAAGGTGGCTCTTTAGTTGTCACCAGTACAGCTTGACTTACTGGCCCCGAGCTGTTGAAACGATTAATTGACGCCACCGAATAATAATATGCCGTGTTATCTTGTAAGGCGCTATCGTCAGTAAATGTAGTGGCAAGAGGGTCGGTAATTTCCCCTATGCGAGTTAAAGTAAACTCTTCATCTTCAGTATAAGGCGCACGAAACACAGAATAGCCAGCTACATCAGGATCGGTAATTGGCAGCCAGTTAATTATTGCTTTACGCGCCAATCCAGAAGTACCTTTAACTTGTGAAGGTGGCTCTAGCGATGCTTTACTGCTTGCCTCAAATGGTGCTGACTTTGATGTTTCGCCAAAATCATCAAATACCGATATCGCATATTTAAACGACTGACTTTCTTGCTCAATATTGGTATCAGTATATGTGTTCGTTTGTAATTGCGGTAACTCTTGAAGCAGCATCCAATCTGATTCATCGGCGGCTTTTCTATATATACGATAACCGAAACCTGCCGACGCTGGCTGCCAAGTAATTGCGATTTCGCGCAAGGTACTATTTGATGCTAATTGCAGTTGCGGTGCCGTTGCTGGCGTATAGTCAATAGCATCGGTCATTTGACCTTTCTCGCTTTGCGAAAAAGCGCGTACTGCGTAGCTCACAGGACCATCAATTTGCGCAGATTGCGTATCACTCAGTGTAAACTTTTTAATGCTATTTGGTGAGCCTGAATTTGATTGACTGCTAGAATTGGCAACTGGCAAATTATAGGTATTAACCACTACCCAATCACTTGCCTCACTGCGGCGCACCAACTCGTATCCCAAAATTGCTTTACCCACATTCTCAGAACTTGGAAAAAACTCTAATGCAATGCCATTGACTCTTTCAGTTGTATTCACCACTGTAGGCGGGAACAAACTCGACAGTTTGATTTCTTCAACGACTACCGAGGCCAGTTTCTCACTACGGATTTCTTCGCCGTCTTCATTCACCATACTCAGTTGATAATAATAGGTGGCTGCATCGGTACCGGGATTATCTTTTGATGATAATTCAGATTCGCTTGAGATATAACTAAAAGGGCCCTGCTCGCTTGTAGCTCGGTATAGGTTAAAACCCAAGAAGCCTACTTCAGGGTCAGCTAAGGTCCACTCAACGGTAACTAAGCCATTGTTGTAGTTGGCGCTTATACTGTTTACCCAATCTTCGCCTAAGCTTTTTACCGATGCCTTGGCATCGACAATATGTGCCGCAATCGCCGTAGCTAAGCTTTCACCTATGTAAGTTGCTTGTAAAGCAATTTGCGCTTGATTATTAAACGTGAACTTTAGTGAATCGATTGACGCCGCATTGATGGGCGAAACAATATCAACATTTGCAACAATTTGCTGACCTTCGCGACTAACCCGGCCAATAATTACATAATTTAAATTTAATACCGTAGCGGCTTTTACCGCCTCTTGGTCACTATACGTTTGTTGAATATCGTTGCGAGACAGCGCCAGTTCCAATTCGCGCTGATTAATCACCACTAAATTAGGTGCTTTTCGCAGTTCGTTGCGCACAATGTATGACACATCGTCTTCTAAACCCACTACATCAATTGTACTCGCTACAAATTGGAACACACCAATTGACGACTGATCTTGGGTTTGCGCATTTGCCATGCCCAGCCAAAGTACTAACGAGGCTGTTAGTAACAGCCTCACCTTATTGTTCATGCCACGAAATGCTCGCATACAACTGACCTATTCTTATTGCATAAATTTATGAGTACTGAGTAAGTTATCAATACGAGTGTTTGCTTCACGACTGATAGGTGAAGAAGAAACTGATTTCAGCTTTTCATTGAAAATAGCATAGGTGTAATACTCAATTGCATTTTCAATTTCTGAGCGTTTTTCGCTGTCTTGACCTTGGTTAAAATAGAAGGTCTCAAGTTGTTGCAACGGGCGCAATACATCGCTTGCCATCGACTCAACCACTTGCTCAGTTAACTGCTGTAGTATTTCAGTATCAGTAGGAATTTCCATGGCGTCGAACTCTACACCGGCTTCAGATACACCAGCGTTAGCAGAATCTTCCACTTGCAGTTTACGCTCGATGGTATCAACACGGGTGTTTTCGCCAGTAAGGACGTCAACAATACGAAACGATAATTGTAAAAAGCCCACTTTTTTAGTGTTAGTCACTTCATACTCAGTTTGACCATATTCAGGCGTGAGTATTTTGGCTTGAGGTGCGCTCTTCAAATCGGACTTACTTGGCTTAGGATTTGCCGCTATCCAGTTCAAATAATCGATATTGTCTGAGATTTTCTCACCGGTTTGATATCTAATTGTTTTAGTACTTTGAGAGCTATTTTCATCTACTTTGTAAAGCAACACAGAGCCCATAATTGCGTAATCTATACCGTAAACTCGGCCCATTTCTTTTGCCGTACTTTCTGATACAACTCCTATTTGACCAAGCTTCATTTCTTCCAAAATAGACTTTAAGTTTTCACGCTCTAAAATAGTAATGTCGTTACTCGCGTTGTTAAACAATCGCGAAATAAGGTTGTTGGCAACAATAACACCAGCATCGTCACTTTCACTTGGGCTGTTAAAGTCAAATACCGCAATTGAACGTTTTGCGCGCTTGCTAATAGCGTCTTCAACTTCACGTATTTTATTAAACAATTCAGGGTAACTTGGTTGAATATCTTGAATAGAAGTTAATAGGTTCCATGCCATTGCATATTGACCTTTATCAACATACAAACTAGCTACATAGTCAGACTTTTGCGTAAAAGCGTTTGAGTACTCTTCAATTAAGGCCGCATCAGTAATACGGTTGTCGATAATTGTAGATAAGTGGCCTTTAGCTTCTACCAAACGACCTTCTTTCATGGTCTCTAGAAACGCTTTTTCGCTATTCACATTCAAAGATGATTTCGCTTGTGACTTCAATAGTAAACACGCTGAGTTGGCACTATCTAAAGAAAGTGCTTTATCACAAGACACCAAAGCACCCGCCCAGTCTTGCATGCCCGCTTGCTTCTGTGCTTTAGCTAAGAAAAACGCCGGACTATTGCTTTTATTTACCTTCGCCAACATACCTTTTGCGATATTGTTGTTTGGATTAATTTTGAGGATGTCATTAAGCAACTGGCCTGCCGTAGCAAAGTCATCAGCCTTTATAGCAGCGTTGGCTTTTTTCAAATAGCTTTGATTAACTTCTTTGGTAATTGACTTTAATCTCAGTGCCACGTCTTCATAATTGGTAAATTTTGAGTCAATAGCTTTGAAAGTGGCATAGCTTTTAACTAAGTCACCCGCCGCATATGCCGACTTCGCACTTTCGTATTGGCTAGCAAGCTCTGCATAAAGAGACTCTTTAGCTGCACTCACTTTTGCAAGTAAAGGTGCGGTTAGCTCTGTGGACGTAGCATTGCCTTCCAAGTTAGCCACTATATCTGCAGCTTGCATTAAATTATCATTGGTAATGTCACCGCCAAGCAGACCGTTAATCTTTGCAACCGACTCAGCTTCAAATTTTTGCTTTAACGAAGCAAGTGCTGCTTTATATTGTTCGTTTTTGGGATTTTTTTGGACCGCTTGAGCCAAATAAGCAATGGCTTCTTGGTATTTGTTAGCAGCAGCCAGTTGGTTGGCAGTGTCAAATTCTTGCTTACCTTTTGATGTTGAATTACATCCGGTTAGCGTTGCAGCAACAACAGCGGCAATAAGTAGTTTTTTCATATTAAGTTCCCTATTTAATGGACAACGTCAGCTTTGAATGATTAAAGCTCACTACATTAAATGTTATGTCTGAGCGTTTGGACAGTTGATTAAGTTGATCGAAAAGTTGTTCTGGCCAGCCCAAATAACTTGCTGACAGCAGATGATTTTGTTGATTCTTGCTTTCAGTCGTTAGGCCAGATAAGCCAACAACTGCTTGTTGCAGATTATTTTCTAAATGCGACATTTGTGTTGAATTAGCGTTTATTACTTCAATAACCACCGGGTTCTCAACCTCGCTTAGCCACGCAAACCGAGTTTCCATGCCTACTTTTTGCGAAATTCGTTTTGCCATTTTCGCGCTCATTTTAATAAGCGCTTCACTTGCGTCACCGGCTTGCTTGTCAGAAAATGACAGTGACGCCACGCGGTCTTGTGTTGCACTGTTGTACAAACCACCCGACACGCTCATTTGATTACTACTAATGCTCATACCTTGGAAGTCGTTTTGTTTTGCACTTGCCGAAACAGTGAGTTTTAGCTCAAAGCTTGCCCCTAATATAGAATCTTCGTGCAGTACAATAAAGCCTTGTTTACCAAGTTGCTCACCTACATTGGCAACAACTGCAGCGAGGGCCTGTTCGCCTTCATTTGTAGACGAATTTGCAGATGCTAACAACTTAACGCGTGGTTTTTTGGTCCATTTGTTTTGTTTTAAAATGCTGAGTGCTTGGCTAGCAATTGCTTTTGAGTCGGTGTAAGCGCGGATTTTAACTTGATAGGTAAGTGAATCGACTCGATTTTCTTCGAGGATATCGAAACGGTCTAGTTTTCCTTTGGTCGTAACGTATATTTTTTCGCTGGCCACCATGAAGTTTTCAGTTTCAGTGCGAGCGCTAATGTAGCTACCTAGTAACTGCTCAACGGCAAGGCGTTTTGCATCGTCTATTGCGGTTTGGCGACCTTTGCCAACGTCGTTGTTTTCAATTAAACCAAAGCCAACTGTGTCGACTTGCCCAGCGCTAACGCTTGCAACAAAGCCAATTAGTATAACGGTCAACCATAATTTTATTACGCTCACTTTGACGTCCTTTTCAATGTCTCAGGGGATTCATTACTGTATCAGTGTAGCAAGTTACTTAGAATTATGTACTAATTTATTACAAATTTTAGGCACATTTCAAGGTTATTATCACAGCGCGCTACAGACTATAGGTGTAAATAATTATACTTATGCTGATGCATATTGACGGGTTTAGGCAACTGGCCCAAGCTGAACAATGTCTTGAAGAAGCAGCTCGAAAGGACCTGCATGCTTGTCAGCAAGCATGAAACCGAGTTGCTCAATATCGATAAACTTGAGTGTAGGCGCATTCATAATCGCCCTTCCTCTGTATTGAGGACTGAAGTCCTCACTAGAAAACGTAAAGGTTTGTGTTTTATCCGCTTCTGTTTGAAAATGTGCAACATAAGCCATGCCATCAACATTTCGATTTGTACGCAAGCGAAACTGATATTTGCGACCATCTCCTTGCACAGTAATTGAAATAGGTTTGTCGTTTTGCCACGGCACAACATTGTAGACTCGTCGAGCTGACGCAAATCCGCCATTATTTTGTAATGACAATTCCCCTTTAAATGTAAGCTTGCCGTTTGCAATATTCAGTGAAGCCTGAGATCTCCCTCCCATCACGGTATCGTTTATTACCACCCAGTTTTCAAGCTCACTGGGGGCCGTAAACTTTATCTCTTGGTTTAACATTGCGTTTGCCTGATTAAGTGAACTGATTGTGAACAAGACAAAAACACATAAATATGCAACCCGACTAAAAATATTCATGAGATGCGCCATTTTCAATTAATGCAAATAGGTACGAATATTAATGACCGTTGAGATCAATATCAGAGTGTTAGAGAATGAGGACTAACGAGAAAAACATAACACCCCAATGGGCTTTGTTAATCTGAAATTGCAATGTGGTTACTTTGATTTTATCAACATTCGAATTAATAAAATATAGCCTACAATAAGCACAAGCAACGGGATATAAAACTCCATAAATCACAACCTTTTTTATTTTTGTAGCGGTAATTTACTCTCCAACACTAGAGACGCATATAGTGTACAACGAAGTATGTGACTACGATAGCAGGCGTTGGCAGACGTCAATCATCTGACGCCTGACTTAGTTTACCCAGATAAAATATAAATGCAAACAACTGTTTTTATTGTTCATTTTATATACATGTATATGTTTTAGCGTTATCTTGATGATCACTTATTTTTTCTATAACTGCTTCGTATGGAGGCTTTGTGCTTAAGCAATTTCGTTTTATTACAACTTTACTCATACTTTTAATTACTGCCTGTACATCTAGTTTTGCTACCACCAAAGCCTTAGTAGGCGGACGATTGATCGATGGCTATGGTCATCAACCGCTGGCAAACAGCGTAATATTAATTCGCGACGGCATTATTGAAAAAGTAGGCACACAAAACACCTTAGCTATTCCTAGTGGTTATGAAATTATATCGACAGAAGGTATGGATGTGCTGCCCGGTTTATGGGAAAACCACGCGCACTTGATGCTTAATGGACATTCTGACTACAAACATTGGGACAAAACCTATATAAACAAATTGGGCAGCGAAATCATGCCTGCGAGCGCCGAGCAACTCTTGTTAGCGGGAATTACTAGCGCTCGTGATTTAGGTGCGCCACTGAAAGAATCTATTGATATAAAAACAAAAATAAATAACGGCCAGTTAGCCGGTCCAAACTTGTACGTATCTGGGCCATTTTTACAACACAAGGCTTATCCAGGCACCAAAGCATTTAGGTGGGGCATACAAAGCGTTAAAGATGCGAAAGCTAAGGTTAATAAGTTAGCTGATGCAGGGGTTGATATTATAAAACTGATTGATCACGACATAATGAGCAAAAAAGTAGCACAGGCCATTGTTGATCAGGCGCATGAACGAGACTTAATTGTGGTCGCCCATGCCCACAAACCTGATGAAATACGCAGAGGGGTGGAAATTGGTGTAGATAACTTTGAGCATACTGGTTTAACAACCGCCCCTGAATATCCCGACGATATAATGGCGCTATTAAAAGAGCGCACTGCAAAAGGCAGAGTGGCTGGCGGCCCGCTTTATTGGACACCCACGGTAGAAGGTTTATGGAACTATGATCTTACTGTGGCCAACCCTGAGAAACTCGACAATACATGCTGGCATAGAGGGCTTGAAGCGAGCACCATTGAAGATATTAAAGGTTCATTACAAAATATTGGACAACTGGATTACATGCAGCTTACGCCACTGCGCAAACCTACTTTAATCAAAAAAGTACAACAACTTAAAGATGCCGGCGTAGTGTTGCTAGTGGGCACCGACAGCGGTATTCCAGCCAAGTTTCATTGCCAGAGTACATGGAATGAAATGGCGCATTGGGTCGATGTAATGGAATTCAGCGCGATGGACACTATTCGAGCCGCCACCTATTGGCCTGCTATGCTGATGAAAGTGCAGGATAAAACTGGCACCGTATCTGCTGGTAAAGAAGCTGATATTATTGCCGTTAAAGGTGATGTTCTGCGTTACATCAATTTACTGCAGCGGGTAGATTTTGTAATGAAGGGCGGAACGGTTTACAAAATAGACGGCAAGGCAACTTTTTAACCTTTCAAGCATCTATTATTTATGAAGTAATATTGGTTAGCTCGCTCAGTTTATATACTGCGAAAAATGTGATTGAGTCACGCACGTTAAACTCTGAGCTGCCAATATGATTGACGATACCATATAGCCCGATATAAATTAGAGTAATTGTAAACACCTACGAAACACGTGTATGGTATAGGCGTTTACAAGTTGCTGATAAACTTTACGTGTTAACAAGGAGAGTTACATTGCGTTATGCCTTTTCACTGCGCTTATGGATGTTATTAATTGCCAGCGCATTTACTGTATCTTGTGCTAACGACAAGCGTCCTGAAGCTTATGTTAATCCTATAAGTGTTGTACAACATTTCCCTCAACATGCAAGCACACTGAGCAAACATCAGTCCCTGTTAAGCGCGCTTAAACAACGTAATTTAGTCATAGACAAGAGTGGTACTGTGCTGCCCATAACCGAAAGCACTTGTGGTACCAATTTGTATTATCGTATAACAGGTCCAAACTTGCCGAGTGTTATTGGTGAGCATCAAGACTTGCTTTCAGGGTTTTACATTGATGTGGCTTACAGACAGCAGTGGCAGGTAGTCGATACCGACTATCACTTCAGCACTCAAAATGATGGATTCAATTTATCGTTGTTGTTATCGGCATTACTTCCCGTAATCAATAATAATGAGCACCTTGTTGTGCGCACACCAGCTAAAACCAATCCGCAAAAACTGCTTGAGTTGGCGTCTATAATGAGCAGAAATTTGCCTGCTGCCAACATCAGTATGGTAGTAGATACTGAGGCCTCGGTATTGCTAGCCAAATACAACATAAATAGTGTGTTAAACCAGCCCACTGCGCACAAAGATTATTTGGGTGAGCAACTGCTTACCAGCAAGGCTAAACACAGAGTTTTAATGCGAGGTAAACCTGCCAAAATTAGTGGTTTAGTGGCAGATGCCAACATACTCAAAGCTTGCATGGAAACAACTAACGTAGTCACCCCAGCTAAGGCAATGCCATCGCCAAATATGAGTATGACTGACGTAGTACTCGCTTTGCCATCAAACGCTAATTTTAATGCCCTGAGTCGCCAAGTGAACTTACTTTCGCAAGGCGAATATATGCACATCAATGGCGACATTTTGCAATATTCAACGTATCAGCGTTTACAAAATAACGACAAATGCGCCACGCTAAAGGTTAACGACCCACTATATAAATATTGCGTTGACCGCAAGCAAGACGGCCAAACCACATTTACATCCAAGGCCATTATTATGCGCAAGCAGGCAAACTAATGTTGAAGCTACTTACCCAACATATAAAGCTAATTTTATTACTCGTAGCCTTCGGCATATACGTAGCACTTGAACTGTCTTTAAATTTACTCTTGATTGAGCTTTATGCAAAACCATTAGAGATGGTGTTCGGTGATTTATACATTACCGCAGAGCGTTTAGAACTATTTGGTCGCACGCTGTCAGGGTTTGGCTTGGCGCTGGCTATTGTGTCGTTTATACCCAACCAATTATTCAATGGGTTACAAGGCATTAACAGCGAAACGGCAGATGCCTCAGCTAAAACTAAATGGCTATATAGACCGGTCGTGTTTTTAGTATTGTGGGCATTAATTATTCCCATGTTGCGAGTGACGGTAGATAGCGTGGTGAACACCACTTCAAACACCGGTAAACTGAGCGCAGTAAGAGCGATTGTTTACAAAGAAGCCTACCTAGCCAAAGCAGTTTCTATAGAAGGTTTTCCAGAATTTGACAACATTGTGAATGACCCTCAACAGCGAGACCTGATGGTGGCGCTTATTCCCTCATTGGCGTATTTTTCAAGTGGTTTCAATACATTGATTGAATCAAACCTTGAAAATATGGCCGATACCTTTTTAAGCAACCGTCAACAACTCGCATTTGTAAGTGAAGCCATTCCTAATATCCGAGCATTTGATAGTGTTTTTAAGCAAGAGTTAGCGGCCTACCAAAAAGCGAGTCAAGCATATGAAATTGCACTAGCAAAAGAAAATAACTTTGCCCTGATAGACAAAGAGCGCGTTGAACTACTTAACCTTGCCAACGTGCGCATTACTCAACATTGGCAACGCTTTGCAGACGAGCTACTAAAAGCCAGTAACTTTAGAGATGAATATGCCACCAATACACAAATAGTGGAGGTATATCGAGATATACGCGAAAAGGCCCGCAGTTCTCGATGCAAAGGCAGTTGCCAAGCGGCCTACAAAACACAATTTGCCGATTACATGAACACCCTTACTTTTGAAAGCTCAGAACCGTTTGGGATCTTTCTTAATCCGGAAGATGTGTCATTTAGCAAAATTTTAAAATCAAAATATAATTTGCGTGCCATGTTCTCAACCGGTAGGGCCAATTATTTGTACAAGAAATTTGGTATTCCAGAACAAATGGAATATGAACAATACAACACCTCTGCTAGCGCAAAAGCGGTTGCCATAAAGGTATTTAAAGAACACCAAGTTAACATTGATGACAGCTGGCAATATAATGACATGCGCACGCTGCATGACGCTATTGCAGCAAAATATCAGGGCAAAGCAAAAGCCCAATGGCAAGCCTATGTGCAGCAATCACGCTTTAAAATAAGTGTACCTAGTTTAGATAGGATTGATTTTTCGCGCAGTAAACAAGTGAAAGATACCGCTAAACGTATGCTTGGTGAGTATTATTTACCTGCGTTTACACCCAATATTTCTGAAAGTCGTTATCAAACACTTTGGCTCGACAGCCAAGATAATATTTCATTCATAAAAATGGTAACGTCAACCGCCGCAACTGCAGCGTTTTCACCAGGTGGCAGCATGTTCACACTTGGCCAAGACGCGGTAAAATTAGCAGTGATACCACCGGTAAGTATTGCAGCCAGTTTGTTGTCTATATTTTTGTTGTTTTTAAAACTAGGCTTGTATTTATTTAGTCGTAACAGAGCGTATTTCGCCGTGGCCATGCTGGCTGGCACGTTTGCATTTGTTATGCCCGTAGCAAAGGCTGTAGCTAATCCAAACGCTTATCATACTATGATGGCAAAATTTGCCAGCGAGTTCAGTGATACCCAAGGCTTTGATAAAGCATTTACGCTTGGTTTTGGCTATGTACTTGACATAGAAAGCGGTGTTTATCAGACCTACCGAGATATTGACTTTGTTGGTAGCGTGTATCAAACCATTCGCTATCGGCCACCAATAAACGAACAACAATCTGGTGAAACCATAAGTGACAAAGCTGCACATGATACTAATTTGCTGAGGCAATACGACAACACAGCTTACAATTGGTTGTATTTTGTGCCCGAAATGCTGGGGGTAGGAAAAACCATTGCCCCATTTACTAGTAACATAACCGTACTTAAACAAAATATGAATGTGGGTGCATACTTGGGCGTGCGAATTGAAAACGAAAAAGTGAGCTCGGTAAAAATGCCAAACTTTATGCAAGGTAGCGATATAGGCCTTATTGCACAACAACGCTTTTTGCATCAACCCAACTGGGGAAAACTTGCTTTTGAATATGTGTCGAATATTAATGAGCCTGCTTATTGGCTGAAGTTAGCCGAGGGCAATATTGCCAAAGAATCGATTATTAACAGGCTTGAACGAAATATGGCGGTATATATTAATAATAACAAGCACACCCTAGCGTTGCTCAATCAACTAAAAGCCGAGCAACAATCTAATTTGATATTACTCAAGCAAGAAAACAGCGAACGGTACCGTTGTTTTGTGCTGGGTAACGTTACTGCAAAGCTTTTAAGCGATAGCATAAAAGCTAGATTTTTTGATTACACTGAATTACCCGACTGTAAGGCAACACTGTAATGACGTATTTAACAAAGCTAATAAAAAACTGGTTCTGTGAAAACATCTTATTTTTGCTGATGATGGTAATGCTGTTTGCCGGCCTACAATATTTTCACTTTCAAGAACGCAACGCACTTGTAAAAGCCGCCCAGCAAGCTGAAATTTTAAAACTCAAAGTATCAATGATTATGGAATTAAAAAATGACTGAAACCAAGCCAAGCTTCTTTACCTTCAAGTTTGATATTTCTACATTTATTGCCTTGTGTATTGCCATGTATTTAGCTTACTCGAGTCATGTTGCAAATATGCAAAACACACAAAAACTAAATGCCTTACTAATAAAATACGAGCAAACGCTTGATACAGTAATTGCTAGTGACAAAGCTACGTTGGCGCAGTATCAAGCCAATATGAAAAAAGCCTTGGCTAAGCTTTCTCCGCAAGAGCGCAAACTCATGATGGCCTTATTGGAAATTGAGCGCAACGCCGAATAACGTTTACATCCTTACCTTAAAACATACTGCTAATACCTTTGGCGTACATTCCCTAGCAGTATGACCTTTCACACGCTCACAAAGTAAACATACTGTTAACAAATAGTATGTTTAACTGCGCCCTGTTAACAAACATTAATTTCTTAAACGTACATGTATGATAAAACTTGCAAAATATGAGGTTTAGATCTTATATTAAGGATGACCATCACACATATACACAGATTTGTTCAATAAACATCTCGTTAATTAGAAAAAAAGAGTAACGAACAACTAACGCCAACAAGAAAACAAAATAACATGCTGCGGCGTTAATCCACAATCAGTCACACAATAATTACATTGTTATACACATAGGGGAGTCGTATGAAAAATACGCAAAACAACACACGCACGTTCAAAAAAAGTGCATTATTTTTAGCTTGTGCCGCGTCGTTGGCAACCAGTTTGCCAACACAAGTAATGGCACAAGAAGATGATACAGACACTGAACAGATTATTGTAACCGGTACTCGTATGACCGACCGCTCTGCGGCCGATTCACCTGTACCAGTTGATGTTATTAGTGGTGACGAGTTTAGACAAAACTCATCAGCCGACGTACAAGACATGCTACGTACAGCCGTACCTTCATTTGATGTAAACACCCAACCTATTAGTGATGCAGCAACCATTGTTCGCCCAGCTAACTTGCGCGGCCTATCGCCAGATAACGTATTAGTACTGGTAAATGGCAAGCGTCGTCACCGTGGTTCAATTATCTCATTCTTAGGCGGCGGTATTTCTGACGGTGCACAGGGTGTAGATATTTCAGCTATCCCGAGTATGGCACTTAAACGCGTTGAAGTACTGCGCGATGGCGCATCATCACAATATGGCTCTGATGCGATTGCTGGCGTGCTTAACTTCATACTGAAAGATTCAGCTGAAGGATTTGAAGTACAAGGTAGATACGGCTCTACTTATGAAGGCGACGGCGATAACTACACGCTTTCTGCTAACGGTGGTTTACCTTTAGGCGATTCAGGTTTTGTAAATATTACTGCTGAACTACGTGAAGTAGACGGCACCATTCGTTCTGTAGTTCGTGATGACGTAGCATTTCAAATTGAAAACGGCTATACCGCGGTGTCTGACTTCCAACTTATCAACTCTTACACCAGCGAGTTTCCACAGTATTGGGGACAGCCTGATGTAGATGGCGACGTAAAGGTGTTTATTAACTCTGCGTTTGACATTAGCGACACTGCAGAAGCATATATGTTTGCTAACTATGCAGAGCGTGAAGTAACCGGCGGTTTCTTCTATCGGAATGCTGTTGGGCCAGGAAGCTCTGCTCAGCGCAGCAATGTATATAGGGGGCCAGTTGTAGATCCTTCTACAGGTTTAGCTGCTGATGATGGCGTAGCATCTGTATTAGTCGGTGACCTTGACGGCTTAAACAATGGCGGCTCTTGTATTGCGGGTATTCCGTTAGGCGGCAGCGGCGGTGTTATTCCTGATCCAACGTTGTTGGCTCAAGTGGTAGCAGATCCTAACTGTTTCTCATTTATTGAAACTATCCCCGCTGGTTTTACGCCTCGTTTTGGTGGTACCAATGAAGATTCAGCGATTACCGTTGGTATCCGTGGTGATTTAGATTTAGGTAACGGCTTATATTATGATGTAAGTGCACAGCGCGGTTCAAACCGCACTGATTTTGCCATTAGCAACACCATTAATGCTTCTCTTGGTCCAGATACACCACGTGATTTTGTGCCTGGTGGTCAAGAACAAACCGAAACACTATTTAACGCAAACTTTGTATACACCATAGATGCAGGTCTTTATTCAGATTTGAACATTGCATTTGGTGCAGAGTATCGCGAAGAAGAGTTTGATTTGTTTGCTGGCGATGCAGCATCTTTTGCATTAGGCCCTTTGGCAAGCCAAGGTTTTGCGTCTAGCTCAAACGGTTTCGGTGGTTTCCCTGAAACAACCACAGCGTCGCAAGACAGTACTGCGTTTTATGTTGACCTAGAGGCAGATGTTACCGAGCAACTTACTGTTCAAACCGCTATACGCGCAGAAGACTTCAGTGAATTTGGTAACACCACCGACTTTAAACTTGCTGGTATTTATCATGTGAGTGACGAAGTGCGTTTACGTGCTGCATACTCAACAGGCTTCCACGCGCCAACGGCTGGCCAAGCTAACATCACCAACGTTACAACACAAAACGTGGGCGGCGTGTTAATTGACCAAGGTACCTTACCGCTATCTTCTGTTGCAGGCCAACTGGCTGCAGACTTTGTAGAAAGCGCAGGTAACGGCAGACCAGCGCTAGGCCCTGAAGAAGCAACTAACTTCTCGTTTGGTATTGGTTTTGAAGTGGCAGGCTCAACTTGGACCGTTGACTACTACAATATAGAGTTAACTGACCGCGTAGCACTGGGTGCCAACGTTGATTTCTTAGATGCGCTAAACTTTACTGGCGGAGTGGGTTCTAACTTCACTTCCGTATCACAAGGCTTAGCAGAGCTTGATGCAAACGGCACAATTGACCGTCAAGACTTTATTGGTCTTGATGATTTATCACAGTTTAGATTCTTCTCAAACAGCTTTGATACCACCACAACAGGTATTGATGTTGTAGGTAACATTGACTTTGACTTTATGGGCGGCGATTCGCGCATTACCATTGCAGCTAACTACAATAAAACAGAAGTGGATAGTGTAGGTACCGTTAATCCAATCTCTGATTCACGTGTACAAGCCATTGAAGATTTATTGCCAAATACCCGTGCAAATATCTCTTGGAGCCATACAGAAGGCGCAATTAGAACCTTATTGCGTGCCAACTACTATAGTACATGGGATGACACAGGTAACGGCGTAAATGATATGGGTGCTGAAGTACTAATTGACGCACAGGTGTCATATCAGTTTAACGACAACTTAAACCTGGTAGTGGGTGTTGATAACTTATTAGACACTTACCCGCGTGAAAACCCAGGCCAAGGTGGCAGTGGCCAATTGTACTCAGAAGCTAGCCCGTTTGGATTTAACGGCGGCACATGGTACGTGCAAGCTCGCTACGTATACTAAACAAGCATTGCCTAGCTAGGTAATTCATGTTGTTATAAAGCCAATCGCTATGCGGTTGGCTTTTTTTTGCCCCAGTACTATTCATATATTAAGGACATTTTATGCGTACATTAAGCTTTTCCATTAGCGTTTTATTATTACTCACGAATGCTACCACGCAAGCCGCCCTGCATGATGACACATGCAAAAAAGCCGATTTAGTCATACACAACACCACTATTTACACCGCTAACGATAAGCAATGGACAGCGCAAGCTGTGGCCGTATTAAACCAAAAAATAATATTTGTTGGCAGCAACGCCGGGGCAAAACAATACATGTGCGGGCAGGCGCGTATACTTAATATGCCCAACAACACGGTATTTGCCGGATTTACCGACAGTCATCAACATATTGAAGGCGTGGGCAAGCGCACAAAAACATTGAGTTTATTTGGGCTACCTTCACTAAAACGAACCGTTACCGCCATCAAACAATGGGCAGAAAATATTCCCGAAGAACAGTGGATACTCGGCAGAGGCTGGATTGAGCGTGAATGGACCGACCAACAACGCTTTTTAACCAAGCATGATGTAGATGCATTCAGTGCCAACAAACCACTTTTTATGCCTCGCGCAGACGGTGTTTCAGCCCTAGTTAATAGTAAAGCCTTAGCATTGGCCGGCATTACCAAAGATACCCCCGACCCACAGGGCGGAAAGTTTGAACGCGACGCATCTGGCGAACCCAATGGCTACGTGCTAGCAAACGCCATGAACGCCTTTAGAGCGATTATTCCGCAAGAAACCGACGAATACCTTACCGACAACCTTTTGCGCGGCTTACAAGTGAATGCGGCCATGGGCTGGACTCAAACCCAAGATGCCGGCATGCCATATCAACTAGTTGATCTTATGCAAAAAATTCATGCACAAGGAAAAATGCTGCACAGAGTCTACGCAGCCGTGCCCGTACTTGAAGCCGAACAAATGTTTACACGCGGGCGTGAAACCACTGCCGATGATATGTTTGATGTACGTGGTATAAAAGTATTTATAGATGGCACTCTCGGTTCGCGCGGTGCTGCACTCATTGAAAACTATGCCGATGCACCGCATAACGGCTTTATGAACCGCATCACCCAAGAAGCTTTAGTACCTGTACTTCATAAGGCGCTAGAACATGGCGTGCAAGTACAAACCCACGTAATTGGCGACCGTGCTGTGCGCTCGTTGCTAAACTGGTATGAAGCCGCTTACGAAGCAGTACCCAAAGCCAAATGGGCAAGTAACGACATTCGCTGGCGTATGGAACACGCTCAAGTAATTACACCTACCGACCAACAGCGATTTGTTGACTTACAAGTTATCCCCTCTATGCAACCTAGCCACGGCATAGGCGACTTAAACTTTGCCGGCGATCGCTTAGGCCAAGACCGTTTAGCATACGCCTATCCGTGGCAGTCATTAATCAATAAAGGCTTGAAAGTTATTGCAGGCTCAGACGCCCCAGTAGAAGTGGGCGACCCCCGCATTGAATTTTATGCCGCCGTTGCCCGCAAACGCCTTGACGGCAGCTACGGCGAAAACTGGCATTTAGAACAGGCTGTTTCACGACGAACCGCCTTGAAAATGCTTACCATATGGCCTGCCTATGGCGCCTTTCAAGAAAACATACGCGGTTCAATAGAAGTGGGGAAGTATGCCGACTTTACTATATTTAATGCCGATTTAATGACCATTGCAGAGGCTGATATATTGACAGCTGAGAATGTGATGACAGTGGTTGGCGGGAATGTAGTTTATGAGCGTGAGTAGATTATAGCGTTATACAACTTATTATAGCTAAACGAAAAAGGCCCAACATATGTTGGGCCTTTTGATAATGGTGCCTCGACCCGGGATCGAACCAGGGACACGCGGATTTTCAATCCGCTGCTCTACCAACTGAGCTATCGAGGCAAAACTGTATGGTTTACCGTAATTTTACGTTAAACGCTGTATTTCGCTGTGGGTGCGTATTAAACGGATTTTGGGGCCGCAAGTCAATAGGTTTTTGCGGTTTTTATGCGTTTAACTGCGAATTTACGTTTAAGTGCCTATTTTGTAGGCGGTACGTAGCCTTCTATTGTGGGCTCTATACCTTCAAACAAAAATGCGACCATTTTTTCTTCTAAAAATTTACGATCGTTGGCTTCCATCATATTTAGCTTATTTTCGTTAATTAACATGGTTTGCTTTTTTTGCCACATGCTGAACGCTTCTTTTGAGATATTATCGAAAATACGCTTGCCTAAGTCACCTGGGTATAACTGAAAATCAAGCCCTGGCGCTTCTTTGTTTAGGTGCTGACATTGTACTTGTCTGGTCATGTTGGTATCCGTTTTTATATTTGTAGTGTATTCACTGTTTGCATTAAAACATGCTTGTGAGTTGTTTAAAAATTTTTACTGTTGGCGCGGCTAGCCCTACGTTACTTGGTGCGTGAATATCAACCCACATTTGCTCTGATTCACCTTGCTCTGACACATTCTGAACAGGTGCTTGCTCAAGGTTTACCAATACTGGCGTAATTAACAAGTGAAAATGACTAAACGTATGTTTAAATTCTGCTAGCGGCTGCATGGTACTGTTTGTTATTGGACTTGCCAACTGTGTTTTTGTGTTTAATTCACCAAGCAATTCTGGCGTATTGTCGGCAGTACAATCGGTTTCGTAAAAACCCCACAACCCTCCCCAGATACCGCTAGCAGGACGTTTGTGCAACAACACGCGGCCATTGTAAAAGGGTATTAGCATACGCGTAGTTTTGGTGGGTATTTGTTTTTTCGGTTTTTTATGTGGAAACAAGGCTTGCTGCCCTTGGGCGTAAGCCAAACAGTGAGATTGTACAGGACAACTTTCACATTTTGGCTTACTACGAGTACACAGCGTAGCGCCCAAATCCATCATGGCTTGGGTGTAGTGGTTAAACCGTGCTTGTGGTTTTAGGCTTTCGGCCAGTTGCCACATGCTATCTTCTACTTTTTTGTTGCCGGGCCAGCCATCAATCGCAAAATACCTTGCCAGTACGCGCTTCACGTTACCATCTAATATTATATAAGCTTGATTATCAGCCAACGACAATATCGCTGCTGCGGTCGATTTTCCAATGCCGGGTAAGGCAAGCACTTGCTCAAACTCACTGGGGAATTCGCCCCCATGTTCGTCACGTACCGTTTGCGCGGCCTTATGCAGGTTACGAGCGCGGGCATAATAACCAAGGCCGGTCCAAAGATGCAGCACGTCATCTTGCTGCGCATTAGCCAGATCGGTCACAGTAGGGAACTTGTGCATGAACGTGATAAAATACGGTATTACGGTAGTAACTTGTGTTTGCTGCAGCATTATTTCCGACACCCATACCGAGTAGCGGTTTGGCTGTTGTTGCCACGGTAGGTGTTTTCTGCCGTGTTTGTCGAACCAACTCAACACTTGCTGGCTAAAATTAAATGTCTCGCCAATGGCGCTCATAAACTCGAAAACCTTATTATTGTGGCCACTTACCTGCAACCATATAAACTTGTTAGCGGATTTTTATACCCGCTTACTTCACTTTAAGCCCAATGCCTACCAGCAATTTATATTAGCAATTGCATTTATGAGTAGTACTGGGATAATACGCGCATTATCACCGCTTCAGCGCCAACACACAACTAACCGCAAGAGACCACATCATAATGAGCCGCTTTAATTCTGAAGAAGAAGCCCGTGCAGCCGGCGTATATATCGCTAAAGTAAAAAGTTTTGTTAAACGCGAAGGGCGCTTAACCAAAGCGCAAGGTAAAGCCATTGACGACAACTGGCCTGCTATGGGCTTGTCTATTGACCAGGGCTTGCTTAATTTAGACGAGGTATTTGGGCGTAGCGCAAAACGGGTGCTAGAAATTGGTTTTGGTATGGGCAAATCGCTAGTTGAAATGGCCGCTGCAGCGCGCGATACCGATTTTATAGGAATTGAAGTGCATCGCCCTGGCGTGGGTGCATGTTTAGCATCAGCGCAAGAGGCCGAAGTAACTAACCTTCGCGTGTTTGAACACGATGCCATTGAAGTGCTAGATACCTGCATTGATAACAATAGCCTTGATCGCTTGCAGTTGTTTTTTCCTGATCCTTGGCACAAAAAACGTCATCATAAACGCCGTATAGTACAGGCTGACTTTGTTGCTCACCTTCGCCAAAAATTAAAAATAGGCGGCGAGTTTCATATGGCTACTGATTGGGAACCCTACGCGCATCATATGATAGAAGTGATGCAACAAGCTGAAGGTTTCGAAAATACGGCACCAAACAGTAATGAAAATGTATTTGTAGAACGCCCTCAGTATCGTCCAATCACAAAATTTGAAGTGCGTGGACAAAAGCTAGGACACGGTGTGTGGGACATTATTTATAAGCGAGTCAGCTAATGTTGTCATTACCCAGTCAATTACTGTTGCGTAGCGCAGAACATCTTGAAAGCGGCAATTGGGCGTTTATAAACCCAACAGAGGCTGGGGTATTTAATTCACTTAACAACCCCAATATTGTTGGCTTGCACCAGTATCACCATCATTTTAGCGATTGTGTTAAAAATGCTAATCACAGCCAGCACTTTGCCGCTAGTTTTAACAAATCTGAACAAGGTGTGGATGCGCTTGATGGTGTGGTAATTTACTTGCCTAAATCAAAACAACAATTACACATGTTAATTGCCAATGCAGCCTGTCTAGTCAAAGCCAATGGTGTAGTGCTAGTCGTAGGTGAAAACAAAGCGGGTATTAAGAGTGTGCCTAAATTGCTAAGTGCTATTGGCGAAAACGTAAATAAAATAGACAGCGCCAAGCATTGCGCGGTTTATGCAGTAACCGTTGCAGAGCCTGCAAAAAACTTTGACATAGCAAGCTATGAAGTAGAGCGTGAATACATTATTAATGATCAGCCAGTAAAGGTCATGTCGTTGCCTGGCGTATTTGGTCATAAACAGCTAGATCCAGGCACTGAACTACTGCTAAAACAGTTCACTAGCCAAAGCACGCAAAGTATGAAAGGCGAATTGTATGACTTTGCCTGTGGTACTGGTGTAATTGGCTGCTACTTGTTAAAGGTGGTCAATAAATATCATTCTCGCTTAAAAGTAACCATGAGCGATGTATCGGCGTTGGCAATATATTGTGCTCAGCAGTCTGCTAAGCTAAATGGAGTAAGCGCTACTATTGAAGCTTGTGACGGGTTTATTCAGCAATATAAGCGTTTTGACCATATTGTTTCTAATCCGCCATTCCATGACGGTATTAAAAACGACTACAGCATTACCGAAAACTTCATAAAACAAGCATACAGTGCCAGTAACCCCTATGCTACCATGACAGTGGTAGCTAATCGTTTTTTACCGTATCCAGATATTTTCGAAAACGTGTATAAGACTTTTAGTGAAGTAGCCGCAAGCAATAAATACAGAGTGTATTCGGTGACTAAACCTAAAAAGTAGGTACGTATATCATGAAAGTGCTTTTTGTTATTTCTGAAGTTGAAGACATTATAAAAACTGGCGGCTTAGCCGATGTAGGCAAAGCACTTCCAATTGCTCTGAAAGATTTAGGGCATGATGTGGTTATTATTATGCCCTATTACAAGCAGGTTGCCGAATCGTTTGATTTAGTTGACGCCATGCCTGAGCAAATAGCGCGTATAAATGATCACAATCACTCGTATAAAGTGAAACAATTAAATTTCTATGGCATAACGACTTACTTAATTGATCATCCTTACTTCAGTCAAGCTAGCAGTCCATATGGCGACAGCAGCCAAGCTAGCAATGCCCAAAAGTTTAGTTTGTTCTCAATTTGTGCATTAAGCGTTAGCGCTAATGCCAGCTTTCAGCCCGATATTGTGCATTGTCACGACTGGCATACTTCGCTTACACCATATTTTATGCGTAGCAACTATTTGCAGCGCCATAACTTAGTTGCCGATGCGAATTTTTATACCCACGTAAAATGCGTAATTACACTCCATAACGCTGCATTTCAGGGAGTTGAAGTACTTACTAAAGTACCTACTCTCGACCACGAAGATGCGCACAAAGTATATACTGACAACGGTCACGTAAACATGCTAAAAACAGGCATAATGTATGCCGACAAAGTGTGTCCGGTTAGTCCAACCTACGCTACCGAAGTTACATCGGTATTAGGAAGCCACGGGGTGTCTGACGTAATCAACCTAGCACCAGAAAAGTTATACGGCGTACTAAACGGTTGCGATTATTCGCAGTGGGATCCTGCCACCGACGAGTTTCTTCCTGCTAATTTTAGCGTTGACAACATGGCTGGAAAAACACGCTGCAAAGCAGAATTACAAGCAGATGCAAAACTCCCAATAATTAAATCGGTGCCGCTAATCGGCATGGTTTGTAGAGCAACTCGCCAAAAAGGGTTTGACTTTATTATGCCTATTTTAGAGCAAGTACTTAGGCACAAAGTACAAATAATTATAATGGGCACAGGTGATGAAACCATTACTAGTCAGTTACATGGTATTAGTCATAACTTCCCTGATAAATTTGCATTTGTTGAGGCATTTAAACCTAAATGGGCGCATTTAATTGAAGCTGGCAGTGACTTTTTCTTAATGCCGTCAGAATTTGAGCCTTGTGGCTTAAACCAAATGTATAGCTTAGCCTACGGTACTATTCCCATAGTACGAAACGTGGGTGGGTTGGCAGATACAATAGTAGATGCAAAGCATGACAACGGAACCGGCTTTGTATTTGACACACCAAATAGTTTGGCGCTGCTTAGCACCCTGCGAAATGCACTATTAACCTATCAAGAGTCCCCAGCTCGTATTAAGCAAATGATAAAACTTGGCATGCGCACTCGATTTTTATGGAGCGATGCCGCTAAAGAATACGAGTTTGTTTATGAACAAGCAAGATTGAGCTGATTGTTGGTGCAAAGTCGCGCATATTTCGATTTGTTGCACCAAAATGCTGAAATACTCTTTTACAATTCACACTATTGACATATATAAGCTTAATAATACAAAAAGAGGCTTTTAAATTGCATCGTTTTTTGAAATACTCATCTCTGTGTGTGATATAATTTAATTACATTGGTATAAATCTGTGTTTTTGATAAGTTTTTTGTTCATATTCAGCAGAAATAATCAATAGACACAACCAATGGTTGTATTACCTAGTTAATTCGCAGGCACCCTAAATCAAAAAAAATAAGTGTAGAGTCCAAATGCAAACGCCAAATATATTAATAGTAGAAGATGAAATAGTAACGCGTACCACCCTGAAAAGCTTGTTTGAAGCCGAAGGTTATAATGTGTTTGAAGCCGAAAATGGCGAAGAAATGCATGACTTCTTTGAAAACAACAATATCAATCTTGTTATTATGGACATTAACTTACCTGGCAAAAATGGTTTAATACTTGCGCGCGAAGTGCGTGACCGTAAAAACGTAGGTCTTATATTTTTAACAGGTCGCGATAACGACGTTGACCGTATTCTAGGCCTTGAAATTGGTGCCGACGACTACCTTACTAAGCCATTCAACCCGCGCGAGCTTACTATCCGTGCGCGCAACTTACTCTCACGCACCAGTAACGCTGCTGAAGACGACGACTTACCAAGTAAAGTTAAGTTTAACGGTTGGACATTAGACGGTGATAGCCGAAGCTTAATATCACCACTAGGCAAAGAATTTAGATTACCGCGCAGCGAGTTCAGAGCATTGCATTTATTTTTGAGCAATCCAGGTAAAATTCTTACCCGCGAGCAACTTATTATGGAAATGACAGGGCGTGAGTTACGTCCAAATGATCGCACCGTTGACGTTACCATCCGTCGTATTAGAAAACATTTTGAATCTGAGCCAAACGAAGAAGAATTGATCGTAACGATCCACGGCGAAGGTTATCGTTTTTGCGGAGCGGTAGACTAAGTACTACCTAGTATTAATGTAAAAGCGTTAAGCGGTACTATCAGAAAGCTCTGTATTTAAATGCAGGGCTTTTTTGTTGGAACTTAATAGTGGTACTTTAAAAACCCCAACATAACATGGTGAGTATATTCTTTATTTTGCACGCGCCTCAATTATAGTATGCACTGCGGCGTTATAATTACGACTCACTTTAAGCTTGATGCCGTCACCTAAATCAAGCATGCTTTCATTATTACGCAAACTTTGAACGCTTTTAACGCGATTCATATTTACCACCGTTGACTTGTGAATACGTTGAAAAATACGCTCATCTAACTGGCTAGTAAGCTTCTTCATGGTAATTCGAACTATATAATTTTCTTTGGGTGTATGGATACACATGTAATCACCGGCAGCATCCACCCAACCAATATCATGCATAGGAACAAATACTTTTTGATTATTGGTGTTTTTTATAACCAACTCTTGTTGGCCAATTGATGGTAGCGGAGTATTGGTATCTAGCCACTCTTCAAGCTCAGAAATTTCAAGGCCAGAAGCTTCACCCAAGGCTTTCATCAAGCGGTATTTTTCTTGATCACGCTCTTGCGGCGCCAAACGTTCTTTTATGCGCACCATGGTTTGTTGTAAGCGCCCTAAATTAGCGGGCTTTAAAATATAATCAATGGCGTTTAATTCAAACGCATCAAGGGCATATTCGCTATGCGCAGTAACAAACACTACCAATGGCATAGAGTCTGATTGCAAAGATTGCACAACCTCCAAGCCATTTAAGCCCGGTAAATGTAAGTCAATAAACAACACATCAGGCTGTAGGTCATGCACCAAAACAATTGCCTCGTCACCATTCACAGCCTGACCAATAACGCTAATGTCATCAATTTTTTCTAAGCGTAACTTTAGTCCCTCAATAGCTAAGGGCTCGTCGTCTACTACAAGCGCTCTAATACGTTTATCCGTCACTTGATAACTCTACCTTAAATGGCATTCTGATGATGACCTGTGCACCGCCGGCTTCATGTTCGCCAAGCTCAACGTCACAAAGGCTATTAAACATGGTATTTAAACGTTCTTTAGTGTTATTTAGACCAATACCAAAGCCCTTAGAGTTTGATGGCTCTAAGCCCGGACCGCTATCTGCTACTTGAATAATCAATTGTTCTAAGTGACATTTTGCAACAATATGTATTTGGCCATTATTTTTACTGGCCTCAACCCCATACTTAATTGCATTCTCAATAATGGGTTGCAAAAACAAGCTAGGGACTTTTGCCAATTGTGCACGAGTATCTATATCTAGCGTTACACTCAAACGATCGCCAAACCTAACCTTTTCTATCGATAGGTATACATCAAGGAGATCCAATTCGTCTTTAAGTGTGCTTTGCTGCACACCTTGTTTACTCAAGGAATAACGAAAAAACTCACAAAGCTTATCAAGCATTTCGTTAGCTTTGTCGTTTTCTTGTTTAAAAATTAGCGTGGAAATAGCGTTTAAGGTATTGAACATAAAATGCGGGTTTAATTGATACCGCAACATTTGTAGCTGTGCTTCTTTTGCCGATGTTTGCGCGCGCAGTAGCATTTCATGCTCTTTTTGCAAGCGGCTGTTGTAAAGCATAATAAAAAATATCGCAGTGAAGACGTACATAGTGGCAACAGAAAACAATAACCAACCACCAAATTCCAGCATATTCAGTTCTAAGTACCAAATTTGATTGTGAATGATGCTTTTATACGATGCCAGTTTTATTACATTGAACACGCAACCAAGTAAGGCCGCTGAGGTGAAACTAATAAACAGAGTCATGCGCAAACTTAAATGCACTATGCGCCTAATCATAAACCACAACATAGAAGACAGCACAAACCCGCTGAGGGTCTCTATAACCAGGTTAATAAGTTGACCCGCTAAATTAAAACCGGCTTGATCAAACTGTGGATGAATAATGGCAAAAAATACCACCATGCAATAGCCTAACCAACCACCAATTTGTAGCGTCCAAAATTGGCGGTTGGGGTCAGCAAATTTGTTGGTGTCAGTTAAAAACGACTCGGCATGTGCTGCATACATAAATAATCACCGCTTTTTTATTCGCCTGCTATTTGCATATTACTGACTAATACAGAGCCGGTCTGCAAGGCACCCCGCACCTCTGTCTCTTTGCCAATAGCAACGATATTTTTGAACATGTCTCGCAAATTGCCAGCAATGGTAATTTCGTGCACAGGGTACTGTATTACACCGTTTTCCACCCAAAAACCGGCCGCACCGCGTGAATAATCGCCATTCACTATATTTACGCCCTGCCCCATTAACTCGGTGACCAACAGGCCTGTGCCCATTTTTTGTAGCAGTTGCTCGTCACTTTCGCCAGTGTTGCTGACCATGCAATTGTGAATGCCGCCTGCATGCCCATTTGAGCGTAAACCAAGCTTGCGTGCTGAGTAGCTTGTAAGTAAGTAATTACATAGGGCACCGTCTTTAATAATGTCCATATCGTATGTTTGCACGCCTTCGTTGTCGAATGACGAACTGGCTAAGCCTTGCTTTAAGTGAGGACGCTCATAAATATTTAACCACTCGGGAAATAGGGTTTCGCCCAAGCTATCAAGTAAAAAACTCGATTTGCGATACAAGCTACCACCACTAATTGCCCCCACTAAATGCCCAAACAAGCCAGAGGCAATATCTCGATGGAACAATATTGGCGCTTGGCGAGTACTTAACTTTTGCGCACCTAAGCGTGATAATGTCACTCGAGCTGCTTCTTCGCCTACATGCTTAGGTGTGGATAGTTGCATGGCATCTCGTGAAACCGTGTAGGCATAGTCGCGCTGCATGTCGTCATTTTGTTGTGCTATAAGCACACAACTTAAACTGTAGCGACTGCTTGGATAACCGGTGTTAATACCATGGGTGTTGCCGTACACTTTTACACCAATATTGGCGTTGTATGAAGCACCATCAGAGTTAACAATTAAGTTTGATTGCGCAAGACCAGCAGTTTCGCATTGCATGGCTTGGTCAAGGGCATATTCAGCATCTAGCTCTTGTGGGTGATACAAGTCTAAGTCAGGAAAATCGCTTGCAATTAAGTCGCGGTCAGCAAGGCCGGCGCAATTATCTTCGTTAGTATATTTTGCAATTTCGATGGCTTTGGTAACAGTTAACTTAAGCGCTTCAGGTGATAAGTCAGCAGTAGAGGCACTGCCTTTTTTATTGCCCACAAATACCACAATCCCCAATCCACCGTCATTCGTAAACTCAAGGGTTTCTATTTCTTTTAAACGAGTACTTACCGCAATACCCTGAACGTTTGACATGCTAGCTTCAGCGCCAGTCGCGCCAAGTTTTGTGGCAAATTTAAGGGTGTCATCTACAATATTTTGAATTTCTGAAAGCTGCTGGTCTACTTGCATATAATAAGTTTCACTATTAAATTGGTCGGGCTATCGTTACAATCTAGCTAGTCTACCATTAATTAGCCGAAATACAGCAGATGTCGAACAACTCATCACAAACAAATAAGCCTATCGTTGAAGAAGACGAAGACTACATTAGTAAAACCCAACTAAAACAAGCCGCAGAACAACTAAAAAAGCTTGGCTTAGAACTGGTAGATTTAACCAAAGGTGAACGTGAAAAAATTCCACTCGACGATGAACTACTCACTGCAATTGAGCTTTGCACCCGTATTAATCGCAAAAAAGACGGGTTTCGTCGGCAGTTACAATTAATAGGTAAAAAACTGCGGTCTCGTGATATTGAACCTATTGAGCTAGCCTTAGTTAGGCTTAAGTCATCTCACTCAGCAGCAAACAAACACTTTCATCAGCTAGAACGCTTGCGCGATGAGATTATTGCTAAGGGTAACGACGGTATCAATAAAGCCGTGGCCGATTACCCCCAATTAGAGCGACAAAAGCTTCGGCAGTTATTGCGTACCGCACAAAAACAAGCAAGCGAAGGCAAGCCACCGGCGGCTGCCCGAGAAATCTTTCAATATTTAAAAACCGAAATACCCATGCAATAACAGCGGTACATTAATTAATCGTTTACTTTCAGTTAAGCCCCACCTAAAATTCAACGTATAAAGTGGAAGTTTATGAGTAAACATGGAGTGTAGTAAACGTGTCATCGGCCCATCATAAAAGTATTTCGGTAGTATTAGTCGGCTTAGTATTATTCACTGTTATTAGCGCAGGTTACTTTGCGATATCTGATTTAGCAGGCTCACAAAGTCAGCAACACCAACAGTCAATATCACCTGTATTTTCCCTCATTGAAGAAGAGCTTATTAAGCCCTTACAAATTGCATCAACACTGGCAAAAGCGGGTATCTATGATGATGTTTTTGAGGCCCAGCAACCCAATCAAGCTGAGGTAGTTGAGCAACTAAAGCGTTACCAAGAAAAGTTCGGCTTGGCTTTTTATTTGGCGCACGAAAAATCGAGAAAACAGTTTAACTCTAGCGGCAACGTATTTGACTTAATAGAAGGCAAAGTCATTTGGTATTTTACCTTAAAAGAGCAAACCGATAACGAAGTGCAAGCGGTATTGGGTAATCGTGAAGACGTCCATCTATACATAGATGTTCGCCAATATGATGAACAAGGTAACTTTTTAGGTTTTGTGGGTGTGGGTAAATCCTTGGAAGATTTTCTCAATTCATTCGCACAGTTTCGCAATAATTATGGGCACGAGTTT
This sequence comes from Glaciecola sp., assembly GCA_049650345.1. Taxonomy (GTDB): domain Bacteria; phylum Pseudomonadota; class Gammaproteobacteria; order Enterobacterales; family Alteromonadaceae; genus Glaciecola. Next base: position 25,621 of record JBARZY010000056.1, on the reverse strand, counting down.
GTGTTTGTAAACAATCAAAATGAAATTGTACTCTCATCAATTGACACTTTGTCGCCAGATCAAGCGCCTTCAGACGACAATAAAAGCAGCATTAAAACCACCCAAGACTTACCATGGCATCAGCAATTCTCTGAAGCATCGCTTGATCAAATTGATCCTAGCGCAGTAGTCAGCAGCGAAGATGGTGACTTATTGGTGTCAAAGCTTAATTTAAAAAGCTTAGATTGGCACTTGTATGTACTTACACCACTTAATTCGCGCCAACAGGAAGTTAATCAGTCGTATACCGTATTTGTTGCCCTAGGCATGATCGGATTACTCATATTGTACAAACTCATCACAAGCTTGATTGAGTATTGCATTAACAAATTTAGGTTACACACTAATCGTGACCCACTTACCCAAGTTGCCAATCGCAACTATGCACAAATATACTTTACCAACGCGCGTAAAAAACATCGGCAAATGGCAGTTATTGTAGCTGACATTGATAATTTCGCTCGCATAAATAGTATTTGTGGGCACGAACAAGGTGATGTTGTGCTAACGCGAATTGCCAAGTGTATGCAGAATAGTTTAGGAAAAAAGGGCGTGTTAACACGTTGGGCTGGTGGCGAGTTTGTGGTTATTGTACCTGAATTAACCACCCCTGAAGCACAACGTATTGCGAACCGCTTGCGGGTAGCAGTGCAAAAGCTCGACATTAAATGTAAGCAACAATCTGTGCAAGTAAGCGCAAGCTTTGGCGTGTATTGCTCTAGAAACTTTCAAAACCACCTCACTACAATGGTCAATACAGCAGCCATAGCAATGGATAAGGCAAAGAAAAACGGGAAAAACCTGGTGGTGTGTGAAAGTGAGCAAGACAATGATACTGAAAACAATAGCGTAAATGCGCTACAGGAATTGAGGCCTAAAAAAACGATGTAGATACTGAGGCCAATTTAGTAGTGGCTTTAGGCGAAAAATGACTGTAATTTCAACCAATCAACATAAACTCTACATAAGCATTTGGCCATTTTTACAAACGAAACTTATCAAAGGGAAAAAGTATGCTATCCACCTTAGACTTGCCGAATCCGATATGTCTTAATGATATTACAAAAGATCAGTTTGTCTCAGACTTGCAAGCTATGGCGAAACCCTTTGTTATAAGAGGATTTGCCAAAGATTGGGCCTTTGTTTCAAGTCTTAAAAACAACTCGGCTGGCGCAGATTTATTAACACTAGCAAATGATCATTCTCTAGCTATGCCGTTAACGCGTATCCCTTTCTCTGAAAAAAGCCGTATGTTTTATAATGAAAACATGGATGCGATGAATTTTGGCGTGGCTAGCTTGCCCCTAGATAATGTGTTTAAACGTATGTTATCTGCTACGAGAGACGCCGATTATGCTGCGCAATGTGTACCATTAGCTCGATATTTCCCGGCCTTATTACCTGGCTTGAATAACCCGCTTGTACCCGCCGATTGCTCGCCGTTTATATGGTTTGGAAATAAAGTCATCGTTGCCCCGCATTATGATGAATCTGATAATTTAGCTGTAGTGTTGGCAGGTAAACGTAGATTCACGCTATTTCCACCAGATCAAATAGAGAACTTATACATTGGTCCTCTGGAACACACGCCAGCAGGACAAGCAATCAGTTTGGTGAACATACTCGAACCTGACTTACACAAGCACCCTCGTTATGAAGAAGCATACCGTCATGCAATGTCGGTTGAACTCTCACCCGGCGACGCGATTTATATTCCTACACCTTGGTGGCATCATGTCCAATCAATGTCTGACTTTAATATTCTAATCAATTATTGGTGGAACGAATGTGCGCTTGGCACAGCTAAGCCAATGGGCGCGATGCTTCACAGTATGCAAGCATACCGAAATTTGCCAACCGCACAAAGACAAGCCTTTAGAGCGCTATTTGATTATTACGTATTTGGCGATGCAACAAGAACACATGACCATTTACCAAAACATGTGAAGGGTATTTTAACAGGCTTAAGCCCTGAAACTCGGCAAGGTTTCGAACAATGGGTACGCGATCACTCTAAGTAATACATATATACACGATATCGAATGATTCGTGGCCTTTGCCACGATGACGCTGTCCGATTTGGGCCTGAACTCGCCAAACCTGCTTAAGTTTTTACCTACTACTCTTTATTCGGGTTAATTAAATATTTATCACCCGTCTTTTTAGCAACATACTTCGCAATATTTGCAGGCTCCATTGCTTCCTCAAGCGATAGTTCATTACTGAATTCAAGGGCGAACGTAGTATTGATCTCATCAGCCACTTTTTTATGCAAGGCCAATACTTGTTTGGTATCGAGTTTCGACAAAAAGCGCATTAGCAGCCAACCGCCAATATTCCATGTCATGCCATAAGCGCGATTAAGTACCGTTGGAGCAAAGTCTAGCCCACCATAAATGTACACCTGTTTATTATCGGCCGAGCCATAGGTATTAAAGCCAACTGCTTCTTTACTGCCTACCATTTCCATTGCCGTTAAGATGTCGCTTACTAGGTCTCCACCGCCTATAGCGTCAAACGCAAGTGTTGCGCCAGTTGCTTCTATTGCGTGATACAAATCTTTCTTAAAGTTATCACTTGATGAATTACACACATACTTTGCACCTAGCTTAGTCAATAACTCTGCTTGTTCTGGCTTTCTTACAATATTGACCAATTCAATACCTTGCTCGATACAAATTTTGTTTAGCATAATACCCAAGCTAGAAGCCGCCGCAGTATGTACCAAGGCCGTATGCCCTTCTAAGCGCATGGTTTCTACCATGCTTAAAGCGGTAAGTGGGTTAACAAACGAGGAGGCCGCTTGACGAGCAGTAGTACCTTCGTTGTGAAGCATGCAAGCCTGAAGGGGTACACAACAATATTGGGTATATGTTGCTCCCGATAGCACCGCTACGGTTTTCCCTATCAAGGCTTGAGCTGCGGGACTATCTCCCGCCGAAACCACTGTACCGGCACCTTCGTTACCAATGGGCAAACGTTGGTCAAGTCGAGATTTAATGCGTGCAAGCATGCCGTCAAATACAGGGGCAGTTAGTACGCCTGCGGTTTTATCCAGCTTAGCTTCATGTAAATTTGCAGGGCCAAACATTGGCCACATATCAGACGGGTTAATAGGCGCGGCTTCTATTTTTACAACAACTTCATGAGGTTTTGGCGTCGGCATGTCAGTTTCTTGTAGTGAAAATGATAGCTGCCCCGCTGACGAAATTTCGGTAAATAACTGTTTATTAGTACTCATTAAAATTACTCCTATTTTATTGCGCTTTTGTACTTTGGCGCATAAATTCCATGCCTGTTGAATATCGGTTATCAAACCCTTTCCAAGGCGCGCTCAAGCCACCTTCTGGATTTACTTGGTTACTATTCCCATCAAGTGCCAAAAAAGCACACTTATCGGTTTTCTGTTTTAAGTAACAATCCATCATAGCCAACGCAAAATGTTGGTTAATTTGGTTTAAGCGTTGTTGAGACCATGCAGGCTCGAAATAGTGCCCATAGTCTATCTCAACCTGCCATGCTTCTTTAGGGGCAGGATGCACCGCTATGTTATGTCTGGCGTTTAGATATGTGAGCATATAATGATCAGCATGATCAAATTGAGCAAAGATATCTTGAATTCCCGCATAAATAGAAATGTCATCTAAGTTACCCGACACCAGCATGCTTGGCACGGTAATATTGGCGAGACTATCATAACTAAAAACCTTATGTTGTCCGCCCCATGGCGCAAACGCCATCATTGCTTGCCAGCGACTATCGGACACTACCTTGCTGCCAGTTACCGCTTGTGGATACTGGCCAGCACTGCAAGTATTTAGCACCGTTTGCATGCCCTTTACCTTTGCAGGATCTTGGCTTTGTATAAAACTTGATACCAACGCACTGGGAAAATCGTAACATGCGCCTACCGTATTTAATGCACCAAATGCACCCATGCTATAGCCAATTACCCCTGCTTCATTGGCTTGATATTTTGTACCCTCGCCGAAAACTGTGTTGCTATTTTTTACCTCACCAAAATAATTGAGTACTAACTGTTGGTCTCGTGAGCGATTAAGCAAAGTAGACATAAATCCTGAAAACGGGGCCGTCGCGAAATCCACATCGGCGTTGGTTGAATCGGTGTGATCAATTCCTACTACAATGTAACCGTGAGAAGCTAAATGTTCGCCCAAATAAAACATAATAGTTCGGTAGCCAGTGTAGCCATGTGATAACACAACCAGAGGCCAGTTTTCACTATCATTTAAAGCAACATCTCGACTTGCATTAGCTTGAATACTAAAAGACCTACCGCTGCGCAATTCGTTCTCATAGCTGGTTTTATGAACCTTGCTTTTCGCACTACTGGGATACCACACTTCAAGCTTTAACTTACGCGGCTCAATTTGTTGGGTAAAAGGGTTAACATGCTCGTTGTTAGTAATAGTAGTAGTGCGCACACCCACAGGATATTTGCCAGCTATGCTAAGTTCAGGCTGCATATCACTGTGTTGAGCGTTTGTATAAAGTTGCTGGGCTTGGGTAGCGAGTTCATTGTGGGCGAGCGCCAAGGTACACGTGGCTATCCATGTTGTTGCCATAAGGACTGCGCGCAGTGCTTTTGCGACGCGTGTATTCATATTTTTCATTAAACTCATAAGTTTACTCGTTTGTTGTTAGTGTTGTTATATATAAACCGCACCAAGCAAACTGTGCCCTAAGCTAGCGGCCCGAGTAATACTGATGCTGTATTAATTTATGTCTTGTGCTTGCTCACCTTGGTAGCTTAAGCCCCATTGTGCCCTAATGTCGTCCATTATCTGCATCACACGTAGGGTGTGAGTACTCGGCATAACATCACTTTTGGTAACATGGTGTAGCAAGCTATTTGTCATATGCTGAATTTCGAAACTAAAATTATTACTGCTTTCAAACGCAAAATCTCGCCATTGCGGCGATTCACCCTCTAAGGTAATTTGATAGCCTTGTGCACCTAAGAAGTTTGGAATGTGAATGTGGCCTTTACTGCCCATAATATTGGCGAAAGTGGGCCCAGACATATTAAAGCCAGACGATAGTTGAGCAATGCCACCGCATTCGTACTGCAGAGTATAAAATGAGTTTTTATCAACACCCGTGCGGGTCATTTGTGCAACGCTGTTGATATTGCAGGGAGCCTTATTAAACACGATGTCGGCAAGCGTAATAGGATAAATGCCTAAATCGAGTAAAGCGCCACCAGCTAAAGCTTTATTGTTTAAGCGATGGGTGTCGGGTAAGTCTCTATTTAAACTAAAATTGGCTTGAACACATAAAATTTTGCCAATTTCCTTCTTTGCAAGCGCTTGCTTTATACTAGCGACTGCGGGTAAAAAACGCGTCCAAACGGCTTCAATCAATAGTAAATTATTGCGCTTTGCTAAAGCAAACGCCTCTTTTGCCTGACTAGCATTTAAGGTAAGTGGTTTTTCGCATAAAACGTGCTTACCATGGTGCAAACATAGTTTAATTTGCTCAAAATGAAAATTGTGAGTTGTGGCTATGTATACCGCATTGATACTGCGTAGTTGCAACATCTCTTGGTAGCTACCAAAATGTTGCGGAATACTGTGAGTGCTAGCAAAGGCTTGTGCACGTTCTTTATTGCCTGCCGCGCAAGCTATTACACTTGCATTATCTACCGATGCCATTGATGACATAAAGGTGTTAGCGATGTGGCCGCACCCTAGCACGGCCCAATTAATGTGCTGCATATTAAGTGATTTTTCCAATGATGACACAACGGTCACCTTGGAATGTGTGAGCGTTATGCAATATTTTTGACACTAAGCCCCTCGCTTGCTTCGCAAACGTAAATGTCGGCTTTGAGAGAATGCTGTGCTTCATATTGCGAATCAACAGCAGCAATCACTTTATCAACATCAGTAAAGTCACACAAGCACACAATAGCACCGCCAAAGCCGCCGCCGGTTTGACGAGCAACGCCTGCGCCTGCAAGTGCCTTATTGCAAATATCTACTAAGCCATCGGTTGCAGGTACAGTAATTTCAAAATCTTGTTTTAGCGATAAGTGGGCTTGCTGCATAATGTTATACAAGGTTGGTAAGTCGTTATTAGCCAGCGCCACAGCGGCGTTTTGAACGCGTTCATTTTCAGTAATGATGTGTTTGGCGCGGCGATAAGTAGTATCGCCAAGGTTTTGCTTAACCGCATCTAACATAGACATGCTTGCTTCACGCAATTTTGTTACGCCCATAGCTTCGGCTGCTCGTTCGCACGCTACTCTGCGTTCATTGTATTCGCTGTCGGCAAGTTTTCGTGGGTAGTTAGAATTAATCACCATTAATGCTAAGTTTTCAGGAATATGCACCGCTTGAGTAGATAGGTCTTTGCAATCAATCATAATGGCATGATGATTCTTTGCTTTCGCAGATATAAGTTGATCCATAATACCGCATTGGCAATCAATGAAATTGTTTTCAGCGGCCTGACCAATAAGTGCTAACTGCTGATTAGATAAGCCTGCGTTAAAACAATGATTCAACAAGCCGGCAAATGCCACCTCTAGTGCCGCCGATGATGATAATCCACTGCCTTGCGGCACATTTGAAGTGATTAAAATATCACAGCCACCTAGTTTTATACCTCGACGCGTAAATTCATTTACCACACCGCGTAAATAGTTGCCCCATGGGAGGTTACCCGGAGTAAGCGTAGCTTGAGTATCAAAGCTTTCGCACTGCCCTTCGTATTGCATCGAGTAGGCATTGATAATGTTATCGGTACGTGGATGACACAAAATTTGCGTTGTAAACTGTAACGCTGCTGGCAATACAAAACCATCATTGTAATCAGTGTGTTCACCAATAATGTTCACTCGACCAGGCGATGTTGCCCACACAGATGGTGCTACGGAAAATAGCGCCACAAAAGCATCGGTAAACTCAGGGGCAATTGACTCTTTTGACATTATTCAGCGTCCTTTTTGTAATGACAGTTACTTGCCTCACGCAAAATTTTGGCGGCTTGCTCTGGCGTTAAGTCCCGTTGACTTTCCGCTAGCATTTCATAACCCACCATATGCTTTTTCACGCTAGCAGACCGTAATAAAGGCGGATAGAAATGTGCATGGAGCACCCAATGCAATGGCTCATGTAGATCTGAGGGTGCATTATGCCAACCCATTGAATAGGGGAAGCTGCACTTAAATATATTGTCATATTTAATGGTTAGCTGACTGACTATATCTGCTAGATCATGCGCTTGTGCCTCATCTAGCTCAGTCATACTGGCGATGGTTTTGACAGGTAGTAAAATCGTTTCAAAGGGCCATTTAGCCCAATATGGCACCACCACTACCCAATTGTTATTGCGACAAACCACCCTTTTTTCATCCTGCAATTCTTGCTGAAGATAATCGGCAAGTAGTGGACGCTTGTGTTGCTGATAATAGGCAAGTTGACGGGTATTCTCGCGCTCAATCTCGGTTGAGTAGTGATTATGCGCCCATATTTGTCCATGGGGATGGGGCTGTGAACAGCCCATTACTTCACCTTTATTTTCAAAAATATGCACACAAGCAAAAGACTGGCTAAGTTCAATAAACTCACGCTTCCATGTTTGCACTACTGGCAATATCTCACTAACCGGTAATTCTGCCAGTGTTTTATTATGCTTAGGTGAAAAACAAATGACTTTAGCCATGCCCGTGGCCTCTTCACTCTCAAAAAGTGCATGGCTGTGCTCATCTTTGTGCGCATATTCAGTAAGTGCAGCAAAGTCGTTAGTAAACACGTGGGTATGAGTATATTGAGGATTAGACGTTTGGTTTGCACGGCTATTGCCCGGACACAAGGGGCAATCACTCACATACTCGGGAAGCACTGCTTCACTTGCAGCCTCGGTTGCACCGTGCCATGGACGGTTGTTTCGGTGAGGAGACACCAGCACCCATTCACCGTTCAGCGGGTTTTTGCGTCTATGTGATGCCGGTTTTTGCATAGTTTACTTCCTTCTCGCTACATTAGTTATGTGCGACGATCTATAATACTATTTATATGATAATAAAATATAATGCATGATGAAACCTTTTTTTGTTTTTATCTATTATTTAATTATATTACGCCTGTTATATCATGATTTAGCCTTTCTCGAATGTAAACTTGTGAATAAGCTTCAACATTAAAATGCATTAAATTTTACATTTACGAGTGATTTATAGTGATAAAACAGATACAGTTCGGTATATTTATAATATAAATACGTTAAACCAAATGCGCGTACGCCTATTTCGGCGCTACGTTGGTTGTTACATAAAGGAGTTTTGTTGGTGGTCATTCGCTAACAAATACATAAAATAAATGTCTGATAACACAATACAAATTGGTGTCTTTTTATTTGTCACCTTATTGATCGCTTTTCTCACTTACCTACACTGCAAAGGCAAAGGACACAGCGAAGCAAGCCAAACAAAAGAGTACTTTTTAGCAGGCGGGGGCTTAGCGTGGTATTTTGTGGCAGGCTCAATTACCCTCACCAACTTAAGTACTGACCAACTGGTAGGTATGAATGGCAACCAAATGGCGCTATTGGCTTTGTGGGAGCTATCCGCGGTTGTAGGTTTAATCGTACTCGCAAAAGTATTTTTACCTATTTATTACCGTTTTAATTGCACTACTACAACCGAGTTACTTGAACTTAGATATAACAACAAGCATATACGTGCAGTCATTAGTATGCTCTTCTTTTTGGGCAGTGCGTTAATTTTTTGCCCCGCCGTAATATACAGCGGCGCCTTGTTTATGCAAAAAATGTTTGGCATAAGCACTCAACTAGTTAACGTTCAAATAGGTGGCAACACATTTATCGTCGATATGATGATCATTTATATCGCGTTGGTATTTGGCATAGTTGGGGCCATGTATGCCATATTTGGTGGCTTACGTGCGGTAGCTGTATCAGACACTTACTCAGGCGTAATATTATTGGTTATGGCAATGGTGGTGGTGGTATTAGCGCTTGAGGCAATTGATTTTAGCTTTGAAGGTATACCCGCTGAACGACTTACACTAATTGGTGATGATGAGTCCCCTATTCCTTGGCATACCTTGCTCACAGGCATGATATTTATCCAAATGTTTTACTGGGGTACTAACCAAGTTATTACACAACGGGCTATGGCTGCGCCTAATATTAAAGAAGCACAAAAAGGTGTATTTGCCGCCGCCGGAATTCGCTTGTTAATAGTGCCCTCAATCATTGTGATACCAGGCATTGTGGCTTATAAGCTTTATGGTGATATTGGCGATGCAACCTACGGCACCATTGTAGGTGACTTAATGCCGACTTATTTAAGTGGTGTATTTGCAGCCGCTATGGCAGCCGCGGTATTAACCACGTTTAATAGTAATCTTAATTCAGCCACTGCATTGTATGTGTGCGACGTGCATCAAGCATATTTTAATACTTCGCCCAACGTACCCAAACTAAGCGGCATTGTGACGGCCATAATGACATTGGTGGCATTAGCGCTGGTAGTGGTATACGCGCAAGCAGAGAGTATAATTAACCTTATTCAGCAACTATACGGCTTGTTGAGCATGCCCATATTAAGTGTATTTATATTAGGCTTAGCGTTTAAAAATGTGCATGCAACCGCGGGACTGTTTTCGGTAATATTCGGCGTGATTTTATACTTCTTGTTATCGTTTGATGTAACACCTTTGTATGCGCCGTTTGGTTTGCACTACATACATTTGATGTTTATTACATTGGTATCGTGTATTACCTTGGCCCTGTTACTTAACTGGGCACTTACTGGGCAAAAACCACAGGTACATTGGGTTGGTAACGAGCCTTTATAATACCAACCATTAAAGTTTCCCTATTTTAGGCGCATCAATCGATGCGCTTTTTTTTGCCCAACTCATCACATATAAAAATGAAATATATATTTTTATATAATTATTTTTATGTTTTTTTATTGATTATAGTGTATCCATCAAACGAATTGGAGACACACACTATGCAACTATCTACATTTTCTAAAGCGGCTAAAGAAATTATTATTACTGGCATCGCAGCACTAATGCTTTTTGCGGTTGCGGCTGCACACGATGCAAGTGCCAACACGGTAATTAACGACGGTACTCAAGCACATACCACCGCACTTACTGAAAAAATGCGACTAGTCACACAACTTGAAGCCGATGTGCTTGCAGCACGCAAAGTACTTGCTCTTTCTCATCGTCAATTTGAACAAGGCGCTATTAGCGCCAGTGATATGTTTGTAATCTCTGTAAAATATCAAGAGATTGAATCTGTTATGGTAAGCGCGCGTGCATCATTGTTGGTGGCACTAGCTAACTATAAAGATACCCACAGTGAAACTCTTCAAACGGTAAACCAAGTGTACGCAACGACTAAGTAAGTAACACATAAGATTACGGGCTTACTTAATTCCACAATCGCTCATAAATGTTAACCATATCGGTCACGCTTGGCGTAATTGGATTATTACTGGGTGAACCTGATGCCAATGCTTGTTCTGCCATGGTGTGTACAACAGAATCGAAATAAGCCTTGTCTACACCAAACTCTGCTAAGGTTGGCACACTCAAGTCGTGATTAAGTGCATACAGTTCAGCAATGAGCGCATGATTTGCATCATCGTCACTATCACTTGTGCTTGCAATGCCCATCGCCCTCGCACAATCTGCATAAAGTGAAACGGCGCCCGCTATTGAATATTGAGTTACGCTGGGTAATAACATGGCATTAGACAAACCATGGGGCACATGAAAAAACGCACCAATAGGGCGACTCATGCCATGAACAAGCGCAACCGATGCATTTGAAAACGCTATACCTGCCAAAGTTGCACCTAACATCATTGCCTCGCGCGCCTTTTGATTAGAAGGTTCTTCATATACAGTGCGTAAATTAGGTGCAAGCAGCTTAATCGCCGCAATAGACTGTGATTTACTGTAAGGATTGGCTTTTTTACTCACGTAAGACTCAATTGCGTGGGTTAACGCGTCAATTCCCGTGTCGGCAGTTGTTCGTGCAGGCAAACTCAAGGTTAAAGAATAATCCACAAGTGCCGCCACCGGCATAAACCCTTTTCCCACACACAACATTTTTTCATCGGTATCTTGATTGGTAATGATCGTAAATTTAGTTACCTCTGAACCTGTACCAGCTGTGGTAGGAATTGCAATAATGGGTAAACCCGCCTCATTCACTATTCTAGGAAATTTATACTCATGCATTTGCCCGCCAAATTTAGCCAATATGGACACCGCTTTCGCGCTGTCAATTGGACTGCCGCCACCTAAAGCAATAATACAATCAAAGTTATCACTTGTTGCCATGTGCACAGCCGCTTCTATAGAGGCGACTGTTGGCTCAGGCTCGGTGTTAGAAAATACTTTTGACGAGATATTCTCAGCATGCAAACAATCTTGTATAGGCCCTACATAGCCAAGTTTTACCATAGTGTTGTCGGTAATAATTAAGGGCTTGTTAAAGCCCAAAGAAATAAGCACGGTAGCAACTTGTAAACTGGCGCCATCGCCAATTTCTAAAATACGCGGAAGTAAAATTTGAGCGGTCATGACACTACTTATGCGACCATAAAGACGCAAGTTATATTATTAAAATGTTAATGTAACGTAAAATAATATAATTAAAAACACTTAGCTTTCGGTGGGTTCTATCAAATTTTCACTAATAGTTAAATTACGGCCTTTGGTTTTGGCTTCATAAAGACATTTGTCGGCCGCTTTGAATAAGGCCAAAGGTTTGATTTGTGCTGAAGGTATACAACTTGCTACACCCACGCTAACTGTGAGATTAATTTCTTCCCCTTCCCAAATAATAGGCGTTTGTTGAATAAGCTGTCGGCAGTCATCTGCCATGGTAACAACTTGTTGATAGTCGGTGAGAGGCACAATCGCACCAAACTCCTCACCGCCAATACGCGCCACACAATCTGACTTGCGCTTAATTTTTATTTTGATCATGCGAGCAACTTCTCTAATAACTTCATCACCTGCGGCATGCCCAAGGTTATCATTTACTTTTTTGAAGTGGTCTATATCGATAATAATGAGAGATAAAGGTGATGCCGAACGGTTTAAGCAATCCCATTTAATATTAAATCTGTTGTCAAAAGAACGCCTATTGGCAATGCCTGTTAAACTATCTTGGTTGTTAAGCTTTTCTAATTCTTCTTGTTGCGACACTAATTGTTCGTATTCTTTGCTTAAACGACGACTTAAGCCGAACATGAAAATACCATACAACACCAGCATTGTTGATTCTATGTAATGTTTATCTGAAAACACCAAAGCACCAGCAAACGCTGGAAAGATTAACGCAATTAGGTAGGTTAATGACAACATAGGGTGGGGAGAAAAGTTGACCACACCGCCACTCAACATTGCAAAAATAGTTAAAAGTAGGTAGAAATACATCGGTTCGAAGATAGCCGATAGCATACTTAGCGTAAATAAGGTACTCATTAACATGGCTGGAGCTAAGGCATTAAAATAAAGTAATACTGGCCACACGGCATGTTTGGTTTTATCAAGGTGTTGAATTTTGAAATACAGTCCAAGTCTGATAGCACCCAAACAAACAAACACCGCTAAAAACGAATAGAAATATGCGACTTGCTGTTCGTAAAACCCAGTACCTAAGCCTATTGCCAGCCATGCTGCGGTATATATATAGGCACCATTTTGAGAACGTTTCTCAATATCTTCATAAACACGCTGTTTAATTGATGACTGCAAGGTAACCATTCCCTTTTTTGGACGCCTTCTGTGCTTTGTTATAAATCAGTATTACCACATAAGATCGTCAGGAACCACAAAATCAGCATATGGGTCATCCTCGTCTGCTATTTCTTCATCGGCGGTTTTGTTTTCGATAATTACACTGGCGTCGCGAAGCGCGATCTTTTTCGCTACAGAATTAGGGATAACAACGTAGCTTTCTTCATATTTTACCACTTGTAAAATGCCTTTAACTAACTGTTCGCGTATGTCGGTGGGCACATACAAAAAACGAATTAAGTTGCCGTCGGTAAAATTGTATTTTAAATCACTGTTTTTATTAAGCGTTAGTTTGTTCATTTGAATCAACTGCTTAATTTGCGCTTGAACTTCTTTATTTTGGCGATATTCCTTTTGCGCTTCGTTCAACGCTTTTGCGCGCTCGGCTTTTTCTGTTTTCGATGCTTCAACACTGGCTTTTACTTCTTTCGCCATGTCGCGAGACTTTTTAGAGCCTTTCTTCGTTTTTTTGAGTTTTTTTTCGTTTACCAATCCTGCTTTTAATAATTGGTCTTGAAGAGATAGCTTTGCCATTGCGGAGGTCCAGTGTTACCTATAGATTAACTGTAGTTTACCGCTAAGATACTTGCAAATAAAGAGATAAGAAATAGTAGGCAAATACCCAGCCAGCGAACCAGCCAAGATATTTGCCTACCATGAAAACAAAGCATAAAGATATGCAGGGTTAAGCACATCGTTAATCATACACAATAATGCATATAGGTTTGGCTAAAGTAACAACTGACGTTCATTATTGAGTATGATAAACGATACTAAATCACCAAAAAGTAAGGTCAAACACACAATTTAACATATTTATATGATTTATTTACATATCACATATTTTTGTGTAAATTGCCCCATTAGTTTAGCGCATATAACGTTGTGTGCTTTAACCAGTCGTATCAATTAAACCATACAAGAGAGATAGTCCATGACGCGCAATTTTAATCCTGTACACCTTAAAAGCACTCACACCAGCTTAGTCATTTGCTGTCAACAAAATACGCCTAAGGTACTGTACTGGGGAAAGCGTTTAAGCCAAGCAACAAGCGAAAGTATGCTGTCTGAATTAGCCACGCGACAAGAAGCTAAATGCGCCTTGGTTAAAGAAGTACCAATTAGCTTGTCCCCTTGTTTGGGGAATGGTTTTACAGGACAGCCAGGTCTTGATTTATTTGATAACGGTATTGCTTGGTCTATGGGTGCAAAGCTACAAAACATTACCCAGCATGACGAACATTCAGTCACGTTTGTCTCATATGACGAAACGCGCAAACTCACGCTTGAACATTGTATATCGCTATGCCCACACACCAATGTAATAGCAGCGCACACTGCATTAGTTAATCAGGGTGATACCACTGTAAACGTCAACTATTGCGCTGCACCAACCTTTACCATTCCCGATCACATTACTAAGTTGCTCTCATTTGAAGGCAGGTGGTCGATGGAGTTTCAACAAAACACTATCGATTTATTTTTAGGTGCCTTTGTACGCGAGAACCGCAAAGGCAAAACCTCTCATGACAATTTTCCAGGAGTGGTATTACATAACGAATTTACTAACGAAAGCCAAGGTGAATGTTATGGCTTTCATTTAGGATGGAGCGGAAACCATAGAACCCGCGTTGAATTATTACCTGAGCAACGCACATATGTGCAAATGGGCGAACTATTAGGCAATGGCGAAGTGCAATTAGCATCGCAGCAACGCTATACTAGCCCTACACTTTATGTGAGCTATTCTGCAGGTGGCTTTGGCCAACTATCACATAACTTCCATCGCTTTGTGCGCCAACAAATACTCACCAGCAAAGTGACTAAAGTACCTCGCCCTGTGCATTACAACACTTGGGAAGGCATTTATTTTGATCACAACATTGCTACCTTAAAAAAGCTCGCCAACATTATGGCTAGGGTTGGCGCAGAACGATTTGTGCTAGACGATGGCTGGTTTAAAGGCCGCCGTGGCGACAGCGCAGGTTTGGGCGACTGGGTAGTTGACACCGCTATATACCCGCAAGGGTTGTCGCCAATAATTGAACACGTAAACGATTTGGGCATGGCCTTTGGTATTTGGTTTGAGCCTGAAATGGTCAACCCAGATAGTGATTTGTATCGTGCTCACCCTGAATGGGTACTATCAACCGAGGGTAACTCACAAATTGACTTTAGAAATCAATTAGTACTTGATTTGACCCGCCCAGAAGTATTTGACTACTTGTTTACACAAATAAGTGATGTGCTTAGCGAGTATCCACAAATTACCTATATTAAATGGGATATGAACCGCGATATTAATCATACCGGTAACCAGTGCGGCACTAGTGCTATTCATCACCAAACCTTAGCAGTTTATGCGCTAATAGATAAGGTAAAACACACCCACCCGCACGTTGAAATAGAAAGCTGTTCATCAGGTGGCGCGCGCATTGATTACGGAGTGCTTGCACATACAGACCGAGTATGGACATCAGATTCAAACGATGCACTTGACCGCTTAATGATTCAGAGGGGTTGTTCATTTTTCTTCCCCAGTGAAATAATGGGCTCCCATGTGGGCCCACGAGATTGCCACATTACCGGCAGAAGAATCCCCATGGAAACACGTATTGCCGTTGCCATGTTTGGCTCAATGGGTATGGAGATGGACCCGCGCGAACTCAATAATGAAGATATTTCCTGCCTACAAGCTGGTTTGTGCTTATACAAAGAGCAACGTGCGTTAATTCATTCTGGCCGCTTATATCGAAGTGATCTTAACGGTAACTCGGTAGATTTTGGTATTGTTGCTAGCGACCAATCATCTGCGCTATTTGCCTACAACAGCGTAGTAGAAACCAAACGCACTATGCCCAAAAAATATAAATTTGCAGGACTAAAAGCCAATGCAAGCTATCAACTTGATCTTGTTTGGCCACAAAAGCTATTTGAATATTCACCGTCTGTTTTACAAGTGGTTAACGGCAAACAATATAGTGGCGAAGCACTAATGCAATTTGGTATGCAACTGCCAGTGGTATTTCCACAAACTAGTCTCATATTTAAGCTGAGTGAAGTGAAATAGAGCTGCAGAAAAAGATGCCGCCACCAAAAGCGGCAACACATTTTTGCTTTGTTTGACCGCTTTAAAAGTTATCAAGCCAAGCACGAATCTCATTTGGCGATATGGGCTTGCTATAAAAGTAGCCCTGTAATAATGAGCAACCGAGTGATTTTAGAGTGTTTGCATGCTCTTGTGACTCAACGCCCTCTGCCACCGGCACCAATGACAAGTCTTTTGCAAAATTAATAATGGTTTTCACTATCGACATATTCTTGGTGTCATTTAGCATGCTCATTATAAAGCTTTGGTCAATTTTAAGGATATCTAAGGGAAAGTTTTTTACATACGATAAACTTGAATAACCCGTTCCAAAATCGTCTAGCGATATTTTTACATGTGCCTTTTTGAGAAGATTAGATGTCTCAATGGCGTGTTCGTTATTGATCAAAACCGTTTCTGTTATCTCCACCTCAAATTGCTGAGGAGGAAAGTGAGTTTCAGCCAGCACATTATTCAAAAGGGCAATAAAGCTAGGATTAAACTGCACGGAAGATAAGTTAACCGCAAGTGTAATGTCAGGATAGTGCTCAAGCCATTTCGCTACTTCAAAGCAAGCAGACCTTAATACATATTCGCCAAGCGGAATAATTAAATTTGAGCTTTCAGCCAATGGAATAAAGTCGTTGGGCATCACTACAGTGCCATCAGCTTTGTGCCACCTAATCAATGCTTCAACACCTACTACAGTATTGCTATTTACATCTATTTTAGGCTGATAGTACACCTGCAGTTCATCACTCTTAATCGCATTGGCGAGTTCATTTATAGACACCAATTGCTGTGCCAATTTTTGCTGTATGTCGTCAGAATAGAATCTAAAGTTGTTCCGTCTACTGCGTCGTGTATATGCATCACTTCATCAATATGTTTTCCCAAGGCGCTGTTTTGCAATTGCCCTGTCAGTTCCTGCGCCATTCTATTGATATACGTTATATGCGCAGAAGTATCGGTCACAATTACACCCTCTTCAATTTCAGTGAGGGCGGTTTGATACTTTTTCTGGTCAGTGATTAAGTCATGTAATTTTGACTGTTGGTCAGTAATGTCGGTCAACACCATTACAAAGCCCACTTGGCCATTCACCAAGCGCTCTCTTAACAACGATACTCTTAAATAATGAAGACCTGAGCCAAAATGCACATCAGATAGTTCAAATGCGACACTGTTTTTGTTAGTTAGATGAGTAAGGTGTTTTTTAGTTACTTGAAAGTTGGCATGTAAAAACAATTCTGACAACCCAAATGAGGTACGTTTGTGGGTGTGTGCAAACCAGTTGCCATGGGTGTCGTTATTAAAAACATTATTAAGCTCGCTGTCCCAACAACTCACGTAGCTTGGCAGCCGCGAGAACAACTGAGATTGAAAATGATTGGCTTGAATAAGCTATTTACGGTTTCGAATTAGCTTGAGTTGTGTACTTACTCTGGCGACAGTACTGAGGTATTGATAGGCTCCTTAACGAAGTCGTCAGCGCCCTGCTCGAAAGCGTTGAGTTCAGTCTCGTTAGCATGATCAGCGGAAACAAAAATAATTTTTGCATTGCTTGCTAGAGACGAGGCTTTTAACTCAGCACACAAAGCAATGACGTCGGTGTCAGGCAAATGAATATGAAGCAAAATTACATCGGGTAAATACTCCCTTGTATATGCTCTCGCCATTTCGCTAGTGCTTGCAATTCAAACGTTCCCTAAATGCTGTATTGCTGAAGCAATAATGTCAGCCGTTATGGGTTAGTCTTCAACAATTAGTAGTGAGTATTGGCTGTTCATATAAAACTGCAATTGCCTCTTGATCCGTTCAATATATACTCAGGTTTGGCATTACATGTGTATCGCTACAACACACATTTTGGTCCAATAACCAAAGCATGATGGCAACTCTCTAGATGTTCCAACGGTATAACCTTTAAACCTATTTTGCAACCAAATAAAGCCTAAAAATACAGCACTAATTTAAACTTAAGTATAGCCTTAAATAATGCCACACTCTGAAAAAGCTGTGTTTACGTTGGCAAGGTGAGCTCGGATGCGCGCAGCCCCACCCGTTCGCTTATTTCATACACCAACACATTGCCTGCTCTTGGTTGCGCATTTAGCTGAGTTTGATTAAGTGAGTCTGAAGCTGTGGTAACAAACAACCAATTCATATCTGGTCCACCGATAGCGGTGCACGTAGCCTGCGTAACAGGTAGTGGATATTTGAATAATTCATCACCCTTCGAGTTCAAGCACACTATACAAGCGCCTCCCCACAAAGCCATCCATACGTTGCCATGTTTATCAACACACGCACCATCTGGGTAAATATGTTTATCAAATTTAGCAAACTCGTTTCTATCTACAATGTAACCTTGTTCATCAAGCTCATATCGGTACACAATATGGCTGGCAGAATCGGTGTGGTACATAACAGACGCATCAGCACTAAAGCACAAGCCATTAGAAATATGCACACCCGATAGTGCCTGCTCTACCTCAACGTGTGCAAGCGGCGCGTTGTGGTCAATTTTATCAAAATGCGCGCAATACAATGCGCCTTGCTGTTCTAGTTCAAGTTTGTTGTAGTCGCCTTGTTCCACCATTGAGCCAATCCAGAAACGGCCTTTTGGATCGCATTTGCCATCGTTCAAACGAGTATGGGTATTTTCACGCTCAATATATGAAACCCAACTTACCTCTTGCGTGTCATAATTAAACGTGGCCAAACCTTGCTCAAAGGCAGCTAAAATTTGGTGGGGTTGATTAGTAAATGCGAAGCTTCCCATGCGGTAGGGTAACTCAATGATTTGGTGTAACTTGTTTTGATAATGCCAAATATGCAACTGCTTTTGTTGTATATCAGTCCAGAATAAAGCTTGATGTTGCTCATGCCATTGCACGCTTTCTCCGAGTATATTTTGACACGGAATTTGGAATAGAAACTGTTTTACAAACACGATAAACCCTTTGATTTCAATTTTATGTAGCTACGTTTATCGCTACGACTGCAAGGATAAATAACGTTGGCGTATAGAGGCAAACCCCAACACAGTAGCCTGCTTACCGTGAAAACACCGTACCGAATTAGTTTGTGTGTTAAGTACTCGCTCAAACAAGTCACTAATATGACTCTCGCCAATAATGATAACTTCGTCAACTTGGTTAATATCCCACTCTTGCGCATGCAAAGCAGCGCGCACATCGCTGCCAATGAGTAAGCCTGACAAATACGAACTTGCTTCATCAGAGCTGAGCTGGTCAAACAATTGTTTGGTACGCACGCTGAACAAACCATGAATTAGGCTACCTGATGAACTTGCTAGGGTAAATTCAGACCCCATATCAAACGCGTTTGCGCAAAATGATTTGCTGGGGGCTTGAATAAGAATACTGGAATTAACGAGTAAATCGTACAGTTCGCCGGTCATTGCGGTTTTGAACATATGAATAATGCCATCGATAATTAATATCCATTTTGTATGTGTACCGGGCAAGCATATTAAATAGGTACCATTGCGATGCGTAGCACTGGCTTCGAGCCAGCCAAGCACTTGAATTTCTTCACTACGCATGACCTCATAATGACCATTGGCTAGCGTGCAATTTACACCTGGCACCACATGAATACTATGACCTTCACAAGTAAATTCAACCAAACCAGTCACTATATCAGCAGGAGCCACAGGACAAGAAACATATGGCGATTGCTTCCAACCAATACTGGAACCAATTTGTCCCCCCATAATAACAGGTAACAAGCCATGGTCTTTTCGCCAGCTTTCAGTCACCGATAAAAATGTGGCAGCAAAATCTTGGCTGCCTTTTTGTACGCCCGCTTCTATTTTTTCATCAACAATATGAGATGTGCCATTGTCTTGTAGGCAACACAGGTAGGCCTTCAAACGTGACGTGCCCCAGTCAATGGCTATGTAATAACGGTCAAGATTTGGAATATACATATACTACGTACGCCCACCGTCAATATTGATGCCTTGTCCAGTAATCATGGCAGAATCATCAGAGGCCAAAAACAACGCTAGGTCTGCTACTTGTTCAGGTAACAGGCGTTGCTTCAAGGCCATTGAATCTAGCCATTTTTGCTCTTCTTCCTCGGTTAGCCAAGTATCGAGCTGTTTGTCGGTAGCTACCCAACCGGGCAAAATCGCATTTACGCGAATATTGTGATCTCCAAAGTCTTTAGCGAGTGCTTTGGTCATGCCCATTAAACCGGCTTTAGCGGTAACATAACCGGTCATTTGCTTTTGACCAATAAGGGCATTAATTGAGCTAAAGTTGATAATACTACCTGCATTTTGATGCTTCATTTTTGAGAATGCCGCTTGCGATGCGAAAAACGCAGGATCTAGGTTAACGTGCATGCATTTATGCCATTCGTAAGCCGATATTTGCTCAACTTGATGGCGGTTATCGTTTGCAACATTATTTACCATTACATCAAGTCGCTTAAAATGTTTATATGCGCTACATATGGCGTCTTGCAGGGAATCGGGCTCGGTTACATCAACGTTTCGGTACCATAGCTGTTGGGCGTTTTCTGAGAGCTCGTTGAGTAATGCTTGAGCATTAACTTCATCAATATCAACAAACGCAACAATTGCGCCTTGAGCCACAAACGCTCTTACCATTGCGGAACCAATGCCTGATGCACCGCCTGTAATAAACACGACTTTAGCGTGTAAACTATGATATTGAGTTTTCAAACGAGTATTCCGCCTTGTTATTATTTTGGTAGCGTACCACCAAGCAATTTTCAAATAAACTGTATTATGCGCTTAGCAGTACAGACTTATGGTGCTCTACACAGAGGCATACTGCACCAAAGTACTACACAAAAAACATTAGTCATTTACGCACTTTTAAAATATGATATCAGCTAATAAGTGATTAATATGATAATTAATATTAAAAAACTCAAGCATTTTATTTCTAGGTCTATTGAATGAAGCAACCACAAAACCTCACTCAGCAACTTACCCATAAACTAGGACTGGCCATTGTTAATGGACATTACCCAGTAGGAGAAGGAATGCCCTCTGAGGCCAATTTGTGTGAAGAATTTGACGTCAGCCGAAGCTCTACACGTGAAGCCGTCAAAATGTTATCGGCAAAGGGTTTAGTTTCTTCGCGGCCTAAACAAGGTATAAAAGTACTACCAGAAAGTAACTGGAACATGTTTGATACCGATGTATTAGCTTGGATTTTGCAAAGTAAGCCATCACTTAAGTTGTTAAAAGAATTTACCCAAGTCAGGGTGTCTATTGAACCGGTAGCCGCTGAGCTTGCAGCTAAAAATGCTACGCCTGCACAATTACAAAATATTGAAAAAGCGCTTCAACGCATGGCCGATGCCGAAGAGGGGCTTGACGATCCGCTAGATGCCGACATTAACTTTCACAGTGCAATTTTAGAAGCCAGTGGTAACCGCTTCTTCTTGCAGCTAACGCAATTTATTAACACCGCTTTACGGGTTAGCATTCGCTACACCAACCATATTAAAGGGGTAAAAAATGCCGACGTTGACGCCCATGCGCAAATATTTGAGCGCATCAAACTTGGCGATGCTAGTGGCGCAAAAGCTTGTGTATCTGAAGTGCTAGAAGAAGCCTTACAGCTTATTGAATCAAAACTGTAAGCCTTCAGCATGTTTATACAAACGGTCTATTAACTCGCTTAATACAGCCTGCTCCTCTTGTTCTAAACAAGCCAATAATTGACGTTCATATTCGTACGACAAGGGCACAATTTCGGCGTATACCGCATACCCAGTTTCTGACAGCTGAATTTGCGACCGCCGTTTATCTTCTTTTGATATTTCTCTTTGAATCAGCTTGCGCTTTAATAATTTGCTAATAGCTCGGCTTATCAACGACTTTTCAATTTGTGTTTTAACCGATATCTCATCGGCCGAAGCTTGTGGATACTCGCCTAGCACCGCCATAATACGCCACTCGGTAATAGATAAGGCAAATTTATCTTTGTATGCCTGCGCCACTAGCGTACTGACCTTGTTCGACAATATCGACAATCTATACGGCAAATACCGCTCTAGCGTAAGTAAAGATGCATTTTTCTCAATCATACCTATCCTTAAAATGGGCAAAAATACCTATTAATATCTTACGATCACAATATCTGTAAAGAAACCGCCGATTAAGTTTTTGAACGGCTTTCCTTGACATTAGTTGCATTAACAACTAATTTAGTTGCCATTGCAACTAATGTTGCGCCAAGTGGGTACAAGAGTCAATAACATTGACCACGCAAATAATACAACAAGCGTTATTCCTGCTTTAGCAACCCATCATTTATGTTTAGAGGACGTTCACATGGCAGATTTATTTGACAACCCAATGGGGCTTGACGGTTTTGAGTTTGTAGAATTTACCGCACCTGAAAAAGGTATTTTAGAAGCGGTATTTACGGCGATGGGGTTTACGCACGTAGCTAATCATAAATCAAAAGACGTGGCATTATGGCGCCAAGGTGATATTAACTTTATTACCAATTACACAATCAACAGCCCCGCATTCTATTATGCTCAAGAACATGGTCCATCGGCATGTGGCATGGCTTTTCGTGTTAAGAACGCGCAAAAAGCTTACGCGCTAGCCTTAGAAAATGGTGCCCAACCTATCGACATGCAAACCGGCGCTATGGAGCTAAAATTGCCAGCTATTAAAGGCATAGGCGGCGCTGCCTTGTATTTGATTGATCGCTATAAAGAAGGCGAAACCATTTACGACATCGATTTTGAATGGATTGAAGGCGTAGACATCCACCCTGAGGGCTGTGGGTTTCATACACTTGACCACCTTACTCATAACGTTTACCGCGGTCGCATGGACTATTGGGCCAATTTTTATGAAAGCTTGTTTAATTTCCGCGAAATTCGTTACTTTGACATTAAAGGGGAGTACACAGGGTTATTGTCAAAGGCGATGACCGCGCCCGATGGCAAAATCAAGATCCCACTAAATGAAGAAGCTGGCGGCGGCGGTGGCGGCCAAATTGAAGAGTTTTTGATGCAATACAACGGTGAAGGCATACAACACATTGCCTTTGCTTGTGATGACCTACCCGCTTGTTGGGACAGACTTAAAGCATTAGGTATGGAATTTATGACACCGCCACCAAATACCTATTACGAGATGCTAGAAGAGCGTTTACCGGGACACGGCGAGCCTACTAACGAGCTGAAAATGCGCGGTATATTATTAGACGGTACAACCGATGGTGGGGAACCACGCTTACTGTTACAAATTTTCTCAGCAGCTATGTTAGGTCCAGTGTTCTTTGAATTTATTCAACGCAAAGAAGATCAAGGCTTTGGTGAAGGTAACTTTAAAGCTTTGTTTGAATCAATTGAACGCGACCAAGTAGCACGTGGGGTTGTGGGCAGCGCCAATACGGAAGAAGCGTAATGGTTGCCCTTCAGCGTATTCATCATGTGGCATATCGCTGCAACGATGCCAAAGAAACGGTTACGTTCTACCAAAAAATGTTGAATATGGATTTTCAATTGGCGATTGCAGAAGACAAGGTGCCATCTACTCAAGCACCTGATCCCTACATGCATGTGTTTTTGGATGCCGGAAACGGTAACGTGCTTGCGTTTTTCGAACTGCCGAATTCACCTGCTATGGGCCGCGACGGTAACACTCCTGAATGGGTGCAGCATATTGCTTTTGAAGTGAACAGTGTAGACGAATTAGTTGCCGCAAAATCGCATTTACAAGCGCACCAAGTAGATGTGCTTGGTCCAACTGATCACGGTATTTTTAAGTCAATTTACTTTTTCGATCCTAACGGGCATCGCATAGAACTTGCTGCGAATACCGGCACGCCTGCTATGATGACTGAATTAAAGCGCGTAGCTCCCGAGATGCTTGAAGAGTGGTCACAAACCAAGCAAGCGCCCAAGCATGCTGAATGGTTGCACAATGGCCAAGGGTTTAACGCTAATAATAGCTAACAAAGCCATTATACTATAATAGGATTTTACAGATGAAATTAGCCAGTATTAAACATGGCCGCGACGGCCAACTTGTTGTGGTAAATAAAGCGCTTAGCAAAATGGTAAGCGCTGCGCATATTGCCACCACCATGCAAGACGCAATTGATAATTTTGACAGCATAAGTGAATCACTTAACACGCTGTATCAACAATTAGAAAACGGCAGTATTGAGGGCGAAGCCTTTCATGCTGACTTAGTTGCCTCACCTTTACCACGAGCTTATCAATGGGCTGATGGCAGCGCTTATCTGAATCATGTTGAGCTTGTGCGCAAAGCGCGCGGGGCTGAAATGCCCGAAACATTCTGGACCGATCCCCTAATGTATCAAGGTGGTTCAGATAGCTTTTTAGCGCCAACCGACAATATTGTTATGCCTACAGATGAAGGCTTTGGTATTGATTTTGAAGCTGAGGTCGCGGTTATCACCGGTGATGTACCTATGGGCGTAAGCGCCAAAGATGCACTGAACTATATTCGCTTAGTCATGATTGTAAACGATGTATCGTTACGCGGCCTTATTCCCGGTGAACTTGCAAAAGGGTTTGGCTTTTTTCAATCAAAACCCTCAAGCGCGTTTAGCCCAGTTTGCGTGACACCAAATGAATTGGGTGATGCGTTTAAAGACGGCGTACTGCATTTACCATTGATATCACATTTAAATGGCGAAAAGTTTGGCGAACCTAATGCAGGGGTGGATATGACCTTTCACTTTGGTGAACTCATTGCTCACGCAGCTAAAACTAGACCCTTATGTGCGGGTACGGTCATTGGTTCAGGCACGGTCTCTAATAAATTAAACGGCGGCCCTGGGAAACCTGTGTCACAAGGCGGCGTTGGCTATAGCTGCATTGCAGAAATCAGAATGATTGAAACCATTGAGAACGGCAAGCCCAGCACGCCATTTATGAAATTTGGCGACACCGTTAACATTGAAATGTTTGACGCTAATGGTCAGTCTATTTTTGGACAAATTGCGCAAAAAGTGGTGCAAGCAAACTAAGCATCGCCGGTAAGTATGATTTACTGGGGTTTAAGATTATCAGCAAAGCGCTTTGCATTTTGCTGATAATGCGCCGCTGATTGTTCTAATTGTTTGGCTTGTTCAGGGCTTAATGTTTTAACGACCTTACCTGGTGAGCCCATCACTACCGAATAATCGGGCACAGTCATTTTTTCAGTCACTAAAGCATTGGCACCAATAATACAATGGTGCCCAATAGTGGCACCATTTAACACTACTGCGTTGATACCCACCAACGAGTAATCACCAATAATGCAGCCATGCAACATCACCTTGTGTCCAATGGTTACACCCGTACCCAAAGTTAACGGAAAACCATAATCGGTATGCAAAATAGCGCCGTCTTGCACATTGCTACTTGGACCAATGTCAATTAAATCACAATCGCCACGCAAAACCGCGTTAAACCATACACTGGCATGTTTTTGCAAACGCACCTTGCCCATTACATGCGCACCGGGCGCTACATACACGTCGTCTTCAACGCTTACTTTATCGTCACCTAAGCTATAAATCATGTTGCATCCTGTTAAATTTATTAATACTGTATTAACAAGCAGTATAAAGAATACGATTGTTGATTCAATTATTAATGGCTTTTTAACGGCTTTGCG
>JBARZY010000055.1:0-1608 GCA_049650345.1 Glaciecola sp. | reverse complement strand
TTAGCAAAAACATCGCTAAGCCATGTGGGTAGGTAAGGGTTTTTTCTGCAAATTTGCGAAGTGGATTAACGGCCGCCATAGTATTCTCTTTTATCAATATAATTGCTTACCATACATAGCACTTGGTAAAAGTGTATGAATGCACATAATACCACATCGCAACTGGTCGGATGAGGGCTTAAGAGTATACCAATATCATCGAAAATAACAAACCTACGCAATACGTAGGCAATCGGTGTACAAAGATAAATATATTTTGACCACGTAAACCTGAAGAGTCAGCTTTACGTTAAATGATAAGTACGCGTTGGTATGCGTACTAAAAGAAATTGGAGCGGGAAACGAGATTCGAACTCGCGACCCCGACCTTGGCAAGGTCGTGCTCTACCAACTGAGCTATTCCCGCAAATTGGAGGCGCATTATAAAAAAATTTCGCCAACACGCAAGTGATATTTTATATTTTTTTCATCAAGTGCTATTTCTTTGTACAAATTGTTGTTTTGTTAATCAAGCCAAATCCTCACGAGACTTACATAAGAGCGAGCAAAACCTATCGGACCGCATTGTGTCGGTTAAATAGAAAACACTGTGCTGCGGTAATATTTCATTTCTTCAATTGACTCTATAATGTCGTCAAGGGCCAAATGTACGCCCTTTTTCTTAAACCCAGACACAATATCAGGTTGCCATCTTGCAACAAGTTCTTTAACAGTGCTTACATCAATGTTTCTATAATGAAAATACGCTTCAAGTTCAGGCATATACTTCACTAGAAAGCGACGGTCTTGCCCAATGCTGTTGCCACATAAAGGTGACTTGCCCTCGGGTACATACTGTTGCAAAAATTCAATGGTACTTTGTGCGGCTTGCTGCACCGTGATGGTGCTATCTTTGCAGCGTTGTGTTAAACCCGAGGCACCATGGGTATCAATACACCATTGGTCCATATTATCGAGTATGTCATCGCTTTGGTGAACCGCTAACACAGGCCCTTGGGCGATGATATTAAGGTTTTTGTCGGTAACAATGGTAGCAATTTCTAGTACAACACAGGTTTGTGGATCTAGCCCGGTCATTTCCATGTCAATCCACACTAGATTTTGTTCATCAAAAGACATTTATGCTCCTATGTGCACATTATAATTAATCACTACCAACAAGATTATTGCAAAAGCTGGGATAAGCAATCACAACAAGGTATCATGGTGCACAATATTCGCCAATAAGTACACCAAAATACGTGGCTAAAAAGTCCAAACTATCAAAAAATCAACAACGCCAAATTGCCAAGAACCGTAGTAAACGCCTGCACGGTTCATCAAGCGGCGCCTCATCACACGATGAACGAGCAAACGCTTTATTAGGCGATGCTACTGAAGGCCGAGTAGTTAGCCGTTTTGGTAAGCATGCCATTGTAGAAACCGCTGATAGCAATAGAGCGCAACACAAATGCTATATTAGACGTACTATTAAATCAGTGGTGTGTGGTGACAACGTTGTATTTAGGCCCAGTGTTAGCGATGAAGAACGTGATCGCGGCATCGTTGAAGCGGTAATTGACAGAAAAAGCACACTATCACGCCCAGACTATTACGATGGCATCAAAC
>JBARZY010000054.1:0-10342 GCA_049650345.1 Glaciecola sp. | reverse complement strand
ACCAGGCTTTAAACTGCGGGTTAACTTTAAACGGATAATTATTATCGTCTAAGAACAAGCGTTTACCCTGCCCTGAATGAATCACCAAACCATCAATGCTTTCGCGCGCTAATGCTTCTTTGGTGCGTGCTTGTAGTGTCTGAATGTGTTGCGGGTAGGTAGATGCGAATGTTTGCGTGTTATCTGTCATTTCTGTCTCGTAATTAGTTACGTTTATTATTGTAATTGTAGATACTTGCGTGGGTGCTTCATATATATGCACAACTCAGCATGGATGCGTCAGTACGCTTTGTGGCAAGAAGTTTATCATAGTCAGCCAAGCGCGTCAGTAAGGGCATCAAGCGTGTTATAAAGACACCGGTATATCGGTTTCAATAAAATCAGCGAACACTTTGGCAGGTTTAGCTACCATAATGTTATCGTGAGCCAATTGACCTTGATAAATTTGTTTATATGCCATCACAGCTTTAACGTAGTTTCGGGTTTCTTTGAACGGAATTAGCTCTACCCATATATCGGCCTCAAGCGCTTCGTTTTCTGGCAACCATTGCTTTACGCGGCGCCAGCCCGCATTGTACGAAGCGGTCGCTAAGATACTGTTGTTATCTAATTTATCGAGTAGGTAGCGCAAATATTTATTGCCTATTTTAACGTTTGTTTTAGCATCTAGTAGTTGGCGTTGAGTCACTCTGCGCTTTTCAAGATACTTCGCAGTACTGGGTAATACTTGCATTAACCCCCTTGCATTGGCTGAACTAACCGCATCACTCATAAACGAACTCTCGCGGCGCGCAATCGCGAATGCCCACTCGGGCTCAATTCTATTGCGCTGCGCCTCTTTAGTAATTAGGCTTTCGTAAGCAGTGGGGAAACGCCGCTCAACATCATTCAAATACCCCTCGCGCGAAAACGTAAAAATTGATTGATCATGCCAATCCCAAGCACTCGAAATAACCGTAGTAGCAAGCTGGTCTTCGTCAGAAAGCTGTCGCTGCGTAGTTCGCCACTCTAGTCGCGCTTCATGATAACGTTTAAATTGACGCAGTTCGTAAGCTCTTTGCGTAGAATCTAAGGCCATAATTGATGCAATCGCATCTTTTGAGACTTCTACCGATTGATGTTGTAATTGATAGGGTTGATTAATACGAGCGCTTGCTAAAAACCCATAGTAATGTCTGTTTTGCGCGAGTTGCGTATACAGCGCATTCGCTTCATCTTGTCGCCCTAATTGTTCATAAGCGCGCGCCAACCAATAGGAGTAATCATTAGCAGCTACCTTTTGGGCCGAAGAGTTTTCAATTAACAACACAATGCTTGCCCAATCTTGTTGCCGAAGTAGATAGGCTAAATGCCAACGTGTAACTTCAACGTCATCTCCTACCTCTGCAGCTTTAATCAAGTAGTCTTCAGCATCAGTGTGATTGTCGATGGCCAGTTTAATGGCAAAGCGCCCGTATATACGTGCTTTTTGTGTTTGGGTAAAGGTGATTCGTTGCTCAGCTTTTTGCATCGTCTTTAATGCAAGTGCGGTGTCGCGCCAAATAAGCCGAGATAGGCCATAACTCATAATCTCCGCTTCAACCAAGGGGTATTTCCCGGGAAACAGCGATGACTTTCTGATAATAGCGGGGTCTCGTCGGGTTTTATGCCACAAATCTGCTAAGTATTGCTTGTTGCTAGGCAACAGCTTACGCAAATACGGTATAAGGGTATGACTACCGCCGTCAGCTGCCTTTTTAATACGCAACAAGACCAAGTCTTCACTCAGTTGGCCCGCCTCTTTCCAACGCTTAAATATACCATCGCATGCTTTGGGTTGTGACTTACCCACCGTCCACAATTTAGCAATATCTTGATAAACGCGTTCTGGCGCAATCCCTTGTTTTATTTGGAAGTCAATAAACGCGCACGCTAACTTGGGGTCGCGTGATGGTCTATAATATTGAATAAACAAGGCTGCTCGCTGACGTTTTGCTAGATATTTTAACCAGTTTCGCCTCACTTTTGAGGCAAGTGGAGATTGCGCATACAACGACAGAAAAGCACTGACTTGCTGCTCATCTGAAAGGCGCATTTTATCACTTAGCTTGCGCTCAATAAGATAGGGAACTAATGGGTAATCATCGAGCGCGATTACCGCTTCACGAAGCTCATTATTATTCATTTTCCATACAGTAGACTCCAAGCGCTTAAATAAGGTTCGTTGCTCTTGTCGCTTGGCTTCGTCGATATTTTGGAAAAACTCAGTCGGTACAAGCTCAGATTGAGCGGCACTGATGTTAAACGAAACGATACTGCCTAACAAACAAACTAGAGTTACAACAATACGCATATTCAATATCACCTTGAAGCAAGAGGAAAACGCTACCACAGCATACAAGCAAACCTGTAGCCATGGTGGAAAAGTAAGCAACATTCATCAACTATGTAGTCAACATTCATGAAAAAACAGTCGAATTGCTAAAAAAAGAAGACCAACCTAAGACTAATAGCGTAGTATTCGAATCAACATATTTTATACATTTTGTTAAACAAGTTAATTAAATAACACCTAATACAGTATCGAGCCTATCATCCATAGTGGCTATGTAATAGTCATAGACGAAAATTTAATCATTTTTCTTAGATAGGGCTAAATTAACCGGTGTTGAGTTAATTACGTAACAAGGTATAAATTGTCAGTTAGGGTCTTTATACGGGTATCGGCAAGCGCCATATTCTTATAAGACTTTATGTCATAAATTAATCAGTATTTATCAAAAATATGTACAGGAGATAAAGATGATATACGAAGGCAAAAGCCTATCGGTAACGCTTACCGAAAACGGCATTGCTGAACTTGTGTTTGATGCGCAGGGTTCAGTTAATAAGTTTGATCAGCAAACCGTATCAGAGCTTGACGCAGCAACCCAAGCCATTAAAACCAGCTCTGGCGTAGAAGGCGTATTAGTTCGCTCAGCAAAATCCACCTTTATTGTCGGTGCCGATATCACCGAGTTCACCGGACTTTTTGCTCTGGAAGAAGCAGAAGTACTTGCTTGGGTTGCAAAAACCTCACAAGTCTTTGACCGTTTTGAAGACCTTCCTGTACCCAGTATTTGTGCCATTAATGGCTTCGCCCTAGGCGGCGGTTGTGAAATGACACTAGCATGTGATTTGCGTATTGCCGATAGCACCGCAAAAATTGGCCTTCCAGAAGTGAAACTTGGGCTCATGCCTGGTTTTGGTGGCACGGTCCGTTTACCGCGTATAATTGGCTCAGATAACGCACTTGAGTGGATGACAACAGGCCGCGACAGAAACGGCCAAAAAGCCCTAAATGAAGGCGCAGTTGATGCCGTTGTAGCACCAGATGCGTTACACGCTTCAGCACGCACCATGTTGCTAAATGCTATTGCCGGCAAATTAGACTGGGAAACACGCAGAGCACAAAAGAAAGCACCGCTTCAACTTAATGCGAACGAAGCCATAATGAGTTTCTCAACAGCAGCGGCAATGGTGGCAGCGCAGGCAGGGAAACATTATCCAGCGCCTCACAAAATGGTAGAAACCGTTCAGAAAGCTTCAAGATGTGATCGCGAAGGGGCGCTAGCATTAGAAAATCAAGGTTTTGTGGCCTTGGCTAAAACCGACGCGTGTAAAGCACAAGTGGGCATTTTCTTAGCTGACCAATTGGTGAAAGGCAAAGGCAAAAAACTCGCAAAAGGTGCCACAAAGGCTGTCGCAAGTCATGCGGTACTAGGTGCTGGCATTATGGGCGGTGGTATTGCTTATCAAGGTGCGGTTAAAGGCATCCCTACGGTAATGAAAGACATTGCACAACCTGCACTTGATCTTGGCTTAAACGAAGCAGCTAAAATACTTGGCAAAGGCATGCAGCGCGGAAAAGTAGATGCTGCGAAAATGGCATCAACGCTTAACAACATATCTGCTACTCTTGATATGAAAGCTGTTGCCGGTGCCGACTTAGTCATTGAAGCAGTAGTTGAAAACCCTAAGGTAAAAGCCTCTGTATTAAAAGAAGTAGAAGACACAGTAAGTGACGACGCCATCATTTGCTCTAATACCTCTACTATTTCAATCAACCAACTGGCCCAAGCACTAGACAAGCCTGAACGTTTTTGTGGCATGCACTTTTTCAACCCCGTTCACAAAATGCCATTAGTTGAAATTATTCGCGGTGAAAAAACCGACGAAGCTACTATTTCAGCGGTGGTCGCCGCTACCTTAAAAATGGGTAAAACACCTATTGTTGTAAACGATTGTCCAGGCTTCTTAGTAAACCGAGTGTTATTCCCTTATTTTGCCGGCTTCAGTCGTTTAGTCATTGATGGCGCTGACTTTACTGCCGTAGACAAAGTCATGGAAAAAATATTTGGTTGGCCAATGGGCCCTGCGTACTTACTTGATGTAGTGGGTATGGATACCGCTGATCACGCATCTGGAGTGATGGCATCGGGCATACCTGAGCGCATGCAAAAAATTGACAATGATCCGGTAACCCTTCTCTATTCAAACGAACGTTTTGGGCAAAAGAATGGCAAAGGCTTTTACAATTACAGTCTTGATAAACGGGGGCGTCCTGCGAAAGCTGCGGCCGATGAAGCTTACGCACTATTTAAGGATCATGTTGCCGCAAAACGCGACTTTGATGCAGATGAAATTATTGCACGTGTAATGATCCCTATGGCCAACGAGGCAATTAGGTGTTTAGAAGAAGGTATTGTAGCGAGCGCAGCAGAAGCTGATATGGCACTACTTTATGGTTTGGGTTTCCCTCCATTTAAAGGCGGCATATTCCGTTACATTGAAACCATGGGCTTAGCGAATTTTGTGGCACTCGCCGACAAGTACGCAAGCTTAGGGCCTATATACCAAATCAGCGATGGTGTGCGCGAAATGGCGGCATCTGGCAAGTCTTACTTCGCCTAAGCACAAACAATAGGAGAATAAACATGAAAGATGTAGTAGTTATCGATTGTATTCGTAGCCCAATGGGTCGCTCTAAGGGTGGCGTGTTCCGCAATGTACGTGCCGAAACTTTGTCGGCGCACCTAATGAGTAAGTTATTAGAACGCAACCCTAAATTAGACCCCACCGAAATAGAAGATATTATTTGGGGCTGTGTACAGCAAACCAAAGAGCAAGGCTTTAACGTGGCTCGAAACGCACAGTTGCTTACCAATATTCCAAGAAGCACTGGTGCAGTAACAGTAAACCGTTTATGCGGTTCATCTATGCAAGCTTTGCATGATGCAGTATCGGGTATTATGACAGGTCGTGGTGACGTGTATATGATTGGTGGCGTTGAGCACATGGGGCACGTTCCCATGAACTACAATATCGATTTTCATCCTGGGCTAGCAAAACACACAGCCAAAGCATCTGGTAGCATGGGCATGACTGCCGAGTTGTTAGGTCGCCAAAATGGTATCACTCGCGAAATGCAAGACGCATTCGGCGCGCGTTCACACCAAAATGCTCATAAGGCAGCATTGAATGGTGGATGGGATAACGAAATAGTGTCTGTGGAAGGTCATGATGCAGCAGGCATGCTTACTTTAGTAGAACAAGATGAAGTAATTCGTCCTGAAACGACCACGGAAACCTTAGCGGGTTTACGTCCAGTATTTGACCCAGTAAATGGCTCTGTAACGGCGGGTACGTCCTCGGCTATTTCAGACGGCGCATCTGCTATGCTGATTATGTCGGGCGAACGCGCAAAAGCGCTGGGCCTAACGCCACGTGCGAAAATTAAAGCAATGGCCGTTGCTGGTTGTGATGCTGCGATTATGGGCTTTGGTCCTGTTCCTGCCACTCAAAAAGCCCTTAAACGTGCTGGCATGACTATGGACGATATTGAACTAGCCGAGTTTAACGAAGCATTTGCTGCACAGGCATTATCGTGTATTAAACAGCTAGGCTGGTTAGACGTGTATGATGAGAAGGTAAACTTAAAAGGTGGTGCAATTGCACTTGGTCATCCATTAGGTTGTTCAGGCTCACGTATTTCAACTACCCTAATAAACGTTATGGAAGATAACAATAAGTCAGTTGGCTTAGCCACTATGTGCATAGGACTTGGACAAGGTATTGCAACTATATTTGAACGCGTATAAGCGCGTTTGAAGTAGTAGCCTCTTAGTATACAACACTGCCGTTATTCTCACATTGTGGGGATTACGTGCAGTACGCTAAGATGTTGGCGATGCTTAAACAGCAGATACAAAAATGGCACGTTAAACGTGCCATTTCTTTTAAGAAACTTGTTGGTTTCTTTTCAACACAAAAACTTAGATAGTTTCTACGTTTGCAGCTTGTAAGCCTTTTTGGCCTTCTTCTACTTCAAAAGATACGCGCTGACCTTCTGGAAGAGTTTTGTAACCTTCTGCAACGATAGCACGGAAGTGAACGAAAACGTCCTTGCCGCCATTATCTTGTGTTAAAAAACCGTAACCTTTTTCAGGGTTGAACCACTTAACTGTGCCTGTAACTTTAGACATGTAAACCTCAAATAAATAAACTATAACGCGCAAACATTTGCGCAATTGAATTTTTGCCAAGAGTGTTTTTTAGGATTTAATAACTGAGGAATAACAACATCTAACACTGGAACTACAGGTGGAACAAGAGGTTATACACGTTACGAACGAATCTAAATAACTATTTCTTACCAAAAACAAAATTAGTGTAACACATATTTAGAATACTGCATGAAAATAAAGCATTTATTTGTATTTATTTGCAAATAAATGCAAAAAACCGCTAAAACAGTAATTTATACCTGTTGTTAGCGGTTTATACACAATGTGAGTTTATGTTTTATGGACGCAGTGCTCTGTCACCACGCGATAACCCACATACACCGGTACGAGCTGACTCAGTAATGTCTGCACAATTTGACATTACATCAGCAAATGCTGTTAGCTTGTCGCTTGTGCCGGTTATTTCCATAGTGTAGTGTTGTGAAGTGACATCCAATATACGTGCTCTGAATATATCCACATTGCGTTTCACCTCTGCACGCGCACTTTCGCTGCGCGTGGCGACTTTAATTAACATAAGTTCACGTTCAACGTGCGGTGCTTCCGCAAGCTCAGTTACTCTAAGCACATCAATCAGCTTATTTACCTGCTTAATAATTTGCTCGGTAACTTTATCGTCGGCCTCACTGATAATTGTCAGTCTTGAAAGGCTTGCATCTGATGTAGGTGCTACGCACAACGAATCAACGTTGTAGCCACGTTGCGAAAATACACCTACGATTCTAGATAAGGCACCTGGCGCATTTTCCATTAATACCGATAAAATTCTTCTCATTATGTGCGCTCCGTCTTACTTAAACGCATGTCATCCATTGCGCCGTACTTTATTTGCATGGGATAAACGTGTTCGTTTTGATCAACCAAAATATCCATAAATACCAAACGTTTTTTCTCTGCAAAACAACGCTCCATTGCATCATCAAGCTGGTCAAGCGAATCTACTCGAATACCCACGTGACCGTATGCTTCAGCAAGTTTCACAAAGTCAGGCATAGAATCCATATAACTGTGTGAATGACGCCCTTTATAAATCATATCTTGCCATTGTCTAACCATACCTAGCGCGCGGTTATTCAAAGATATGATCTTAATGGGTAAATTGTATTGTAGGCAGGTTGAAAGCTCTTGAATATTCATTTGAATACTACCATCGCCAGTCACCACTACTGAACAGGCTTCAGGGTGCGCGAATTGTACGCCCATGGCTGCAGGCAAACCAAAGCCCATGGTGCCAAGACCACCAGAGTTGATCCAACGACGCGGCTTCGCAAATGGGTAATACAAGGCTGCAAACATTTGGTGTTGACCCACGTCAGAGCTTACATAAGCATCACCGTTAGTGTGCTTATAAAGTGCCTCAATAACTTTCTGTGGTTTTATCACGCTGTCGCCTTGTGCGTAATTCAAGCACTTGCGAGTGCGCCACTCTTCAATTTGAGACCACCAATCAGCTAAGCGTTCTGCTTGTGCGGCTTTATCTATATCTTTTAAACGTTCAAGTAACTGCTTAACTACAGTATCAACCGAACCCACTACTGGAATGTGTGCATTAACGGTTTTTGAAATAGATGCTGGGTCAATATCAACATGAATAATGTCGGCGTGAGGACAAAACTTTTCAACGTTGTTGGTCACCCGATCGTCAAAACGCGCACCCAGTGCCACGATACAATCGGCATTGTGCATAGTTTTGTTAGCTTCTAAAGTGCCATGCATTCCCAACATGCCTACAAATTGTTTGTGCACCCCAGAGAAAGCACCAAGGCCCATAAGTGTGCACGTTACTGGAGCATTTAAGGTTTCAGCTAAGGTTGTCACTAAATTTTGTGCTTCAGCAGTGATTGCACCACCACCTACATATAACACACAACGTTTAGCCTTGGTGATACTGGCAACCGCTTTACTAATTTGTTTGTTATGCCCCTTAACCGTAGGGTTATAAGAGCGCATAGTCACATCGGTTGGGAACTCATATGGGTGCTCGTCCATTACATTTACCAAGTCTTTTGGTAAATCTACAACGACTGGACCTGGGCGCCCTGTGTTAGCAATATAGTAGGCTTTGGCAATTGCCATAGGAATGTCAGTGGCCTTTTTCACCAAAAAGCTGTGCTTAACGACAGGTCGCGAACAGCCTACCATGTCGGTTTCTTGGAAAGCATCTTCACCAATGTGCATTGAAGGCACTTGCCCAGAGAGCACAACCATTGGAATAGAATCCATATAGGCAGTAGCAATGCCGGTCAAAGTATTTGTCGCACCAGGACCTGAAGTCACCAGCACAGTGCCCGTTTTGCCTGTAGAGCGCGCATAGCCATCAGCCATATGTGCAGCTGCTTGCTCGTGACGAACCAAAACGTGTTTGACCGAGTCTTGAGCAAATAAAGCATCGTAAATATCAAGTACAGCACCACCTGGGTAACCGAAAACGTGACTTACGCCTATATCTTTGAGTGCCTCTACTACCATAGCGGCGCCTGACATCATTCTCACCTGAATGACTCCTTTTTATTGCGAATGTGATTGATGCTGAGAATATACCCCAGCAAAGAGAAAGAAAAAACACTAAAACAACAAAAAGTGAGATACTTATCCCAATATACAGATATTTTAGGATAAAAATTCTAATAATGGCATTTTTAAGTGCAAAAACAGGATTTAACGCCTATTTTTGCAACATAAACATAACATATGCTACCTAATCGTCATCAAGACCAATGTCAATATCGTCGTCAATGTCATTAACGAGGTCATCACTTGATTCGTTGTTCGTGCTTTTCTTTGTGCCATATATACTACCAGTTTTTGGCCGGTTAATACGTTTTTGATACTTTAACCACGCTCGGTGCGCAGTGGTTTTTGGCTCAATACTGCCATGAGCTACTGCAACAATGTCATGGTCATCTTGAGTTTCAGGGGCAATCAAGCCATCGACTAAAGCTGCAATTAATGCACCCTCTGAGACTAAAGCCTTACTTTCACTGATAGAGAAATCTCCAGAACGGGAGAATCCATAGGGATAGTTTTTAGGATCGCTAAAAACACGTTTTAATAGTACTTCTTTGGTTAGTTCATTTTTATAAGACATTTGGCATTACTCCGTAGATAGTTCGAAACCAAGCCCCTCACATAGGTGCAATTTCTACTCTTGAATAACAGCACTGTCAATAAAATAATGTAGTTTTTAGTGCACCAATATGAAACTTAAAGAAAGTGTCATATTGGTGATAAATATCTAGCGGCGTGTGACGCTTTTATGACTGACGCTTTTCAACCCAAGCCCAATTCATTTCGCAAATGATAGGCTCATGACCACTTTCGTCGGTTACACTAACCTCTACCATAATGTCTCCTTTGGCGTGGGTTTGCATCATATTAATTTGTTCGTCGCTAACTTTAGCCACTGCGGTCATAGCACCTAGCGACCGCCTGACATATTTTAAGTCCATGCTCTTTATCAGTGGGAGTTTGTCTCCGGGTAAATTAAGTCCAACGACAAAGCCCGTTGCCGATTCAGCAAGCAACGCCATTGTAGCTGCATGCACTTGTCCAATATGATTGCGAACACGCTTTCTGTTTTTCACAAAAAAAGTCACACTTTGCAGGTCGGTATCAATAATTGAGATTTTAGTGGTGCCCACCAACTTAACTTTGTAGCGAAACATAGCCGTTAGCAAAAACATCGCTAAGCCATGTGGGTAGGTAAGGGTTTTTTCTGCAAATTTGCGAAGTGGATTAACGGCCGCCATAGTATTCTCTTTTATCAATATAATTGCTTACCATACATAGCACTTGGT
>JBARZY010000053.1:0-15442 GCA_049650345.1 Glaciecola sp. | reverse complement strand
CTCCTATTTACCAAAGTTAAGTATCCATGACCACACAACGGCGCATACCCTGCAAGTCTAAGCGCTTCTGTACGCACTAATACATACAGCTTACTTTGCTTGCTTGCGTTGCGAATATGGCGCTGTGCTTCTGTGTGAGTCATTTGTTAATCCTGTTAAGTAAGGCCCGTAACGTGGGCTAATCGAGACAACACAGATAATGTACCACCAAAACAGCGGCTAACATATCCGACCAGTTAACTAAAAAGCCAAAATAAAAAACCAATCAACAATATTATTGCTACACAATCTTTCATCATATCCGCACGCCCTTTCTCATAACCAGCTTTAAAATCAACATGGTTGTACTTC
The DNA here is from genome assembly GCA_049650345.1 of Glaciecola sp. Taxonomy (GTDB): domain Bacteria; phylum Pseudomonadota; class Gammaproteobacteria; order Enterobacterales; family Alteromonadaceae; genus Glaciecola. Next base: position 15,091 of record JBARZY010000053.1, on the reverse strand, counting down.
ATAAAGTCTTTATCGTCCATCATCTCAACCTCAACTCACTATCATTAATACCCTTTGCGCCACGGTCACTGTCTTTCAACTCTGGCACTTCGACTATTGGCAAATCGCTATGATGCTCCATGACAACCATTTGCGCTATTTTATCGCCTGATTTTAGCTCAACAGGGTTCGGGCCTAAGTTAATAAGGTTGACCATGACTTCACCGCGGTAGCCGCTATCCACGACACGCGCACCAATAACAATGCCGTATTTAGCAGCTAGTTTACTGCGCGGGTTAATCTGCCCAAACGTGCGATGTGGCAACGCAAAGGCTAAACCTGTAGGCAGTACAGCGTTACCGCCTGACGGGATATAAGCGGGTGCAGTCGTGCATAGGTCAAGACCAGCGTCGCCGTAGTTGCTTAACGCTGGAATAATAGCGTCGTTAGTTAGCTTTTTGATTTGTATGTTCATTCTTCACGCTCCTTCATCGCTTCTGCTGCTTTATTTACGTACCACGCTGCTTTGCCCATGTCCTCCACAGGGTCGAACTTTTCGCGCCATGTGTATTTCATTGCACTTCCTCTGCAATACGCAATAAAGCCTTCTCGCCCTAATGCTGCGCGTATAGCTTCTATGCACTCAATGCCGCTATCGCTTTTGTAATGAGGCGGCTCGTTTACCATGTCGTGTTGCTTCTTAGCTCTGCCTACAAAATGTTCTGTCATATTCATTCTCCTTTGCGCCGAGCGAATAACTCGGCTGCTAGTTTGTCGGTTGTTGTCATTTTGCTACCAAGTCGTTTTAATGTTTGCTGATTTTCCGTACATTCTTTTTACGTATTTAATGGCGGACTTTGGCGACTTAAACGTCATTGTGGTTCTCATTAAAGAGCCATGCTCAAGCGAGCACCAAGAGATGCCAAAATAGTAAACCTGTACGTAGTAGAATACTTTTCTTCCTATTGCCTGCTTAACCCTAAAGCTTCTCACATCATTCTCCTTTGGGCGCGTGGTGCGCCCGTGTTGGTTGTCTAAAATGGAATATCATCGTCGAAGTCAAGGTTTGGTGGCGTTGCACCTTGAGGCGCTTGCTGTTGTGGCGTACCATTTTGCGCTGGCGCTGAATCTTCACGCCAAAATATCGCGCCATTACCAAGAATCGGCGTTTCTTTTCCTGCGTCTTTCCATGACTGCGTAATCATGCCGTTATTGCCGTATTGGTCTTGCTGGTCTAAATCAACAAAGATAGTGGCGTCAAGGTATGTTCCTTTTTGCCCTTTAAAAAGGTGCGTTTTATCAATCTTTGTCACGTCAATTTTTAATCGTAATCCAACTTTAGCCATTATTTTATATCTCCATTTTTCAGTTTGTTGTATGCGTATTTAGCTATCCAGTATGCGTCTCGTGTATCTTCGTTTGTGCGCCCTGTGTAGCCCGTTAACTCTGCGAATAGTTTCGCGTCTTTCTTCGTTTGCTTGCCGATACCGGGTGGTACAAGTATAACTTGCCCGCCATGATGCTCGATGTAATCGGTTAAGATTGTACCCGCCGCTCTAACCATTCCCACGTTTTGTGCTATGCGTGACTGTACCGCTTGGTTGCCGCGTCGGTTTTTAGCGTATATGGTTTTAACGGCGTTAACGTCTTCGATTGCGAAAATGTAGCCGTAACTAACCCATAATGGCACATCTTCAATAATCATCGATGTTGAGTATTTTGTCTTTTCTATAAAGTCAAAAACACCATCTGCACATTTGACGATGCCAGGATTGCGCATATCTGGGTCGATGCCTATGACCTTAATCATTGAAGAAATCCTCTTCATCAACCTCTGGCGCTTCGCCGTCGCCCATCTTGCGTATTACAGCGCGTTGCTCATCCGATAGCTTGCCAGTTAACTCGCAACGTGTAATGACCTGCTCCGGTGTGAACTGGCCACTCTCTATGCTTTTACGCATTGCGTCAACCGCGTTGTTAAACTTGTCTGCTGGGTATGGCGGTTTTTCTTGTGCCTGCAGTACATTAACTTTGTATTCTTTTTTACTCCCTCGTGTAGCTGTCAACTTTACGCTAATGGGTTTTTCAATGTGGCTTACTGCAGATATTCTAATGCCGCCAACCTCTTTCCCTGCGTATTTTACTGACGGGTCGCAGTATAGTTGCATAGACTTGCCAATCCACTCATTACCGTTTTCACCCCATGCAAAAATCAATATTCTGCGCATGGACTTGCAAGGTTTAAATGGTCGCCCGTCATCGCCTTGGTAGTTAATAAATAATGGCGATTCGTTATTGCCGCGACGAACGCCTGTTACTGTAATAACTCGCTCCATACCAATTAAATCATCTGCGTTTAATTGGTCTGATTTTGGCACAATGGTATCTCTTAAATTTACTATATCGTTCATAACTATTCCTCGAAACTAATTTCCATATCATCACGACCAAATGCTGGGAATGACTCTTCATGCATCCAATCATTGCGCTTTAACCTGTCAGCGTATTCGCCAATATTGTTAAGCATGTTGTCCCAGAAACCAAGTTCTATTAATTCGGGCTTTGTGATAGTAAAAACGCTGCAAGGATATTTACCCATTGAGATTGTTTTTTGTGAAAGACCAAATTTGTACGTGTCAACTTCTTCACCGTAGTAGATGCTCATTGCATGAAGGTAAAACGCTGCAGTATGGCCATAATTAAACGTGTAAAGCGGGTTTTTCCATTCTACATGTTCGCGCCACTTGCCAATATCCTCTGTGCTTTTCAAGTCACCAACAAAACGACACACTGGCCACGCATCAACGTCGGGGCGACATTTAAGCCAAACGCCAAACTCATTATCGTAAACAAATATTGATGATTCGCGATCGCCTTCTGCAGTTAAAAAGCGATTTAACGACGGGTGGCACTTTGCACTGGCTTGCATTATACGGATGCGCTCCGCTTCGACCTCAGTCAATACAACCTTATCAGGGTTGTCGTTAACTTCTTTGATGAATGTTTTTGTTGTTCTGCCTGCTACGCTACTAACTAAAACATCATCGTTGAACTTTTCCGGCTCAAGCAATGCAGTGTGCAGAGCTGTTCCAAAATCAGCGGTTGCAACCTTGCTACTGTCAACTGGCGCAACCTTTGACCACGGAAAGTCTGACGGGTTTTCTTTAATCATAAGCAAGTCTGAATTACTTACGCCTTCCATTTTTCTGTATTCGCTGTTGCTAATAAATAGCTTTTTATTTTCCATTACTCTCTCCATTACTTGTTATCAAGTGTAACCATATTAATTAATAAAAAAGCACCTGTCAAGATGCTTTTTCCTCTCTTCCGCTTCTAAAGCGTTTGCGGTTAATTATGCTAAATCCTTTGTCATTTACGCGGTGGGTTATCTCGGTTGGAGTGTCAAACATAGCTTTGCTTCTGATGACATTTTCCGGCGTTCTTACTCTGGCCATGCTGTTTCTGAAATTGCGCCCTTGTATGTGCTGCTCAATAAATTTAAACCACCTGGCACGCTGCACGCGGTCATCACTTCCTATTGTAAAGTATTCTTTTGCTACCTCTGGATTCTCAATACCATTCTTTTTGTATGTACTATCTAGCTCATACATTACACAAAGCTTCCCGTTTTTACTTTCGCTGTAATGCATAGCTTTGACTGGCTTGTAGTCAGCATCGGTGTACGCTTTTCTTACAAGCTTGCTGTTTGGGTCTATCATCACGTTGCCACAATTACGGCAGTTTTGAGCGGTTGGTGCGTTTTCAGTTTCGCAGTTTAAGCACATTGTAGATTTGAAAAAGTGATCACATCGTCCATCCATTGAGTTGCTATCTTGCCCTATACATCTTACTGCGTATTCACTATTTGCCGTATTGCACAAGGGGCAGTTTATCTGCTGGTTTTCTTGCTTCGCCTTTGCTGCAGTTGCCTTGTCAATAATTGGGTCGTCGTATATGTTCCCCATCAATTCTAGCGTATCGGTGTAATCAAGAATTAGAGCGTCATGCTTTTCCATGCCTTCTTCCATTTGCTCAGGCTTTAACGTTCTAAGCACGCGACCTAGTAACTGTATTACAAGCGTTAAGCTGCCAATCTTTCTTAAAATTACGCTAGTATCTAGGCGAGGAATGTTGATTCCTGTCGTCAAACAACCTATCTGTATTAAGTATTTTATCTTACCGCTCTTTGCATCGCTTAATATTCTGCGTCTTTCCTTGGTGCTGGTCGAGTCTGTAACAATACCCCAACTTCCATCCGGTAGGCATTCTGCAACCTGCTCACAATGTTTCTTGCTGGCACAAGTTATCATCACGCCTAGTCTGTCTTTTGTGCGGTAAATAACCTCTTCCATTATTGATTGGGTCATATCTTTATCTTTGGTTATCTTGCGGCCCATAGCTTGCAATTCTTTTTGGCTGTAATCGCCAGCGCCCTCCTCCGCTTTGTTAAATTCTTTTAGGTCGTAGTGGTGAGAGTCATCACCGAACCCGAACACCGGATTAACTAAAAAGCCTTCGCTTATTAGTTGATAGGTTGATACGTTGCTTAACTCTTTTTTCCAAAAGTCACCGTATACCGACTCACTACCTCTAAATGGTGAACCAGAATAACCGATAACTCTCAACTTTGGATTGAGCGAATAAAAGTGGATAAGAATAATCGAAAACTGGCTGTATTTAGTTTTACCGTTTTCGTCTTTGTTTTCGTAAATGTCGAATCCGTTTTTATGGTCAGCGTGGCAGTTTAAAACGTCCTTCCAGTTAACCATGTGCGCCTCATCAATGGCGATGAAATGCACCTTGTAATTAAAATGCTCTTGCAGTGCGCGACAAACCGAGCCTTCTGTGCCAAATACTGCAGGGTAATAAGTCGAAGCTCTGTTTAGTGAGGCGCTAAATATTGAACATTTACCTCCAATTAACCTGTAGTCGTCAGAGTTTTGTTCAATTAACTCTCCCTGCCTGGCTAAAACAAGTGCTTGGCCACCTTTATCTGTCACATGCTTTACATCAAAAGCGATGCTCAGAGTCTTTCCAGCTCCCACGCTCATGTTATGCATTGCAGGCTCATTAGATACCTTGCAATGGCTTATTGTTGCGTCATGCGCTTCCTGTTGGTAGTAGCGTAGCTTAATCATAATATTACCTCTCTCTTTTGTAGTTCTTTCCCATCCCATAATAAATGGCTCATTTCGTGCGCCAGCCAATCGTCATCGTTAGGCGTTAGCACTGGCTTAATTTTTAAGTCTCCATTATTCCACCTGCAAACGTATTTCAATATAACGCCTGTAAAGCACACAGCGACGTTTAAACCTGTTTTGTTGGCGATTGCGTACCCATCCTTTAAAGTCGTTACTGCTAGCCAATTTGGGCTATTCTTCCTAGTGATTCGGTAGAAACAATCATAAGAAACTCCACCAGCAACAAAAACAGGTGTTTCTTTGTCATATTCTTCAAAAGTCACTATGTTTTTAAGCTCTCCATCTGCAGACATTAAAGGCAAGTAAACCTTGCCGTTTTTAGCCTTGTAATAATCATCAATCGGATCACAACTAGACAATATCTGATTACACATTTCAGGCTCTTCGCAATGGTCTTTTAGCTTCCTTATGCTTGGCGCTCTCTTTTCGTTTCGAGCTATCTTTGCGGGGTCGGTCATTTCAATTTCACCACCCAGCGACTTGATAGCGTCAACAAAATCCATTTGCGCGTACTCTGTCAGCCAGTCGATAACGTCACCTTTCGCACCGCAACCAAAACAATAGTAAAACTGTTTATCTTCGCTAACCGTAAAGCTTGGCGTTTTCTCGCTATGGAACGGACAGCACGCAGAATGGTTTTTGCCGTTTTTCTTTAGGCGTACATAGCTATCAATAATATCAACTATGTTTACCTGGCGCTTTAACCTATCAATATCATGCTTGTCCATATTAAACCCCGTGCCTTGTCGCAATTTCGCGTTTTTCTTCTTTGCTTAGCGAGCCAGTAGCAGCAACGTGCAATATTTCACAATCCGAACACTTTAAAATCATAGTTTTGTGAATCTGTATTAACGTTACCTTTCCAACATACTCCCATCCGCCGCAATTTCTTCCTCTATATAAAACATCATATTCTTTCAACATCACTTCAACCTCGGGTTAAGATAAACGGACTGACCATCAACAACGCAGTAATTAAGCTGCTCCATTTCTGGCAGTACATCCTTAATCTTTTGCGTCATATTGCGGCTACCTTTGAATGGCTTTTTATGCTTCACTAAATCACGTATTGCTTGCACACTTGTTTTAGTCTTGCCACGTGATGCCATGCCATTAAAAACTTCAATCAACTTTTGTATCTCAGACTTTGCACCAACATAGCCCATATAATCAGCGCTATTTATGAATGTTTTTGCAAGCTCATCAAATATACTAATAGCCCAATATACATAGTCGTCAGATATGGTTTTGTTTCTGTCTGCACCGTCTTGCCATTGGTCAACGGTATGCAGCACAGCGGCCAACTTTCTCACTTGCTTATCAGCTTTACCTATAAAGCCAGTCGTTAAGTTGTGGCTGTTCACGCCATCATCTTTCATTGTTGGCTCTAATCGGGCTTTATAATCTTTTATTACCTCCTCTGCAGCATGGCTAAAATTAAGCTTCACGTCTTTTTCGTTGATGATGTTTGCAGCCAGTTGCTTGTATCGTTCATACATTGAATTATCAAACGTGTATTTTTGATAATGGTCTCTATCGCCCAACTTTGACTTTTCAGACAGCATTAGAAAGCGCTCAGTTAAGCCGCGACCGCTAGCGCCTGCAGCAAGCAACGTGTCAATAGTGTCATCTTGAGCAATAACGCTAATTGATGCACGAACCTCACCCGTATAACCGTTACGACTTACGCGGTCTGATGCATACCACTCACCATCCCAAGCTTTAAGCAATAGCTCGACGTTTGATTTGTTCTGGCCGTCACCGTAAACGCTACCTACAACCACGTTAACCGCTTCTGCTTCTGCAGATACGATGTTGAACATACCGTCGTTTTTGTCCAATCCCGCGTCAATTGCTTCAATGGTTGAGTTGGTAACAGCCGGAGACCATTGTGGTATTTCGTTGAGTCGAATTTGCTTTTGCTCTATCTGGTCAACAACTTCCTCCTCATCGTATTTATCAGAGCCTTTACCCATGTTTTCTAGTTGGCGTTCTTTGCGCTTTATTTCTCGCTGCAGTTGGCCACGCTCTTTCTCATGCACATCATTTAAAGCTTTGTATGCTTTCAATATTGGCGTGAACAATCGGCGATTAACTTCTGATTTTCCTGTGCTTGGTGGCTGCGCCGTAATGACGTACAAGCAAACAGGAAGCTCAGAAAAGCCGTATTCAATTTTAAAGGCTTTCGTCATTGCCGAGGCTATACATCCAATAGCGTGTAAAAATATTGTTGAGCGAGGGAACTGCAAATATCCGTCTATCCCCTTTGCTAATTCCGTTAATAAATCGCCTCGCTGACTCACGCAAATGTCAGGAGATTCTATTTTTTTCGCCTCGCTAAAATCCAAAACCTCTGGCCATAGCGAAGGCTTGTTAACGTGTGGACTATGCACATGCACAGCAGCAACGTGATTAGGCAAGTTGTTTGCTGCAGCATAATCAAGAACGTCGTCCATTATTGGCGCGTTATGCTGATACATAAACTAAACTCCAAACCATTCATTAACGTCCGGTCTCATTTCCTCTTTTGTAATTACGCCTTTTACCTTTTCGTGACTTTCTAAAGTGATTGCTGCAGTTGCACTAATGCGCCCACGTCTAAACCAGTGATAAACCGTCTGACGGTTAACACCACAAGCTTTAGCTATCTCTGACTTGTTAAACTCGAAACAGCGCCAGATTACGCCGAGTGCTTGCTTTTGTTTATCTTGTGATTTCATTGCCTTTCCTCTTGGTTACATTGTTGCTTATGGTTACATATAGTAAATACAAATGCAATAAGGAAATTAAAAAGGCAAAAAAGGAAGAAAAAGGAAGTTTGTTTCCTGCTCTGTAGGCTACGAATATAAAGGGCTGGGCTATAAAAAAAGGAAAAAAGGAAGTATCTATCTATTTCTATTTCTATTTCTATATATTTATATAGTGGGGTAATTATTTATATCTACTGGTAGAGGTGGGGTATACCCCTATGTCGGTTTTCCTTTTTTTGGTATCAAGCCCTTTGCTGGCAAGGGCTGTAGAGCAGGAAAGCACTTTCCTTTTTTGTTCCTTTTGGCTTCCTTTTAGATACTTTGCATACAAAACAACCTTACAGAATAAAGTAGAAATGGGTGTTTTGTGTAATGTTTGCATATGCGATGAGGTAAGTTGCACAATTTATTTAGTTGCGATACAGTTCATAATAAATGAACAGCATCGCGAGGAGCGGAAATGATTACACGTGAATGGTTGATTGATAATTTTACATACAACCCTGAGACTGGGCATATGAGCCACAAACCTAAGCCAATAGAAGAATATAAGGGGATGTCCAAGGCAAGGGTGCTGAAGAGGCTAAGGGGCGACAGGGCTGAGGTATTTAGAGAAAGAAAGAGTGGTTGCAGCTACTACGCAATAGTAAAAGGGGACAAGTCGATGTACGCACATAGGGCTGCTTTTTTGATGCATCATGGGTACGCGCCAAAAATTATAGACCATATAAATGGCAACCCTTTTGACAATAGGTTGTGCAACTTGAGGGAGTCAAGCTCACTACAAAACAACAGAAATTGTAGTCTTCAAAAGAATAATAAGACTGGAAGGGTGGGAGTAAGGCTCGTAAAAGGTAGATATTACGCAGCGATAGGTGTAGGTGGTAAGAACAAGCATATTGGTATTTTCGACGCCTTTGAGGACGCTTGCAAAGCCAGGGAGCAGGCTGAATTAAAGTATGGGTACGAGCCTAATCACGGTAAAAGGAATAGCCAGCAATCTGACCCGTCGTTAGAGCGCATAGCAATGGTAGAGGTTGGAACTAAAAGAAGAGTTAAATAAGACGAATGACATTGATGCCGATAAAACTACTGGTATAGTTAGGTTTAGTTTTTAGCGGAGAGTAAGCATGAAAGAGATTAAAGCGGATAAGCCAACACCCGAAGAGGTGATGCAATTGGCGAGGGAGAATGAAAGGCTGAAGCGGACTAACTTGTTCCGTGTTGTCTACACCCTCACCACGGCATTATTCTGCGGAATGGCTATCGAGCGTCAAGAATATTTTATTGCGTCTGTGTGTGTCTTAGCGGGCGTTATTGGTTGGTATGTATTGGGAGAAGAAGAATGAGTGATATTAATTGGGATTTGGCGCCAGAGGGTGCGGTTGAGTTAAAAGTGGATGTGTCTAATAACCTTTACTGGGTGAATGACAAAAATGTGTATTGGGACGCTGGAGGTTGTCGATGGGCTAATTGCTCACACCACAGAAACTTGAAAACCATAGCCACGCGACTACAGCCAGAGGAAGTCATCCGCTTTAAGGTAGGCGATAAAGTGAAAAGGGTTAGAGGGGTGCATCTGGGCATGGGTGTAGGAGACTGCGCGACAGTTGCTAGAGTAATACATAAAGGTGAAACAGTGGCATTGAAGGAGTATAGAGGAACGCACTCGACAGAAATGCTTGAGCTAGTGCCAGAACGCAAAACGGTTGAGGATGCGGTCAAGTGGGCTAATTGTGTGTGGCCTGAACGAGATTGTGATGCCATTGCTTATAATCCCACTAGCGAGAGTTTTGGCTATTACGAGTCGCGGATAGGCCTAAATGAGAAGTGGTATCACGTTTGTAATCAATCAGAATTCGAAGCTTGTGTTGCTGCTAAGAGCGCTGAGGTTGAGCCACACTTTAAAGCTACCCGTGAAAACTTAGAAAAGATTGCGAAAGATGCTAAGGGTGAGCCTGAGTGGACGCATATTTACTTAGAAGAAAAAGCATATATCAAAGTGAGCGAGCCTGACTGCGATGGCTACATATTGGTGGTAACTGAGGGAGGTGGGTATAATCTTGCTCGACCCGATGAGCTAAAACCCATAAAGCCAACAATCACGAAGGCTGATGAGGATGCATTGGTAGAGTTCATGAAGAGTAGCCATAAACTCGATGTTATAAACGAGGTTAGGGCGTACATCAACGAGCACGACATAACCAACTAAACACATCCGACCACCTTGACCGACTTTTCTGGTAGGGTGGTTGTTTTTACGGGATAGAGAATATGAGAAAGGTAACCACAGTAGCAATAAAAGTTCACGGCGAGTCTGAGCTAATAGATAAGCTATTTAAGTCTTTCAGGAGCGGTGAAATTGTAGATAACGTCGAAGTTTATGCGGTGTCTCTAGAGGATGAAATTGCAAGAGTTGAGAGATTTGAAAGCGAGGATGAGTCATGAAACCAAAAAAAGGCGATACGATAGTCTGCTGGTTTAGTTGCGGCGCGGCAAGTGCGATAGCGCTAGAGCAAACCATTAAGCAATACGGTGATACTTGCACCGTACGCGCAGTAAACAACCCAGTTGCAGAAGAGGACGAAGACAACCGTCGATTTATGCTAGACGTTGGCAATTGGCTAGACATTGAAATTGAGATAGCGACTAACAGTAAATGGCCGACCAACGCTTGTGTTGACGTGTGGGAGAAAAAGCGTTTTATGTCTTCACCATATGGCGCACCATGCACGGCTGAGCTAAAAAAAGGTGCTAGGCAACAATGGGAGCAGGAAAACGAGTTCGACTGGCTTGTGATGGGGTTTACTTCAGAAGAGGCGCATAGAGCGGACAGGTTTCGCAAGTTTGAGCGTGAAAACCTATTGACGCCATTGATTGATAACAAACTGGCTAAGTCCGATTGTTTTATGCGTTTGATGGATGCAGGAATTGCATTACCTAACATCTACCGCCGCGGATACCCTAACGCAAACTGCATTGGCTGCGTTAAATCCTCTAGCCCGACGTATTGGAACCATGTTCGCAAAGAAGACCCTGAGATATTCGAGCAGCGCGCAACCCAAAGCCGCGACATAGGCGCAAAGCTGGTTAAGCACAAAGGCGAGCGTATATTTCTAGATGAGCTTGACCCAGGCGCATACGGTGGAAAGATGAAAGACCTAAATTTCGAGTGCGGTATATTCTGCGAAGAACGCTAACTGGTCAAACCACATACCAATCACGTCGGTGTTATCATCGGCGTGAATTAACAGGAGAGAGTTATGAAAATATACAAAATAGATAACGGTTACAGCTTAATAATCGCCGAATATATTTCAATGGTGTTTGATGAGTACAAAACAGACTCATGTGGCGTGATGCTTTATTATCGAGGCCGTTACGCTGGGCAGTTGAGTTTCGACGCTGCTACCGAGTTCTACAAAGCATGGAGGGCTATGTAATGACACCACACGCCATGCAACACGCAATCGAGGCACTATGCAACGGCGAATCAATGCTGTGCACAGTCGAGGACGTATACCGTCGTATGATGCGCGACGAGGGCATAATGCTTGAGCTATGCGAGCTGCTACACGGTAGCGACTTACAAGCGGCAGAGCGCAAGTTTATGGATGAGTTTATTGAAGCTGCACGGGATGAGTTAACGGCGGCTAGGGAGGCGCAAGTATGAAAACCCACGACAGAGCAAGGATAGCACTACGACGCGTAAAGGGTAGCCACTACTCGACCATGAAGCAGCTAGCCGATGCGCTAGGTTGGTCGATGACAGCAGTACACCGATCTTGTGAAGCCGAGCCAGAGATTCGCGCAATACTAAACGCTAACAAGCATAGACCCATTAAGCCACTTGTCACGCCACGGGTTAAGCGTAAAGATGTGCCAATGACGCCGATTATTAAGCAGCTATATGATGCTGTGCAAGACTCCAACATGACTCAGTTGGAGATTACCGAGCGTGCCGGCATGTCTGAAATGTTCTTCCGTGATGTATTTAAACGCGGGCACTTACCACGAATGCAGAGTATTATGGCTGTGTGTGAAGTTATTGGCTTAGAATTAACACTGGTCAAACCAGATAAAGCCTAGCGATGTGCTAGGCTGTTGTTTTTGATAGGAGAGAGTTATGAGTAAAGCCACAAGACTACCATGTCCATATTGCGGGGAAGATGGTGAAGAGGTTGCAGACCTAGAAGAGCAACTAGCAAAAGCTAATGAGCGTGTTGAGGAGTTGGAGGTGACACGCAACGCAATGTTTTCATTGTCTTTAAAGGTTTCATCTGAATTGCACACAATACGAAATAGGCTTTATTACTTGCGAGAGCACTCTCCGGAATCAATAGATGAAATGATTCGTTTGGAAGCAATAAAACTTGCTGACAGTGCCAAACAACTACGCAAGGAGCAGTCATGAACCTACACACAGACCCACTCACCCACTTAATCATCGGCCTGCTGCTAGCCGCTGTATCGTGCGGTTTATTCCTAGTCGCCATGTACGTCATAGAATTACTGTTTGCAATATGGCGACAACATCGGCACAATAGAGATTCATAGTATTACTCTCCCTGTAATTGACCTGTCATCCGGCAGGTCTTTTTTTAGGGGTTTGGCTTTTTTGGTGTGCGTTTAAGTTAAAATAGCAAGGATTTTATATGAAAACAGTTATGGGCGTTGGTGTAAATGATGCTTATTATGTTGTTTGTGAAAGGAAGAGTAGCGGCGAAAGAGTGTGGTGCCCATTTTACAGAAGGTGGGTACAAATGCTTGCTAGGTGCTACAACGAGTCAACCATAAAAAGGCAGCCTTGTTATCAATCTTCTAAGGTATGCGATGAGTGGCTTGTGTTTAGCTCTTTTAGGGAGTGGATGATTAATAGGGAGTGGAAAGGCTTTCACTTGGACAAAGATATACTTGGCGATGGGAGTTTATACTCACCTAAAACATGCGCTTTTGTAACTAGGAAGGTTAATAACTTCTTGAGAAAAGCTGTGGATGGGGATTTAATTTACTCATCGATAAAGATAAGCATGAGGGGCGAATACCAAGCTTACTACAAAGGAAGGTTGATAGGCTCTTATGGGTGTGAGTTAGAGGCTAAATTAGCGCTTATAGCAAACAAGAAGGCGCTGGCAGCTGAATTGAGTAAGGGCGAGCCAGATAGCAGGGTTAGAGATAGCTTCCCATTAATAATAGAAGCCAAAATGAAGAATGAGTTGCTATAACTTTTTTTTGCCTGCCTTTCAGCGTATACTTAAATCATTAGGGCGCAGTCTGCCCGTTAACTAATTTATGGGGTAGATGATGGCAACTAGAAATTTCACAATCTTAAACGGCACTAGCAGCTACTACGCATTGACAGCAGGTGTAACACCCGCGCACATTAAGTTGTGGGCGTATAGCATTGACGGTTCTACAGATGGATTGCCCGCCGGAGCGCCAGCCGTTGAAGCTATGAAGTCTAAATTGCTAGAGTGGGATTACACAGGAAGCGAGATCACTACGCTAGGGTTCGATGGTGCAAATCACTTTAATGGTGCGATTTATAAAGTTGAGTTTTACGACAACTCAGACACATTAATTCACTCGTGGGCGTTAGATGGTGACGGGCTAACAAATGAGTCTGATAGTGTTGGCGGAAACACGTTATCGCTTAACGGTATTTCAGCGTCAAACGTTTTAAGCCTCACCCAAGAAACCGAATACCGATGGGTTGGCGCTGAAAATCTTTGGGATCAAGGTGATGTAACGCTAGGCGGAACAAATACGTCATTCCAAAACGTTGCACAGTCTCAAGTGCTGGCAAACTACAGCATGAATGGGCGCATGAACATGCGTTACGTTTGTTCGTCAAATACTTTTGATGGAACTATTCGTTTCTCATCCCCAGCCGGAAACACAGGTTACATCCCAAAGAATTTCGTCATTCCGTTTGACTATCGCGCCAAATCTCATGCCGACAAAATCAACATTCAAGCGATTACGGCAAATATTACAGGCACGATGTCGGGTATAGATATTCGTTTTGTGTTAGATGAAATAGACCCTCGCCCCGCAATGCTTCTTGTTCAAATGGGTGATTCAATTACTTATCAGCCATTATTTGATAGGTTAACCGCTTACAAACCGCTGTTTGATGAATTTGGTAACGTAGAGGTTTGGGGTGAAGGTTCAAGCGGTGCGAGTCTTAGCGGTTACTATTCTTCTTACTTCCCCGACTTGTTATCAAGAGTAAATGCCGTAGCATCAAATTACACAAGAGTCCTGTTTGTCGTTTCGATGGGCACCAATCCAGATGGCGGCGGTAACGCAGCGTTTGAGGCTGCTATGCGCGACCTAAATGCTGATATAACTGCGGCTGGCTATGATTTTGCGATTGCAAACAAAACAGCTAGTTTGACAGAGATGGGTTCAGGGGTTGAGGATGTCATTAATACCAACTTCAATAACCCGCTTTGCGCCGAGTTAACCCCGGATTTTTATGATTCGGATTCAAGCAGGCCAGTTATTGACATGTGGACTAGTACCTATAATTTTGGCGAAACATGGCTTTATGATGCAGTTCACCCAGGTGACGCAGGGCGCGCTCAATGGCGAACATATATGGCATCACAAATATCTAGTGCATATTTCAACACAGTCCCAACCGCAAACGCAGGTGCAGACCAGTCGGTGAATGCAGGGCAGCGAGTGCAGTTGGACGGTAAAGGCTCTACTATTGGCTGTCAATCGTATACGTGGGCGCAAATAAGCGGACCAGCTATCAGTATTTACAACAACGGTAACGCCAATGCTACAATAGATGCGCCATCGTTAGATTCACAAAGCACAATTGTGCTGGGGTTAATCGTCACAAAGGATGGTGTAGATAGCACTCAAGATACAGTAACAATAACCGTAGCACCGAGGCAAGGCGGCAAGCTTAGCGCTGGTAAGATGGTTCTATAGTGCTACACGGCAACGTTGAGCCATATAGATTTAATGAGCGCGTCGAGGAAGGTAAGAAAACCTACGACGCGATAACTCATATACACTATTTTGGCTCGTGGGCGTTCGCTGTTGGTCTTACTGACGCATTAAAGCCTAGTTGTACGCAAGAGCTAATAGAATCGCTTCACAGCAACGGTGTGGAGCGTTTGCACTATTGGTCTAATGGTAAAA
>JBARZY010000052.1:0-4066 GCA_049650345.1 Glaciecola sp. | reverse complement strand
CATTGATGCCTTTCCAGCCAGCAATTGACGAGCCGTCAAACATTTTACCTTCTTCGAAAAAGTCTTCGTCGACTTGATGAGTTGGAATAGAAACGTGCTGTTCCTTTCCTTTTGTGTCAGTGAAGCGTAAATCAATAAATTTAGCTTCGCTTTCTTTAATCAGTTCCAATGCTGACTCGTATGACATAACGTCCTCCAGTTTAAGTGTCCGTAATATGAATGCGTTTACGCAAAGGGACGGGTGCATTAACGATAACACCTGTCTTTCACGATCGTTGCTTCATACCTGTTAAATTCAACGTTTATACTAAGCTATATTCGTGCCACAGTGCAATGAAATAAAAGTCCATGAAAAACAGCTATTTAAAACTCCAATAATTTATGTGAATACATCATTTTGCATTAATTTGGTGCAAGCAGGTGGTTGAATGCTATTTTTTGGTGCGCGCTGACTTGTGCATCACACATACCACTTTTATTCTGTATATTAATCCAGTATTTGACGATATTCGTTACATTTCTGTTAACAGAAGATGAAACTTGTAGTTATTTTCATCAATATCAAAAAATTCACTCTATTGTTGACATGAATACATGTATACTGCGCGCTCATTTTTTTGTGTAATGATGAATTACACAATTTGCACAACATTCTGATGGCGTATAATACATAAACGCAATCGGGAACTTAGAGTAAAGGCTTAAATTTTGTCGAACGATATCAAAAACTTACGCAATATTGCGATTATAGCTCACGTTGACCATGGTAAAACAACACTGGTAGACAAGTTGTTACAACAATCTGGTACTTTAGAAAGCCGTGGTGAAGCCGAAGAGCGCGTAATGGATTCAAATGATATCGAGAAAGAACGCGGTATTACCATTTTAGCTAAAAACACCGCAATTAATTGGAACGATTATCGTATCAACATTGTAGACACTCCTGGACACGCCGACTTTGGTGGTGAAGTTGAGCGAGTCATGTCTATGGCAGACTCTGTATTATTGTTGGTTGACGCGCAAGAAGGTCCTATGCCGCAAACACGTTTCGTGACGCAAAAGGCATTTGCTCAAGGTCTTAAACCTATTGTTGTTATCAATAAAATAGACAAGCCTGGTGCTCGTCCAGATTGGGTAATGGACCAAGTGTTTGACTTGTTTGATAACCTAGGCGCTACCGATGACCAACTTGATTTCGAAGTAGTATATGCATCAGCGCTAAATGGCTGGGCATCGAACGATGCAGACACGCCGTCTGATGATATGACGCCATTGTTTGAAACCATTGTAAAGCAAGTTGCTCCACCGGATGCTGATGTAAACGGTGCATTCCAAATGCAAATTTCACAGCTTGATTACAACTCGTATGTGGGCGTAATAGGCGTTGGTCGTATTACACGCGGCTCAGTCAAGGTTAATCAACCTGTCACCATCGTTAATGCTGCTGGCGAAAAGCGCAATGGTAAAGTAGGTAAAGTACTGGGTTACTTGGGACTTGATCGCCACGATGTAGATTCTGCCGCCGCTGGTGACATTATTGCCATCACAGGTTTAGGTGAGTTAAAAATCTCTGACACTATTTGCGATCAGAACGAAGTTGAAGCTTTGCCTGCTTTGTCGGTAGATGAACCAACGGTAACCATGACATTTCAAGTAAACACTTCACCGTTTGCAGGTAAAGAAGGTAAGTATGTTACATCTCGAAATATTCTAGAGCGTTTAGAAGCAGAGTTGATTCACAACGTAGCGTTGCGTGTTGAAGAAACCGCAGATCCTGATAAGTTCAGAGTGTCGGGCCGTGGTGAATTGCACTTGGGTATTTTGATTGAAAACATGCGTCGTGAAGGTTACGAGTTAGCGGTATCACGTCCAGAAGTTATTTTGCGTGAAGAAGATGGCCAGTTATTAGAGCCTATCGAAACCTTAACCGTTGACGTTGAAGAACAACATCAGGGCTCTATCATGGAACAGCTTGGTTTGCGTAAAGCAGAAATGACCAATATGTCACCTGACGGGAAAGGCCGAGTAAGACTTGACTTTACTATTCCTAGCCGTGGTTTAATTGGTTTCCAAACTGACTTTATGACCTTAACCTCAGGCTCAGGCTTGTTATATCATACGTTTGACCATTACGGTCCGCACAAAGGCGGCAATATTGGTCAACGTAAAAACGGTGTACTGATTGCAAACGCTACTGGTAAAGCACTAACTAATGCCTTGTTTAACCTACAAGAGCGTGGCCGTTTATTTATCGGTCACGGTGTTGAAGTATATGAGGGTATGGTAATTGGTATTCATAGTCGTGATAACGACCTTACTGTTAACGCCCTAAAAGGTAAGCAATTAACAAACGTTCGTGCATCAGGTACCGATGAAGCACAAACGCTCGTGCCACCAATTGTATATACATTGGAACAAGCACTCGAGTTCATTGATGACGATGAGTTAGTGGAAGTAACACCAGAAAGCATCAGAATTCGTAAAAAGCTATTGACCGAAAGTGATCGTAAACGCGCATCACGTACAAAAGCTAAAGAATAATAAAGTAATACGTTAAAACGCATTCAACGTGTTAACACGCTGAATGCGTTTTTTTATGCTCAAAATTTACTTAATATTAGCCACTATCCTTTAGGCTAATTTATACGTAATTGGCTATTATTACGTTTCAATAATTATTACATCGGGTAGTATTTAAGAGTTAGTAGGTATTTAGTACTATTACCAAATATTGTAAATAAATTATATTGAAAGGTAACCATGTTTGACAATCCTCCTAAGCGCAACGGAACGTATAGCTTTAAATGGGAAAAATACAAAGGCCGTGACATTCTTCCTGTATGGATAGCCGATACTGAGTTTGCTTGTGCAAGTCCAATTAGTGAGGCACTTAAACAACGTGTTGACAATGCAGCCTTGGGTTACACCTTACCCACGCATTATGAGCCTGCTAATAACGCAGTAGTACAATGGTGTTTACAAGAGTACAACTGGGACATTGATCCCAGTTGGATAGTATGGACGCCAGGCGTAGTTCCCGCATTTAATATGGCTTGTAAGGCTTTTTGTGAGCCTGGTGATGCGGTTATGGTACAAACACCTAATTACCCTCCGTTGCTTGCCGCACCCAAGATAAATGACTTAGAAAAAATAGCCATTCCTACTGTGTTGGTTAACGAAAGGTATACATTAGATTTTGACGAATTAGAAAAGCAAGCACAACAGCCTAAATGCAAACTATTCATTATGTGCAATCCCATGAATCCGGTGGGAAGTGTAATGTCTGCTGAAGAACTCGACCGTATTGCCGATATTTGTAAGCGCAATAATGTGATGCTATGCAGTGATGAAATTCATTGCGACTTAATATTGAATGGCGCTCAGCATATCCCTGCTGGCAAAATTGACGGTATGCAAGAGCGCAGTGTTACGTTAATGGCTGCCAGCAAGACCTTTAATGTAGCGGGATTAGGTACCTCATTTGCAATTATCCCTAACCGTAAAGTTCGCAATCAGTTTACCCAAGCGGGTGCAGGTATCGTACCATGGGCCAATGTGTTGGGCTTGGTGGCAACCGAAGTTGCATTCACTCAATGTAAAAGTTGGCATACGCAACAACTTAATTATTTACGCAATAACAGAGACTTCCTAGTGTCGGCAGTAAATAGCATTCCCGGACTCAGTACACAAACGCCTGATGCGACATACTTACTGTGGGTTGATGCATCTGGTTTAAACGTGAATGACACTCAACAATGGTGCGAGTCAAAAGGCGTGGGGCCGTCACCAGGAAAAGACTTTGGCAAGCCCGAATGTTTTCGTATTAACTATGGCAGTTCGCTCGAGTTTTTAAAAGAGGTGGTATCGCGCTTAGGCGCATAGCTCAACAAGTAGTAGGTATTAAATATGTCGATAGAAGCATCCACCCAACAAGCCTTAGATGTGTTGGTTACCATGTTAAAAAATCATTTAGATATGGATTTGTGGATGCTTACTCGTGTGATTGAAAACGATTGGATAATTGTTGCAACCACGCCTAATCAGTATGGTGTAGAGTCGGGTACTG
>JBARZY010000051.1:0-35423 GCA_049650345.1 Glaciecola sp. | reverse complement strand
CAACCCTCTTATGCGTTATATTAGCACTATTATCAAAAGATAGCACCACAGCGTCAAAGAGGTTAGGCGATGGAATAACGATTTTAGAGCCGTCTGGCTGTTTGATTCCGTTGCGCATTTCTTGCTTAGTGTAAAACTTGAAAGTGTCGGCTGGTTTTAATGGCATCCGGCACGCCTCAGACCTTAACTTCTGCATAAAGCCATGCGGTATGGTTTCACTGTCAAAGCTGACTAGCTCGGCAGGGTCGCAGTATTTGCCATGCGTTACCGCCTCCCATGTTTTATATACACGCTCAGCAAAGGCGATTATATTTTGCGCTTTCTTATTCCCAAATACGTCTTTATTCTTCTTACTGTCACGGATATGGTAATCACCCACAGGTTTAAATATAGCATCCGGATGGTGTACGCCCTCCGAACCCTTGTACATAAACGTGTGTACTTTCGTGCCGTTGAAGTTGCGAGCAGCTTGGTCACGCAGCAAAGCGCCCATACCGTCACAATCCCAACCAAACGAATCGACACTTTGACTTTTAGCATCACGACTGGCAATGTCGAAGGCTCTATTTGCATCTTCTGCATCAATCTCACGGACATCTTTAAACACAACACCGTGACGCATTGCGTAGCCTTTTGCATCGTTGCCCACATCCGACGGGTCAAAGCCTGCAATCTTGCCGCCGTTAGCATCGAAACCAAGCTTTTTATGTGCGTCGATACATGCATCAAACCAATCCGCTTTAATAACGCTGTTGTCAATGTCATCATTGAATGCACCATGCCAAATGTGATTAAACCGCGACTCGCTCATTCTGCCCTCGTCTTTTTTCTGTACGTCTTTCTCGTATTCTTCGCGCAATGATTGGTCATGCATAAACCACGGATTATCCTCAAAACCTACCTTGATAATCATGTGGTAGTCGTCTTCGTAATAGCCATCGCGGTCTAATTGCGCTTGAAAGGGTACGATAAACTCAAGGCTCATCGGGTCGTTTGCTGATTCGGGGTTCCATACATACCACAGCTCAGCACCATCAACACCACGTAGTGTAGGGCCAAGTGTGTCAATCGTTTGCTGGCTTGTACGTGCAGCTTCTTCCATCAAGAAATACTTGTACTCAAACGAGCCTTTCATATCGATGATGTTCTGCATACCGCCAAACGTTATCTTGCCACGGTTCTTGTGCCTGACTTCACGCTCAGACGGAACAGGCGTAAAGCCTCGCATGCTTAGCGAGTCGATGCGCCCCACAATACCCGCGTAAATCGTATCTTTAAGCGACTTCATGCGCTCACGCAACACAAACACTTTTGAGCCGTTGGCATTAACGTCACCAATAACCGTGTCCATTACCATGATAGACTTCGTGCCCGCCCTACCGCCGTATAAGCATTTGTATTTCTTATACTTGAGTATGGCAGGTTCTAGCTTTTCGATAACGTAAACAGTCGGCTCCTCATCGGTCGGGCGCATATTGCCGATTACACCTTTCCATTTACGGATGAAGTGTGGCGAGCCGTCGTCGTTAATCTTATCAACAACGCCGTAAACCGTTTCTTCTACGTGGCCCGACTGCGCCTTAATGACAGGCGCTATCTGTGATAGTCGTTTGCGAAGTAAGGCTGTGCTCAATTCTTAATACCCGCAATTTCTGCCAGTGCATTAACCATATCTTCAAGCTCACTCGTTTTCTTAATGTCGGCCGTGGCTTTAATGGCGTTAATCAATGACGCTGCAACGCTGGGTTCTATCTTGCCACCTGCGCACTCCATTAGCACCTGTTGTGCTCGCTCAACGTCTGTTTTGTCTGCGTCTAGGTTTAGGTGTAGGCGTTTGTTTAGCGGATTATCGCTAACACCGTAAACGGCCAATATCTTAGAGTGGAAACTGTGATTCTCGCTAACCTGCCCGGCTGCTGTGTGATACTCGATAAACCGCTCACGGTAATACTTCATTACATCATGCCAGCCACGTTCACGTATAGACGCATCCATGGAGAATCGAGTCTTGTAACCCAAGTGACGGGCTAAGGCTGACTGTGTTGAGTTGTCAGCCAAGATAAGCTCGCCGCCTCGCCCCTTAACCTGGATGGTTGGCATGTCATCAAAGTATTCATCTATCTTTTTAAGGATAGACTCTTTATCTTTGTAGAATGGCGGGTTGTTATGGTTGCTCTCGCCCTCTTTATCTGTTTTTTTCATACTTCCCCGCTAGTTAATGGCTTGGCTCTTACCTTACCGTTTTTCGCGTATATTTGCCATGTTACCATTTTACCATCTGACCAATAATGTAAACGCTCCACGTCGTTACCGTGAAGCGCTTCTATTAACTCTTGTGTGTAACTAGACTTTAACGTGTCAGTTAAGCCCACAGCGAACGCCCGCGGACCTATGTAATGTATATGCGTGATTGCATCGTACTGCTTTTTACCGTCAACCAAGCGCTCGCCAAACCTGTAAGGTGTAACGTCGCCGTGTAGCATATTATGCTGGGAATGTTACTACAAAACTGTTAACGCTAGACGTTTCACCGCTAACGTAGTTAGTGGTTGACACGATAACGTCTGTGCCGCTAGTGCCAAGCGTCAAGGTGTAAGTCTTGCCCGCTGCGGTTAGTGTTGCACCATCTGCCGTACCACTTGCCGCTATCGTTGCGTCTGCGATAGCGTTAGCCGTTGCCACACCATCTGCGCCGCTGTTTGACGTAGTGAAGTTAGCAAGTGTATGTGTTGCAAGTGTAGTCGCACCATCTAAAATGGTTAGTGTTGCTGTTGCGTAATCCGCTGCAAAATCATCTGCGCGTTCAAGTGTTGCTGCTGCGTTAGCTGTTGCCATGTTAATTGACCCTTATGGTTTTGATTGGCCTTGCCCCTGCCTGTATGACACGGGGTCGGCCACTTGTTACTGAAATCGTCTTTCTTGGCTGTAACCTTGGCGCAGGCACAGAACAAGATGCTGAAAATATAGGTGTTGATATGGTTATATTACACTCAGCCACTACGTCAGGCAATGTTACAAACGCATTAGCGCTAAAGAGTGGCTGGTTGATTGAAAATAATAAATCTGACTTTACGCCTGTTTCTATCGTGGTGGCGCTTACTGAGAAAGTCGGTGCTGTAACCGTATAGCTTACATCGGCTGACGGGCTTGGTAGCGTAACCGCTGCATCTGCTGAAAATGTAGGCGCGTTAAGGCTGTAAGCTACTGACGCGTTAAAGCCTGGTATTGTCGCTGTTGCCGATGCACTAAACGTAGGCGCATTAAGGGTAAAGCCTGCATTTGCTACTGGCTGCGGTAAAGATGCATCTGCGTTTGCGCTAAACAACGGCGAAGCAATAGAGAAATCGCCGTTAGCAATAGGCTCAGGAAGCGTAACGGTTGCGCTACTTGTAAACGTTGGTGCTGCTAGTGTAAAAGACGCATCCGCAATAGGCTCAGGAAGCGTAACACTCGCGCTGCTTGTAAATGTAGGCGCGTTGATTGTGTAGGCTGTATCGGCTGTAACCGACCCGCCGCCATCTTCGTAGAATACCCATTGGCTGTTGTCAATGGGAAAGTTTATGAGCATTCCGTGCTGTGAATTTGCTTGCTCTGTGTATTCGGTGTCATTAGTGCCAACTAGCGATTCTTTTGTGTAATCCCTCTCAAGAGCACCGTTATTGTAAAATTTTAGTGAGTATAGAAGCCCTTCCCTACTTGAATTCCCAAAAGCAAATATACCATCTAACTCATCAATAGAATTAAGAGGTATAGTCCCGCAAAGTACATCATTTTGGAATACAGCTATATCACTGGTTGCTGACCTGCCCACTATTCTGTATTCGCTGCGAGCAAGGTAGTTCTGATTTAATGTCACTTGAACAGTAGCAGATTGTGACCTTCTAAACTCAAGCCTATTCCCCGCTCTAAAAAAAATCAACTGAGATGAATTAAAATCAGCGGATAAAAAAGGGAGGTCTGAGCCTGTCACCTCTATATCAAAAAATATCTCCCAGTCTCCAGTGTATCCAGCGCTGGTTGATTTTAAGAAATTAGTTGGCGGGTATGATACTCTTGCATCATCTGGGATTGACCCTTGCTTACTGAGCGCAAAAGCCATTACGCAATCACACCGTAAGCATCATCAACGTAAAAGCTCGCATATCCACGCGGCACTTGTGCAAGATAACCCCCTGCTTTATCGACTAACCCGAAGCTTGTAATACGCTGCTTTACACCTTGAATGTCTACATACACTTGCGGTCTGTGTGGCTCTACGTCTTGCGTGAGAGTGATTTTTATATAACCGTTAACAGGTATCGCTTCTTTCTGTGCAATCGGTAAGCCCTTTGCCCGCTTGAAGTCGTACTCCGTAGCGCCGGCGTGTGGGTAGTAAATCTCGTTAGCTGCTGTAATGCCTTTGTCCAATACAGCCTGTAAAGCAGGGTCGTTGCCCTCTGCCGTGATTAGCGCTTGCATTAGTTGGATAACACCTTGCCCTGTCTCGCTTGTTTGAATTAAGTTGTATTCCGTTGAATCAAGAAACGCCGCTGCCCCATCACCAAGCGGGCTGCTCGTATCTGCTGCTATCTCTTTCATTCTGCGATATTTACCCGCCTGTGATAACCAAGCATTCATCGAGTTACGGTGAATCATCTTGCCGCGTGTCTGAGGGTATTCTTTAGCCGCTTGAAGCGTGTCAAATTCTGCTAGTGTTTTCATTAATAATGCTCCTCGTCACGCTCAATCGATGCCTGACAGTGATTCTCTTGCCCCACCGCCAGTTTAAATAATAAATCTATAACGCTCGCCATAGTTTGCGCTGTCTTGCTGCCCCGTTCTGCCATATAACCGACTTTGCTTGATATGGTTACATCTGGGTTGCCGTTGTGTATAGCGTTGACTAGTTGGTCTGTACTTATCCATAGCGAGTATCTGTATCTTTTAAGGCCGCTAAATATAATTGCAAAAATGGTGACGGGCACTATAAGAGGAGAGAGCACCAGTATTATGTAAAGCCAAATCAAAGCAATCGAAATAAGTATTAACTTTGCTTTTATAAATCTCATTGGTACCCCCTGTTGTTTTTTCATTCTAACTTAAAAAATAAATCTTAACAATTAAGCTATTTGTACATAGATAGTAATTTTTTAGCTACCCTTTCGTTACTTTGAACCTTTGCAAGGCTTATGGCGTGCAATCTCTTTCTTTCCTTCCATGCCCTATGTGCTTCTTCTTCACTTGTAAATACACCGACATATTCGTCTTTTCCTTTAAAAGGGTTGCTACAACTAACTTGATACTTCCCTCTTTTGTTTAGGTAGAATCCAATTCTATTTTTACCTGACCTCTTTGCGCCCTTGTCCAGTATGAAGTTATTTGTTTTAAGATCCACAAAACAACAATTCTCAGGGCTGTATAGCCTCCCATCACCAAGTATATCCTTATCTAAAAATAGACCATCTTCGTAGTGATTTATCGCCCATTCCCTAAACTTTGAAAAGTAAACCCAATCATCACAAACAGACACGTCCTTATACGTAGTCTGCGAGTGTTTAAATTTTGGGTCATAACATCTCTGTATCATGTGCGCCCATTTCCTGTAGTAAGGGCACCAATCGCTACTCAACCTTTCTTTTGTTGCTTTACTCCTAGGTCTAACTGGATACCATGAGTCATTTATACCGAACCCAAAAACTTTGCGATTAACCATTGAACACCTCAAAAAAAACCTCACGACGTTGGAAATGGCCGCTAAGTGGCACCGTCGCAAGGTTTCATTCTTCTTAGCTTTTTTATTGGCAAATAGCCTCAATACAAAACAGTTTCCACGCTGGTTTGTATAACTTCATTATACGCTGATAACTGAACAAAAAAAAGCCCTCACGAGGAGGGCTAATTACAGGGAGAGTAATACTATGAATCTCTATTGTGCCGATAGTTCCGCAGAATTGCAAACAGTAATTCGATGACGTATATGGCTACTAGGAATAAGCCGCAACATACAGCCGCTAAGATAAGCCCGATGATTAAATGGGTTAGCGGGTCTGTGTGGAGGTTCACTTCTCTTGCTCCTTGCGTAGTTGTTCGATTGCTTTGTTGATAGCAACTGCGAATTTTGAAGCTTCTCGATTATCCAAACACCCTAACGAACTTCTAAGATTAACAAGCTCTTCAATCTTCTGCTCTAGGGCGAATTTGTTTAGCGCCTGCTTAGCTTCGCGAGTTGGTCTGCGTAATACGCTTGCCGTTGCTTGCCACTCTCGATGCTGCTCTAATTTTTCTGCCGTCCTCTCCATAAAGACGCATTGTCGTAGCATATCTTTTTCATGTGAAGCACAACGCTGCTGATACTCGTGCGACTCGTTAGCAAGTCGTATATTGTAAGACTCCAACTCCTTCACACGCCTAATCAACCTTACGTTATTTTCATGCGCTGTCTGCGCAAACTCTAGCAAGTCTTTCTTGCTCATTTGCTCGAGCTGGTCGGTTATAAATGCACTCATAATCTGTCTCCTATCAAAAACAACAGCCTAGCACAAACTAGGCTTTATCTGGTTTAACCAGTGTTAACTCTAAGCCAATAACTTCACACACAGCCATAATACTCTGCATTCGTGGCAAGTGCCCGCGCTTAAATACGTCACGAAAGAACATTTCAGACATTCCAGCGCGCTCGCAAATCTCCAATTGAGTCATGCCGGAGTCTTGCACAGCCTCATATAGTTGCTTGATAATCGGCTGCATAGGCACATCTTTACGCTTAACCCGTGACGTGACAAGTGGCTTAATGGGTCTATGTTTGTTAGCGTTTAGTATTGCGCGAATCTCTGGCTCAGCTTCACACGCTCGATGCACTGCTGTCATCGACCATTCGAGCGCATCAGCTAACTGCTTCATTGTTGAGTAGTGGCTACCCTTTACGCGTAGTAGTGCAATCCTAGCCCTGTCGTGGGTTTTCATACCTGAGCCTCCCTAGCCGCCGTTAACTCATCCCGTGCAGCTTCAATAAACTCACTCATAAACTTACGCTCGGCTGCTTCCAAGTCGCTACCGTGTAGTAGCTCAAATAGCTCAAGCATTGTGTTTTCGTCGCGCATCATTCGACGGTATACGTCTTCGACTGTACACAGCATTGATTCGCCATTGCATAGTGCCTCGATTGCGTGTTGCATAGCGTGTGGGGTCATTATTTTTCTTCTCCGTATAGTTCGAATGCTACTACTTGCACTCTGCTTGCTGACTCATCTACGCTTTTTAGTTCTGCATTGAATTCGCCGTTAATATCCGTATCTACACATATACACACATCCAAATCACCATGTTTGGCAATTAGCTTAACTAAATCTCTTACTAGTATTGTCGCTTTCATATTATCTCTCCTGTAAGTTCACGCCGATAGTAACGCCGACGTGGTTTTGTACATATCCGACCAGTTACTCGAATAGGTCGTAACCATTGCAACTAGACGAACAGCCATCTTCCTGATTATCTGCACCTATCATTCTTCTTAGCGCCCATGTGTCAAAGCTGGCGGCCTCCCCCATAATCATATCAACACTTCTATGTCGCCTAAAGAATAGCCTGCTTTTTTCGTTACCCTTGATGTTCATGTATTCACCTTCGAACCATTCAAACGCCTCAAACCTTTCAGGGCTATCATTAGCTAAAAGGTAAAGTTTTTTGTCTGACTTTTTCCAGCATGTAGCGCAATTTCCTTCATGCTCTTCAAGCTCTAGGTTGAACGGCTGCTCCTCCCAAAAAATATTTACATCTTCTTTCGTCATAGGAAACCAATCGCAAATAGGGAATACAAGATTGTACTTATTAAGTTTATTGCTGTATGACTTGATACTCTCAACGTCTTCATGCTTTAGGAGGTGAAATAACGAATTACCCCTAAGATGCCCAACCCTTCCTTTATTGTCATTTCTAAATTGCAAATCATTAACGCCAACAGCCTTTAATGCCTTTCTAACCTTGGCATTACATACCCTGTTTGGCTCATCAGCCCTAAAACCAAGCGCCTGCACGTAACTCTCAGCCCCGATGCTTCTCCGGTATGACTCAATAACCTGCTCCTTTAATCTATCAGAACACTGGGGGTAGGCTTGGTTAGGAACGCCGTTCTTTCTGACGTGAGCATGAAATGGATGTAACGGGTCTTTATACTGGTGCATTCTGTAGGCGTCTTTAAAATTAGTTACCCGATGCGTGTTTCCTTCATTATGGCCATGAACGACAGCCTCAAGCCAAACAATGTTCAGCCCGAAATGCTTATCGCACTTATCAAGAAACTTTAAAGTTTCTTCATTCTCTAGGCCTGTGTTTGCAAAAACGCAAATCTGCTCATCGAAGTCACCTTTGTACTTCTCCTTAATTATAACAGCCTGACACATGGACGTTTTGCCGCCGCTAGTGTTTGTTATTATTCCTGCCATATTCTCTCTCCTGTAAAAACAACCACCCTACCAGAAAAACTGCGCAAGGTGGTCGGATGTGTTTAGTTTGTTATGGTGTACTTGCGCTCTAGCGCCGACCATTCATCTGGGCACATGGTCTTCATTAGCCACAACGCCCTATCTGTGGTGATTGTAGGCTTGATGGGTTTTAGTGCTGTATGGTGCTTAACGTATTCATACCCCTCTGTCAAAACAACAATGTAACCGTCAGTGTCGGGGTCTTCTAAAACAATCCTACACAACTCACCATGTTTTGTTCTATGCGTCCACTCAGACTCGCTCTTATCCTTAGCAGCAACACAAGCCTCGAATTCTTCGATAGTGCAAAATAAGTCAAAAATATTTTTATCGCAATCCTGTCCTACAAACTCAAATTGCCCCTTTTCCAGCCAACCCTCTTGAGAAATTTTAGCCACTCCTATGTGTGTAGTTGCCACAGGAAAAGTAGCATTACCTAGTTGAGCAACCGCATCCTCAACCGTTTTGCGATGTTCTGACTGTGGGCGTGTGGCTATGGTGTTCCATCCGCTCTCTCGCTCTACCCAATATCCCCTTATTAAAGAGTACATCTTAGTCTTATTAGCCCACGTTAAATTATTTCCCCAAGCCACTATCTCTGTCGCACACTCTGGCGCATTATCAAACAACTTTTTTAAATCACTCATTCTTCCTCTCCCATAATATACCACCCAATAACGCCCGCAATGACACACACAGACGCAATAAAATAATCTTGACGCTCGATAGCCATTCCGCAGAATAAGGCCATGGTGAGGGTGTAGGCTTGTTTAAACATCAATGCACCCCTTAGTCTTAATAAACACCTCACCCGCCTGGTTAACATGCGCATCGTTATCAAGCCACCGTTTAAGCTGGTGCGGGTGTAAGTTTAAAGCCTTAGCGTTTGCCGCGTTGCTTTTCGTGTCGTCTGTAAGTTGTTTTAGTGGGGTCATAGTTATTCCTTTATAATTTCCAATACGTCTTGAAAATCGACAACCTTTCTCGCGCCATCTGGAATATCTGCACCGTTTTCAAAGATTGAGTAAGACGCGTGATAAATCAGGCTAATCAACTCTTTCTTTTTTGCCTTACTGCGCTCTACCTGCTCATGCAGCTCTCCAACATATTCAGCCAACTCACGCACGCGATTAAGGTTTAGCGCTAGCGCTGGAAAACCGTCACGGCTTCCAGCGAGGTTTTGGTTGTCTGCAAGAAACTTGTCGATAGCTTCTTGCACTGGTAGTTGTTTAGTCATTATTCCGCCATCTCCGCTACGTGGTTTTCGATTTTTAACAGGCTGCCAACTTTGTGACCTAAACCTTGCATACGGCCGTCAAAGAAAGCGTAAAGGCGGTTGCTGTCAGTTAGAACATACTCATCTTCACCAAATGAAAATTTAAGGCCGCCGTTTAGAAGCTCGCCGCCAAAGTGTTTTTGTGTTGCTGTGATTAACTTAGTCATATTTTCTCTCCCGTTGTTGATGTGTTAATAATAGCAAAGTCACAGATAAGTGCAACACCTATTGCTGATAAAGTTCACTGGTTCTACCACTCAAACATTACACAATTCGACCACTTTTGCTTTTTTATGTAAGGGGTAGTTTGTATGCAAAGTATCCCACAAACAGAATAGTGACAGGATAGTGAAAACCCACTAAGCAAAAACCCCTTATAATACATATAGATATATATATAATAGTAGAATAGTAGATTAGTTATAGTTATATATTTATTATTTACCTCAAAACAATGTATAAGTGATTTTATATTCTACTAGTATTTAATATTATACGTATTAGGAGGGTATTTTTTGGGTGTTTGACTGTATTTCTTAGTGTCTGTTACTACTATTCTGCTATTCTGCTAACCATTATGATTTATAACGATTTTTTCTAACTATCCTTAAAACTATCCTACTATTCTGCGCCATAAACTATGCAAAAACCAATAAAAAACCCGCCGAAGCGGGTCATTTATGTTATGAGATTACATACCTTTTAAATCGCTTTTTATTCTTAGGATGTTCAACCTCAATCGTTTTTATCAATCCTTTCTCAATAATCTTAGCCAGCACATTTTTTACTTCCTCTTTTTTGTGTGGCCTGCACCTGTTAATTATTACACCCTCGGTCTCACCATCTTCACTATTTTGGAGAATATCTTGTATTTTTACAGCAATGGAATCATTGGGCGCTTCTTCTTTGGTGATGTTAGACAGAGCCAAGCGCATCTTACGCTCACAATCCGCCTTGGCTAATGCGTATGCCCATTCAACATGTTCAAGCGTTCTCACACCCTCACTGACGGACAAAACAAAGCTAACCTTTGCACACAATTCATAACCTCGCCGTGGTATAGCCTCAAGCCCGCTGTCTTTTGCGTCCTCTGCCATCTGCCAAAACTCATCAACAATCTCATCAAGTCGTTCATTAGCATCCTCCATGGTTTCTATTTCTTTCTTGTCTGCATAGTTCTCTATGCGAGAGTCACCCAATACATCAAACTCACCCATAGCGTAAAGCTGACCTAACTGCGCTTCTAAGTGCGCAGGTATTTTTCGTGTCGTGCGTTTTTTGTTTGGCTTTGGGTTAGTCTCAGGCTCATCAAATATCATAGCGCGAGATAAAAACCCGTTGGTGGCAGTTTCAAAATCTATCAGGCTATTAAACGTCACTGGCGTTGTGTAACCGATAACAGACAAGAAAGGCGCTTCTATACCGCTTGCAATGTTATTAAGCGCACGTTGTATCTGTGGCATTCTGCGTTCAGCTACTCCTGTGCTATCCTCGTTTTCATCTATACGCTTTTGACAGGCTGTTAACTCGTTTTGTAGCTCAATTCTCAGTGCTTCCTTTACGTCACCGCTAACAGGTAAAAATGAATCTGCTTTACTGTACCCGCTCATAATGAGACCAATAACGCCCTCTAAATATGAAGCGTTACGGCTGTTCATAATCTTTCGCAGAACTAAACCAAGCTCATCTATATTATAAAACGCTGCTTGGTGCCTTGTTAGGTTTCTGACTATCTCTTGTTCTGACTTTATGCCGCCGTGCATAGCGTCGATTAAATGGGCTGCGCGCAAGCAATCTGCAAAACACTGTTGAATATGCTCTTTACCCGTCGATGAGCCAGCTACACAAAAGCTAATCATATTTGCGGTCATGCCGTCTCGTGCGTCTATGTATTTTAGCCCTGCAATATTTCCCACAGCTTGCAGTGCTGCTGCCACTGCTAGGTTTTCACGCTTATAGCGCGCGCTGTTATTAATCCATTGTGCTATCTCACCCACTAAGCCAGGCGGACGTTTTAAATCAACTATTGGCGCGCTACCGCCCTGTGTATCGTCCACGTATTCAAACTCAACAGGTTGTTTATACCCGCCATCTTCTGCGTAATGTATTAGGGTGCCCATTTGCACTGGGTTGCTACATTTCCCAAATGAGTGCCAGTGTCGCTGGATAACGTAGAAGCCGCCGTATTTTTCACCCTTAGCGCTCCACTCATCCCAAATATCTAGCCCGTCACCATCAAACGTGTGATGAATCGCCATGCCGCACCTAATCCACGTGTCGTAGTCAGTGTCCGGTGATATATAAGAAAGAATATCGCGGCACTGCTGCTGTGTCATATCTATAACGCCGCGTGATGTGTGGGCACGGTATGAGTCTGGCTTTTTAAGTGTATCTAGTAATTTAGCTGGTGGCTCTGCAATATCGGACGGGGTTCCGTGCATAACCTCGTATGTTAACCCGCTCTTATGTAGTGAAGATGGCCCAACAACAAACCCGCTTGATTTGAAATCAATGCCTTCATAACGTTCATGGTGTTGTTTTAATGCTGCGCCTGTATCATTTTTGAAATACAAATGCATCGACCCGTTACCGCTTCCTGTCGATACTGCTAATCCTGCCTCGCTTAATAGATCGCAATCTAAGTCTTTACAAAGCTTATGGAACGAATCGACACCACCGTTACGCGCATCTACATCAACAACTAGTAGCCCTGTAACTAGCACACCATAGCCTGTCGCAAAGTGCCCCAGCTCCTCCATAGTCTCAAGCTGTTCGTCTGACCAATCGGGCGTATTCTGCCAATTGCTAGAGCGAGGGTGCTTATATGCCGCTTCGCAATCTTCCCGCTCGCATTCGCAATTCCCTTTTTTGTCGGCACCATATAGCCCGAATATCTTATAACCTTCTTCTACAAAGTCGTAGTGATTACTCATCCGTTAATGCCTCGCTTAGTTTTTTTATTGTTTCATAGCGTGGGTTAAGGTGCTTTCCCGCCATTATTGCGCTAACATAAGCGCGCGTTAATCCAGCACGTCTAGCCACTTCGGAATAGTTTCTACCTTCTAGTTTTTTCTTTATATCTTCTAGCGTTAACATTTTATTTCACCTTTTTGTCAATTTGATGTTGACACAATAAATTGTTAACGGTACATTGTCAACCGTTGAAGAGAGAAAGAGGAGACAATAATGTCATTACTATCAACAGTAACTAAGCCTCAAAACCGCGCTGTCATAGCAACATTGCTAGGCGACTCAGGTTTAGGCAAAACATCAACCGCAGCAACATTCCCTAACCCCATTGTTATTCGTGCAGAGGATGGCTTGCAGGCTATTCCAGAAGATGCGCGCCCAATGGCTTTCCCGCTACTATCAAAAGTGGACGACCTATGGGAGCAACTAACAACGCTAATTAAAGAAGAACATGACTACAAAACGCTTGTGCTTGATTCCGTTACAGCGTTAGAGCGTTTGTTTATTCAGCATGTAATAGAAAGCGACCCTAAAAAGCCAAAATCAATCAACCAGGCAATGGGTGGTTACGGTGCGGGATTGCAAGCAGTTGCAGCAATGCATCAGCGTGTACGCAAAGCGTGCGGCATTCTTAACGAGCGTAAAGATATGCATATAGTGTTCATTGGCCACGCTGACACTGAGACGATTGAGCTACCAGACCAAGACCCTTACACGCGTTATTCGTTACGCCTTGGTAAAAAATCAGTTGCGCCTTATGTCGATGATAGTGACATAGTTGGCTTCTTAAAATTAACCACATTTACCATGGGCGATGGTGAGCGTAAAAAAGCAATGTCTGACGGTAGTCGTCAACTTGTTTGTTACGCCACTGCCGCCAATGTTTCTAAAAACCGCTTCGGCATTACGGAAGATATACCAGTAGAGCTAGGCGTTAACCCGTTTACGAACTTTATTCCAGCACTTAAAGGAGACAAATAATGTCATTTTGGAATCTATCAGATAACAGCGAAAACCTAACCACTAACGACGGCACATTTACAGCGGGCGGTGGTGACATTGAGCCAATCCCTAGCGATACACAAGTGAAGGCAGCGTGTGAAGAAGCTAAATGGGATGCTTACGATGGTGACGAATACATTAACCTTAAATGGACAGTGTTGGCACCTGAGCAATACAAGAACCGCAAGATATTTCAAAAGGTGCGCGTAATGGACGGTGACACTAAGAAAGCTGATAAAGCCAAGCGTATGCTTGCAGCTATTGCCGCTAACGCGGGCGGTGGACTGCTCAAAGTTGAAGGTCGCCCAAGTGATATGGACTTGCAGAAAAACCTCGCCATGAAGCCTATGGCCCTAACGCTGCAAGTGTGGGAGATTGAAAAATCTGACGGTACAGGTAAGGCGACAGGCAATTGGGTGCAGCAGGTTGCGCCATTGAAGCAAGGACAGCAACAAGCGCCTACGCCTCCGCCTGCACAGCCGCAGAAAGATGATGACCTAGGTTGGTAATTTAAATGGGCGGTTCGCCGCCCTTACTTTTGGAGTAAATACTGTGGAACAAAGAAGCGAAGCATGGTTTAAGGCAAGAAAAGGCCGTATTACTGGCTCAGTTGTAGGTGCTATATTAGGTCTTGCGCCATATATGACCCGTGAGGATGTTATGCGCTCAATGGTGCGTGATTATCACAACCAAGAAAGAGAATTTAAAGGCAATGCTGATACTGAGTGGGGCACAGCAATGGAGTCTACCGCTTGCGCAGATTTTGAAATGGAAACTGGTTTTGATGTTACTGAGGCAAGCTTTGTCCAGTGGGAAGAAGATTGGCTTGGCGCTAGCCCTGACGGTTATGTAGGTGATAATGCATTAATTGAAATTAAATGCCCTTACGGTTTGCGCAATCAATTCCCGCCAACCTTTAAGAGTATAGCGGAGCAGCATCATTATCACGCGCAAATACAAATACAACTATTAGTGACAGGCCGCGAAAAGTGTTATTTCTGGCAATGGTCTCCACACGGACATATGTTAGAAGAAGTGGATTTCGACCCTGTATGGATAGATGAGAACTTGTCAGAGCTAATGTCGTTTTATGCTGAATACTTGCACGAGCGCGAACATAATGCATGGAAATACATTAGCGGAGGCGAAGTTGCAAAGCGTTACCAATTAGCTAAAGCATCAATTGATGTTGCAAAAGCAGAAATGGAAGAAGCAAAAGAGGCGTTAATTGCTGCAACCAACCACGAAGGTGGAAAAATTGGTGACTTAACAATTACCCGAGTTAGCAAAAAAGGCAATGTGAGCTATCAAAAAGCGCTTAAAGAATTAGCGCCTGATGCCGACCTCGAAGAGTATCGCGGTAAAGATAGCGAGTATTGGAGGATTTCGTAAGATGCCATTACGCGACTATCAACAAGAAGCCCTTGATAAGTCTATTGAGTGGCTTAAACAATCTTTTGAGTTTGGTGTTCTTGACCTTGCAACGGGTGCAGGTAAAAGCCATATAGTCGCGGCGTTAGCTGAATGGGCAAGCAAAGTAAGCGGTAAAAAAGTGCTTTGCTTGGCTCCATCTAAGGAGCTTATAGAGCAGAACCGCGAAAAGTTTTTAACAACGGGCAAGCCTGCAAGCATTTTCAGTGGCAGCGCTGGGCAAAAGTCGCTCAAGCACGATGTTGTTTTTGCCACTGAGTTAACTGTCCTTAACAGCATAGAAAAGTTTTGCAGTCGCTTTGCGTTTATCGTCATAGATGAATGCCACCGTATAACGCCAAGCATCAAAAAGATTATTGCACATATTAAGAAGCAAAACCCTAAGTTGAGAGTGCTGGGTTTAACCGCCACGCCTTACCGTCTTGGCACGGGTTACATATACCAGTATAAAGAAGATGGCACGCCTGTTGAAGAATGGGAGGCTAGAGAGCCTTACTTTAATAAGTTAATTTATCGGGTGCCTGCTCAATTGCTTATTGATAGAGGTTATCTCACACAGCCGCACGCTGACCCTGATATTATAGCTCATTATGATACAACAGCGCTAGAAACAAACAGTATGGGCCAGTTTACCAAAGAGAGCCAGGAACAGGCTTTTGAGGGTAAAGGGCGGTTAACATCAAAGATAGTTGCTGACATAGTAGCAAAAAGTCGCGGCCGTCGTGGTGTAATTGTATTTTGCGCTAGTCATGCTCATGCAAATGAGATTATGGAATCATTACCGCCTGAAAATAGCAGAGTGTTAACAGGCAAAGCAGGCAAGAAAGAGCGCGAACAGTTGATAAGCGACTTCAAGGCGCAGAAGTTTAAATATTTCGTCAATATCCAAGTGTTAACAACGGGGTTTGATGCGCCTCACATTGACGTAGTGGCGTTATTGCGCCGAACTGAGTCAGTTAGTCTATTGCAACAAATGATAGGGCGAGGATTGCGCCTATACGACGGTAAAAGCGATTGCCTAGTATTAGATTATGCTGAAAATATAGAAAGCCATTGTCCAGATGGTGATTTATTTAATCCTGACATTCGTGTTAGTGGTGGAACAGGTGAAAGCGATCCGATTGAGGCGGAATGCCCATCATGCAAAACAACTAACCTGTTTAAACTGCGCCCTAACGATGATGGTTTTAATGTTGACGAAAACGGATATTTTATTGACCTAATGGGCAATAGAATACTGAACGATGAAGAAAACCCGATACCCGCGCATTTTGGTCGCCGTTGTTTTGGCCAGTCAATCATACGCGGTGTAAGTGAGCGGTGTGAATACAGATGGTCACACAAACTATGCGAGGATTGCGGACATGAAAACGATATAGCTGCTAGGTTCTGCGAGCAATGCAAAGGCGAGCTAGTAGACCCCAATGAAAAGCTAAAAATAGAGTTCGCAAAGATTAAGCGCGACCCATACACGGCAACTGTCGATAAAGTTTTATCATGGAATGTAAGGCTTGCAACTAGCTTAAAAGGCAATGTAACTATACGGGTTACATATGTGACAGAGTGTCGCAGCTTCGATGTGTACTACATGATAAAAAACAGATACGAGTGGGTGCCATTCTGTCACGCTACACTAGGTTATATTGTTGAAGATGAACAGCAATACATAGAGGCTTATTTTGACGGTAAGGCAGATATGCCCGAAAACATAAAAGCGTGCAGGCAAAACAAAGGCTCAAAATTTTATAAAATAGAGGGGTACAATTATGAAGATACCAGAGTGGCTTAATGCTTACGGAGATATGTCGTACCGTGGCAAATGCCCGCTAGAGAGTGCTGAACAAATAACGCTTTTCAACCAAGTTAGGAGAGAGTTCCCACATGCCATACATCCAAGAAACGAGGGTAAGAAAACATACAGCCAAGTTAGCCGCCATAAAGCCGAAGGCCAAACGAAAGGAGCAAGTGACGTCATCATACCTGGCCTACCTTGCTTTGTTGGTGAGCTAAAGCGCCAAGACCACACACAAAGCACTTGGCAAGATGGTCAGATTGAATATTTAGAAAACGCAAAAAAAGCAGGCGCATTTGTCTGCGTTGCGTTCGGTCACAAAGCAATGTTGGAGGCAATAGAGGAATGGAAAGAATACAGCAATCAAATCAGATTGACACTATCTTCAACGGGCAGCTAGCGGTGCCAGATGCGCACCCTGATGTTCAAACATGGTTTGAGTTGACGGTTTACAACCTAGCCATGGCGATAGTTTCAGCGCCAGAAGAAAAGCGAAAAGAGCTGGCAGCACTGGTCAGTCCAGAATGGCGCGATGACGTGTTACCATTAGCAAGAAAACTAGTAAAAGAGGGTGCAGACCTTCTATAACCAAGACGGGCGCACCACGCGCCCAAAGGAGAATAATGTGATATATATAATAAACATGGCGGTATGGGGAGTCCTTACGATAGCTCAGCTTTTTTTAGACGTTGAAAGCGTGGGGTTTTGGGCTTGCCTTATAATTTGGAATATTTGGCTTGCTGCATGGAATTTGAAAACGGATGTAGATAAATGACAACAACCGACAAACTAGCCGCCGAGTTATTCGCTCGGCGCAGCATGGGCTTAAATAAGTATGGCACAACGCTAGCCGATGCGGGGCTTTCGCATAGACAGCTATTGCAACACGCGAAAGAAGAAGCGCTTGACTTGGCCGAATACTTACAGGCGCAGATTGACATTATAGACAGGGGTGAAAAATGAAATACGAACTAACCCGCAAACAACTAGAAGAAATGGTTTTGTGTATCGTGCATAACCATTTAGACGAAAGCGAGGCTATGGAGTACGCCTTGTCTGTTTGCGGCGAGTTTACAAGCGAGGATGCAGAGGTTGTCTGGCCTGAGTCTGAGCAGCGTATCGACATCATTGGTACAAACGGCAACACAGCGGAACACTACGAGGTAACAGCATGAAATACCAGAAGCTAACCAACACAGCTAAAACACCGACAAAAGACCACCCCACAGACGCGGGCTTTGACTTTTACGCTGATTGCAATGCTGTTTTAAAGGCCAACGGTGGGCGAGCTAAGATACCTACAGGCATTGCACTTGAGATTCCACCTGGTTACGGTGGATTTGCATGGCCACGTAGTAAGCTAGCCGATAAATATGGTCTAGACTTGTTAGCAGGTGTAGTAGATGCGCCGTACCGAGGCGAGGTTATGATTAACATGATTAACCACGGCGATACTGATTTCGAGATTCGGCAAAACGACAAGTTAGCGCAAGTTGTATTCCAGCCTGTTGCACTGTTTGAGCTAGAAGAGGTCAGCCGCTTGAGTGACTCAGACCGTGGCGCAAAGGGCATTAATGATAGTGAGTTGCGTTTACGGTAACTGGTAAGACCACAACACACGCCCACTAGTGATATGGTGGGCTTTTTAATGGGAGAGAAAAAATGAATGTATTAAGTTTATTCGATGGAATGTCATGCGGTCAGATTGCGTTAAACCGTATAGGCGTTAAACCATCCACCTACTACGCATCAGAACTAGACAAATACGCAATAAAGGTAACACAAGCCAACTACCCTGACACGGTACAACTTGGCGATGTTACTCAGTGGCGTGAATGGGATATTGATTGGGCATTGATTGATTTGTTAATCGGTGGCTCACCATGCCAGGGCTTTAGTTTTGCAGGTAAACAGTTAGCGTTTGACGACCCACGAAGCAAATTGTTTTTTGTATACGTGGATATTCTAAACCACATTAAAAGCGTTAACCCAAACATCAAATTCATGCTTGAAAACGTGAAGATGAAAAAAGAATATCTGGCAGTTATCAGTGAGCAGTTAGGCGTTGAGCCTGTTTTCATTAATAGTGCTAATTACGGTCCCTGCGAACGACCTAGATACTATTGGTTTAATTGGCAATTTGCCCCCGCCAAAGAAGAAAACCCTGAATCATTTTTAGATAACTGCGTTGATCTAGTTCAGATGGGCGAGGGATGGGTAAAGTGGTGGGATAAAAATGCTGACTTTCAACAGAAGAAAAAATATTCAAAGTTAGTTGGGATTGGAGATAAGGGTATAACTATGACAGCGCGGCAGTATGCCAGCTGGAATGGTAACTTCGTTTTAAATGATGGCAAATTCTTCAAGCCAGGTAAAAAGTCATTAGCTCGACTTGTTGGCGCATCAGACTGTTATTTTTCTGGCGTTGCTCAGCGTCAAGCTGAGACGCTAACGGGCAACGGCTGGACCGTTGACGTAGTTGCGCACATATTTAGTCAGATGTAACTGGTCGGATATGTTAGCCGCTGTTTTGGTGTTACAGTGGCTTTGTTATCTCGATTGGCCCACGTTACGGGCTGTTTGTTTTGGGTGTGGCTTTGAATCCTCAAATATGGATGAGAGGCGCTAACCACCGGAGTGCGCACGATGGTGGAACAAGCGGATATAGCGCGGTTCGATTCCCGCCAGAGCCACACACCAAAGCGAATAAATGGGAGAGAGTTATGCCAACAAAAAAAGATTTTTTAGTTATATGGGGCGAAGATAAAGAGTACCATCGCGGATTTTATAGTTTCACGTCCATTCATGCATTGCGCGTTTGGTGGAATCAGATGAAATACCCTCCCATAAAAGAAATATTGGAAATTTAAATGACTCACACAGAAGCACAGCGCGAAGTATACAACGCAAGCAAGCAAAGTAAGCTGTATGTATTAGTGCGTACAGAAGCGCTTAGACTTGCGGGGTATGCGCCGCTGTGTGGTCATGGATATTTGACGTTAGTTAATAGGAGATTACTGTGAGAGCAACTGACGTAAACACAACAGCGGTATGGATGTTTCGTATCGGCGTGGTATTATTAACCTGCACTTGCTTATACTTAGCGGGTGCGTTGTAAACAGTTTCAAGCCCTCGGCGTTTTACTCTAATGATAAACGCGTAGTCGTCGATGGGCTTAGCCAATCAGTCAATTTCTTTTAACTTTAACGTTCTGTTAGCGCAGGCTGCTTATAAAGGTAAAGTTTAGTTTAGCTTGTAGTTGCTTTTATCGGCTTAGACTGATTGGTTTTTTATTGTCCTGCAAGACGCTGCCCTCTAAGGAGGGCTTTTTATTGCGTTTATCACTCTAGTGGTATAATATTAAAGGGGTCTAATCACGATTATACGCTTCTCTCATGAAGCGATTTACAATACGCCCGCCAAGCCTCTTAACAATGCTCAAATCGTGCGGGCTTTTTTATTTCCCAAGCCGCTTTGCAATATCAGTCACAAAGTAAAAGCCGATAATAATATTCATTGGCTGCATAAGCACCTCTTTACACATCGCATAAATATCATCGCACGCAATAAGTAATTGTGATGCGTCACCACCGAAATAAGCCAACACAGCAGCCGTTATCCGTATAATTAACCATGAGCCAGTGAATGCCGCCAAGCCAATTAACATAGCTATGGCGATAAACCTACGCGCTGGAGACTGATGCTTTGTTGTGTTTATGTAGTCTAGTAGAAATTGAGCCTTTTCCTTGCCGCTCATTTCATCCAGACCGCCCATCTTACGGATGCCATCCACCGCCGTATCAGTTAGCTTACTGCTACTGAATAGGCTACCGAAAAACCCTGCCACTGCTGACCACATAAATCACCTATTTTGTATGTATATTCGTACAACGTGTATAAAAAATCGCGTTTTGTATACATATGCGAACGCGGTTATTTGTTGCGATTCACTCTACCAGTAACGCATTAAACCGTGTACGCGGTTAACTTGTTAATAACCCCAAATAGCGCAACGCTCACGACTGCAGTCAAGGTGTATAAAATTCTTATCAACACCTATACCATTAAAGCCCATATTAATTGCAAGCTTTACCAGTCTGAATTTGTCTGGGCCAGTGCAGTAAATGTCAGCCGCTATACCTTGTGCGTGTGTACCAGGCTTTTCTTTACGTGCTTCGATGCTGTGATTCGGTGAGCGATAACCCGACGTTATTCTCATCGGTTTACCGTATTTCGTGCGGAGTAGTTGAAGTAATTCCATGAAGCGGGCCTGCATTTCGTTTTCGCCCGTTTCCTGACAATCAAACTCTTCTTTCTTGAAGTTGGGGTATCGCGTCCAGTCTAGTGCATTCATGTGGCATCCATAACAAATTTAATAACAAGCCCTATAATTAAGGCAGCTACACCCCACATCAACTTGTTAGCACTTTTAACGAAACTGTCAGCGACAGCTAGTTTACTGTTAACGCTGGTTAGTTTCTCATTAACCGTCTTCAAGTCGCCCTCAAGGGAGGTTACGCGCCCACTCATACTGTTTAACTCTGCTTGGTAAACGCGTATTTCTGTTACGACTTCGGTCAACTTACTTACGTTCTTCGCTAGACCGTCTATCACTTCCTTTTGTTCGCCTTTGTGCGCTGCCAGCTCCTGCCGTAGTTCTTGCCTTAGCTGGTTTGCCTCTTCCATCGTTATTTTGCCCATTTATGTACACCCAACCTAGCATTAAAAATATCGTCGCTACCGCTATCATCACGACGCAAAGTATAAAGACGATAAAAAACATTAATGCCACCTATGAACATTATAAGACAATCCGAGAAAGTAATAATCATACTAAAGTTTAAATCTGCTTCGTAGTACAGATAATAACACGCTGATTGCGCGCTTGGCATGTAAAATAAAGAATACAAAGCCGCTGAAATTATATACACAGTAGCGTAACACAACAGGGAGTTTGACTTGCTTTGGATGGCAAACGCCACAGCAAGTATAGCTACTACGCAATCAACTAAAGCGCTGTTTGCGTAGTAGTAATCAGATAAGTACGATAATTCTGCTACATAAGCCAATGGAAATGTTAAAGCGACTACAATTATCTTTAATAATCCACCAATCACTTTCGCGCTGGTGGACGTGTGGGTTTCTTCGGTTTCTTAACAGCCATAATCACGCCCTCATTGTCATAAATGTCCTGTAACGGTAGCACAAAAAAGCCCCTAATTAAAGGGGCTTGTTTTTCATCGTGAGTTTTTAATTGCGTAGATTATGTTTTTAGCTATAAGGCTATGTCCGTAATCGTTTGGATG
The DNA here is from genome assembly GCA_049650345.1 of Glaciecola sp. GTDB lineage: Bacteria > Pseudomonadota > Gammaproteobacteria > Enterobacterales > Alteromonadaceae > Glaciecola. The sequence goes on along the minus strand of JBARZY010000051.1, from coordinate 13,187 downwards.
CAATCCATCACTAGTTGTAAAGCTGGTGTCTAGTCCGTCAAAAATTGAGTAGTTATCAATAAAATCAATACCTCTATCTTTTGAGAATCTTGAAAGATTTGATAATACGTCTTGCATTTTAAAATCACCAGATTCGACTTCAGCCGGGTTTGCTACCATTATTACGGGTTTCGCGCCAACCGGGTGTTTTCTTATCATCTTATCAATATTGTCAAGCATGAATGATGGGCTGGAAATATCACCTTCACCCCTGTCATTTGTACCTAGCTGATAAAAAACAAAATCATCTGTACCCTCTAGCGCCACGCCATCCCCAAAGCTGTTATTGGTTGGGTACTCAACCTCGCTTGCATTGTATAATGAAATCGCTTCAAGCCTTAAAGATTTGACGTTTATAGACCCTCCGTAGTCAACATGCTTAACCCTTAATCTGACGCTCACTGTTGCGGGCGGCAAAGATATTAACTGGGTTTTACTGAATCCCGTCTGGACTTGCCCCGATAGTGTTGATGTTGAAAACTCACTAACAAGCACCTCATCAGCGTAGACCTCCACATCCGCCCCGCTATTCAGCGCTGAAAATACAATAGACAGAGAATCCTTGCCATTAGCGTCAAAATTAATATCCCAAAAGCCATCTGCGTTTGCAAAGTAAGAATACTGAAAACCAAGAAGTGCAGACTGATTTTCCAACTCTGAGTATGACGTACTACCTGTTGCAGATGCGGTCTGCGCATAACCGGAAAGCTCCGTGGGTACGCTGTATGTAACATACGGCCCCTCTGTGCTTGGGTAGTTCCAGGCATTCATAATCTTTGTTGTTATCCCGATTATACCTTGATTTTTAATCGCTATATCTCTGTTTACTTTTATAGCTTCTACACGTAGTTGTTCGTTGCCTACCCCACCGTCAACGAATGCTTTTATCTCAACTAGCGAGTCGTTTATATAATTAAAAGTGTGTTGGCGCTCAACAGAAAACGAAGCCACGCCCGCCGTATCAAAAACACCAAGGCTCTGCCCTTCTATAATAACCTCGTAAGATGCACCCTCTGGATATTGAGCATAAACCAGTGTGAAAGAATCGCCAGTCATCCTAAAAAACAAGCTAGCTGTACCAGTGTCATTTAGTGCCAAATCCCTTCTGCCGTTCAGCAGTCCATCCAACCCGGTTCCGATTGTGTCAGTAGCTGCGCCAGACGTTTGCACAGAGAAATCATTTCCGATGGGGAATATAGCAACCTCTTTATTGATGTTTATTATAGATTCGCCGCTAGGGCTGAAAGGGTGATTGGAAAGGCTGAATGTAGCGCCGCCCCCAATGTAATCCAACACCCACCGCTTAAACTCATTAACCCATGATGCTGATGAAAAGTTATTTCGTGGGTCACTAAGCGTCTTATCTCTTGTTCCGCTTTCGCTTTGGCCGCTCGCGCCAGTACCCCACGTTATGGAATCTCCTACAAACGTGATACCTAGTTTTTGTTGTAGTGGATTGTTAAGCTTTTCATACAGTTCAGAGAGTTGACCTCCGTTGTATTGCGAGTAACCATAAAACGGTGTAAATATATTCACGAAGTTATCTATACCACTGGAACCGCCAATATAACGCCACATAAGGCCGTCAGCCATGCAGATATCACCCCCTGAAAGCGTTATAACCTCTGAGCCGCCAAATCGTCCAGCTATCATATTTTCAACAGCGGAAAAACCGTCGCCACCCCTAAACGTTATGGTTCTGGCAGTCTCCACTATTTTCCAAACCGCCCCTGTCGCATCTGTTAGCGTACCATCGCCGCGCAAAGTAGGGCTTTGGCTTTGTGAGCCAGTACTGCTTGTCTTTATCCACTTAGCTCCGCCGCCATCACCAGGGGAAGAATAACCTGTAAACGAAAGCACCGTACCTACATCATAGTTGAACGTATTGGTAATTAAACCAGTAGTAACGGCGATAGATACAGCGCCGCCAGCTTGCTCGTAATAGTTCCACCCCGCGCCGTTATACTGGTAAAGCCCGTTACCGTTATCGCCGAATGGCGATGGGAACCACTGGTTTGTCCCATCAAAATAAAACACTGAGCCAAGCTGCGGCTTAAAGACCGCGCCTGTCGTGTCTGTTAGTAGATTATCACCGCGCTGTATAGGAGCCTGCGAAGGCGTGCCCGTATCGCCAGTTCCAAGCCATAAAGAAGCACCGCCATCACCCTTTGAAGCAAACCCCTCAAAGGATGCGACGGTTTCATCTGGTGGCAGTTTACCGTTAGCTATAAAGTCTTGTACGGTTGACCATCTTTTCATTTTGTTACCCTTATATTAAACCGCGCCGCCCCATGCTAGGGATGTGCCGCCTATGACAGCTGTTAGTGAATTTGCAGACTTCGCACGCACATCGTTAATGTACGCATCCATGTTTGTCGCCGCTGATAAGTCCATGCTATCAACGCCTGTGAATGTGACGCGCTGAACACTTACGTCATACGATATTGCGCTAAACGAGCTTGAACCTCTAACAACGCCGAAGTTACCGCCAGAATTTGATTCGACGAATACATCAAGCCCGTTAACATTAACCTCATGACCATCGCGAACACCAAGAAAAATAATCGCGTCAGTAGCAAGCGTTCGCACCTTAACGGTTACGTTTCTTATCTCTGCGATTATCGGCGAATTTCTCGCTTCTAGCAGTAATCCTCGAAAATTGCCTAAAGGCTTAAATATACCGCCCTCTATGCGAATCTCCGCAGGGTCAGTCCCCGCTGGTGGGTCGCCTTCGTAATATGCAATCCCAGTGTCATTGTATTCCAAGTCTGCGTTTATAATCTCTGCGCCAGACGCGGGGTTGATTGTTGCGCCAACTTGACCGCCAGCCATAGCAATACCAACCTGCAAGCCTCTGCCGAAAGGCTGAATAAACCTAACGTTTCGACTTCTTATCTGCCCAAAGTTACCACTGTCGTATGCTTCGCAGTTCTCAAAAGATATATCAATGAAGCCCGGGTGAGTATCCCATGCGCCCGCTGTAGCCGCTCTTGCAATGCTGTCTACTACGCGGCAATTCGTGCTGTATCCGCAACGCTCATCAAGACCGCCTCTAGTAGTGGCACCGCCATTAGTGAAAGCGTGACGACCACCGTTAAATAAGAAGTTGATAACAAAGCCACCGTCACAGCTTTGGTCATATATGCCGTAACCGAAGTTTCTTGTTGCTGCATTATCCAAACTATTGATAACCGAACAGTCTTTATTTACGTGCCCATAGCAGGATATGTAATTCATGCCAACATCTTTTGAATTAACAATGTTTACGTTTTCCATCACTGGTTTGTACAGTGAAAAGAAAGTAACTAGCGGCGCATGGTCAGCGTAAGACGCAACGGGCGATATGGTCAAGTTGCATATCTTAGCTGTCTTTTTATCTAACTTAAATAGCGTAACGTTGTTCTGATAAAGGCCAAAATCATGAATTTTACGGTCCAGTGTCAACGTGTTACCAGAAAGCACATCAATAGTTGCAAATTGTCCCAGATATCTATTACCATCCCAAAAGTCAGGTTGCTCATCGGTGCATGTGATTTTTACCACATCGCCCTCGTTATATCCTGACGCATCAGCAACAACAACGGTCTTACTTGATACTGAAGACACAGCCACTTGGTTTGAGAATGAGCCTTCTGAGTACAGCGCAAAGCCAAACGCTGCACTTATCACCTCACTATTGGCAAAGTCCACTGTCGTGCATTTTGTGTCTAGCGCGTCAATGGTAAAGTTATACTTCTTATCAAGCTTAACCGTGCCGCCTTCACCCACCGCGGCGACCGCAGCCTTTAAAGCCGATGTTTCATTGCCCGTACCAACAAAACCAACGGCTCGCGGGTCTAAATCGCCAGACGTAACCAGCCGCCACACATCGCCTCTTGCATCTGTGAGCGTGCCGTCTTGCCTAACAAGTGGAGATTGTGAAGCGTTGCCAGTATCGGCGGTTTTTAACCATTGACCTGTGCCGCCATCACCTTGCGACGTATAGCCGCCAACTGTTAACAGTGAGCCTACACCGTAGTTGAATACATTACTGACAATCGCCGTTACTGTTTTGGGTGAGCCAAAGCTGATTGACACATCAAAGATACTTACATCACGCAACACTAATTCAGTGGCTAAGTTTTCGTCTTGATAAATATCATAACGACCATCAGCAACATAAAACTCGTAGTTAGCGTTGCTGTCTACCGTGAATGGGTTGTCTTTTTGCGTCACACCATCGTCACTATACAGCGTTACTTTTAACCCGGTGCTACTATCACGAACAGTAATAGTCGTTCCTGTTGCCGCGTTGCCGTTTTGCGTAGTGTCGAATTTCGCTACAACGCTATTTAAATATTTCTTCATAGAAAGAAGTCCTCAAAAGTAACAAGAACATCAGCGCTCGCGCTTGCTGTCTTATTGCTGTCGCCTGTGTCTGTTACCGTTAAGTTTAACACACCCTGCTTTAATTCGTTATAGCCTGATAGTGTTAGCCTTGTTTTTGCATTACTTGGCGTATTAACGCCGCCTGCATCAAACGACCATGCATAAGTGAATGGGCCTACGCCATCGGTTACAGTGGATTTAAAAAACGGTGTGGTATATGAGCCGTTAGTGCTGCCTACGGCGAAGTCATCCGGTGAGATAGACACTTTTAAATCAGGTGGTGATGGTGGCGCTTGGTAGCCACCAGCCCCTTTGCCAAGTCCTAGCATTAGTTAAACCCCTGACCGAATACTGAGCCGTACACCGCATCATTAGAGTATTTAGTAAATACAATAATATCCTCTTTCGCCGCTGTGCTTGTGATAGTTGGCGCGCCTGCCGCTCCAAAGTCAACCGATGGAAAAGATACGGTAAAGCCACCTGCTGCACCTTGTCGCACTTTCAGTGAGCAGGTGTTGTTAGAGATAGTATTTTCGTTAACCAGCACAACGTCTGTAATGTTGGATGACAGCGTAATCTTAAAGGCTGTCGCCCTGCTCAGGTCTAAAGTCAGCACGCCACCACTAGGTGAAACGGTTAACTCCGACTCGCTGTATGAGCGCATGCGCTGCCTAAACCGATACATGCGAAGTTGCAAACCGTTATCAATAGTGATGTAGTTAACGCCATCATCGCCGAATGTGTTTTCATCTACCACTTGATAACGTAAACCGCCTTCCTCGTCGTTTTCGTCGTTTAAGTCCAACAACTCAACAACATCACCAATCTTGAGCGGTGCCGCTTTCGCCTCTGCTAGCGTTTGGAATGTGTAGCGGTTTAAGTTGGTCGTGACACTGGTAGAGCGTGCATCGTCTGCCGCAAACTGCCTGCCGCGAATCTGCGTACCTGCCGGATAAGTCTCAAGCAATGTAACCAAGCCCGCGCCACCATCGGCGATAGCATACTGCACATCGCGGAACAATGGCCCGTCGTCAACATCGTTACCCGTAATATCAAAAACGGCTGTGCTTATATCAACGTTAGCAAATGTAACTGTGTTCTGCCCTGCCGATAACGTCAATATCTCAGTGCGTGGTTGTGCACCAATCTCAGCGCTAGACAGTTGGTTAACTTTAGGTGCGTAGTATTTGCTAGCCCCGTTTTTATCAAGCACACGCATTGAGTAAGGGCCATCAACCAAAAGGATAGCAGGTGAGCCGTTATAGACAGGTACGCCGCCATTACCAAGCGTAACAGGTTGAGCGATAGCAATGGTGCTTCCGTCTTCCTGCGCAATATAAACGCGCTTACGGTTTTCTGGCTGCGCTGGGTCATACGTAGGCAAGCCAAAATAAACTTCTCCACCTGCTAGGGCTTTCGGCTTTTCGGGGTCGGCAAAAAACTCGTAAGGGTTCGTTACTCGTAATAGCGTTTCTGGTGAAACTGCTGTGTTATTTAGTATTGTCATTGGTTTGCCTTTGATACGTGTGCTATATTCAATAATACTATGACTATTGCACTAATACTAATTCTAGGAGCTATTCTTGTTCCGATTGCGCAGAGCGCCCAGATTGAGCGCCAGCGTTTATTGCTGTCTGAGCATCAAGCAAGGCTTTCTCAAAGCGGGTTGACCCCTTTGGAGCAGAGGCGAGCCTTAGTAAAGCGTTACGAACAGGCGCAGACTCGTAAAGCCTTGCAATACCTCCTACTGTGCCCCCTGATAGGATTGTTGCTCCTAGGTCTGTAGCCGCAGCCGCTAACGTTCCCGCACCTAATACTTGCTGACCTGTTGGGGTCGTAACCGCCGCATCTTGCGCCCTGCGTGTAGCATCTAAAAGCTTTTGTAGACCCTCTAGTTGTTTACGCTCTTGCCCCTTAAAGAAGGTATCAATCTGAGGCTTAAACTTCTTCATTTCGCTTGCGAATGCATTTGGAGTCATGCCGCCCGCCCTGCGAGAAACATTATCAACTATATTTGATATTACCGCAGACCTCGCATTTGCCCTGCCTGATTGTGTCATGCTGTTGTAAGCAAGCTTTAATTCGCTAGGGTTCTTGCTCATAATTAACTGCTTTACTGATTCCGGCGTTATATCGCCCTTATCAAGTACGTTTTTAAGCTTTGATTTTTTAAGCGTTTGCGCTTGGTCTGCATAAATCTTATTGGCTTTCTTCCATGATGCGAACTCTTTAGGTGTTAGGTTTGACTTTGCAAATGACTCCATATCCTCTGTCATTGCGCCGCCTACTTTTTGCAATAAAGCTTTTGCTCGACTTGGTAATTGTGATCGCTCTGCCTTGTCTGCACCCTCGATAATATCCCTAAATGCAGTGCGGTTTTCTTTTAAACTTGTGAATGTTTGCGGAGCTTCATCAAAGGCATTTACCAGCGTCGCCAAGTCATCAGCCGCACCCTCTGAACGGATAACACCCTCCTTTCCCAACTCAGCTTTCACTTCGTCTATAATTTCTCTGGTGCTAGACAGCGGAACTTCGCCAACGTCATCTAGTTTTTCGCCAGTGGATTGCAGAGTCCTACCCGCTGCGCCCTTCACTCTATTCTGCTGAGTCTTCATAGAGTCGATTATTGATTTATAGCTGAACGTTCCGTATTTGTCTGCAACCTCTTGCACGGCTTTATTTCTAAAGTCTTGCTGAACCTCGCGCGCCGCACCTGTGCCAGCTAACGGTATTTTTTCCGCTGTCTGCTGTGACATTTTACCAGCGAAAGTAGTAGGGGGCAGAACATCGCTAGTCATTACTGGAACGCCTTGCTCTGCGCCTTCTTTGACAATCTCGTTGGCGGGCGAACCTCTAAAGTATCGGTAAAGACCGCCTATGACATTTTCAGCACCTTTAAATGCACCACCTAAAGCGCCAGCCATCAAGGTATCTTCTGCTTGTATATCTTCACCACCTAAGCCCTGCTCGGCAATGTCGATACCCGCTTGAGTTGCAGCGTTAGCACCGATAGCGCCCGCCACAGTGCCCGCTTTACCTGCTGGCGTGAATGCTAGCGCATCAACGAAACCTTTGGCAAAGTCAGTTGCAGAAAAGCCTTCCTTGTTGATTACATACTGACCGCTAGGGAGTGTGACAACTTGCTTGCCGTTAACATTCGATAATTCGGCTTCATCACCAAACTGCTGTTTAATAATTTGCGCTGCCGATTCGTCATTATCAGCCAGTAATACACCAAGACCCGCCTTTACCGCTGGCATGGATATATTGCTTAACTCGTTAAATTCTGGCGCTCTTGCTACTTCCGGCAAGGATTCAATGTCAACTTGTGACTGTGCAGCGTACCCAATTTGGCTGGAGAAGTCCTCAAATGAAATCTTATCTTTGTAAAATTTATCATACAAAGCAGGCGCAAGTTTATCATCTGGTACATCTTTGTATTGTGGGTATTTTTGTCTTACTTCGTCTAGTGTCATGATTTCTAGCCTAAGTTTAAACCAAGCGGATTACTGTCACCATCACCGCGCTGCGGATTCTCAAACTCAACGCCCTGTTCTTTCCAAGCTTTGAGCATATTCCTTTCAGTGCCGTTTTCGCTAATGTAGTTAGCTTTAAATTCATTGTATTGCTTTTGATATTCGTTAATTTTGCTTAACCCCCTCAAGAAAGAGGCGATTTGCTGACCATTTGCGCTATCATCTGGAAAGCCAGCTAAAGCTAACGCAATATCCGTATCAGACGCGGCACCAGGTGGTAGATTGTTAACAACTTCTGAGCCTCTAATTGCATAATAATCCTTACGCAGTTCTGTTCTAAAATCTTGCTGACCTGTTACTTTTTTAAGTAACTCTCCTGCCTGCCCAGCTAAGCCGCCTTGTATATCCGCATTATCAACTTGTGATGCGAGGTCATTGTATTTTATTACGTTAGAACCAGCCTTTACCGCTTCATCCGTTGCGGTTGAAAGCCTCTTTTGCAATCCGGCTGAAAGCTCACGCCCTTCTTTAGACACAAAGCCAGCAGCTTGACCGTATTGTCTAGCCTCTTCTGGGTTAGTCTTTTTAAGCTTCTGGTATTCTTTCCAGTCTCGCTGCGCAGTGGTTGGCGCTGCGTCTCTACCAGTTTCAACATAACCCTTAGCCATGCCGTACTGTTTCGCCAGCTCTGGGTCGCGCTGCTGTAATTGCTGATAATACTGAAAGTCTTTTTGCGATGTAGTGGCTTTAGTCGCACCACCACCCTGCAACATAGCTAACTGCTCTTTATCAAAAAAAGCTGGCGTCGCAAGCATGATTTGCTTGTGAACCTCTTCTTGTGGCATACCTAGAAATTTATCGTCAAAGTCAACAGGGCTTTTCGCTGCTGTTTGCTGCAACCAATCGTAAGCCGCTTTGGGGTCTGTTGCTGCCTTTGCGTGATATTGTTGTAACCACCAAGATGTTTGCTTTGCCTGCGCTTCATCTCTAATGCCTGCGCCCTCTCTAACCTTTTGGCCTATGGACGGGTCGATGGTGTAAATCTCTTGCAAGGCAGCAACATCTCCTTGCATGGCTTTAGGCATGAGGTTCTTAATTTGCGCCTGCGTCTTTTTAGCTTGAGCCTGCTGTTGTTGCTGCTGCTCAAACTGCGTGCGCTGCATATCCATCATTTCATTCTGCTTCCACTGGTTACCCATGTTGGTCACAGATTGCCCCACATTCATACCGCCTAGCGGCGATATATAAAAAGGATTGCCCTGCTGCATTATAGAACTCCCGCATAATCAACTGTTTTATATCCGCCACGCTCACCGATTAAGTGTGGTGCGGTTTGCTCAACTTCTTGCGCAATAACGCCCTGACTTACACCTGATAAGCCTAGCGCCTTGGCTGCCTTGTTCCACGTCCACGTATACCAGTTGTGCCCGTTAACCTCGCCAATCTGCTCAATGTTATCTTTCAAACGCTCATCAGAGAATAAGCCCGCAGCAGATAACCCTAGATTCATAAGGTTTCCAATACCGTCTTGGCGAGCCTGCGCCGCGCCTGTTATGCCTTGTGCCGTGGTTGTTCCCATGTTGCCAATCTGCCCCGCGACTGCACCTGTGTTCGGTTGGAATCCAGCCATCTGACCTAACCCGCCAAGCTGTTGGCCGACTAAACTTTGCAATACGTTTTGGCTATTCTGTGCAAGCGCTTGGTAAGTGTCGCCACTGCGTAATCCACCTGTTGCCGCTGCGCCACGCAAAACCGCTTCTTCACCTTGGTCAATCATAGAGGAATAAAACGGGCTGGCTTGCACTTGGTCGATTAGCCCTTGTTGGTTGCCGCTGTAATAATCCTGCAAGCCACCAAGCCCGAACTGCTGAGCCTCAAGTAATGGCTGCTGTGTTTGTTTTAGGTAGTCGAGCGCTTCACGCTGAAAACCTAATGATGCATCTGATGCCTCGCCCGCAGCTCTTGCCGCCGTTTTACCTGTCAAGCCATCCCAAACGTCACCTACAAAGCTCATTTTGTCACCACCATTACTTTTGCTGTGCCGTGTTCAAACTCAAAATTGCCTGTATCTATAAAGCCAAGTTTGCGACAAAGGTTAATTACTGATTGATTATTAACATCAACCGTTGCTACCACCATTCTACACCATTCAAATGTATTAAGCATGTGCTTGATATATGCTCTGCACGCCTTGCGCAAGTTGCGCATACTGTCACGTTTACAGCCTACATGCGTTACGATTGCGCGACCACGACGAACTGCTGAAAACACCACGCCGCCAAAGTCATAGTATTGCGCTTTTTCTTCTGCTTCACGCCCAAATACATCGACGAATTGTTCTTTATCAATCACAGTGCAATCCATCCGGTAGCCTCTCCAAATGTGGGATTGTAATAGAGTTGTGGCGCATCAGTGTCAACGTAAAATAACGAGTAGTTAGCCACCACAACACCCTCCGGTGAACCGTTGCCACTTAACGTGCTAAACTCACCATCGTTTATTAAGCCTAGCAAAGCCGTAACGCTGTTTAATAGATTCTGGTGGTCACGCTTCAACTGAAAGTAATCTTCGTCTTTGACAGGCTTTTGAGCGCTTGCAATATCGCTAAGCGTCAACAGCTTTTGCATAGACGATGGAATGTTATCTATCATTGATTGTTAATCCTGAGAATGCCATTTTATCTTTACTGATAAACCTAAACCGTAAACTAAACGACTGAGGCACAAAACCCAAACGCCTAACGATGTAATTCGTGTTGTAGTTATCCGGCTTGCTTGTCACCGTCCAATGTTCCTCACCCCATGTAATAGCATCGTATGAAATAGACATGGCAACACTACGCGCTGGGTCTGAGTAACCAGGGAGTGTATCAATCTGCACCTGATTAATACTAATGCGCTTGGCGGGGATAATAGGTGTATAAATTAGCGCCTCTTGCTCAACGCCATACTGCGCAAAGCTTTTATCATCTAAGCAAGCCAGTTTATTTTCTTTCGTGTCACCGTACACCCATTTACTGATACGCGGGTCGAACACGCCATATTTGCCGCGCCACTTGCTATCTTCATCTGATTTTAAGTAAGTCCACGCCGCCGACGTTCCCATCGATTGACCAATAGTGTGGTTGTATAAAAGCGTGTGATTAGGAAGATGCACAATCAAAAACTTATCGCGGTCAACCGTTCTATCCTCTAACACTGCGCCGGATAACTCTGCTTCCGTGTACGTGGCTATAATCTTGTCAATCTCACGTGTCGCAATGGTCACCTCAGTGCCGGCGCTTAACGCATGGATAGATGGGCTTTCGTCTTTGCGCCCACCAAGTATAAAGATATTCCCGTCAAGGAATGCTTTGCAGTGTGTGCCGATGATACCTATACGGTTTGACTTGCCATCTATCACGCGTAATGGTGATGCATTTACATTGCTGTTAGCGTCGAAGTAAAAGTATTCTGTACTGTATCTGTTGAATGCAACAATCTGGTTGCTGTCTGTGCGCAATAGGCCTTTCACGGGGTCTGCTGAAAACTCACTTGACACAAAGTCAAGTTGTCGTATTTCTGTTTCATCCGATAAGCTTGTGCTGTAAAGATATTCACCATCAGTTAGCACATAGATGCCACGAAACCATGTAACATCGATTGGTATACCCAAGTCGCTGTCTGTGACTTCCTCTAAGCCTGCTGCATCGTACAAATAGAATTTACCGCCTGCTACTATGCCTAAGCTGTTAAACGACTCAGCGAACGATACAGTGCCTTGTCCTGCTATGTTACCAAGTTGTTCAACTTCACCGGAAGCGCTCACACTTTCAAGTTCATTGCCCGATACGCGGTAATGTTGATTTAATCGCTCGTTGAAATACCCACCACGCGCAACGCCTGATGTTTGTGCAAACTCAGTTAAGCCGTCATGTGCTAACAGGTAACCCGTATCACCTTCAACCTGCCCCGCAACCGCTGTCATGTTTACGGGTAAATTATCGCGGTAGTCGTAATTTGTTTTACGCTGACCTTTGATTAGTGGAATCATTAAGCACCTGAGTACAGTTTAGTGATAAAGAAGCTGATATTTCTGATGCTAATAGCGCCGTCTACTGCACTAAACAAAACGTGACCGCCATTAGCCACAAATGTTTCTCGGCAGTATACGGGTAGGGTTATAGTGTAGCGCTGAAAGCTGTTTGAGCCGCGCACCATTCTTTGCGGGTCGCCGCTGATAACAATAGAGCCGTCACCTGCTGCGCTAATATCTATTGACACGTTAAATGCGCCATTGTTAATGCTACTTGCCGCCTCAAACCCAAGCCTAACCATGTAGGCATCGCCTAACGCATCCGGCGTGATAACATTCCCATCATAGAAACCGTCAGAGCCTGCTGGCAACTCTTCAATAACACTGCCAGCATTGTTGGAAAGTTTAACTGTTGTGCCGTTACTTACTACAAGTGGGGTTGATGCGTATTGGGTATCACCGTACACACCGTAGCCACCAGAGCTAGATATAACAGGTGCGCTCACAACACCGCTAGATGCAATTTGCAGGTCGATAAATCCGTCAGAAGTAAGCGCCTTAATAGCACCACCTAACCAACCGTCTTCATCTTTAAATCTGCACTTATCGAAGTACCCAGCCGTTAGAATGTCGCTCGCTGAATCTTCTGTTTCATAAACATAGGTATTAAATATACCCCTTGTTTGGTATGTTGCCCTGTCAAACCTTTGCTGATTGAAAGCCATTTATAAATCCTCAACAGTAAACCAAACCTTCTCAGGGTAAACTCTGCCCAGTGAGGTGGTAATTTCAATGATAAGCGACTGCGTACCTGCATACTTACCGACAGCAACTAATTCCACGCTTTGTAAGTCTTCGCCAATCTGTTGACTTGATAGCGTGATGCCGCCCGACTTTTCTTTAACTTGGTAAGAGGTAATCGTTTCGCTGTTAGTTAAATAACCTTCGAAACTCACTGTTAGCGGGAATGTTTCATCTACGCGCATCTTCACGGTATCACAATCAATCGGCGCTCGGTTATCGCCTTGATAGTAACGTGACCAATTACCAAAGCGTACAGTGTTACCACTACCGCGCGGCATAGTGCGAGGCTGCGCATTTTGACGGGGCAAAGTTAGCTTGCCTATCATGCTAGACCATGCCTGCCTTGCCTGCGCTGCTAGCGTTTGTGATGGCTCCATACCAAAGTCGCTACATAGCAAGACAGCCAAGCGAGACTGTACAGCGTGATACCATTTAGGCTCAAGCTTGCTGTCAGTGCCTAGGCATGGCTCATCTTCGTATTCGTAA
>JBARZY010000050.1:0-3324 GCA_049650345.1 Glaciecola sp. | reverse complement strand
CTAATTGTAGTTTACCTAGATATGAAAAAACACTACAATTGCACCGCAATTAGCCCCTATCACCATTAAATTATAGGTAATATTGCATGTTACGCATCGAAAAAGAAGCGCTTACCTTTGACGACGTACTTTTAGTACCTGGTCACTCTCAAGTTTTACCCCATACTGCCAATTTAAAAACTCGCTTAACGCGCGGCATTACGTTGAATATGCCGTTGATGTCTGCGGCAATGGACACTGTTACTGAGGCCCCGCTAGCTATTGCTTTAGCGCAAGAGGGCGGCATTGGCTTTGTGCATAAAAACATGACGCCAGAAGCCCAAGCTGAGCACGTATTGCGTGTTAAAAAATATGAAAGTGGTGTGGTAATTGACCCTGTTACGGTTAGTCCCGACGATACCATTGGCGCAACTAAAGCCCTCAGTAAAAAATTAGGTTATTCAGGTTTCCCTGTTGTTGATAGTGACAACAACCTCATTGGTATTGTTACCGGTCGTGATTTACGTTTTGAGCATCGTTTAGACGAGCCAGTGCACAAGGTAATGACACAAAAAGATAAACTGGTGACCGTTACCGCCGACACCAGTGCCGACAAAGTCATGGACTTAATGCATGAATACCGCATTGAAAAAATCTTAGTGGTTGATGGCGAGTTTCGCTTAACAGGCTTAATTACAGTCAAAGACTTCCAAAAAGCGAAAAGTAAACCTAACGCATGTAAAGACGAGCAAGGCCGTTTACGTGTAGGCGCCGCCGTAAGTGTTGGGCCGGGTACTGAAGAGCGCATTAAACTGTTGGTTGAAGCAGGTGTAGACGTACTGCTTATTGATACCTCTCATGGACATTCAGAAGGCGTAATCAACAAAGTTAAACAAGTGCGTGAGCAATACCCTAACTTGCAAATTATTGCAGGTAACGTAGCAACTGCTGATGGCGCATTGGCCTTGGCAAATGCCGGCGTTGATGCCGTGAAAGTGGGTATAGGCCCAGGTTCAATTTGTACTACGCGCATAGTCACTGGTTGCGGTGTTCCGCAAATTACCGCCATATCTGATGCGGTAAGTGCTGTTGATAAACTCGGCATTCCTGTTATTGCAGATGGCGGCATTCGTTTTTCAGGTGATATTGCCAAAGCTCTCGCGGCAGGCGCAAGCTCAGTAATGGTTGGCAGTATGTTAGCTGGTACAGAAGAAGCTCCTGGCGAAGTAGAGCTCTATCAAGGCAGATACTTTAAGTCATATCGCGGTATGGGCAGTTTAGGTGCTATGAACCAAAGCCATGGGTCGTCAGATCGTTATTTCCAAGCTGATAATTCAGCCGAAAAACTGGTACCTGAAGGTATTGAAGGGCGAGTGGCATACAAAGGCCCGATTGCCAATATTATTCACCAGCAACTTGGTGGTTTACGCTCAGCAATGGGTTTAACTGGTAGCGCCACTATTGATGAACTGCGCACCAAACCAAAGTTTGTGAAAGTAACGTCGGCAGGTATGGGCGAATCGCATGTTCACGATGTGAGTATTACCAAAGAAGCGCCTAACTATCGTTTAGGCTAGTGACATAGCCACATACAAGCAGTTATTTATTTTTATAGGACACATTAATGTCGGTCAATATTCATAGTCAAAAGATCCTTATTCTTGATTTTGGTTCTCAGTATACTCAGCTAATAGCACGGCGTGTGCGCGAAATTGGTGTGTACTGTGAATTGTGGGCGTGGGACGTAAGCGAACAACAAATTAGAGAGTTTGCCCCTGACGGTATTATATTGTCAGGCGGCCCTGAGTCCGTCACCGAAGCCAATTCGCCAAGAGCACCACAATATGTATTTAATGCCGGCGTGCCAGTACTAGGTATTTGCTACGGCATGCAAACTATGGCGCACCAACTAGGTGGTGCTGTACAAGGCTCTGACAAACGTGAGTTTGGTTATGCTCAAGTAGAATTACTCAAGGCCACCCAGCTGTTTGATAAAATTGAAGATGACATTAACGCCAGTGGCAATGCCTTGCTTGACGTATGGATGAGTCATGGCGACAAAGTCAGTGCGGTACCAGAGGGATTCAGTACTATTGCGCAAACCAGCAGTTGTCCTCATGCTGCAATGGCAAACATTGAAAAGCGTTTTTACGGCGTGCAGTTTCACCCAGAGGTAACGCACACTAAACAAGGTCTGCGCATTCTTGAGCATTTTGTGATGGAAATTTGTGGGTGTGAAGCCTTATGGACGCCGGCCTCAATTATTGAAGACGCAGTAGCGCGCATAAAAGAACAAGTCGGCACTGACGAAGTTGTTCTAGGTTTGTCTGGCGGTGTTGATTCTTCAGTAACAGCCATGTTGTTACATCAAGCCATTGGCAGCCAACTTACCTGCGTGTTTGTTGATAATGGTCTATTGCGCTTAAATGAAGGCGCACAAGTAATGGACATGTTTGGCGATCATTTTGGTTTAAACATAATAAAAGTTGACGCTGAAGACCGCTTTTTAAATGCCTTAGCGGGTGAAAGTGACCCTGAGAAAAAACGCAAGATTATTGGCAATCAGTTTGTTTATTTGTTTGATGAAGAAGCCGCTAAATTAGTGAATGCTAAATGGTTGGCCCAAGGCACTATTTATCCTGATGTAATTGAGTCGGCAGGTTCAAAGACCGGTAAAGCACATGTGATTAAGTCGCACCACAATGTGGGCGGATTACCTGAAGACATGGCGCTTGGCCTTGTTGAACCTTTGCGTGAATTGTTTAAAGACGAAGTGCGTAAAATTGGTTTAGAACTGGGTTTGCCTTACGAAATGCTGTATCGCCATCCTTTCCCAGGCCCGGGTTTGGGCGTAAGAGTATTAGGCGAAATCAAAAAAGAATACTGCGATTTATTGCGTAAAGCAGACGCTATTTTTATTGAAGAGCTATACAACCATGAGTTGTATCATAAAGTTAGCCAAGCCTTCACAGTATTTTTACCGGTACGTTCGGTGGGTGTAATGGGTGACATGCGTAAATATGATTGGGTTGTGTCGCTACGTGCTGTGGAAACCATCGATTTTATGACCGCGCGCTGGGCACATTTACCCTATGAGTTTTTAGGTAAAGTTAGCAACCGTATTATTAATGAAGTAGACGGTATATCACGCGTGGTTTACGATATTTCTGGAAAGCCGCCTGCTACGATCGAGTGGGAATAGTTCGGCTGCGAGTATTTGCATGATAAGCGCTAGACTGGCAACAGCCGATGACAGTGACGATGTTTATGAGTGGCGAAATGATACGCATACTCGCAAAATGTCGCATACTACTGATGCTGTTGCGCTAACAGATCATAAACGTT
>JBARZY010000049.1:0-71409 GCA_049650345.1 Glaciecola sp. | reverse complement strand
CCCGTATACTTCAGAAGAGCAAGAAGCGGGCAAGAAATTAAGTTGGGAACCCTAACTCATGATTTAATGAATCAATTCGTGTTATTAAGAATGCTAAAAACCGAGTCACCATTTAATCAGGGATACTATCAATATATCGGTATTGTTACCGAGCCAGAAGTGAGACGCATATTTGGGGGGAACCATCGACATGCCGACGGTGTATTAGTTGGGCCAAGTGAAAATAACGAAAGTTATATACGCAGTGGCGTCGAGCTTGAGCTGTAGTGGTCAAGTCGTTTTGGCCACAGTTTTATAAAATTGGCAGTACCTTGCTTCCGATTCATTTGGAGTTAAATTACCGTTATATGAATGCGGTCTAATATTGCTGTAATAGGCAATAATATAGTCATTAATTCTATGTTTAGCTTCATTAAAACTTGAGTAGCCAGTCGTTGGTATCCATTCCGTTTTTAAACTTCTAAAGAATCGTTCCATGGGGCTATTATCCCAACAATTTCCTCGCCGACTCATACTCTGCTTTATCTGGTGTCGCCAAATTAGTTGTCTAAATTGACGGCTTGTGTAATGACTTCCTTGATCGCTGTGAAACATCAAATTACTAGGTTTGCCACGACTCTCAAATGCCATATTCAGCGCCTGACTTGTTAGGTTGCTATCAGGTGAATGGCTCATCGCCCATCCAACTGGTTTTCTTGCAAATAAATCCAATACAACCGCTAAATAGGCCCAGCGCGAGCCAGTCCAAATATACGTCACATCGCCGCACCATGCCTGATTAGGCTCTGTTACTGCAAACTGCCTATCCAATATATTCGGAATAGCCACATGCTCCTGTCCCGCCTTCTTATAGGCATGTTTTGGGATTTGGCAACTCACCAAATTCAGCTTGCGCATGATGTTGGTGGCTCGATAGCGAGTCAGCGGGAAACCGTTGTTAGTCGCCATCACCGCGACTGTTCTCGCACCAGCTGAGCCATTACTTTGCCGATGCACTTCCTTCACCTGACTATGCAATTTCGCAACTTCAGGCGGTAATCGCTTATCTCTTTTTCGCCAATATTTAAATGTGCTGCGATGGACTCCAAATACTTCACACAGCAATTTTATTGGATAACGGCGCTTATCGCTCTGACTCAGTTTCTCGACTAACGAGAGTTGTTCATGGAGTCCGACATCAACAGAGCGGTAGCCTTTTTTAATATCTCCTTCTCTAATTCAGCGCGTTCTAAACGTTTCTTCAGGTCACGAATTTCAATCTGTTCTGGCGTCATAGGTGTTTGCTTAATCTGAACGCCACGGCGCTCTTGCTTGAGTTGTTTCACCCATTTACTAATGGTCGATGGCGCAACATTCATCGCTTTTGCTGCTTCATCTTGTGTGTAGTTTTGGTCAACTACCAGTTGAGCCGTTTCTAACCGAAATTCTGGACTATAAGTAGGTCGCTTACTTTTCTTCATTTTTGTCACCTAATCTTGCTATGCTAGTAGCATAACATTTCTTGTTAGGTGGCCAAATTAACTATGCCACTACAAGCATGGCTGGAAACAGCCTTCGGACCGGAGCCGAATATTGCAGGAATACCTCCTACTATTTCGGACTGGCGTATTTGACAACGCGATATTCTTTAGTCATGACAAACATCTATTGAAAGATATTGAACGGATTCATTCAAAATTAATAATCGACCTCAGTTGTGTCCGAAAAAAAGGTGGTGGCACATTAATAACGGGACAGGATGCTGAGCTGTTAGAACGTAAAATCACTTATAACTATGAGTGCTGCGAAGAATTGCTTGAAATGTTTTACTACAAAATAAACCCTCTGCAACATGACAACTAATTTGCAGGCCAATTAAATATAAATTTGTTGCTCGGTATTAACAACAGGCTACAACGCTACGAATAAAATATGCTAACCACATCGAAATCTGCGGCTTTCCCTACGCAAAAATAAATAGAAAGCATGTAGATTTTTCTTTTGACTTAAGCGTTTTTATAATTAAGTTAACTAACTCGTCTAAGAAAAGTGCACCACTAAGCACTTAACAAATAAGGAACAAAGATGAGTGAATACGACAAAAAGAAGAGCAGCGGAGGTATAGTCCGGTTTTTGAAAGATAAAGCTGACATTTGCAAAAACATAAGTTTAAGAAAGAGTGTTTGGTTAGGTATTTTAAAGCACTTTTTGGTCTTATCACTTGAGACGTGGATTTTTACCACGGGTGCGTTAGTAGAATCGATGATGCTGCTAGGGATTGGTTATTGGATGCTTTTTTATAAGCTCTACAATGCAACAAGCGCTTTTAAACGGTTTAAACGTCTATCCAGCCTTCAATCAAAAAAAAGCGCTCCAAAGAGCGCCTAGTATCATTTTTTGCGATTTTCTTTACTAAAAAGCCAAGGCGAAATGGTAATTCGCAATCCAGCGGAACACAAATAGACACATATAAAAATGTAAATATTAAGTCCTGTTACTTCTTGGATGTTTGCCTGAAACACAAACTTTAACATTATCATTGATAAAGCAAACCATTTTAAACACTCAAGAATGTCTCCTATGATTAGTTTTATAATGGCTTTATTGTCTTTGGATTTGTGATTGCCGTTCATTTTGGATATTTCCTCTTGTTTAATTGTCCTCAATTAAACAAGCGCCAAACTATGGGGATTATCAAGTTCTCTTTCAAAAACGTGAGTGAGACATTTTTACATTGCCAATGACAATATCCGGAATAAAGATGCAAATAGTAGTAAAAAAAGGATAAGCTATTGAAAATAAAACTTAAAGGTGTAGCGTCTAGTGCAGGTGCTACTGGTATTCTGAGACTTTGAAGCTTTCAAGATTGCTGTTAAATATCATCTGGAACTATTGTGGAAATTTTTAAATACAAATACGACGAGCTTTTTAATCCAGTATTGCAGGCCCTTCACAAGTTGGGTGGGTCAGGCACAAATAATGAAATTGAAGAAGCTGTAATTGAATTGCTTGCCTTAACTGATAAAGAAGTTGAAGACAATCACAGAGGCAACACTTCAAAATTATCTTACAGGTTAGCTTGGGCTAGGAATTACCTTAAGAGACTTGGATTGTTAGAGAACTCAGGCCGAGCAATATGGACTCTGACTAATGAAGGTTTGAAGACTCAAAAAATTGACAAAGAAGAAGCAAAAAAGATAGTTAAAAATTTATCAGGTGTTAAAAAGAAGAAAGCAGCGGTAAAACTTGAAAAAACAGATACAAAGCATGTCGTAGAAGAGTCTGACGAATTGAGTGAACTAACTTGGGAAGAGGAGCTTATCGACGTACTTAAGGCCATGGAGCCAGACGCTTTTGAGCGTCTGAGTCAGCGTTTTCTTCGAGAACTCGGATTCATAAACGTAGAGGTTACCGGTAAGTCTGGTGACGGAGGTATCGATGGTGTAGGTGTTATAAAAATTGGTGGTGTACTCTCGTTCCATGTTGTATTTCAATGCAAAAGGTATTCTGGTTCAGTCTCATCACCAGCAATAAGAGATTTCCGTGGAGCAATGATAGGCCGCGCTGACAAAGGGTTGTTTATAACAACAGGCACATTTACTCGTGACGCCAAACGAGAGGCTCAAAGAGATGGCGCACCACCCATAGACTTAATTGATGGCAATGCATTGGCAGAGCAGCTAAAAGACTTGAGACTAGGTGTAGAAGTGAAGATGAAAGAAGACGTGATAATTAAACCCATATGGTTCAAAGAAATATAGCAACTTTTCTCATCGAATTCGAGGGATGCCTCTAGTAGCACATTAATTATATTAGTCTCGACTTCATCTGACGAGTCAGCGATGTGCCATTTAGAGAAGCTGATTAAATTAGAATTGACTAATCACTTTTGTTGGTTATCGACGCTCACAACACCTCAGTAACCGGCGCAGCTTTGCTGCGTGCGGCACCAAAAGCGCCAAGTTGACTGACTTGTTAAGCATTTACTATCTCAGCGGTATCGATATCAATATCCGCAGTTATTGGATTTGCTTCTGTTCCTAGATATCGACTGTGAGCTTTTATTGCGTCAATATCTAATTCTTCTTTAAATTCAATTACTACATATCCACGGAACTTAAATTCAAATAATTCCGAGAGGTCGCAAATGCCATCGCCATTCATGCTATCCATTGTTACATCTCTAGAGGTATCTTTTTCGATGTACATATAACCCTCGTAAAAGGCGCAGTAATTAAGGGTGGCGTTAGCATCAAATGAAACTTTTAGTGAATAGGAAGTGCTGGATAACTTGCTGACCCCATCTACAACTAAATTATTGACCGATTTTGCCTGTGGGAAATTTATTCGCTCGCCAAAGGTATCTACCTCAAGCTCGTCTTTTATAGTAATGTCATCATCTTCAAGATATATATCCCCTATTTCATCATCAGATCTAATAAGGTATTTAAGAAATAGAGCGCTAAAATCCTCACCACTCAGGTACTCTAAGACTTCGCCCGTTTTTTCAGATAGCGCATCTAATTCAGATATCTTATTAGAGTTAGATTCAAAGTTTAAAAACTCCTCCAGAGAATCCACTAGCGTTATTCTTTGATCTTTACCGAGATGTTTTTTAAATGCGCCATCTTTAATTGCTATTGTGATCTGACCCTTCTCGGCAATTACCTCATCGATGCTTTTGTTAATTATCGCATCAGGTATGTCTTCTCGACTTTTGGGCTTCCTATATACACTGCCACCAGAAAAATACTCTTCCATGACATCTACCATTACTTCTGTTTTAAAAGGGAGTATCGTTGCTGATAGGTCTTTTTCCCACTGGGAGAAATCTTCATATACGACCTTGTCAATAATTTCTTCTATCTCTTTAATTGAGCTTTGAGCATCGTTGGTTTTTGTTTGTGCTTCGCTGGTCTTGGATACTTTTTTACCTACCGCTGATAACGCGTTTTGGGCATCTTTCAACTTATCCTTTGATTCCATAACTCTGCGGGTTAGAAATTCCTTTTTTACTATTTCAGGAATAAATACCTCAACGTGTGATGCGTCCACCAGTCGTCTCAGCAACTGCATATTCCCAGAAGCCAATCCTTCTTGATGTAAGATATTTGTGTCTAAGAGAAGAGTTATCATTAAATTCTCGTCAAAGTTCGATCTAGGTGCTTAACAATTTAATAGTGCGCAAATTGTGCGTTTTTTACGAAGCATGCATTCATGTTTTTCCATATTGCCATGATTGCAAGGTTTCCGAAAGTCACATTAGCAAATGAGTCCAAGGAATCGGAGCTGAGTACGCTTAGACCCAAAACGCGGGATTGGGTCGTTTACATGAATATAAGGGAAAGTTACTATAACTATATAAAAAGTCTCCTCATCATAATTATTTAATAAAGAATGAGAGTCTGCTATCGCACTAAAAGCGGAATTTTATTTCTTGTACGGGTGACGTCTGGTTCTCGCTCAATGCATTCTGTCGAGTTAGGTCGAGACCTATTGACTCAAGTTATCAGACCAAAACTGAGCCAAAAAATAATAACAATTGACGGCCACACGAGAGTTCGTTTTTGGCTAGTATAGCCGTAACGACTTTGAATTTGAGCTTGTAAACTCGGTACTGACTTGCTGTATTCGACTAGTTTTTTCTTTCCTCAGCAACAGCTCTGATGATGACATCAACATATTTTTCTACAACAGGAATAAGTGCTATGAACAAAACTACCACCAATGCGATCATCAGAAGAGCGATTTGAAAATATGTTATGTTCAATTCCTTATTCTTGGTCCAATATTTTCTGAGCTAGACTTATTTATATTTATAAAAATAGCGAACCTAATAGGTTCGCTAAGATCTTTTGTTACTTTTCATCTTTAATTAAAAGTAACCAGTGCTTTTTGGCTTTTTTGAAAAACGCTTTAGGTGGCATCATGTAAAGATCACAAAACTCTTCACTGAATAATTCGCAAAAGCCAATTACCTCGTTTAAGTGTACTAACAAGAAACGGTACATTTCAAGCCCTTCCAAGTATCTGTTTTTAAATTCTGGATTGGCAGTCAACATGTCATTACTAATAGAGATTCCTAGAACCTTTCCGTAGGCGCATCGATGACAATAAATGTAGTGCTTGTACCCAAGGTTTAACTGGGAGTTATTGTCGTTTAAAACGTCTGCAAACCAAAGAACGGTGCTTTGATCATGCCACGGTGATTTGCTCTCTCTTTTATACACACGACACAGACTTGTCGATTTTTGCTTCTGCTCACTCATTTTTTGCTCCGTAGATTTTATGTCTTCGTTTCAAATAAGCTTGAGCAATACGAAAAATGAGTGTTTTGCTTAATATAAGATGCAATATAATAGAAAAGGAACCCGATAAAGGGTTCCTATGGATATGCAACGATTGGTTTTTTAGCTAGATTCGAGAAGCTCTGTGGCTTTTGAAAGCCACTGCTAGAAAGGAATGTTCACCTCCTCAATAAAAGAGAGTACGAAGTCCTCCGTAATTTGCGCATGTTCTTTGTCGCCGATTTGTTTCCAGAGGTGGTATAAAATCTGGGCCTTTCTCTCGTCTCCTGTCTCAAAAAAATCGCCTTGGAAAGGAGTATCTTGCCTATGTAATATAATCACTTCGTATAAAGCTAAAACAACTTCTTCCAATGTTGTCTGTGCATCGCTTTCGATTGATTTTTTCATATTTTCCCTTTATGTAGTATTAAAACATTACATAGTTCGGGGACAAGGAAATTACGATTATTCGCTCTAATTAGTGCCGAATAGACTTGCGTAATATGACTGAATCTGTTTTCGAGAAAGAACAACAACTTTTTCATACCAAAACACGTAAGTGTTCACGATCGACTAGGTGACATTCATTTAGCACAAAGGAAGCTGACCCCCGCAATCAACTTTGTAGCGTTCTGGAGGAATCTCCACCAAATGAAAAACCTTCATTTTCTTCTTCAATAGTTCTTGTAGCGTAAACTCATCTTCTTCCTGTGTAACCAGCAATTCATCATCGTCGTGGAAACACAATATAAAATGAAACTCACCGTCCACAACTATGGCTGTTGCGTCGTTCAAAACAACTTTTAGCTTGTCTAAATCGTGCATATTTGTTTCCTTTTTTTGTATAGAAAGCATATGTTTACACTTCGTTGTTTTCAAAAATAGCGAAACAAACACAATTAAACTTTTTCGATACATTTCTTGAAGAAGCGTATCAGTTTATCTGTAAGCACTATCTCATTGATAACTAGTGACAAAATAATGAACTGGTGATAATGTCTTAACCTGTACTAAAGTAGTAGCGCTACCCCTCTGAGGATTGGTTTATCAATTACAAAAACTCGGCTGTAACCACTATGCAATAGGATTGTCTTTCAAAAATATGGAGATTTTAGAAGCAGTACCACGACCTGATTTTTTAATAAAGTCTATTTCTGAACAAGGTTATAGCCTAAAGTCAGCTATTGCCGATTTAATCGACAATTCGATTACAGCAAACGCAACAAATATCCAAGTCTTGGTCGATTCAGACAAAGAACCGTTTAAGCTATTTCTTGCCGACAATGGCGACGGCATGTCGCGCCAAGAACTAATTCAAAATATGCAGTTTCCTAGCTCTAACCCTGAGACAATGCGCAAAACCGCTGATCTTGGTAGGTTTGGTTTAGGTTTAAAAGCTGCATCTTTTTCGCAAACTAGACAATTCACTGTAATTACTAGAAAAAAAGGTAGCACAAAATACTCTGCGCTTAGGTGGGATGTTGAGCACTTGGTAGCTTCCAAGTCATGGCAAATGCTAGTGGTGACTGATGAAGAAGTAACAGCGATACTTAAGGAATTTGAAGCTTTAGATAGTGCGTTTTTAAACAAGTCTGAAGCGTTCATTCCAAACACATTTGTCGTATGGTCAGGGCTGTATAAGTTTGAAAACTACTTGAAGCCCCAAAACAGAAAAAATGCGTTGGCACGTGAAATCGTTAATAATACTGCTGAACATTTAGGTATCGTATTTCATCGATACTTAGAAGAGAAGAATAATAAAGTAAGCATTCGTGTAAATAATGCTCAAATCAAACCATTCAATCCTTTTCCTGAAACCGAGCAAGCCTTGCGGAAATTAGAATTCCGGCAGAAAGACTTTGGTCAAGACAATATACGTCTAGAGGGGTTTATTCTGCCCTCATCTAGTATCAAAGACTCCAAAGTGAGTAAAAATGTATGGACCCTGCCTAACAAAAGCTTATTAGATCTTGAAGGTGTCTATATTTATCGGTCTAACAGATTAATAATTTATGGTGGTTGGAACGGTTTAATACGAAAGGCACCGCGCCGCCAACTCGCGCGGCTGAGAGTAGACATTGGGAATAATGCTGACAATTTGCTACATCTAAACGTTGCAAAGTCAAAAGTAATAATACCGCATGATTTAGTGAACGCCTTTAAAGAGTATATTGAAGAATTGACCTCTGAAGCAGAAAAAGAGTTTTACAACCGTGGTATAAACAGGCTCGACGACAAGAGTGGAGCAAAAGAGGCAACACTGCTGACAAAGGTTCATTCTAACAAAGGGCCATTACTAGAAATAAATGAGAGTTTCCCAATTTATAAAGAGTTGCTTTCGACATTGGGCAAAAATGAGAAATCTCAGTTGCGTTTATTAAACAGAATGATAAACACGACAATAAATAAGATCAGAAATACGCATGAAAGCGTTTCTTACTATAAATGCGAAGAAGCTCAAACTGGCGATCTTGCTGATATCATCAAAAAATTAGTCGAACAAGGGTTTAGTAAGTCGTTTATAACAGAAGAAGTCATTAAACAGATGGGCATTGATGTTAAAACCCTTCCTGAAGAAATATTGAAATTAATGGAGTAAACAATGGATAGTTACCGATTTAAATATCAAAGTGCGATTAAAGATAAATTCATGGAGCATATTAAGACTGAGAACTATGAGTCGTTGGACAAAATGCGTGCCGAGCTTTTTGCTAAAATTTATGACAGCGTTACCATTGTTGCAGATGCTCTAGGCTGGACCAAAATAGATAAAGAGACGTTTGAAAGTTACTTTGAAGTCGTTCGAAAAGAAATCCAAGCAAACCATATAACAACCATTAATCCGCCAACAATTCTCTCAAAGAACAAAGAAACGTGGTTAACCGAATCAAAGCAGAAACAAATACAGTGGAATTATACGTCTCGATATTTAGAATATTTAAGAGGCTTGGGTCGTTCAGACTCTATAGTTGATGAGATAGAAAGCTCTAGTTTAAAAATACTAAGCAAATTAGCTGACCCAAAGAGTCCATCACATACATTCGTCAAAGGACTCGTAGATGGAGACGTTCAATCAGGAAAGACTGGTAACTTTAACGCTGTAATAAACAGGTCTCTTGATGCTGGGTATAAACTAATTATAGTATTTTCAGGAATCATGGACGACCTAAGAACACAAACTCAAGCGCGAATAGATACTGACGTAATTGGTGATGGTAAAGGTGTAGGTTTAAAGCAAGGATTTGGGCATAGAGGTAATGAGGGGGTAATACAAGTAGTCTCTATAACATCAGAGGATACGGACTTTAACCGTCCACTGGCAACTGCTAAATTTTCACTAAACCAAACGAACATTCTTGTATGTAAAAAGAATGTAGGTATTTTGAAAAATATACTTCTTTGGCTAAATGACAACCTACCCCCAGATGAATCTAAACACAGTATTCCTTTATTGATAATAGATGATGAGGCGGATAACGCATCACTAAATAACGAAGGTCACAAAGGAAAAAACTACGCTTCAAAAGTAAATGGACACATAAGAGCAATACTTGGGCTTTTTCACAAGAAATCTTACCTTGGTTATACCGCAACTCCTTTTGCAAATGTAATTCAAGATAGAAATGATACATCTGAGGAAATGTGGAAAATTATCGATACATCGAAGGGCCAAAACAAAGAAGTGTCCTTTGAATTAGTAAACAACTTGTTCCCTGAAGATTTTATCTTCCTGCTAGAAACACCGACAAATTATATCGGTGCTCATAGAATTTTTGAAACACTACAACCAAGCAAGAAGTTGCCCGTTGTATTTTCTATGGACGATTATATCTCAGAGTTCCCCAGTAGAGTGCTTGATAACGACGGAGAAGTAATAGGGGTCGAGCGTTTTGATAACAAACAAAGTTGGGATGAACGTGTTGGTAAGTTTGGAAGTTATTTAAGTTTCGCTACATTTCAGGAATACAAACGAGAGACAAGAGCTGCTAAATCGAGTGATGATTTCCCGAACAAGTTGCCTGAAAAGCTCAAAGACGCTGTCATGTGTTTCATAATCAATATTGCCATTAGAGAAACTAGACGAAAAGCCTTGATTGATTCGAAACTCTACCAGCGACACAACACCATGTTAGTCCACGTCTCAAGGTTCATGTCTTGGCAAGATAAAACAGCACGTTTAATTGCTGAGTATTATGATGACTTAGTAACGAGACTAAAATCTGACAAACCTGATTCTCCTGGGTCAATTTATAAAAAGTTCGAAAGGGTTTGGTCTGATTATTGTGCCGAAATAGTAGGCTCTATTCATCAATTCTTGCCTGATGATTATTTTGATGAGTTCATGCGCCCAGTGTCTTTTGATTCTTTAGTTCCTAGATTAATTGAAGCTTCAGATGGTATTGATGTGCTAGCCCTGAATAGTGGGACAGGATCCGAACTAGGATACTCGTCAACAGTAGGTCGAAAGGTGATAGCTATAGGAGGTAACCGCTTATCACGTGGTTTCACATTAGAAGGGTTAACAATTAGCTATTTTGTTAGAACAACAAACTATTCTGATTCCTTGCTACAGATGGGCCGATGGTTTGGATATCGCCCAGGGTATCTGGATTGTTGCAAGCTGTTCACGTCAGACGAGCTTATCTCTAAATACGACTCAACAACATTATGTATTGATGAACTTAAAGACGAATTTAAAAAAATGGATGAAAAAGGTGCTACGCCACGAGAATTTGAACTTCGAGTACGAAAGCATCCAGGTTTTTTCCAAATCACTAGACCTTCCATTTTAAAAAATACCGTTAGCGAACGGTGGTCTTATCAAGACTCACTTGTTATGACTACTGAATTTGATGTAAGCAAAGATAAGCTTCAAAAGGTTTGGTCATCATTCAAAGAGATTTTAGTTCCACTGTTCGAAGGGGCGACTAAAAAAGGTACTTTGCTCGCAAAAACCGTAACTGCGGACGACATTATAGAAGTATTAGAGTCTGACAATAACTTCGACGAATCTCGACTTAAACTTTTAAAGCAGTATATTGAAAACTGCAAAAAGAAGAATTTACTTACCTCTTGGACCTTAGCTATAAAACTAACAGGGAACGCTTCTTTGGAAAAAGGGTTTGGGCTGTTAAAGGGAACCGACACAGGTCTTGAACATGACATACAAATGGCCGTAAGAAAAGGACCAACCAAGATTAAGGGTAACCACTTTTACGACGATTTCACTAACAAACAAAGATTTAAAGCATCAGGTGCGTCTGCCAACATAATGAGCGGCGGTGCAGATATGAAAGTTGGGTTAGAAGATGAGGTCATCTCCGAAGCGGAAAGAGAGTTTGTGGATAACAAGGTGAAATCAATTCTTAGTAAAGAACCTTCTCTCGATAAAAAAGAAGCTTTATCACAAGCCCAAAAGAAAACTAAACCAGAAAATATATATAGAGAAAAGTTGTCCAAAAGCCAAGGAACGCTGATCGTTTATCTCTTTGACCCCTTCTATGTATTTAATCAGGTTAAAGGGGAAGAACACAAAGAAATAAAAGAACTCCTTAAAGAAAAAAATCAAACATTGACTGAGCCATTGGTTGGCTTGGCAATAGGTTTTCCTCCAATAGCAAGAGGACTTGACCCAGGCGGTGATTACGTTAAAGGGGATTATGATTTGGACATTATATCCGAAGAGGATAACGAAACTATTGAACAAAATCTGCCATTGGACGCGAGTTAATTATGAAGTTGTCAGATAAGTGGGACATACTTAAATCTAAAGATATAATTTCTGGAATAAACGCAATACGATTTGATTCAGATAGCGAATTGGAGCTTTTTTTAGCGTTGGATGAAAGTAACCACCGTGCAGTTTTGCTGCATCTTCCAGAGTCTTTTTCATCGATGACGGAGCCACTAAGAAACGATAATGTAGAGCTATTACTTTTAGATGATACTAGGTGTTTAATGATCCGCTTACTTGACCCTGATTTTTATGGTCTGTTTGATGACCTAGTGGTTTCACTATATCAATCGATAAAGCACTTATCTGATGAAGTCAAAGCATCCCAAGTGTTGATAAAGACATACATAAAGTGGAATGTGTTTTTTAGCAAAACTAGTGAAAGAAGTTTAAGTCGAGATCGTATTTTGGGGCTTTGGGGTGAGCTTGATTACTTGTTAATGTTATGTAATGGGCAAAATACCTCTCAACAAATCGATAAATTAGTAAAATCATGGGTGGGTCCTTTTGACGCGACTCATGATTTTGAGTTAAACGCTAAATCTGTTGAAGTTAAAACAAAGCTCTTAGCATCGCAAACAGTAAAAATATCCAGTGAATTTCAACTTGAATTAACGGAAACTAAGCCACTTGAGCTTTCAGTAATTTCAGTTCTAGAATCAGAGTTTGGACTTGCACTTTTGGACCTATTTACTTTGCTAAAACAGCTAATCTTAGACAATAGGGCGGACTATACAGCTTTGCTTTCTGCTTTAGAGAAAGAAAATTTAGATGAAGATCGGCTATCTAAATACTCACATCTTAAATTTATTAAGAAAAAGCATGAAGTATATAATTGTAGTGACGAAGCCTTTCCAAAAATTACTGACTCAAAACTACCAGACGCTATATCTGGGGTAAAATATAGGTTAAATCTCCACGAGCTGACCGAATACCGAATTGGACAAGAAATTTATTAAATGCAAATAGATGATGCAAAAATAGCAAGGGACGACATACTAAACGCAAGTTTAGATGATGATGGTTTTGTAGAACAAAGTGTGATCTTAGATGAGATCATGCCACTTTTACTTGAAACTAAGGTGGTCGATTCTGAAGACATTAGTCACGCTTATTATGTTTCTCCTGACAACAAGATAAAAGTCAATGGTTACTCGATAAACAATACTGGAGAGCGACTCCAATTATTCATTGTTGACGAGAGCTTTCTCAATTTGAATTCTGAAGAATATTTAATATCTCAGCGAAATGTTTATGAAGAACAATTCAAACGTGCAGTTAGATTTGTGTCTTCTGCTTTGCAGCAAAAACTAGAAAATATTCAAGAATCAGAACCGATTAGACCCTTAACATCTAAGCTTGCAAGTGAAGAGGGATTTGTTCAGTTCGACGTAGTTGAAATATTTTTAATTACCCTGTCTGCGACAGTATCATTCAGAGGTGAAGAACCACAATTACGAAGTATTCACTTTAAAGAAGAACCAAAAAGTTACACCCATAAAACAGACGGTAAAACCACCAAAACCAAAGAGATCCTTTATGTAAGAAGAGTTATAGACTTAAATTATCTAGCAAATGTATTTGCGTCTCAAGGCAGAGCAGAACCCCTTAAGGTCATTTTTAAAGACGTTATTGGGCGTAACATCGAAGTAATTAAAGCGGCCGATGAATCTGATTTTGAATCTTACCTATGTGTCTTAGACGCATCTATTTTAGCTGATTTATACAAAAGATATTCAAGCCAACTATTAGAGAAAAATGTTCGCTCTTTTCTTCAGTTTAAAGGCGTCAATAGAGGCTTGCGACAAACTATTAAAGAGGAACCAGAGAAATTTATTGCATACAACAATGGACTTACAATAACAGCTACTAGTGCTAAGACTGGATACCACAAAAAATCACTTTATATAGAGAGCCTTGAAGACTTTCAAATTGTAAATGGCGGGCAAACAACAGCATCAATCTATTTTTCAAGCAAAGATGGGCTTGATATAAGTAATGTGAAGGTCATGGCGAAGATCAATATAGCCAAAAACAGTAAGGCAAAGGATCTTGATGATTTGATCTCTAAAATCAGTGAATTTTCGAACAGCCAATCTAGGGTCTCCAGAGTCGATTTAAGATCACGAAGCCCTAAGCTGATACAACTGAAATCATTGAGTGAGACAGTTTTAACGCCATCTGGTAAGAAATGGTTCTTTGAAAGAGCCAAAGGTGATTTCAATACCCAAGCGAGGAAGAGCAATAACGCTAACAAGTTAAAAGAAACATTCCCAACTGAGAGACGATTTACAAAAGAATTACTTGCCAAATACTATTGTGCATGGGGTGACAGCCCACACTTGGTAAAAAAAGGAGGGGAAAAGATATTTCGTTTATTCATCGAGTCTATTGAGCCTGAGGATTCAAATGGCATCGAAATAGACCGAAATTTCTACGAAAGCTTAATATCCAAAATAATACTCTTCCGGAATATGGAAAAAATATATGGTCAGGGCAAGAATGCAATCGGCCAATTGAGATCAGCGGTTGTTCCTTATTCGATAGCGTCAATTTATATGTGGTCCGTTTTGAATGAAAATCAATTCAAACTAGAAAGTCTATGGAAAAAAGAGGTTTTAAGTGAAGAGTTCAAGGAGTATTTGAGACAACTCCTTGTCTTGATGAATGATTTGATCAAACAATATTCCCTAAGTGATGATTTTGGTGAATACTCTAAAAAAGAAGAGTTGTGGTTAGCCATCAAGGACTCTGCTGAACTTAACGATTTTTTCGCGTCTGATTATTCCGCAAAAATGTTAACTGTAGTTTGACTACCAAGGAGCTATCTTGAGTTTTACTAACGAGGGAAACTTGTATCAAGAGCTTGATCAGATATCTTTTAGGTTTTTTAAGTTGTTTGCACGATATGAATCATCGCTAAAAGAAAGAGGTTTCTTTGTCTGCAAAAAAGCTAATATAATCGTGGATTGGGATAGATTTTCTAACGAAGTCATTGGTCGAATGTTTCTTGAACAACTTGGAGATGATAGTGACACACGAATTACAACTGAGCAGTCAAATAAAAAATAAAGATTGTAAACTTTAAAAAGGGATTAAGTATGAGTGAATCTTTGGTGTTGAAGTTTGACCCTAACACAATCGAGCACTTAGGTGTTTCATTGTATTCGAAACTCCCAAGTGTACTTTCAGAGTTAATTAGTAACTCTTGGGATGCTGATGCGGATAATGTTGCCATTGATTTTATGGAAAGTGGCGATAATAAAGAAATTGTCTATAAAGATGATGGCGAGGGAATGACGTTTAATGAATTAAACGATAAATATTTAGTCATTGGCCGCAATAGAAGAGAGGAAACACAAAGACAAAATAGCGTTAAAGGTCGACCAGTAATTGGTAAAAAGGGACTTGGTAAGTTATCTGTATTTGGTATATGCGACGAGATAGAAGTAACATCCATAAAGAATGGCTTGAAGAACCATTTCATAATGAACTTGGTAGAAATAAAAAAAAGTCGTGGTAATGAATACTCACCTGATTTGATATCACACAATGAAGCGACTACAGCAGCTTCAGGTACAATTATCAAACTTAAAAAAATTAGAAGAAAAAGTAATTTCGATTTAAATGAAATAGCTCTTAGTCTATCTAAGAAATTTATTATATTTAGTGAAATGAAGGCCTGCTTAACGAGAAACAGTGAAAGTGATTCTCAGGTAGAAATTACAAATGAACTTAAATTCAGAACTTTAAATACAGAGTTTGAATGGAACTTCCCAGATAAAAAATATGATGAAAACTATAGTCATTGGGAGCAGGTACTTGGTTCGATTATTACCTTGAAAACACCGGTAAAAGATACTGAAATGAGAGGTATATACCTCACATCTAGAGGTAAAATTGTGAATATCGCCAGCTTTTATGGTGCGCGTGACAACGATCAGTTTCACAGCTATGTTACAGGATACCTGCAAGTTGATTTTATAGATGATTTTGATGATGACGTGATATCGACAGATAGGCATTCACTTAACTGGGAGCACGAAGAAACTCGTTCACTCCAAGAATACTTGCAAAAAATAATTAGAAAGGTTGGTGTTGAATGGAAGAAGAAGAGAGGTATTGAAAAGAAAAGGTTAGTTGAGACTTCCCATAATATTGGAATAGACACATGGAAATCAAAACTACCGACCTTTGAGAGAGACTTAAGCGACAAAATAATAAACCCGATTTTAGAAAATTCTAATATTGATATAGCTGAGTCAGCTAAAATAATTGATAGTGTAATTGGTAAGTTTAATAACCAAGCTTACAAAGAGTATGCAGATAAAATTGCACAGATATCTACAAGTGATGAAGATATTCCTAAGTTACTAGGGCTGATGGATGATTGGAAAGCTATCGAATCTAAACAATATCGAGATTTAGCAACTTCTCGCGTTGAGGTCATTAAGCAATTTGAACACTACATTGAAACAGACACTAAAGAAGTACCTACTCTTCATAATTTCTTAAAGAAATTTTCTTGGTTGCTTGACCCAAGAATTTTAGAATTTAGAGATGAGGTTACATATTCAAACCTTCTAAAAGAAAGTTATCCTGATGAAACGCTCAATGAAAAAGATAGACGAATTGATTTTTTGTGTAGTAATGCATTAGGCGAAATTCTATATGTTATAGAAATTAAAAGAAGTGCTTACACAGTTGATTATAAAGCATTAGAGCAAGCCTACGATTATGCATCCTTTTTAGAAGAAAAATTTGCTTCAGCTACTGGTTTTTCGAGAGTGGTATGTTACGTGGTTGGGGGACAAAAATCTGCTGATAGGCGTTTTAAATCTAAAGAAAAAACATATTTCGAAACAGGTCAGGTTTTCGTAAAAACCTATCGAGAATTGCTAGAACAATCAAAAGAGTACCATAGAGAATTTATTGAGACATATGATCTACATAATTCATAGTCTAATTTGGATTAGTCATCATTTGATCTAAAAGATTCAATTTCGGGGCTGAATAAATTCTGACCGTCTCTTGTGTACGTATACCGGACCTTGGTGTTTTTTTTTAGTCTAGCCTGTATTGCTTCACCAAGAAGTCGACTGGATGCTAAATAAAAACACCGTATATTATTATCTCCCGTTGAAGCCGGATGGCGTTTAGCGTGAAACTGAATAAATGATACTATTCATTTCAAATAAATGTCAATTGTTCTAAGCGAATATTGACGACTTAGTATAACATCGGCGATGGAGTTTAAATATTGTGAGCGAGTTTTCATGATTCATCCTTGAATAGATACTGATTTTATATACAGTTCAATAAAAGTTCTCCTATATTCAAACAAATGACCCAATTGGTCATATATCACCTTAGACCACTTAAGATATGTGCAAAAAAGAATATGTCTAGCAATGGGTTAGGTAATTTGATAAAAATACACATAGGATACAAATGAGACGATTGCTGGTAGAAAAATGACCCAATCGGTCACTATTAAATTGTTATATTTTCAAGGAGAGATTAATTGTCTTGCGATAACAAAGAACCAAAAAACAATAACTGGTTCATATTATTTACTGTTTTCATCTCATCATCATTCGGTGCTGGTTTATCCAATTGGCTTTTTGACTCGTTAAAGTCGGATGCTAGCATTGTGCTAATTGATCATGGAACAATGCAACATTCTCGAACAAAAAAGAATTTACAAACTTTCGTTGTTAAAAATGAAGGTAAAGTGGATGGTGTAGTCAAAGCGATTAAAATAAATGGTAGTAAATCTATAGAAAAATTTTATGCTAGCCACACCATTACCATAGAGAAACTTAGGAACAATCAATTTGAGGTGGTTGAAACTCTTGTTTGTCCTGCTGAAAAATATTGTGAAATTTCAGCTCCTTTCGTTGAACAAGAACTTACAAAGTTTGAAATTCACGACGGCAAAGATTGGGTCGAGTTGAAAATATAACAAACGTTTTAAGTCGTGCGCTGGCGCGCACTTAGACACAAAGACATGGGCTGCTTCGCATTATAGCCCATGCGTTTCTGCCCCTTAAACGGGGCGTTATGTGTCATTAAGAATAATTGACTTCATTAAAGAGATAGGATGGAAAAAAAATACCAAATATTTGTAAGTTCTACATTTAGTGACTTAATTGAAGAGCGACAGGAAGTCATGCAGGCGCTATTAGAATTAGATTGTATTCCAGTGGGTATGGAGTTATTTCCAGCGGCTGATGATGATCAGTGGACATTGATAAAAGGGCTAATTGATGATTGTGATTACTACGTTCTTATTCAAGCTGGTCGATATGGGTCAATTGGCCCAGAAGGGAAAAGCTACACGCAAATGGAATACGAGTATGCATTAGAGCAAAACATACCAATTATCTCATTTTTACACTCTGATGTTTCAAAGATTGAGAATGGGAAATCTGAAGATGTCCCTGAATCAATTGAAAAGCTAAATGCGTTTCGTGATTTGGTACAAAAGAAAATGTGTCGTTTTTGGGCTTCACCAGCTGAGCTTGGCTCTCAGGTGTCTAGAAGTTTGGTCAAGTTAATAAGAAGCAAACCTCAAACAGGTTGGATTAGAGCTAATCTAGCTTCATCTGATGAAGCAAATGCAGAAATAGCTAGACTTCGGAAGGAAGCTGACGAATTAAAGACACTGCTAGAAAAAGCTAGAACAACAGCCCCTGAGGGTTCTGAAGGGCTGCAACAGGGAAGTGATGTTTTTGTACTCAATTATTCGTACTATCACGGTGGTGAACACGAGTCTTCAGTAGAGCTTACTTGGAATGATTGTTTTTATTTGCTTGCGCCGCTAATGCTTGACGAGTCAAGCGAATCAACTCTGAGAAATGAGCTTAATGAGTATTTAAAGCTGCAAACAGATCGACGGCCAAGAACCCTCAATGTTAATAGCGTAGATTTTCAAACATTGAAAGTTCAATTTGTAGCTCTGGGTTTGGTAGCCAAGAGCGAAAAGAAAAGAAGTATAAAAGATAGTGGAACATATTGGTCGTTAACCCCATATGGCGAAACAAAAATGATGCAACTTAGAGCATTAAAGAGATAGTTATAAAGTATGTGCCATGTAACACATATAACAAGCGTATATTGTCGGACTGGATTTTCGCTGCGCTCCGAACCAGACGCAAATGCGAGCGTTTTGAACGTCCGCTCCTTGTCTAATGCCGGCTGTTTGGGCAAGTCGAGACCTTCAACGTACAGTGTCAGATTAGATATGAGCCACCATATCTAATTACTACTTTCCAATCTGCTGTGCCACAAATGGGGTATTTACAGTTCTAGCTCCTTCAAACAATGAAGTTAGAGGACCGTCATTCCAAGATAATAAAACACATTGCTCCAATTCGCTAAAGGTCATACAAACTGAAAGAATAATTATTAACTGATCTCTTAGCTACGGTAAAGTCGCGGGGTAATTAGACAGACAAACTTCCCTTGCTAACCACACAGATTCATATTAATTAGCTTGTAAGACAAACAATTCATTTACAACCCTAGCAATCTGCTTTGCTAACAATGGCGGAACTGCATTACCAACTTGATGAAACTGGTTTGTTCGTTTACCCATAAAATGATACGAATCAGGAAATGTTTGAATTCTTGCTGCTTCTCTAACTGTTAAAGAGCGACATTGAAATGCCGAGCCATGAATGAAGTAGTGACCATCTTTACTTATGTGAGAGGTAATTGTACTGGATTGCGAGCCTAGGCTTTGCACTTTGAATCGATCTACAAACTTCCCACTATTCCAGTTTTTATGTTTTGGCGCTAGGAATACGGGAAAATCGTTAGCCCTAGCATTCTTATCATAAACTTCTCTATATGTTGCGCAGAAGAAATACCTTAATAAATCTGTATCCATATGAGGTCTAGCTTCATGATGGGTGATAACCCTATTGGGAGAATCCTTTACAAATTCGGTATACATTGAAGCATTTTTTACTTTTTTATATTTTGCAGTGCTAGTAGTAAATAATCTTGAGGTTTTCAATAGTTCCAAGTTTAATTTAAGAGCATTGACCATTTTCATTTCAAAGCTGGCAGCCTTTATTAATGAATTGATACCATCATCCAAATTTCTCAACCAATTCTCAGCTGAATCTTCATTGAAACTTATACCTCTGTTGGAGAGTGGGCTACGAATTGAAGGCAAATCTTCAATAGCGTCTTTTACCGCTATTTTATCAACCTTATTCAACGCTGGGATCTCATCAAAGTTATTGTTTGAACTATTTTTTATCCCTAAAATTATTACTCTGTGACGATTTTGGGGAATACCATAATCCTCAGATTTGAGAACGAAATCTCTGGGATTCGAAACGCCACCGATAAATCTATTGCCTGTCTTCAAACTATAGAGTGTATATCCAGTCGAACAGCCCTCTAAGTCTCTTACGATTTGCTCAAAAACAGGACCTCCGTCGATTTGCGACGATAGCATGCCTTTGACATTTTCCATTATAAATATGTCTGGAGAAAAGACTTCCATTATTGAAAGGTATTCTTTGTACAAGAAGTGTCGGTTGTCTTCTTCAGGTTTGTAGTCTTTATTGCCTTTATTTCTGGCCCTTCCTACTAGTGAATATGCTTGACATGGAGGACCGCCAATAAGAAGAGTTAGCTCGTTTGATTTCGTCTTTTTTAATTGGTTTTTTATGCCCGTGAAGAGCTTTCTGTCCGAGTCAGTATTTTTGCCTAGCTCTAACAAAAGCGTTTCTTTTTTTGCTTGCTCCCAAATATCAACAGTTAAATCCGAAGCTGGGCTAGACGATGTTCCAGTCACGTACTGGTGATATTCATCTGGTATTTCGATATCAGCTTTTTTGAGTAATCGAAAAAACGCCCTCAATTTTAAAGTTGCGTGGGCATGAATATCTTTTTCAACTGAAACTAATCCTTTAAATGGGTAATTTCCGTTAGAATCTTTATATGAAAAAAAGCCTTCGCCAAGACCACCTGGGCCAGCAAACAAGTCGATTACATTTATCGTGTTTTTCAAATCCATTAAACCAAAAAAAGTTTAAGCCCAGGATAACTATATTTTCGTGATTGTAAAGGGTTGGCACATTCTTATTTTTTGATTCATAATTTAACAATGGACTTTGATGAAATCGGAGAGAGTTATAGATGGTGACTTATTGGTGACATAAATAAGTATCCGCCATAAATAGTAAACCTATAACATTGATTAGTATAAATTTTTTAAAATATAACAACAAGAAGATCCAGAATATTGAATAATCTCACCCCAACCATTAATTAACCACACCATCAAAATAGCAACCAATGTTCAGTAAGAACCGCTCGTGCATATATGAATCTGAAGATCCGCAATTCATATATGCACAAACCCAACATAACTTTAAATAAACCAACTTGACTTAAAACAGCTGATACAAAGGGTAGTAAATCACATTAATTATTCTTATACTCGCAACTAAATAATTGACCTTTTTGACTATAGTTTGTAGGTCTTATGTAAGCACTACGAGCGATAAAGATGTTCGTTAATGCAAACCCTTTTATTCAGACACTATCAAGCGGATAAAAATTTTGTACTTTCTCAATTCAAGGACACTAATTTCATGAAACTCACTATCGCAATTTGTACTTGGAACAGAGCTGAAGAGTTAAAACGTTTGTTGAACGAGTTTGAAAAATGCGTACTTCCAGCAAATTGTGACGTTAATCTTTTGATAGTGGATAATAATTCTACTGACAATACCAAGCAGGTAGTAAGCAACGCTAAACTTCCATTTCAGATAGATTATTTTTTGGAGAAAAGACAGGGCTTATCTTTTGCCAGAAATACAGCCTTAGAACAGTCAAAAAATAATTGGATTTTGTTTACTGATGACGATGTAAGTATAAAACCGTCATGGGTTGCAAATTGGTGTGACGCTATTTCTAAGCTTGCACCCGAAATAGCATTCGCAGGTGGTGCGGTTAGTCCTAGATTTCTTAAAACGCCATCTATTGAACAAATTGAGAGCATCCCGATGATAGGTACAGGGTTCTGCGGTATCGACTTGCCTCAAGATTATAAAATATCTATCGATAATGCCATTTTTCCTATGGGTGCCAATTTTGCAATTAATAAAGCGATTGTGAATGACAAGAAATTCAACACGTTGCTGGGTGTTTCGGGCAATAAAAGACTCTTGGGTGAAGAGCACGTTTATATGCGCGAATTAGTTATGGAAAACAAAAATGGTGAGTGGGTAGAAGGAGTTGAGCTAGAACATATTATTCCTGAAGAAAGACTTCTTGCATCAAGCTTAAAGCAACAATTAGTGGGAATGGGACGTACAAAAGTGCTTGAAGATTTAGAGTTCAACGGTCAGCATAATTTTCCTAAGTGGGTTGTTAGGGCCTTGTTTGAAAACATGATAAAAATGCAGCTACAAGTGCTTGCGGGCAAGAAAGGTAGTAGGAAATATTGGAAATCGTTTTCAGACGCTTGGCATTGTTATGGATGGACGGCCCAACATATAAGTGGGATTTTTAGCAAAAAATAAGTGTATAAACGAGGCTAAAAAGCGTGTCGACGTTTATAACAAGCAGATATACTGATTTGGTTAGTTTTGCACAATCTTTGCAATCTTTTCATACGTTTTAGCCTCATCATATTCTTCATTCACTTTGGTTTTATAATAATCAGTGAGATTTTGTTTTTCTGCGCTCGTCATACGCATAGCATTGCGCATGCAATGGGTTAACGTATCAGTATTTCCCAGCTCAGCTATTAACAAGGGGTTGTCAACAACACCTGGCATGCCACCAACATTGTTAACCACGGGCAAACACTCGCACGCCATAGCCTCTAGAAGTGAAAGTGGCAGGCCTTCCTTTCGACTAGGGAAAAGCACTGTATCAAAACAAGATAACGCAATTTTTGGCTCTTCAATAAAGTCAGAAAAAATAACAGAATCAGATACGCCTAATGAGCTCACTAACGACTTAAGGTTATGTTCTTCTTGGCCTTCTCCTACAATTACTAGTTTGCAAATACCATTAGTTAGTTCGGGTTGACTCTCTAAAAATTGAGCAAATGCACGAATTGCATTATCTACGCCTTTTAGTGGGTCAAGGCGAGTAAGCATGCCAAATATAAACGTATCATTGCTTACATTGAGTTTTTTTCTAAAAGCTAAACCTAACTGAAGATCCTTTTGAAATTTAGAAGGAGAAACGCCATTTTCAACAACGGTAATCTTTTGTTTATTCCAACCATAATCGTGCACTAAACGCTTTGCGACAGGTTTACTCACCGCAATAATTTTATCAGCAAAAATGCCAATCAGCATTCTTCGAAGTTTTTCTTTGAACCACCAAAAACCAAGCCCGCTAATTGCGCCACCCATATATTTTTTTGAACTTTTGGCTGGCATTTCATCTGCCTCGGAATGTTCAATATATACAATTTTTTTAAACTTACACCATAAATACAATAAACTTGAAATGCCAAATAGTTCTGCACGGCCTTTTGGTAGAATGAGTACACTTTTACGCTGGCCTTTGACAAGTTTGTTCCATTGCGTAATGTTATGTAAGCCAATTTTATCAACAGAGAGCTGATGAGATTCTATCGCTAATGAAGGGTGATCAATTTTCTCTTGATAAATGCCATGTTGACAACATATGAGGCGCACCTTTGCGTGTTTATTCAATAAATGCGTAATAAGCCCTATAGTATGTATTTCTGTACCGCCGAATCCCATTGTTTCAGTGATAAAAAAATATGAATTTTCTGAACTCAAATCAAAGTCCCCTATTATTTAACGCAAATACTGATGTTCCGTGAGCAAACATTAATATATTACACAAGGTAGTGTGTTGTAACTTACTATTCGTTCAGTACCCAATGTAGCAATATAGTTTAAGAACCAATAAACGGGTTCATTTTAACGATAGATTCAGATGTTTCTTTATTGGGTGATTGAATATATGCACAAGTGCAAGCCAAGTTGGTGTGAGTAAAACTAAGTAAATACCAAACTGTAGATAGTTTGATAGGCCACTCACAAGATATTCTCGGATGACAAACGCTATGCTCACCAATAATAAAGAAATAAGGACTGATGTTTTGACCTTCACCACTAAATCTATAAAGCTTAGTTGAATATGTTTTTTGAGTAAGAAAGTAAACAATACAAAATCCAACGACGCAGACAAAATAAATGAAAGCGCCACCCCTGTCACTCCATACTCCGCTGTTAATGCTAGAAGGATCGCAAGTCCAACTAAACCAGCAAGCCTGCACCAAAAAAGTTCAGATTCGGCTTTTACAGCTAATAAAACAGGCTCAGCAAAATAGTGAACGCACTTTATAAACATCCATATACCTAACCATTCAGCCAATGGAACAGACGCTTCCCATTGAGAGCCAAATAACAAAAATATTAGTGTTTCAGATGCTACCGACCCTGCAATGATAGGAGGTACTACGAATACCAATGCCATGTCTGTGGTTTTGAGAAAGTACTCTTTTAAATTGCCTTGTTCTCTTGATTGAATAGCAATGTAAGGAAGCGCTATTTTAGAGACTCCTTTAAGGAGTATGTCTCGCATAAAAAGTTGCAGGCCTATTGCTCTTGAGACGATAGCAACAAATGCTGTTGTTCCCAAGCGACCCAATATTAAGTCGGGAATTACATCACCCAACCTATTTACTAAATTAATGAGAGACGTATAAGCCCCCACTCTAAAGATACTGCGTATGTGGACCAAATTGGGTTTCCAGGACATAGATGATGGTCGAATAAACCATGAAACAAGGAGGTCAACGAGTCCCTGCATTGCCTGGCCAATGGCCAGAGCTTCATAACTGTACCCTTGATACAAAAGCGTGATAGACACAACAAGCCCCACAACAGGACCGAATGTTTGCAGAAAAAATAATTTCTCAAACTTTAGTTCCCGTGAAAGTAGGGAGCTTGTTGTACTAGTGAAAGGTGAAGAATAAAAACTAATTGATAGCAGTAAAATGAGAAAAACAAGGTCATCATTTCCGTAAAAACTTGCAATAACTGGCGATAAGAGCGACAAGAATAGCGCCAAGCCCCATGACATCAATATAGAAATACCAATTGCAGAGCCAACTTTAGAGCTGTCGATATGCTCTTCTCTAACTAGATAAGTATGGGCTCCAAGCATTCTGAATTCAGATGCTACAAACATTACTGACGACGCAATAATAAACACCCCAAGTTCATCAGGAGTAAGTAAGCGAGCGAAAAACACAACTGAAGTTAGACTAATTAATCTTATTACTATCTCTGTGGATGTTGAAATAAACAGTGCTTTTTTTATTTTCATCTAATAAGCCTAATTTAGCATTTTTTCCGATTCCCTTCTGAGACAGGTATTATCAAGAAGTAACCATTTAATTTGAAAAGATACGCTTTTTACTTCAATTTTACATAGCATACATTGAGTCTAGCAGAGCGCTAGAATGCTCTATGTGTTGAAAAAGTAAAATAATACCTTGAAGCAGAGAGAGGATTTCAGCAAGAAAGTATAAGGGTATCGGCTACAAAAGACTATACATTATAGGCAGGTATGAGCAATCTGCAATTTTAAGTGCTGGTATCAGTAATCAACATCAAAGACATCAACGGTAAAATGTGGTGCTGCCAACTAGCCATATAAAACATAACAGCCTTCGGTTTATAACAATAGCTAGGTACATCCAACCTTGCCCCGTTCTCAGATAGGCCACATAGCCAGCCCAAACTTGGTTAGATGCAACCGCTTTCATAATGGCAAGCCACACTA
Source organism: Glaciecola sp. (assembly GCA_049650345.1). Classification (GTDB taxonomy): domain Bacteria; phylum Pseudomonadota; class Gammaproteobacteria; order Enterobacterales; family Alteromonadaceae; genus Glaciecola. The sequence goes on along the minus strand of JBARZY010000049.1, from coordinate 45,600 downwards.
TTTAAATTCAATAAATATATTAGCCGTTAACCTACCGGTAGCGGGGTTAGGGTCAATATCGGTCTTTGAAGACACCAAAATAGAGTGCAGTAAAATGCCAGGGTAAATCACTAACCTATTAGGCTTATATGCAATTTGGTCGAATATTTCATAATGGTCAGTCGATTCTGTGAAGTATTGTGGGGAAGGCTCGCCATGGGTATCAAAGTAATGCTGTACAGCATTTAAATAGCTTGCTCTGCGGCTTTCAACTACTCGTTCAAACCCCGTTGGCTTGTGGCGAAAAAACGCGGTATCGCCATGCGGCCCGTCTGCTAAATAATGCAGCACCGCAAAGTAATAGGGGCTTACGCCATCAAAGTGCGGAATGCGCTGACGCAACGCTAAATCTTCGGCCGGCGTAGACACTAACGAATAAGCCGCATTGCTTGGGCGAACCTTCAGGTGACTGGGTATTCTATACAAGCTTTTAATCAGTGAATTAAGCGGTGATACCACATCAATCACATATTGCTTGGGCAACGGTACTCTTAAGCCCGGATAATAGGACTCTTTTTGCTGTACCGTTTTAAAGGCTGAGTCACAGGCATAATGCTTAATATCTGTTATGTCTTGTGCAAAGTTATCTAGCACAATAATGGGCGTTTTTTCATTGCCAATAATGCGAATATCGGGCTGAATATCGCGGTTTACAACAACGCTGGCTGAGTTATGCAACATCTGACTTGCAATAACGCTGAATAAAGTCGTTGTGCGTGGGCAAGGCATCAACCTTTTTTCTAACCGACATATGAATACCATCTAAAAACGCTTGCAGCTCGTTATCGTCCATCATGTCTACAATGGGGTGATAACTTTCTGCTTCTAATCCTTGTCCCATCATTACTTGCAACCAAGAGCTGTCGCCAAACAATTCATCTAACTGCTTAAACACTTTGCCGGTGCGCTTAAACAAATCAATTCTATGGGCGAGCGAATCGGGAATAGACATATTGCGTAAATAGTTCCAATAGGAAGAATCTCTGCGATTAGTTACTTTGTAATGCAAAATAATGAAGTCGCGTATGTTGTCTATTTCAAACATGGTTTGATTGTTGAATTGATCAATATCGACTTGATGAATGCCGCCGGACGGGAAGTTTTGTATCAAGCGCGTAATGTTGCGCTGAATAAGGTGAATGCTTGTTGATTCTAGCGGCTCAATAAAGCCACTCGACAAACCTATAGCAACGCAGTTTTTATTCCAATGCTGTCTGCGTGTGCCGGTTTTAAATTTAATAATACGTGGGTCGGTTAACGCCTCACCCTCAACATTGTTAATAAGTAGCTGTGTGGCCTCGTCTTCCGACATGTGCTTACTACTAAATACATAGCCATTGCCAGTGCGACTTTGCAGTGGAATACGCCACTGCCAACCTGCTGAGCGCGCAATTGAACGGGTATAGGGAACTGGTTCGCCCACATTTGCAGTTTGCATTGCAACGGCGCGATCATTGGGTAGCCAATGTGACCAATCGTCAAACCCGGTGTGCAAGGCCTCTTCAATAAGCAGGCCTCTAAAACCAGTACAATCTATAAACAAGTCGCCTTCAATAACACTGCCATCGCCCAAGGTTAGCGAATCAATAAATCCACTTTCAGGGTTAACGTTCACTTTATCAATTTTACCTTCTTTGCGTTTTACGCCATGCTTTTCGGCAAAATTGCGTAAAAACTTGGCGTACAACGAGGCATCTAAATGATAGGCGTGGTTGTATTCTTGTTTCGGCGTTATGGCAAATTTGTTTTGGCGCGAACCCAAATGCTCGGCGCAATAATCGCCAATTTCATCTACGCTAAAGCCCTTTTGTTTACCTTTGAGCCAAAAATGTTGAAAACCTGCGGCCCAGCAGTCTTGGCCTATGTGCCCAAATGAATGCACATAGTTTTCACCAATATCACGCCAGCCTTCAAACGAAATGGCTAGTTTGAACGTTGCATTGGTGGCTTTTACTAACTCGTTAGTTCTTATGCCAAGCAAGCGATGAAACACATGCAAGGTAGGAATAGTGGCCTCGCCCACGCCTACAGTGCCAATGGCATCAGATTCTACCAAGGTAATATCTAAATTTTTGCCAATTAACTTGCCCATTGCGGCTGCAGCCATCCAACCTGCGGTGCCACCGCCGGCAATTACCACTTTTTGTACTGAATTTTGTGATGTAGTTGTATTCATATACTACCTCTTTAACTTTTCAATCAAGTTCAGCTTGATCTTCTGCGCCGCGGCTTTATCAATGTTGTCCCGCAGCATACCTTGAGCGCGTGTCGGAATATGATTATGGCTGTGATGCTCTTGCTCAAATACGTAATAATCAAACATATTTTTCCATGCTGCGCGCTGCTCGGGCGGCAAATTTCGAATGCTCATAATGGCCATTTGTAAAGCATCTATTGGACGCCCGGAATGCGCCGCTGTAGGCAGCCACCAATGGGTCATTAACACGTTTAGGGCATCTAGCGCTTGCACATGATGCCACCACATTCCTGGCATATATAGTGCATCACCACTTTCAAGTTCAGCCACCGATGCGGCTGCTAATGCATTGGCAAACTTAGGAAACTTATCAAAATCAGGGTTGGCAAAATCAACCATGCTAATTTCTTGGCCACCGGGCGAAAACTCTAAAGGCCCCACATATAAATTGCACAATTGTTCAGGCGGAAACAAGGTAAAACGGCGACGGCCCGTTAAGCAACAAGCTAAATTATTGGGAAAATCATAGTGCGCGGCTATTCGCGATTGATTGCCAATCCAAATATTCGCCATTGCGTTTTTGTCACTAAGTTGAGCATTGTGTGCATCGCGAAAATTGGGTAACAAGGTATCTACCGGTGTAGAGCCCATGTAAGCTGTAGGCGGTTGCTGCACACCTTGGTTATCCAAAATGGTTTTAAGCACGGTGGGCAATGGAATAGTTGCCACTTTAAAATTAAACCCGTCTACGGCTTCATTATAAAAAATACGCCCTTGTGTTTCTGGCTCAGCATACCCTGCCGAAACTGGCTGCCCCTTATAATATTGCATTAAATAATCGGCTGCCGCCTTGGACCCTTTTTTACCTTCTTTTACAAGCGGCCAGTTGTTACAAAAGCCTTTTAACACTATTGGTGTAGTGCTACACAATATCTTATCGTTTAGGTTATCAGGGCGCACGTTATCAACTTGCCTAACGGGAGGTAAGCTGCCTAACTGTGTCAGTCCTGAAAGCTCGGCTTGTGTCATTTTAAAAAGGTATCCATGGCTTTATTGAGCAACGGCTTTGTTTTTAAAATCGACCAACTTACTGATGTTCGATTGAGACGCCATCACCATATAAATTGCTTGCAAGTAACCCTTGGTATGTAAGGTGTTAATTTGCTCTGCACTTAAGGCATTAAGGTGGTCTTCTTGAATAGTGTAAAAACCCACCAAACTATTACGCGAACCGTTATTCAGTTCAATGTCTAAGGTAACCGATTCGATCAGGTCAAATTCAAGCAGTTGTTGCATAAAATCGTGGTTTGACTGCATGCCTACATCTACCGCTTCAAGCATAGAAGCCACTTGATCAAGATAGGGCGAGTTTGCACCAAAATCTTCAAACAATTGCTGGCCTTCGGCCTCACTCACTCGCGGGTTATCAAGGTCAATGTGAATAACCAAGCGACGCTTTTCTTCGCCGTTTTCTGTGTAGCGCTGCGCGCCAATTAAAAACGGTTGGCGCTTAATCATTAAAGGTACGTAGCCTGCGTTCCATGTTTCGCCTTCTAAATATAAATTTTCACCTTGCTCAAAGCCAAGTAAAACAACCGGATAAAACTGCCCGGTTTCAGCGCTCTTTTGAAACATAATTGGGTACTCAGCCTGCAAGGTTCTAAACTCAAGCGGAAAAGTAGGAACGTGCCAAACTTTGTCGCCATATTTTTCACCAAACCGGGTGATAACCTTCAGATCCTTATGATCAATATTGTTGAGTAAAACATCATTTGCCATGGTAACTACCTATATTTTGGACAAGCCGAACTGTTGTATTTTATTGAGTAAATCTCGGTTCGTTGGCAATGCCCGCTTGAGTTTTTCTAATTCGTTTTTATTTTGCTGAAATAGCTGATTTGCCCTGCTTGTTTCAACTTGTAACTGAGCTTGTTGACTAACATGTGTTTTAAAATTCATGCCGTAAAGCACATATTGGTAACTCGCCGCAGGAAACATTTCGTCTACACGCAAATGATCGTAACTGTCGGGCGGCTGATGCTGCCACAAATCAAGTAACTCATTCAAATTATCGCTATTATTGGCATTCGCCCGCATGTCTTGCCAATAATCAGAATCATCTCTTTCACTTAGCACGTAATGTAACTTTAAAAAATCGATAATGGTTTGCCAGCGATACAAAAACGTACGATTAAAACGTTTGCTTATAATCGCTAGCATTTGCCTATTTGTTGGCAGTTGCTCGGCTAGCATTTTAGCTGAAAGCTCTGCTAACACTAAGGCAGAAGCTTCTAGGGGTTCAAGAAAACCTGCAGATAAGCCAATGGCGACTACATTTTTATGCCAAAACGTTTCTCGATGGCCCGGGTTAATATCAATGCGCCTTAGATCGGATGCACTCATATCACCGCCACCTGTTTTGTGAATATGATGCAACAGTGTTTGCTCAGCCGCACATTGGTCAGTATGAGCACTGGAATAAACAAAGCCCACTCCGCGCCTTGAAGATAAGCCTATGTCCCATGTCCAACCGTTTTGTTTTGCTGTGGCTGTGGTAAACGACGCAATTGGACTATTGGTATCAGCATAGGGCACCTGAGCAGCAATTGCCGTGTCGTTCATCAATATGTGTTTTTTGGATTGAAACGCCACACCGTAGTGCTCACCTAACAACAGGCTTTTAAACCCGGTACAGTCAACAAATATGTCACCTTCAATTTGCTTGCCATCAGCAAGCTGTAGGCCGCACACATAGTCTTCTTGGTCGTTTTGAATATGTGTTACTTCACCAAGCACATGCTGTACGCCTAAGTTATTGATACAGTGCTTGCGAATAAAGTCGCCAAACTTGCCTGCATTTAAGTGATAACCATAATTGAGACCAAATGAATACTCAGGAGTAGATATTTGCTTTGGTGCAATACCGTTATCGGTAAAACTGGCTTGTGGACATACGGCGTCAGCAAAACTGATTTGTTGCCGGTACTGTTGCCAGTGAAGAGAAAGGTTGATGTCACCTGCACCAACGGGTTTGGTAAAAGGGTGATAATACACTTCGTTAGCACCATGGTGCCAACCAACAAACTTTGAGCCTTGTTTGAAGCTAACATCGCACTGGCGAATAAAATCGCTTTCTGATATGCCCATTGACTTAAGCGTAGCGCGCATTGAAGGCCAAGTGCCTTCACCTACACCAATGGATTGAATATTGGGTGCTTCTATTAATGTGACTGACACCGCGTCGCTCGATGCACAATTGTGCTTAGCCGCGATTACACCAGCTGTTAACCAACCAGCTGTGCCGCCACCCACAATAACTACTCGAGTTTGTTTTATTTGCATTCCAACATAACCAAAAGGATACAGAGCGACTAAATACTAATCGATATAAAGACTTATTAGCAATAGTCGCGTCCTAAAAAACGGGCTGCACTACACAGCCCTTATCACACACAAAAACTCATTATAAGTTTAGAACTTATATGCAACGCCTAAATTGTATCTAGCGCCGGTTTGAGTAACGTTTAACACTTGATAGCTTGAACGACCATGTCTTCTGGTATATTCGTTGGTAATATTAAGCGCTTCAACAAATACCCGCAGGCCGTCAACTTGAGGGACTTCATAACCAATGTTCAAATCAAACTGGTTATAGTCTTCTTGGTATTCAGGGTTTGCACCGGTTCCCTGACCACGCGAAGACAAGTATTTATCTCGCCAGTTGTAGGCTAAACGCACCGAGAACCCATGGTCTTCATATATACCCACCAAGTTCGCTGTATCGCTCAAACCAATAATGGCAGCCTGATCTTCCAGCAACAAATTGTCATATTCTAAGTCTGAATCTACCGCAGTGTAGTTAGCAATTACGCCAAAACCAGAATTACCAAAGAAATGCTGAACATTGAACTCGAAGCCATCTACCACACGTTCTTCGTCGTTGTTAATTGGCGTATTAATCGCAAACTCCATTAACGGGTCACTACTTGGGTCACCTGTTATGATCCCATTTGCCGCGTCAACAAAAGGGTCGCTGGCAGAGTTAGTCAGAATGTAGTCACGAATAGCAATGTTGCTATCTGCACCATTAGCTCTCGCTTCAGCTGCTCTAGCGCCATTTTGGGGGTCGTAAATACCGTCTATAAAGGTAACAATATCGGTGTTCGATATAAAGTTAACCACGTTTTTCCTAAAGTAACCCACTGACACATAGCTGCCTGCGTCGTAATAGTATTCAAACGACAAATCAAGATTGGTTGATTCTAAAGGTAACAAATTGGGGTTACCTGCAGAGCCTGAGCCACCGCCCGCATTGGCCGTTTGACTAATAGACGTGCCGCCAAGCAAGCTATCATAACCGGCTCTGGCAATAGTTTTACTTGCCGCTGCACGCACTACCATATCGTCGGTCACATCAAGCGTAACGTTAAGGCTTGGTAGAAGATAATCGTAGTCACCCGTTTGATTTAGGAATTCGCGAATTTGTTCGTCATTCTCATTACTTAATACTGTTTCAGTATCGGCTACCCAACGCGCTCTTTGGTAAGTATTCGCTACCGATGTTGACTTAATTTTAGTTTCTTCATAACGCAAACCAAAATTAGCGCGTAGGTACATATCCTTAATATCGGTTTCGTAGTTAACCTTGAAATACAGCGCAGTGGTATCTTCAATAGTGGTTCTATCTTCTGATGCCGCCCAGTCAGTTGAAGGACAGAACGAACTGCCGCAATCACCCAAAATCGCTGAATTGTCAGGATATATAGCGTCAGCTTGTGCCACAATACTGGCAAAATCTAACCAGAAAAAGGTATTTAGCGGCTCAAAGAAGTTGAGATTTGCATCGCTATTGAGCTGTGAAGCAATACTGAAATCGCCTCCTGACACATCAAATTTATCGGCAATGGTCTCGCGGTCGAACCAATCGGCATCGAAGTCACCTTCTTCACCCAATCCGCCCCAATCATCAGCTTGTACATTCACGTTTTGTACGCGGTTAAGCACTTCGTTTTTAGATACACCAAAGTCGATAGATACATCGTCATTAATAATGTAATTTGCGTCTATCTGCGTTTGGTCTATTTCTTGTAAGTTTTGACCATTGCCAAATACACGGCCCGTTACGCGCATATCGAGAGGCTGAACAGTGTTTCCGCCACCCACTGATAGAATAGGTAGCTCACCGGTAAAGTCAGTTGCCGCACTCGTTCTTACATAAGCACCCATAGAAAAATTAGGGGCTGTACCATAAGGCCCGTTAGCGCCCCATTCTGATTTTGAACTATGATGATCAATATTCACTAACAGCTTGTCTGACACCACCCACTCAACGTTCAAACCAATAGAGTCGGTTTCGTCTTTAGTGGCGGCAAGGCCAGCTGCCATAGACATATCGGCAGGACTAGCAGGGTCATACGTTTCTGAATAGAGTAAAGGTGATGCAATGGGGCCGTCGGTCCATACGTTTTCAGATGGGCCAAAGTTATACCACGCAGACACGTCTTGATGGCGAGTGTCGACTTCATTAGAAAAATACGTGTAGTCAACGGTCGCCGTTAATGTATCTATGGGCTTATATTGCAGCACTAATTGTGCGTTTTCACGTACACGGTTAACTTCTTCAAACCGATAAATTGTGGTTTGCGGCACTGAATATATTTCGTCAGCTTGGTCTTCACCAAGAGGACTGTTTACCTGTCCACTATTAGGCTGTATACCGCCCCAGTCGGTAGCAAGGTCAGAAGACCAGTCGCCATCAACATTGCCTGGAAAGCTGCGCCAACCTGTGCCAACTTGGGCTTGCTGGTTGCCGTTTTCACGTTCTTGATAGCTGGCTGTTACCGATACGCCAAAGGTACCTTCATCATTCTTAAATGAATAAATACCTGATAGCTCGGGGGTAAACCCACTATTTAAAATTGAACTGTCGTCATACACCGCTTTTGCTGAAATGGCAGAAACTGAGCCTACTCGATTAAGCGGACGGTTGGTTAGAATATTAATAACCGAGCCTACGCCGCCGGTTGTCATGCCTGCATCCCCGGTTTTGTATACTTCAACACCCGTTACGCCCTCAGAGGCGATATTGGCAAAATCGAAAGAACGATTACCTAAGCCACTTGGCATTTGGCGACCGTTGAAAAGGATTAAGTTTTGCTCAGGCCCCCAACCACGCACGGTTATTTCGCTACCTTCACCATTGCTACGACTTATAGCAACACCCGTGATACGCTGGAGTGATTCGGCTAGGTTAGTATCTGGGAACTTACCCATGTCTTCTGCCGTGATGGCATCAACCACACCTACCGATTCCCTTTTAATATCCATTGATTGGACCAAACTTCCTCGTAGGCCTTTTACTTCAATGACTTCTAAACTTTGGTCTGGGCTAGATGCATCCTGAGCAACCGCAGGCAAAGCCGCAGCACCCAATATAAGCGACAAGCTAGTCGCCAAATGTGTTTTAGTAAAGTTTGTATGTTTCACTGTTGTTCTCTCTGTTATGTACGCTGTTTTACTGTATTGCCACCGAGAAAGCCCTTTCTTAGCAAATCAAGCATAATGGGAAAGCGCTTTCTCAAAAGGTAAGGCAATATTGCCCGCTCGTCAACATTTAATTTACATTATTATCACAACTGTAAATTTCGCCTCTATTAATGAGCAATAAATTAAATATATATCAGTTAGTTAGCACTATTGGTCTGAAGTTTTATTTTGCCAAACACGTCCGCCGTTTTGTAACCGAGATTTTGATCACCATCAACAGGCGCAATGTAATGAGAGCCAATAAACTGCTCTCGGTGCTCACTGCCGTCATTGTCACAATAGGCAAGCATAAACCCGATAGTTTTGTTTTCGGTCAAAGTGACAAGGGAGGCTTCTGATGGGTTATTTGGGCTAAATTGGTCGTTGTGGATTTCTACGCGTACTTCCCAATTAATCAAGGTAGGATCGTGTTTGTTTCGCGTCCATTGACTTTGTATATGATTATTTAGCAATACAAAGTTGGTAGGTTCGTTGGCGTGGCTTTCTCCTATATCTACGGCGTTACCGTCAAGCGCAACATGGTATGCAAAGGCATTGTAATTGTATTGGTGGTCGCCTCCCGACGCATCCTCATCAATAAATATTTCAAGGCAATCATCGTCCCAATAATAGTGCAATGGGTCGGGGTGCTGGTCAAAAAGTATGTCGTCACGAATTTGTGCAGCAATATACAAATAGCCGGCATCCCAAGCAAGCTGGTAAGTACCGCTGAAATCATTGGGTTGAGGTTCTCCGCCAATGATAGGGTGATTAATAGCTAAACGAGTACTGGTTTGCCAAATACTTTCGTTTAATTTACCGTCAATAATAATGGAAGAATGAGTAAAAGGAACCGGCGTATGCTGCTCAGTGCTGGTCGCATTTGCTATACTTGCCAGTACGATTAACACGGGTGTTACTTGTATCAACATAGCTTACCTCTGTGCTTAATTGTGGCTAATAAACTTGTCAACCAAAGAAGCTACAATGGCCGCTATAGGCAATGTGGCATCTATCGTTGTACAGTCTGTTTCTTGTTCTGTTGGCGGCTCGAGAGTATCAAATTGGCTATTGATTAAAGAGGCTGGGAAAAAATGCTGCTCTCTTGCTTGAATGCGCTGCCGAGCAATATCTATCGGTATTTGCAAATACACAAACTGAACATCGCCACTTGCATGTCGAATCACGTCTCGATAGCGTTTAGTTAAAGCAGAGCAGGCAACAATCGCCATATCCTCACAAGACTTGTAATACTTGAGCGCATCGCCCACCCGTACTAGCCAGGGCAAACGTTGTTGGTCATTTAATGGTATGCCTTGTTGCATGCTACGCTTGGCCTCTTCACTGTGCAGTTTATCGGCCTCTACGTAAACGGCCTCTAGCCTTTTAGAAAGTGCTTCGGCCACGCTAGATTTACCGCAGCCACTCACTCCCATAATTACAAAAGTGGCGGGTATTAGATTAACAGCTTGATTACGCCCCATCTTTGTATACCGGCAAATGAATATCAACCTTATAGCGTTTTCCCGCTATCGCTTCCCTAAACACATTGTCAGCTATTAGCGTATCATCAATATAAACTACACTGGTGTTTACCGTATCGGTGCGCGTATATTGAATAACAAATGTTGCCCCACGAAAACGCCTAGTAACATTCGCTTTTTGCCATTTTTTAGGTAGTTGAGGCGCAAATTTAAGCCCCGCTGGCGTACCAATTAAGCCAAATAAACCTTCTATAATACTGCGGTAAAACCACGCTACTGTGCCGGTATTAAACAACTGACTAGAACGACCTGCATGGCTTGGATATTGCGAAACTGCACCCCTATAATAGTTAGGTATAAACACGGGCAACTGCTCACGTTGAGTGGCATCTTGCTTTGACACTAACATGCGTTTTAGTACGGTATAACCCTGTTCGCTTTTACCTTGTTGAAACAGTGCATAGGCATAAAAAGCAGCCGCATGATTGTATATCGAACCATTTTCAGCCGTTCCGGGGAATTTTTGGGTCAATCTGCCAATGTCCTCTACCATGGAGGTATACGCAGGACTGAGCATAGCAACACCAAAGCGTGTTCCAAGCAATTGTTCTACCTTATTGATAAGGGCGTCGGTTTTTTCTGAGTCAACCACACCAGCCATCATTGCCCATGTTTGTGGGTTTAAATAAATGCTACCTTCTTTATCTTCATGGGTACCAAACACACGTCCAGCGTCAGTGATGCCGCGGGCGTACCAATTATCCTTCCAAAAGTAGGTCTGAATATTAATGTTAATTTCACTCGCATAATGCCGCCAACGTTTGGCGTGTCCTGCGTGCATAGACCATTCGCAAATATCTGCCCACCGTTGCCATGCATAAGAACTGGCCATTGATAACCATGCCGACACGCCTTTCCCTTTATAGCCCACCATGTTCATTGGGTCGCACCAATCCCCCTGTTGAATGAGGCTCAAGCCTCGCTCATCCAAATTCTCCTCTAACCAAGCCATAGCACGTTCAACATGCTCATAAACGGTAAATGGCGTGGTATCGTCGGCAAACGGTAGACGCACATTGAGTATTGCCATGTCGCCGGTTTCGCAAATATATGCATGCAAGCACATTGGCAACCATACACAGTGGTCAGAATGAGGAATAGTATTAATGTATTTTAGTTGCGCTGAATCATTTAACAACACCCCATCAGGCAAGCTGCCATCTGCAAATTGCTGAGATAACGTACGAATCAATTTTTCTCGAGTGCGGGCACTGTCGACATAAATCATGCCCATGCCATCTTGCAAGTAATTTCGCGTTTGCGGGTCGGTGGTTAGGCGGTCAACATCACCGTGGTAAAACACCTGTCTGGGCAACCAAAGATTAATAAATTGATCAAACGCGGGGTCATCTGTTTGTATTTCTAACGCAGTTTTTTCAGGGTTAAATCCGTTTGTTGTTGCGCGATTTTCCTGTTCCAAACCTATAGTACCCAGATGGTTTCGCTGCAACTGTTGAATTTCGCCGACGTCTTTAGCCGCACCAAACATAAACCGTTGGCTATGTGAATGCTGTGGTTCAAGTGTGACGTTGTATTGCATTGCGGCAACCGGCACATCGTAGCAAGCAGGGGAATTGTTGAGCGTGTTAGCGGTAATGCCGTCAGGCATAGTTAGGCCGCCTACTCCTTCAAATTGATTTGCGTTTGCGCACCATGCGCTTGGCGCTTTATCAGAAACGAAAAAAGACAATTCTTTTAAGTGTGCATTTTTCCAATAATCCGCTAACTGTTGGTAGGGCGTTACTTTGTTCGCCACAATCCCTTTGAGCTTGTCGCAATAGTCGGCAGACTGGTTCATCCATGACTGATAACCAAACGGAAAATACGGGTACACGCTCAATGAAACAGGCTCTGAAGACAAATTGTTAATGGCTATTTCCCACAATTCAGCCGTGTCGTTTGGCGTTAATTGCACGCGTAAATTCACTTCTAGCTGATCATGCCTTATGGTCCATTCTAAACGGTCATTAAAAACCCTAAATTTGAACTCATTTGGCAATACTCTCATGGGTTCAAATGGCACTGAAAATACTTGCTCAGTTTGGTGATTTTTAATATAAAAAAACCGCCCTGGATGATGCGAGTAATAATGATGCTCAGGTTGCATAAACGTGCTCGCTTCTAATGCCGGACCTTGGGCGTATTTGCCAGGTTCTGGTTGCATAAATTGACTCACCGCATAACCCCGGCAATTCATTTGCAACATCATTTTTTTGTTCCACAAAAAACCGCCGGCTTTGGGCATACTAAGTGGATCATTCAGGTCAACTGAACCCGCTTTATAATCTAGGGTATATGGTGATTCCACTACTTAGCCTCTGTCATTTTTTTGGCAAGGTTTTGCTGCAGGTTTGCAAGCTGGTTAGGGTTAAGTGGATAAGCCTTAATGATCAAAAGTGATAACCCTGCAAACACGCCCGGAATGATCGTCATCAGCAATACTATGCCTAGCTCGGAGGCACCAGATTGCACCTGATTAGCTTGGTATCCCAAACTGGCTAATACCCAACCAATGGTTGCGCCTGCCAATGCCCCGCCTAATTTTTGTGAGAATCCTGCGGCGGCAAATGTCATTGCGGTTGCACGTCGCCCTGTTTTCCATTCATTATAATCAGCACAGTCTGCGTACATCGAAAACACCAATGGTGACTTAGGTCCCAAACAAAAGCCTATTGCAATTTGTAAGGCAAACATAAGCGATACTTGATCGGGAGGAACAAAAAAGAAAGCAAATGAAAATAAGGTGACGGCGCTCATTAATAATAATAACAACGTTTTCTTATCAACAAACTTAGTCATTAATGGTGTTAATGCAGCGCCCACGGCAAGCGATAACAAATAAGCCGTACTAAAGCTGCCAATTAAATCTTCGCGTTGCGCAAAGTATTTAAAATAATAGGTGCCACTTGCCCCGCGCAAACTAATGGTCATCATAATCACGAGCGCAAGCACAAACAAAATTAACCATGGTTTATTGTGGCGCAAGTCTATTAAATCTTGTTTAACCGACTGCTGTGGCAAAACAGGCACGTTAATACGTTCACGGCTAGTAGCAAATGTTATTATAAACATGACTGAAGCTATTGCCCCATATAGCGCCATGGTAAGTTGCCAGCCAAGCGCTTCATTGCCTTGGCCAAGATAAACAACCAGTTGTGGAGTAAAATACGCCACCAAGGTACCGCCACTAAACGCGCCTATAAATCGAAAACTGGTGAGCGTGGTTCGCTGTTGTGAGTCTCCGGTCATAACCCCCATTAGTGCACCATAAGGCACATTAATAAAGGTATAAGCCAACATCATGAATACATAGCTGCCATATGCCCACCAAAGCTTGCCGCTTTGATCGGTATCGGGCACTGTAAAGGTGAGCACACCGGCTGCGGCCAATGGCAATATACCCAGCAATAGATAAGGTCTGAACTTGCCAAACCGTGTGTTTGTGCGATCAGCTGTTGCTGCCATAATAGGGTCGGTAAACGCGTCAATTAGCCGAGTTACCAGCATCATAGTACCAACGGCTGCCGCTGGAATACCAAATACGTCGGTGTAAAACATTAGTAGGAATAAATCGAAGGTGCGCCAATAAAGGTTTGACGCAAAGTCTCCCCCTGCATACCCTACTTTTTCGAGTATACTCAGGCGCGAGTAACGACTCATAAGTCAGCGCCTTTAATGCCATAACCAATATTAGCAATACTCATATTCACTTCACCTTGCAAGGTAATTTGAATCGGCACCACGGTATCAGCAAAATGCATCCCTGCTTCTTCAAAGACGCTTAGTGGCACACTTAGTTGCTGCCATTGCCCCTCTTTGCTATAGCTCAAGTCATTAGTGATTTCATATACAGCACCGCATTCACTTCCCGAGTTACATTCCATCGACACTAACACGGTCCCGTTTAAGGGTTTATTAAGTAAGTATTCAAACCTTACCTGTGCGCCACTTTCTAAATCTTTGCGAAGGTCTTCTCTAAAGCTGCTTTTACTGGCAATACGCACACCAACATCAGCACTGCCATCAGACACAAGTTGAATAGCGTCTTCTTGTACGTTTTTGTCAGTAGTTCTAAACGCTAAACCCGGTAACGCAATTGTGTTGCTCGTAACTGCCTGCTGCTGTTGTCCGCTGAACAACCACATTAACCAAGGTTGATGCATTTTTGCGGCAAACATTGGGCGGCTTTTATAAACTTCGGTGCTTGGTTGCGTGAAGGTTTCGTTTAGTTTTGGCATGTTGGCGACTGCATCATCAATACTTAAGCCGTAACCATATGGAAACAGTGGTTCGTATTGCGTATCGCCGTAGTTCACGTTGGTTTGGTACGGATCTTTAGGCCATGAGAACGATAGTTTGCCGGTGATAGGAAACTGCACATCAAGGTTTTTGTCGCGTAACATTACGTCGGCAATACCGCTGCCTTCTGTGCCAGGCAACCACACCGCTGCAAATGCGTTGGATGCATTAATTTCGGCATTTACCCACATAGGGCGACCACTAATAAACAGTGAAACAACCGGAATCCCTTGCGATTGTATTGATTTTAATAGTACTAAGTCTGTTTTAGCACCACGTTGGTATTCTAGGTTTTGTCGGTCGCCATGGCCTTCAGCATATGGGTTTTCGCCATAAACCACTATGGCGACGTCGGGTTGTTTTTGAAACTCACCACTTGCACTGAGTTCAACCGTGCCGCCGGCTGCAACGATTTGCTCGCGAAGACCGTCATAAATTGACGTAGCGCCAGGAAAATCACTGTTTGAATTACCGGTGCCCTGCCATGTAACACTCCAACCGCCGGTTTGCTTACCAATATTATGAGCGCCGTCTCCGGTAATTAGAAAATGTTGCTTGGGTGATAAAGGTAAAATTTGATTATCATTTTTTAATAGCACCACCGACTCTCGAACCGCCTGTCTAGCTACCGCTCTGTGCGCTTGTGCGCCAATTAACTCGGTTTTTCCAGACAATGCGCGTTTTGCCGGACTGGCTTTGTCAAATAGCCCAGCACGCACTTTTACGCGCAATATACGGCGAACAGCGTCGTCTACTCTAGTCATGGGAATAGTGCCGTCTTTTACCTGCGCTACGGTATTCTCAAAAAGTGGCTTCCACGCTAAGGTTGGCGACATGAACATGTCGAGCCCTGCATTTATCGACTGTGGGCAATTTTCGTTGGTACAACCCTCTATTTGACCATGCCCAGACCAGTCGCCTACAACAAAGCCATCAAAACCCATTTTGTCTTTTAGTACGTCGGTTAATAAGTAGCGATGGCCGTGTAACTTAGTGCCATTCCAACTATTAAACGAGGCCATCACACTTTGTGCACCCGCGCTTAATCCGCCCACATAACCTTGTGCATGAATGTCAAACAACGTTTGCTCACTCACCACAGTGTTGCCCTGATCATCGCCGCCTATGGTGCCACCATCGCCAATAAAGTGCTTTACCGTGCTTAGCACTTTGTCGGGCCCGAGAAAGCCATCGCCATACGCACCTTGCAGACCGTGCACAATAGCGACCGAGTAATCGTGAACAATATCTGGCGATTCGGAATAACCTTCATATGTTCTGCCCCATCGGTCGTCACGAACGGTTGCAACTGTGGGTGCAAATATCCAATCAATGCCGGTTACCATTACTTCTGTGGCAGTAACTTTTGCGATTTCTTCAATTAACTTGGGATTATTGGCTGCGCCCAAGCCTATGTTATGCGGAAACAGAGTTGCCCCAATTACATTGTTATGACCGTGCACTGCGTCTGTCCCCCACATAGTGGGAATTGACGTGCCGTCAATTGAATCATCAACTGAGGCTTGATAAAACGATTCGGCTAAATCAATCCAGTCTTGAATCGAAGCTTGTTTATTACCATTAGGGAAAGAACCACCGCCATTCAGATACGAGCCAAATCCGTACTTACGCATGTCATCTATGGTGATATCGCGAATTTCAGGTTGGATCATTTGTGCTACTTTTTGCTCAACGGTTAAGTTGCCCAATATGGCGTCTACCTTTGACTCAACCGCATTGTCACGAGGAACGGTTATATTTAGTCGAGGCCAAATATCGAGATTGCCCTGAGTGTCCGTGTTCTCTTCCACCGGCGACTTTGTGTGTTGGCATGCCGAAGCCAGCAATGTAGACGCTAAAACAAACAATAATGGCTTATTCATAAGCTTATCTCCCTGAAATTAGTATGTAGAATGGTGTGGGTTACTGCCTTTAAAGCCATAAAATACAATGTAGGCATAACAAAATATGGGTAAAACAAAAGACGCTTGTAAGCCAATAGTGTCGGCTAAAACACCTTGCATAAGTGGAACGATTGCGCCCCCCACAATGGCCAAACATAATAATCCTGATGCTTGCGATGCTTGTTTGCCCAAACCATGAATAGCGAGACTAAATATGGTGGGAAACATAATGGAGTTGCACAAACCAACTGCGAGCATTAACCACATGGCAATAGGCCCACTAAACGTGATACTGAGGGCTATTAACACAATTGCCATAGCAGCATTGAAACCCAGCACAACAGATGCACTGAGCTTTTGCATCACCCACGCACCTATAAATCTACCCACCATTGCGCCGCCCCAATAGTAAGCAAGGTAGCTTGATGCAGCAGCCTCAGTTAGTTGTTGAGCGCCGTTGGCTTGAAGATAATTTACTAAAAAACTGCCTATAGCCACTTCTGCGCCAACATATACAAAAATACCCAGCATACCCAAACGCAAATGTTTGTGTTGCAGCGGTGCAAACAACGCGTCGCTATCTACAACATCATCACTGTCTTTACCTAATGTAGCTTTATGAAGCTTTGGCAATACTAATTTTGCAAAAATCACTGCCAGTATTAGTAGCATAAACGCTAAGATAAGGTATGGCACCTTCGCTTCAGACGCATCTGACGAACCGTGCTCAAGATTAGAAAATAGTAACCAAGCACCAAAGAATGGTGCAACAGTGGTACCAAGCGAATTGAATGCTTGGGTCATAGTCAGCCTCGAAGAGGCCGTTGAAGGGTCGCCAAGCGCGGCAACATAGGGGTTTGCTGACACCTGAAGTAACGTGATTCCGGTGGCAAGTACAAATAGTGCCAACAAAAACAAAGCATATAGCTTCATGCTTGCTGCAGGATAAAACAACAAGCAACCCAAGCACGCGATAAGCAACCCAACAACGATTCCTTTTTGATACCCTATCTTACTCACCAGCTTTCCAGCAGGTAGCGACGTTAAAAAATAAGCGCCAAAGAAACAGAATTGAATCAACATCGCTTGGGTGTAATTCAACTCAAATGCATCTTTAAGATAAGGGATCAGAATATCATTTAAGCAAGTAATAAATCCCCACATGAAAAATAATGAAGTTAAACAAACCAAAGCGAAAGCATTGTTGTTTTGATTAGCGCCGGCAATGTTGTGTTTTACAGTCATTAGAAATCTCTAGTAAGGTTTATTTTTAGCGCCGTCTTGTTTTTGATTTAAAAAAATTATGAGAAAGCGCTTTCTCATAATCATGATTACATGCTATAAATAAAAAGACAACACCAAAAATAAAACAATTTTTTAACAAACATGTTTCTTTTTTGGCGTTTTATTCAGTGTACTCTAGGATTTAAAGCAGAAAAATGACCAGAAAAATTACATTACCAAAAAATACAAGCATGCTAAAAAAGCCCTTTCTCTATGGCGTAGCAACTTCTTCTTTTCAAATTGAAGGCGCTATAGATAGACGATTACCATGCATTTGGGATACGTTTTGTAACACGCCTGGCAAAATAGCTGATGGAAGCAACGGTGCCATTGCCTGTGAACATGTTGACAGACTAGAGCAAGACTTGGATTTAATTCAACAACTGGGTGTAGATGCCTATCGCTTTTCAATTTCATGGCCCCGAGTAATGGATGAAAATAATCAACTCAATCCCAGGGGGCTGGCCTTTTATCAAAGCGTCATTAGCGGCCTGAAAAAGCGCAACATTCAAGCTTTCATCACCCTTTATCACTGGGATTTGCCGCAGTATCTTGAAGACAAGGGAGGTTGGTTAAATCGTCAAACCGCTTATGAATTTGCGCACTATGCAAATGAGGTTGCAAAACACCTTGGCGACTCTGTTGTGTCGTACGCTACGTTTAACGAGCCTTTTTGTGCAGCGCATCTTGGCTACGAATTAGGTGTTCATGCACCCGGTTTAACTGGGCGTTTAAACGGCAGAACGGCTGCTCACCATATATTGTTGGCGCATGGTCTTGGTGTTCAAGCAATACGACAGCACGTTACGGCAGCAAAAGTAGGAATAGTCCTTAATTTTACGCCATGTTATGCCGTCACTAACAGCGCTGCCGACTTAATAGCCACAAAAAATGCCGACGAATACATTAATCAATGGTATGCAAAACCCGTGCTTGAAGGCGCATATCCCGATGTACTTGAGCTTTTAGAAAACAATGAAAAGCCCCCTATTGAAGAAGGCGATATGACAATTATTCATCAGCCCATCGACTTTTTGGGCGTTAATTTTTATACCCGCCTTATGTATTCCTCGCCAAACAAAAACGGTGAGCTGTATCATGAACACGAGCATGGGTTCCCCAGAACCGACATTGGTTGGGAAATATACCCGCAAGCACTAGCTGACCTTCTCGTCGATTTACACGAACGATACGATCTGCCGCCTGTTTACATCACTGAAAATGGCGCCGCCATCGATGATAAAATTGAAAACGGCACAGTAAACGATTGGCGACGAACTGATTATTATGAACAGCATCTTATTGCGCTTGCATTTGCAATTAAGCACGGCGTAAACGTGCAAGGATATTTTGCATGGAGCTTAATGGATAACTTTGAATGGGCAGAAGGCTATTTAAAACGCTTCGGGTTAGTATATGTTGATTATGAAACACAAGAAAGAACACTCAAAAACAGTGCCTTGGCATATAAAGAGCTGCTAGCCAGTCGCACTGAATAAGGGATAAAAACACTTTGAATACACCAATGAAACTGTCATGGTTTGAAAAAACGGCCTATGCGATGGGTGATGCTGCAGCCAATTTAGTTTGGCGTGGCGCTTTAGCTTATTTAGCGGTTTTTTATACCGATACCTTTGGGTTAACCACCAGTGCAGCAGCCTTATTATTTTTAGTCGTGCGCTTGTCTGATGGTGTAACTGATATTTTAATGGGCATGATTGCCGATCGCACACAAACTCGCTGGGGTAAGTTTCGCCCGTGGATTTTTGTATCAACGCCATTTTTGGGTCTGTTTATGGTGTTGTGCTTCACTACGCCCGACCTTACTCCCCAAGGCAAGCTTATATACGCTTATGTGACTTATATTGGGTTAACGTTAGCTTATACCTTCAACAATGTGCCTTACTCAGCATTAATGGGGGTGATGACCGACTCTGACCAAGAACGAACCTCGTTGTCGGGCTTTCGCTTTGCTGGTGCGTTTATTGGCGGTCTTTTCGTGATGGGTTTTCTACCTAAAATGGTGAGTTATTTTGGACAAGGCGATGACATAACCGGATATCAAACCAGCATTTACATTTTTGCTGGATTGTTAGTTAGCTTAATGGTGATCACCGTGGTTGGCACTAAAGAGCGAGTATCGCAGGTGCATCAAGTGGCTATACCGTTTAAACAAGAAGCAAAAGATCTCGCAAAACAACTCCCATTCATAATGGCCCCTCTGCTAGGTATTAGTATGTTCTTTTATTACCGAACGTGGTCAACCTTTTTTATCCTGTTGGTGTTGATGTGTATTACGGCTATTGCAATAAAGCGTTTGCTAAGCGTAACTGAAGCCTCACGTTCGCGCTCACAGCAAGATATTATTGACCTTATCACTAACAAACCTTGGCTCATTTTGTTGGGTATGGGCTTTTTAACGATGATGTTTAATGGCGTTAAGTACGGCGTTATTGCTTATTACTTTAAGTATTATATTGGTGATGAAATGCTGGCCGGCCAATATTTTATTGGCTTGCTGGTAGTATCGGTTTTTGGCGCCCTGTGTACCGACAAACTCGTTGCAAAATGGGGCCGTAAACACGTATTTATTATCGCTTTACTGGCTAGTAGCGTTTTTACAAGCGCTTTGTTTTGGGTAGATGCGTCAAATGTATCGATGATTTTTGTACTAGGCTGCACCGCTGAATTTTTTGCCGCTATTATGCCTACCTTGTTCTTTTCCATGTTGGGCGACAGTGCAGATTATTCAGAATGGAAAACCGGGCGACGGGCAACAGGATTGGTATTTTCTGCCGGCACATTTGTGCAAAAAACCGGTGGTGGCTTTGCTGGAGCACTCGTACTAGTGGTACTGGCAAGCTATGGATACAACGGTATGGACGCGCAAACCAGCGAGGCGGCATTACCTGGAATACTACTATTGATGAGTTTTATTCCCAGTGCATTTGCGGTTCTGGGTGCAATTTTAATGAGTTTTTATCCCATATCTGACAACCAACAAAAAGAAATGACCGAAACACTCATTCAGCGACGTGCCCAACAGCAAAGAAATATTGCCGATACCCCAGCATAATGAGATAGTGGAGCCATGATTATGACACATACAATATTGGCAGGTAGTTAATGGCTACGATTTATGAAGTAGCCGAGCGAGCGGGAGTATCTTTATCTACCGTTTCTCGAGTACTAAACGGAAAACGCAGCGTTAACGAAGAACTAAAAGCCAAAGTAGATAAAGCCGTACTTGAACTAGATTATCGGCCGAGCTCTGTTGCTCGATCGTTGGCAAACAATCGCTCAGACAGTGTTGGCTTGTTAGTATCAGAACTAAGCACCCCATTTTTTGGTGAAATGATGCAATCGGTTGAGTCCAATCTAAGAGCCGCCAACAAGCATGTAATAATCACGGTAGGACACAACGATTTAGCCCAAGAAAAAGACGCCGTTGAATTTTTGATCAGTCGAAATTGTGATGCGCTTATTTTACACGCCGAAGCGCTCAGCGACGAAACGTTATCGTTAATTAACAAAAACAAAATACCGTTAGTGCTGGTTAACCGCCTTGTACCTGGTATGGAAGACGCCTGTATTTGTTTAAATAACGAAATAGGCGGTTACCTGTCAACTAAGCATCTTATTGACCTAGGGCATAAACGCATTGCGTATATTGCTGGGCCAAACAAAAAAGCCGATGCAAATGATCGCCTAGCAGGTCACAAACGCGCACTGAAAGAAGCAGGTATCGCATTTGACCTTAAATTGTTCTATCAGGGCGATTTTACCGAAGTAGGCGGTAGCCAAGGTTTATCTCACTTTGTAGAGTCAGGGACTGAATTTACAGCATTGGTTTGCGCAAATGATTGGATGGCATCAGGCGCCATGAGCCGCGCCCGCGACTTAACGCTTAAAATGCCCGAAGAACTCTCTATCGTGGGTTTCGATAACGTATTGTTTGCGCATCATGTGCACCCTAAGCTTACTACCGTTAATAACCCCATCACTGAAATGGGCGAAATGGCCGCTAAAAGCGTGTTAAAACGAGTGTATAAGCAAAATGTGAATATTAGAAACGTGTTTGACCCCGAACTGGTTATTAGGCATTCAACAAGCTTACCCCTAACAAAAACATAATACCCGCAATCACAAACTCGAGCACCTTCCAAGCTTTAGGATTTTTGAAAATGGGGATCAGAAATTTTGCGCCATATCCCAGCGAAAAGAAAAAGACGAAAGACGCACAAACCGCCCCAACTCCAAAAGCCAGTTGTTGCCCCTCGTATTGTGTTGAAATTGACCCAAGCAACACAAATGTATCAAGGTATACGTGCGGATTAAGCCAAGTAAAAGCCAAGCAGGTCATCACCGCTGCAAGGCCGCTTCCTACCTCTTGCCCTTGGGCTTGCAACGCATGATTGGTGGTAAGTGCCGATTTTATACTCAATGCGGCATAGAAAAACAAAAACGCCGCCCCAGCATACCTTGCTACATGCTCAATAAGCGGAAACTTTTGCACAATGGCGCCAAAGCCAGCCACGCCCAATGATATTAAAATTGCATCAGACAACGCGCATATTAAACAAACTACGAATACGTGTTGTTGTTTTAAACCTTGTTTAAGCACAAATGCGTTTTGCGCACCAATGGCCAGTATGAGTGAGATTCCGAGTGAAAATCCTGCGAGTAATACCGAGAGGCTCATTTTTTTCCTTGTATTAGGTTTGTGTTTTCGATGTCACAACAACATCAATAACTCGTGCTTACAGAAGTTTTTCACGCTTCAGTTTATCTAATATTTTGTCACAATTAGCCTTTATGTGTTCACGTAAAAGTCTAACTGCTGGGGTAATCGACTGCTGACTTGGGCAAACTAGCCACAACTCAGTCGACTTAGGTATATACATGGGCATCACAACCTTTAGCTTTTGCGTTAGCAAGTCGTTAGCAATATCTAAACAACTTTTTACTGCAATACCTTTTCCCGCAACACACCAACGCCGCACCAAGTCCCCATCATTGCTTGCGCGATTTCCACTCATTCTAATTTTCACGGTTTCTTCTTGGTTCGTAAAAGACCACGTATCATTAACAATGTCCCGCAACTCATAAAAAAGCCCGTTGTGATCAATAAGCTGTTTTGGATGAGTCGGCTCGCCGTGTTGGTGCAGATAATCGGGCGATGCGCAGAGTATTCTTGGCACATTGCAAATTTTGAACCCGTATAAACTTGAATCAACGGGCTCGCCATAACGAAGCGCAATATCAACCGGATCCCGATAAAAATCGATGTTAGTGTCCGATATATGCGCTTTAAGTCTCAAGTGAGGATGTTGCGTCATAAATTCATCTAGCCAACTTAATACTAAATTTCGCCCTAAATCAGATGATGTTGCCAGACGCATTTCACCGTCAACGATATCTAGCTCTTCTTTCAAGTTCTGCTCAGCCATACTCAACGTTTGCAATGCCTTCATACACATTGGTAAATAACGCTCGCCAGCACTTGAGAGTCGCAAATGTCGAGTTGTGCGTACAAACAGTTCAGTACCAAGTGACCGTTCAACCCGTTTCACGGATGCACTAGCGGTTGCTGGACTCATATCCAAACTGGTAGCAGCTGCGGTAATACTTCTAAACTCAGCAACTTGAACGATAACTTGTAAATCGCTTAACAACATCTATTTTCAAATTTAGTTTGATAATAATTCAAACATTACGCTATTTATGTATTCGAAACAATTTCTATAATGAGTCATTTGTAAACATGGGATTTCAAATATGAAAGCTGTTGGATATAACACTTGTCTGCCAATTGGCGATACAAACTCACTATTAGATATAGAGATACCGAAACCTACTCCATCGGGTAGAGATTTATTAGTTAAGATAAACGCTATTGCAGTTAACCCCGTAGACTGCAAAATACGGACAAAAGCCGCTCCACAAAATGGTGAATGTAGAGTGCTTGGTTGGGATGCTGTGGGAGAAGTAATCGCATCTGGAAGCGACGCTTCTTTTTTTAAGCCTGGTGACCAGGTATTTTATGCCGGCGACCTGAACAAACAAGGCAGTAATGCTGAGTTCCAGCTTGTTGATGAACGTATTGTTGGCACAAAACCGCAGAGTCTATCAGATACCGAAGCAGCTGCACTACCGTTAACCTCTATCACTGCTTATGAACTTCTTTTTGAACATTTACGCATCAAAAAACAACAGCCCAATGCTATTACGAAAACTAATGAAGTGATATTGGTCGTCGGTGCTGCCGGCGGTGTTGGCTCTATTCTGGTTCAACTAGCAAAAGCCATTACCGGTGCGACCGTAATTGCAACAGCATCAAGGCCTAGTTCAAAAGCTTGGTTAGAAGAATTAGGCGCCGACTTTATTATAGATCATTCAAAACCTTTGAAAGCGCAAATTACATCATTAGGCTTTGAGCATGTTACTCATGTTGCAAGCCTCAACAATAGCGGTTCTTACTTTGAAACATATATTGATGTACTAGAGCCATTTGGAAAAATTGGTTTAATTGACGATCCTCAGTCCTTAGACATCATTAAAATCAAACCTAAGAGCTTATCGTTGCATTGGGAGTTTATGTTCGCCCGCTCAATGTTTAACGCTTCTGATATTGCCGAGCAGGGTGTGTTGCTGAACCGCATAGCAAACTTAATTGACGAAGGTCATATTAAAACAACCGCAGGTAAAGAACTGGGTAAAATAAACGCAACCAACCTAAAACAAGCCCATTCAGAACTGGAGTCTGGTACGGCAATTGGTAAAATAGTGTTAAGTGGATTTTAAAACGCTTATACATCTCTTTGTAGCGAAAGCAGCCTTTAAGGGCTGCCTTCCTCATTCTATTATTAAAAGCAACTTCGGTATAAATACGCCTTACTTGTTAGGATCTTTTGCGGCCCATGCTCTTTGCACTTCAGACAATTCGGTGACATTGTCAAGCGACAGAATATTTTCAAGGTCTTCATGATGCTTTTGATATTCATTAATGTAACTAGATTCACTGCTTCTAGTCTTTTTTAAGGTATTAGTTAACCCTGCTTCTTTGTTTTTGAAGGCATTGGCTATGCGTTTTGCCTCGTAAGAATGATGACCAAGCTGTATAAGTGCGTCTTGACCAATATCTAAGGCACTTCCGAATGTTGTTCTGTGCACGCTGTGTGCCCCAGCATCTAGAATATCAAATACAGCTTCGCGATCTTTTGCGGCACTTATAATAGTTAAATGCGGAAAATGTTTTTTCACGATATCAATTAGCAATACTGTACGTTCACGGTTGCTCAATCCAATTACAATCACCTCTGCCTTGCGCGCGCCGGCAGCTTCAAGCAAATCTACTCGAGTAACATCTCCAAAGTGCACTGTAAAACCCAACTTTCTGAGAGTTGCAACATTGCTAGCATCATAATCAAGTATTACAGGCTTGGTGCCAATTGCTAACAGTAAACGCCCAATATCGATACCAAGTTGGCCAAATCCAGCAAGAATTACACGCCCTTCATCGCTCACTGCATCTTGCTCACTGACTGAGTTAGGTGTTGTTGTAGTTTTACTAAGCTTATCGAATAGTACAAATAATAAAGGTGCTATAAACATCGAGATTGCTACGGCAGATATGAGTGGTTCAATGATATGACTAGGTAACACGCCATTGCTTCTATTCACCTGAAATAGGACAAATGCAAATTCTCCCCCTTGCGCCAACGCCACTATAAAAAGTGATTTATTCTTTTTATCCATCGGTAGCGATAAACTAATTATCCATAAAATGAACGCTTTGAGCACAATCAAACCAATCGCCAACGCTAAAATCAAAACTAACTCGTCGTTAAGCAAGGTGAAATTTAAACTTGCTCCAATCGAGATAAAAAATATCCCTAATAATAGTCCTTTAAAAGGTTCAATATCACTTTCTAATTCATGCCTAAACTCACTATCAGCTAACATGACACCCGCTAAAAATGCGCCTAACGCGGGCGACAAGCCAACCAACATCATTAACACAGAAGTTCCAATTACCAGTGCCAACGCACTGGCTACAAAAATCTCTCTGACCCCAGTAGCTGCAATTCTACGAAGAAAGGGGCCACATAAATATTTTCCTACAACAAATATCACGCCAATTGCAGCTACAATAGCGAGTACTTGTGCGTAAGTAGGTAACGAATGAATGTCGAAAAACGCAGAATGATGGTCATTAGTATCATTCACTGACAGCGTGGTGAGTAATGGAATACCCGCAAGCATTGGTATAACCGCTAAATCTTGAAAAAGCAGCACGGAGAAAATGTTTTTACCCGCTGCACTTCGCATTTCGCCCTTTTCTTGCAGGGTTTGCAATACAATAGCAGTGGATGACAAAGACAATATCAAACCAATAGCAAGTGCCTGTTGCCAGGGTAAGAAAAACCAAGCAATAAGCATAAGCAAAAGGCTAGTTATAACAACTTGTAGGCCACCCGTTGCAACAATAGGTTTTTTCATCTTCCACAGTAATGAAGGTTTTAATTCAAGCCCCACAAGAAACAACATCATTACCACACCAAACTCTGTGAAATGCATAATATCGTTTATATTATTGATTAGTTTTGCACCATAAGGACCTATAGCAATACCTGCTAACAAATAACCAAGTACCGAACCGAGTCCCAGTTTTTTCGCTAACGGCACGGCAATCGCACCGGCCACCAAGAATATAAACAATTGAAGTAAGAAATTTTCCACTTAAATACACCTCGCTTGTTCAATCGAAGATTTATCCAAACATGCCTGTCCATTTAGTTTATGAGTATCTATTTTCTCGTCACGCAAGGCCTTAATCACCTCTTTATATTGACTAGCGTGTTTTTGAATGAAACTAATAGGCAGCTCTCTGTGCGCACCGCTTATTACAAACGGAGGTAAGTACAGTGCGTTACACAATCGCATAGTGGCTTGAAAGGGGGTTGTTAGTTCTTTAATCGTAAATTGATTGAAACCATCTTTAGAATACGTATCTAAGTCGCCCCCTGTTGTAATTGACTGTAGTACGGTTTTGCCTTGAAGCGCCTTCCCTTTTGAGCCATAAGCCCACCCATGCTCCAACACCAAATCCATCCACTCTTTTACAATGGACGGTGTTGAATACCAATAAAAAGGATGTTGAAAAACAATAACATCATGCGACTCACACAGCGCTTGCTCCCTTTCTATATCAATCATAAAGTCAGGATAATGACTGTATAAGTCGTTTATGGTTACATTATCTAAAGACGAAATTGCGTTTATAAGCGCATTATTGATCACCGAGTTTTTTGGCGCAGGGTGCGCATAATTAATCAGTACTTTATTCATGCTTGAGGCTCAATTTGTGTGAAAATACAAGTTGAGCACAGTTTAAATTAGATAGGCTTTATAGATAATACCGATTAAAGAATAATCAGAATTAGGTTATTGTTGATAATAATGCCTACATAAATACTAGCAAAGGCCATAGCAAGCAAATGACTATGTGTGACCTATTGGCATATCGCTTAATTGTTCAACCATATAATCAATTAGCGCCCTCACTTTTGGCGTCACTACATTTGATTTTGGATACACTAACCAAATAGCGGCATCATCATCAATAAAGTAATCAGGTAAAACGTGTATTAAGGTCCCTTTCTCTAGCTCAGCATGCACATTCCAGATTGAACTCATGCATATCCCTGCGCCTGCTTCAGCAGTCAACCTCATGGTTGCGCCATCGTCGCAAGTAATACGTGCTTGGCAATTTGGTGGCGGAAAAGAACATTCTCGCTTGTGAGTTGTTGATGTTAGTTTACGTTTATTGGTTGTCATAAACATAATTAGCTGATGATTTATTAGGTCTTCTGGCGATTCGATGGGCGGATGTTGTTTTAAATAATGTGGGGAAGCACATAATATACGTTTATCACTGAATAAACGGCGCCCAATTAAACTACTATCTTCTATCGCATAGTTTCTTAGCGCCAAATCAAATCCGCCTTCAATTAGATTAGCTTGAGAATCAGACAGCTTCATCTCAATATCAACCTTTGGGTATTTATTAAGAAAACCAGGCATAAGAGGTGCAATATATCGTTGAGCAAATGTGCTTGAAGCAGCAAAGCGAATTTTACCTGATACTTCAGAGTTTTTAAGCCCTAATGCAGCTAACGAGGCATCCTCTTGTGCAATTATCTCTTTTGCAAAGGGTAAGAATTCTGCACCTTCAATAGATAAAGTTACCTTGCGGGTTGAGCGATGAAAAAGGTCTGCGCCTAATTTTAGTTCAAGCTTAGCCAATCTTGCACTGGCAACTGCTGGGCTTAACCCAAGTCGCTTTCCTGCCGCACTTATATTCAATAGGTTAGCAGCTAAGACAAATAACCTTACACCATTTGTATCCATAATTATCATCCAAATCAGAATTCTGATTCACTTTATACCTCATTTATTTACTAAATCAATAATATTAATCTATATACCAACAAATCAATAGAACGGATAAACAATGAAATACGACAACTTTATAACATTTACGACTCAGCAAACTGACGGTGTCCTTACCGTTACCTTTGATTTCGGTGCAGTTAATGTGCAAGGTCAAGAAATGTTGGCTGATTTAAATAGCTTGGCAATGAGACTAGAACGAGACCGAGAGACCAAAGTGGTGATATTTCAATCGGCTCATCCTGAAATTTGGGTATGTCACTACGACACTGAATTGCTAAAGGATATGTCCACTGAAGCAGTTTCTCGTTCAGACGCTAAGCTACTCGATTTACAAGCCGTATGTGAGCGTATCAGCAAAGTCCCCCAAGCAACTATTGCTAAACTTGAAGGATTTGCGCGCGGTGGTGGTCATGAATTAGCGCTTGCCTTGGATATGCGTTTTGCTGCTCGCGGCAAATATAAATTCATGCAAATGGAAGTAGCAATGGGTATTTTACCATGTGGTGGCGGTGCCTCGCGTATGGCTCGTCAAACAGGTTTAGGTAAAGCACTGGAAGTTATACTAAGTGCGCGTGATTTTGATGCCGATGAGGCAGAGCAATTTGGCACGATAAACAAGGCCCTAGATCCACAAGATATTGATGCATATGTGAATAATCTCGCGCATAGAATTGCTAAGTTTCCAGCAGATTCAATCAACGCGTGTAAACAAGCTGTATATGAATCCATTGATAAGCCCATTGATGAAGCACTTAAAGCAGAAGCATATTGGTTGTATCAAGCAACCAGTAAAACCCCTGCAATAAAAAGATTTAGTGCAGCTGACGAACAAGGTTTAGAGCACGACATTGAAAATCAACGAAACTGGAATGCACTAGTAATGAATGTACAAGACATTAACTAATCGGGGGACTAACTATGTATAAGATACTAGAACAAGCGAGGCAACTAAGCTTACCATCGAGAGATGAAATGCTGCGCCGGGATCCTGCCGTAGAGTCCTTTTGGCACGAAAACGAGACCGTTTTAGCTCAGGCATGGTCACAATGGGAAGAGAGCGAAGGAATAAATTTAGTCGATTTATTTGATGATTTGCTAGCCCCTGAACTTAAACAAGCAGTGCAAGCGGCATGGACTGACCCTACAAAAGAAACAGCAGTTGAAGCACTTTTAAAAGAAGTTGCTCCGAATGTGTATGCATGCCAAATTTTTAACCCGGAGCGCTTGGGACAATTGCGAGCATATCTTGAAAAAGTATGGGACGCACAAATACCACTTCGTCCTCCTTATGGCATTGTCTTAAATCGAAAAGGCGCGATGCTTGATCAGCGTTCTGCTGGATATCTTGCCGCGCCTAGTTTTCAAGCGTTCTACAGAAAATTAATTGATGAATACATGAGACCCATTTCACGTTTATTGTTTCCTGAAATCGTAGGTTATGATTCCCAAAGCTTTGGTTTTTCAATTAATTATAACCCAAAAACCGATACCTCAATTAGGCCGCATACAGACGCATCAGCGGTAACGCTGAATATCAATCTAAATTTACCAAATGAGGAATTTACAGGTTCTTCAGTTGATTTTTTCGATAACAATTCTAAGCAAACGATATCGCTTAATTTCGAGCCAGGAAGCGCGTTGTTCCATAGAGGCAATGTGCCTCACGCCGCTCAGCCAATTTTAACTGGCGAACGAACTAATTTTGTTTTTTGGTTGTTTGGAGATCGCGGAACAGTACCCCTCGCAACAACTAGAGGCGGGCATATTGAAGCACAAAAACGCTGGGTATTAGAACAGCCCCAGCAGGATAAATCAGCACCATTTTAACACCCAAGGACACAAACTATGTTAGGTGAAAAACATTCACTACTTTTAGAGTTCCCGCATTTGTCGGACAAGATACAAACGTTAAATACTAACAGTGGCACGTTTAAAGATAGAGCACGTCGCTATCATGACTTGGATAACGAGATTCGTCATTTAGAACTTCAAAATTCACCAACCGACGATGCCACTATGCATGATATTAAACAGCAAAGAGCAGCACTGAAAGATCTTCTTTATCAACAACTCATTGCTGAAGACTAGGACATAAATATGACACATGTGAATACGCAAGTTGTTGTTTTGGGCTCTGGGCCTGGTGGGTACTCAGCCGCATTTAGAGCCGCAGACCTTGGTCTTGAGGTTGTATTAGTCGAAAAATATCAAGAGTTAGGCGGTGTATGCCTAAATGTAGGATGCATACCCTCTAAGGCCTTACTTCATATTTCGAAGTTAATTGACGATACTGCTAAAGCCGATAGCCATGGCTTAACCTTTGCTGCACCGCAGATAAATCTCCCGAAAATAAATCAATGGAAGAACTCTGTGGTATCAAAGCTAACATCTGGCGTAGCACTCATGGCAAAAGGGCGTAATGTTAACATTGTGCGCGGGACGGGGAAGTTTACTTCTGCCAATACACTCGAAGTGGTTGAAGGTGACATCACTACTACAGTTAACTTTGACTATGCCATTATAGCTGCTGGCTCTTCAGTCGTTCGGTTACCGTTTATACCTTATGAAGACAGCAGAGTAATGGATTCTACTTCAGCATTGACCCTTAATGATGTACCCCAAAAACTGCTAGTGCTGGGTGGAGGAATAATTGGTTTGGAAATGAGCACTGTTTATCAATCTTTGGGATCAAACGTGACAATTGTAGAGGCTGCAGACCAACTCATACCCTCAGCAGATAAAGATTTAGTCGACATATACACGAAGTTTAATCAGCAGAAATTTAACTTAATGCTGTCGACCAAGGTGACAAGCGTAACAGCTAAAGAAGATGGTCTACATGTTACGTTTGAAGGCCAGTCCGCGCCTTCAACAACCGTTATCTATGACAAAATTTTAGTCGCTGTTGGGCGTAAACCTAATGGTCACAAACTAAACGCAACATGCGCTGGTGTTAAGATTAACGATGCAGGTTTTATCACTGTTGACCCACAAATGAGAACCAGCGTGGAACACATATTTGCCATTGGTGATATTGTAGGCCAGCCCATGCTCGCTCATAAAGCAACACACCAAGGCCATGTTGCTGCTGAGGTAATTTCAGGTTTACGCCACACTTTCGACCCCGGATGCATACCATCTGTGGCTTATACCGATCCAGAAATTGCGTGGGTTGGCATTACAGAGAATGAAGCCAAATCAAGCAATGTTAATTACCGCGTTGCACACTTTCCTTGGAGCGCTTCTGGAAGGGCTATTGCTTCTGGTCGTGCAGAAGGCAAAACAAAGCTCATCACCGAAACAGACACTGGACGAGTAATTGGTGGCGGCACAGTGGGTATAAATGCGGGTGAGTTATTAGGCGAAATTTCATTAGCAATTGAAATGGGAGCCAACGCTGAGGACATAGCATTGACCATTCATGCTCACCCAACTCTTAATGAATCTGTAGGGCTATCAGCTGAAGTGCTTGAAGGAACAATAACCGACTTACCAAATAAAATGAAAAAGATGTAACAATAGATTAAGTATTATCAGTGAAATCAGAAAACAAATTATTGAATCTAACCGATTATCAAAAGAACAAATAAAGCTTACTATTGAGTGGTTATTAGTTGAGCGTATTTCATAATGCTACTTATGCTTATTACACTTTAAAATAAGCGTATAAATTTAGGACCAAACAAATGAAAAAAGTACTCATCACAGGTGCCACAGATGGCATTGGATTAGAAACCGCAAAGTTAATGGCTGCAGATGGTCATCATTTATTGCTGCATGGCCGCAGCGCAAGCAAAATCGACTCGGCGGTAGCACAACTATCATCAGCCTATCCACATGCAAACATTGAGACTTACTTAGCTGACTTATCTAACTTTGACGACATTACTGCACTCATTGCAAATATAAGAACGCAGCACACATCGTTAGACGTCATTATAAATAATGCTGGCGTGCTTAAACTGCCCAATCCCATTACGCAAGACGGACTAGACGCAAGGTTTGTAGTTAACACCCTAGCGCCCGTAATGATAACGCAGGGCTTGTTACCCATTTTAAGTGACAACGGGCGTATTGTTAACTTATCGTCGGCAGCGCAAGCGCCTGTGAACGTAAATGCAATGTTGGGCACAGTAACAGTAGGCGACGATATGCAAGCTTATGCACAAAGCAAACTTGCGCTTACGATATGGGTTGCAAACCTGGCCCAACAGTTGTCACAAACCCAAGTAGCGGTAGCTGTAAACCCGGGTTCACTGCTGGCTTCTAAAATGGTAAAAGAAGGGTTTGGCGTAGCGGGCAACGACTTGAGCATTGGCGCACAAGTATTGGTTGACGCATCGTTCTCTGAAAAGTTTAAAACCGCCTCGGGTAAATATTTTGATAACGACGCAAAACGATTTGCAAACCCTCACCCATTTGCTTTGAACGCAGACAACTGCAATACAGTAATGCACGCCATAAATGGTTTAGTGACAAAACATGCATGAAAACTTATGCCATGTTAGTCGTGTAATTACGATAGTATGTACTCACGGAAACATACCAAATAGGATGTTTTAGCCGAATATAACTATCCTTGGTACGCTAATCGTTTTATGAAAAATAACCACACCGTTTTTAAAGGCATGCTGGCCATTATAGTTGCCAGCCTCTTATGGGGTACCACCGGCACGGCGGCAAGCTATGCACCTAATGTTAGCGCATTGGGTATTGGTGCATTTTCAATGGGCATAGGTGGCGTTCTTTTAGTATTGGCAGCGCGTCGGCAATTGTTTATCGATTATAAACGCATACTCCAGCATCCTTGGGTATTGTTGTTGGGTGCAGCCTCAGTGGCTATATATCCATTGGCATTTTATAGCTCAATGCGTCTTTCAGGCGTTGCCATTGGTACCGTGGTATCCATTGCTTCTGCACCGTTTTTTGCAGCCGTGCTTGAACGCGTAATAAGTAATAAAGCAATTTCAATACAGTGGATACTTAGCTTTGTGATTGGCGCGGTAGGCATTGCCCTTTTAGCGCTGGGCAAAGTCGACAATGTTGAAGTTGCATACAATGTTCAAGCCCAAACCTTAGGTATTGTGCTTGGTTGTGTTGCAGGCTTAACCTATGCAGGATATTCGTATGCAGCCAAACGTTTAATTGAAGCAGGCGTGCACTCTACCTCGTCAATGTCGGCTATGTTTGGCATAGCCGCAATGTTTTTACTCCCATCTTTGTTGTTTACTGGCGATAACCTATTTTCGAGCGCAACTAACACAAGCGTATCGTTGTATATGGCTATTGTGCCTATGTTTATTGGATATTTGTTGTTTGGTTTTGGACTGAATTATGTAGACGCAAGCAAGGCAACTCTTATTACTCTGATTGAGCCGGTTATTGCAACTATTTTAGCCGTGTTAATTGTGGGTGAGCAATTTACGGGTATTGGGGCGGTGGGTATTTTGTTGGTGATGGTGTGTTTGTTGATGCAGGCGGTGAAGAAAAATGGCTAAGCTACTTTTTATCAGTCAGTGCATCACGATTTCTAGAGTACGAAGATCCATACTTTTTAGCTAAATTACTATAGGCACCCAAAAACTATTTATGATACAAATTAACTTACAAAATTAAAGCCGTAGATTAATTTATCATGACTTGTAGTAATGCTGACAATAAAAAGCTGCTAAGCAGTATACCCACAGAAATTCATTCTGGTACGAGTGAAGTAGAGCAGCTACGCAGCGAGAATTTGCTTCTCTCAACATTATTAGAAATATCTGAACTGAGTCATAATATCAAGCTTGATATCAACACACTTTATGCTCAGATTCATCAGTTGTTAAGCACCTTAATTGATACCTCTAACTTTTACGTTGCGCGAGTTAATCGCAACAATCAAACAATAGAGTTCGTTTATTATCAAGATACCTATGGTGATACTTATGAATATCCCGATGACTTCCCAGTGAGAAAAATGGGCAATGGTGTCACCGAATTGGTAATCAATAAAAGTGATACGGTATTATTGTCAAAAAAAGAACTGACTGCGCTCTCTGATAAGAAACTCATTGCACATCGCAAATTACTGCCAGCCTCGTGGCTTGGTGTGCCTCTGGTGTATGGAGACGAAACGATAGGCGCTATCGTAGTACAAACCTATACAAATAGGTCTATGTACACGGACGCTGACGCAAAAATTCTTGCGTTTGTTTCACAACATATTTGTGCTGTTATAAAACGGCACGAAGCGCAGCAATTAGAGCAAGACTATAAAGCACAATTGGCCTTTGATGCTAATCATGACACATTAACCGGCTTATTGAATCGACGAGCTTTTCTACAACGTTTTAGCGATGTATTAGTAGTCAATGACGTAGCAATACTATTTATTGATTTAGATGGTTTCAAAGCGGTAAACGACAACTACGGACATGCCACCGGCGACGAACTATTGATTCGAGTGGCTGAACGACTCAGCAATATACAAATACCACAGAGTTATGTATGTCGATTCGGTGGTGACGAATTTGTGGTCCTATTACACAATAAAAACTGCATAGAAGAAGCCGAAGGCATCGCCAACCGCATAATAAAGCAACTTGCTAAGCCTATTGTTATTTCAGGAAAGACTATAGATATTAGTGCTAGCATTGGCATTGCAACGCAAAAGCAAGGAAGTAGTATGCCCGAAACAATCATGCATAATGCAGACCTTGCAATGTACCGAGCTAAAAAGAAGGGTAAAAATCAATTTTGCTACGCTGATGAGAGGCCCAAGAAGTAGACATAACATCAGCGCATAGTAAATACTTACACCGCACCTACAGCATTCGCTTCAGGCACTTCAACTAACTGCCCCGTTTTACAATCGTAAATATATCCGTAAATTGGAACATCCTTTGGAACCATCGTGTTCGCCCGAATCCGTTGTACATCCTCTACAACACTCTTAGCGTTGTCGGTAAACGTTAACCAATTGATGTATTTACCGTCGCTGGTACCGCCGCTTTTATCAACATTTCTCCAGCCATTTTCATCTACGGTTGCGGTTTGCAAACTTTCGTTTAGTAAGTCGCCCATAATTTCGCTGTTAAACAATTCCATTCCGCAGTCGGTATGATGAATCACAAACCACTCTTTTGTGCCCAACAGTTTGTGAGAAATAACTAATGAGCGGATGGCGTCATCGCTTGCGCGTCCACCGGCGTTGCGAATAACATGGGCATCACCCTCGGCAAGGCCTGCGTATTTTGCAGGATCAAGACGAGCATCCATGCAGGTTAAAATAGCAAAACCACGGGCAGGAGGCAGCGCAAGGTCTGCTTTGTCCCCAAAATCGGCAACATAGTCAGCGTTAGCAGCTAATACTTGTTCTTTTATTTGACTCATAGGTGTTCTCTTCAATTCATAATAGTGTCGTTTTTACGCATTTTTTGGTGAATTGATCATTTAGGCAAAACTCAATGGCTTGTATAGTTACCTGTGAAGGCCGCACATCAGATTTATTGAGCCAATAAGATGAGACTGCGAGATATCTGTGCTATCACTTTTATATCTTGTAACAATTACTTAGTTCGCTCGTCTCGCTGAAACTGTCATACTGTACTCAGTGTTCATAAATTCAATTACGTTTTTTTAAAGAGCATCATAAACATGAAATTTTTTTTAGTAGTCATTATCAGTTCGCTGCTAATAGCCACGGCGGTTTCAGCACAACCAGAGTCAGGTGCGATTACTGCCACAAAAGCAGAAAGCATGCATAAACAACTTAAAGATTTGACGAATTTTCAAGTAGACACGCCCAATATGGTGAGTGCAGGTTTGCCATCAAAAACGCATTTCTTGACCATGCAGCGCTTAGGCGTGAACCACGTTATTGACCTAATACCGGGTGATAGAACCGATGAAGCAGAATTGTTGGCGTCAATCAACATGCCATACAAAAATGTTGCGGTTGAATGGAATGCACCAAGTTTGCAGAATTTTATAGACTATGTGGCATACATGAAGGAAGCAGAGCAAAGCACAGGGCTTGTACTTACACACTGCAAACTTAACTGGCGCGGTGCAGTTTTCACGTATTTGTATAGGGTGACTCAATTACAGCACAACGACATAATCGCCAAGCAGCACATGCACGAAACATGGGAGCCTAACCGAACTTGGCAAGCATTCATTACCACCGTCAAAGCGCATTACGCAACGCAATAAACCGTCTTATTTACCGTGTTTTTCGTAACCCGAGTGCAATTGTACGTCAATAGCATTCAACACTTCTGTACGATTAATTGAGCCAATTAATGAACCAGTGTCGTCAACCACTGGATATACTTTGGGCTTTTCTTTAATCATGGTTTGCGCAAGTTCTATTATAGAATCATTGCCTCTTACCGATAGAACAGGGGTTTTCATAATATCTTCTACCCTGCACACTTGTTCTCGATAATAACTAGACGTAATCATTTGCCCCAAACAATCTTGCTCGGATAAAAACCCAACCACCTCATTTTGACTGTTTAACACTGGACCACCGGTTTGCTTGCTGAGTAACAAGCGCTCTACCGCCTCGGCAACTGGCATGTCTAACGATAATTTTACCGGGCGACGATTCATATAATCTTGTACTTTCAATGATTCCATTAATATCTCCAAAAGAAAACATAGGGTATAACCACAAAATGGGAATACACCCGTAAGTAAGCTTAGTCTATTTTTTATCCACTTACACTCATAATCGTTAGGGTTTATGGCGCAAGCTGTTGGACAATAGTCGCAAGCTTACCTGAGATGGTCACTGCGCCTTGTGCTTAAGATACTGTTAATATTACAAGTTGTACCCTCATGGGATGACTTATAATACCTTTTCTAGATCAAGGTTATATTGACTGGCCAATACCGGTTTTTGCACCTTAATTTGCTCGCTGTATTGGGTTAGGTTCAATACTTTGGGAGCCAAGTAATGCCCGCCTATGGCAGAATAAAATACCTTTACAGTAGGTTCACTTGGCTTTTGAAGGTTGTTCTCTATAACTAAGGCAATGCGCTTGTTAGACAACATCACCAAGCTTCCCACAGGATAAACCCCTAAGTAACGTACAAATTGAAGTACTAACTTTTGATCATAGCCATTATCTGCGGTATTGAGTATTTTCATCGCGGCGGTAGGCGATTTTGCTTGTTGAAACGCGCGGTCACTGGTAAGCGCATCGTAGGTATCGGCTATGGCTAACATACGCGAAAACTTGCTTATTTTTGAACCTGAGTAGCCGTTAGGGTATCCCGAGCCATCAAGGCGTTCGTGGTGCTGTTCTATTGCGAGTAGTATTTCACTGTCTAACTTTAGGGGTTTTACCATGTTTAACGAGTCGTTTACGTGAGACTTAACCAACACTTTTTCATCTTGGCTTAAGGCAATTGCTTTACTGAGGATGTGTGCAGGTACTTTGGTCATGCCTATATCAAAAAAGTAACCCAGTAGACCCAATCGTTCGCAGTCAGCTTCACTCATGTCCATGCGCTGCGCCATGTAACACATCAATATTGCAACATGCACAGCATGCTTCGCCAAATAATCATTGTGGTTCATAATTAATGACAAGCATAACAAAGCATTAGGATTACGCGCCAAACTGTCATACACCTCACACATAATATTGCGCGCGTCATCTAGCTCTATATTAAGGCCTTTTTTAATGTTTTGCGTATATTGCTTATGAATTGCGTGGCTTTTGTTAATTAGTGCTGCGGCTTGCTCTAATTCCAAAGAAAACGTTTTAGGTACGCGATTTTGCTGCGAGGCTTTTTGTTTGGCTCGCTTTTGCTTTTGTTGCTTCAGTTTTTGTAGTGGACTGTTTGTATTCAGCGGGGTTACTTGGCGTGTATTTGCATGGCTTTCGTTTGACGCACGCTTGGCTTCGTCATGACGTTCAACAAACACAGATATCACGCCATTAGATTGTAGTTGGTTAATTATTGCTAGGTGCTTAACCGTGCCTTTGCTTTTAACCACTAGCTTACCGTTTTGCTCAGCAATTCCATGCACCACCATGCCAAGCTCTAACTGGTCTACTAAAATGGTTTCTAGATTACTCAATGCCATACATCGCCAAAACAAACTAATAATGTTGGTTATCGGCAAAGCACGTAAAAACACTACTATTGAAATAACAAAAAGGAGCTACATGAGCTCCTTTTGAAGTAGCAATTAAGTGTTTATTTACCTAACCTTTTTTCAACCAAGCAGAACACCAACCCTTGGCGTTCACTACCTTACCTGGGAAAATAGCACATGGACGCCATTCTGCACCTGCTTCACCTTGTATATACATACAATTAGCACAATTAGCGCCTTCAACTTCTGAAGCATGGGTGTATTTTAATGCGACAGCGGTAGGATCATCGGTGGCCAGTTTTTCTTGTGCACTTGCACGTAGCGCTACACCGCCAAGTGTAAGACCAATTAAGCTAGTGCCTGATAATTTCAAAAAGTCGCGACGATTTACAGATTTCATAAGAGTTTCCTTTTTGCAAAATACAAATGATAATAATTCTTTTTTCTTACACGCTAAAAACAACAAAGGCCTGCCACCCCAGAGGGTAAGCAAGCCTTTAATAGGTTCAATACATTAGTTACTACTGTGAACTAAGCGAAAAAGTTTGTAAACAGTTAACGTTCAAGTAATTGATCTGTGTTAACAAATCGGTACAAAGTTATCACTAACGTAGTAATCACTATTTATTACTTGGTTAATCTCGACCAAAACCGTCATCGTTATGGTCATCAACAGATTCGTCAGGTATTTTGATAACCAACCAAAAAATTGCCCCTACCACCACAAAGGCGATGGTACACACCAACAGTAGTTGCCCTATATTCGGTATCATTGCTTATCCCATATAGACGTTAACGGCGAATCGGGTTTGGCATAACTAAATCGATCAATTCTGCTAGTTGTATGATAACTGTCTAAACACGATACTGCGGTGCTATCAGCAGCTTCGATATCAATATAGCCGTCGGCATGTATATAGCGCTCTGCACACAGTACTTCTACAATTCGACCAATCACCAACTCGGTTTGATTAAGCTCAATCACGCTAATATGCTCACATTGTAACGCAATTTTGATACGAGACTCCGCTACATAAGGTGCATTAACCGCTGATGCCATTTCAGGTGTTAAGCCAACGGCGTCAAACTCACTCTCTGTTGGCACGTATCGTGCGGAACATTGATGAGCTTGTTTTGCTATTTCGCCGTGTACGTGGTTAATAGTGTACACGCCTTGTTGCTTAATATTGCCCAAGGTATCACGAGTTACTGTATGTGGACGCATAATCATACCCATTAAAGGGGGATTGGCTCCTACGTGGAATACAGAACTAATAAGTGCAAGATTGTTTATGCCGTCAGCACTTGTAGTACCCACTAAATTGGCACTTTTAAACCCCGACAAACTGTTAATAAAGTTTGCTCTCTCGCGCTGGGGTAATTGTTGTAGCGTTTCCTCGCTAAACATTTTGGTGGTCATTATTCGTCGTCTCGCTTTGCGATTATTTCTAAGCCATAACCATTATCAAGAACTAACACTTCAATAGGGGAGCAACAAATTTGGCAATCAACTATTTGTTGCTCCCCTATATCATTGCTTTCATCTACTTCAATATCGTTTATGGTCATGCAGTAGGGGCACTCAAACTTCTCAAGTCTCGATAAACTCATATGTGTAACCACTTAGTTATTTACACACTTATACAATAAAAATTGCCTAATGGATTGTAAGCAAGCCAATAATCTTGTTGCAAGCTTAATACGTAGTACATAATGATGACATCAAAAAACAACACTAACGAACAACCACCTAGCTTGCCTACTCGCAAATATCCGCGTCGACAATCTGTGGGCGAATGCCCCATGTGCAAACGATTAGTGCATTTAACGTTTCATCATCTTATTCCAAAAAAAATGCATCGCCGTACTTTTTTCAAAAAACATTACACCAAACAAAGGTTAGCTGAGGGCGTCGATATTTGCCGTTTATGTCACAATGGCATACACGCAACCTACTCTGAAATGGAGCTAGCGAAATATTACAACACGCCAGAAAAACTACAACAGTGTCGGCAGCTAAGTGCACATTTTGAGTGGGCAAGTAAACAAAAACGCAGTATTAAATAACATTTTTGATGTAAAAAACCACAAAATAACTGTATATTAAACCAGTACTGTTTACATGTAATTAGAAGCGCATATGCCTGCAAAAGATTTACCGACTTATTATTATCATACGCATTTTGTAGAGTTTTTAGACTATATAACGGGGCCGTGCGAGCACCTATTAACCAATGAGCACCGCACGTTTATCAGCACGTTTGCTCAATTATCTAAGCCTGAACAATGCTTATTTGTCAGACTAATTAATCGCAAACACAGTAGCATTAAAATCAACAGTTTGGTTTTTGCAGAAATACCCAATATTTCAACTCACCTAGGCACGTTGTCGAGTATTGGTTGGATATGCGCTGTTAACGAAACACATGTGGCTAGTTTAATGTGCGTGTTAACAAAAGCAGAACTGATCGATTTATATGCCGAGTGCGCCAGTGTAGACATGCCCGCGGTGCTAAAAAGCGCGTCCAAAGGACATATTCAAGCCCAATGCGAGCAATTGTGTTTAACGCGAGTGGCAACATCGAGCATTGCACACGAGTATGTTGTTAGAACAATTGACTCACATATTGATTACTTTTTGTTTTTATACTTTGGCCATGGAGCAGGAAAGTTAAATCAGTTTTCAATGCGAGATTTAGGTGTTATGCGCACACGAAATGATGACCAAACGCACATGCAATCAAGGTTTAACAGTATCGAAGAAGCCACAAGTAGCTTTGCACTCCAACAGTTATCATATCAAGCCAAAAAGCATACTTTCGACAGCGCTGCCCAAGTTGTTGAGTTTTATCGCTCGCTTCCAAAAGCACACGGCAACCAAGCACACGCCCATTTACATAAACTTTTACTGCAGCTAGCCAAAAACATGCTCACATTTGATGCTGAATACGCGCTAACCATGTTAGCCGATGTTGGATGCCCAAACGCGCAAGAATTTTGGTGCAGACAAGCATACAAATTAGGCCAAAAAGACGCCGTTTATACCAAATTAAATACACTCATTGATGCCCCGCTCAACGAGCAAATTATGAATTTTGCCGAAGACTTTTTAGCGCGAAAATATCAACAAAAACGCACAAGTGTGCTTACCGATATGCTTCGCGATAACACCCGTCACTTGCTGGTTGACGAAACCTACAAGGGAAATGTGGAGCGCGGAGTGGTGGCTTATTACAAAGCCAGAAATATAGACGCCTGGCGCAGTGAAAATCATTTGTGGAATAATCTATTTGGTTTAGTTTTCTGGCAAGAATTGTTTGAACTTGAAGGCTTAGGTTTAGCTACGCCTTTTGACTACTTGCCAGCGTGCATCAAGCACCATTGTTTTGTTGAAGTTGCTAACGAAGCGATTCATGAGCGTTTACGCAATATTGCTACAGCCAATGATTTATTACTGTTAGTGACCAAACATGCAAGTGTTCATTTTGGTAAAACTCAAGGGATTGTGAGTTGGCGACATAACCTCATCGACAATCTACAGGTATTTATTCAAAATGCCCCCATAAACGGTATCAAGCAACAATTGTTAACCATGTGTAGTAATTACAACTTATACAACGACGGGTATCCCGACATTATGGTGCTTGAAAATGAACGCCTACGATTTGAAGAAATCAAAGCACCTGGCGATAGCCTTAGGCGAAACCAGCTAATGCAAATTCAACATTTAAAACAAGCAGGGTTTGAGGTAGGCGTTACTACAGTAGACTACACCTTCGATCCAATGCAGCCATACGCAGTTGTAGATATAGAGACTACTGGTGGAAAAGCCAACACGCACAAAATTACAGAAATAGGCGCAGTAAAATTAGTTAACGGCGAGGTAGTTGATCAGTGGCAAACACTGCTTAACCCGCAACGAAGAATTCCGCAAATGATCACCAAACTAACGGGCATTACCAACGAGATGGTAGCCGATGCACCATTATTTTGCGATGTTGCAGACGAGTTTTCAGCATTTACCGAAAACTGTATTTTTGTGGCGCACAACGTTAATTTTGATTACAGATTTATTCGCGAAGAATATGCAAGGCTAAACCAAACATACCGACGACCTAAATTATGTACGGTGCAACAAATGCGTAAATATTACAAGGGTTTACCTAGTTATTCACTGGCCAATTTAACCGCCCATTTCGATATTCGTATGCACCGCCATCACCGCGCTTTATCAGACGCCATTGCCGCATCTGAATTGTTGACGTTAATAAATAAAAAACGCAGCGCCACATAACTAAACTAGAAACTAGCCGCTTGCGTATATGAAAATACTATTAGGCAACAAAGTATCTAACACGTGAATAAATCAAACACTTTATCAGATGAAGACCACTCACGCGTAATTGAAATGGCGTGGGAAGACCGCACGCCGTTTGAGGCAATTGAGAGGCTTTACGGGCTAAGTGAACCTGAAGTCATCGCGCTTATGCGCAGTAGCATTAAACGTAAAACGTTCAATAATTGGCGTGCTCGCGTGAGCGGGCGAAAAACCAAACACATGAAATTGCGAAGCCCTGATGTATCTAGGGGATATTGCTCTACTCAATATAAACCTGTTCGCAAACGGTAGCGCTGGTTG
Organism: Glaciecola sp.; assembly: GCA_049650345.1. Taxonomy (GTDB): domain Bacteria; phylum Pseudomonadota; class Gammaproteobacteria; order Enterobacterales; family Alteromonadaceae; genus Glaciecola. The sequence continues at coordinate 2,615 of JBARZY010000049.1, read as the reverse complement.
AAAAACAAACATTTCTATTGGTGGTCACGTGAAACCGTGATAATTTAGACAAACATGGAAGTTTACTTAATGGAATATTTATGCCGTTATCTAATAGTCATTATTTGCATCACTTAACTGAAGTAAGTAAGCAAGGAAAAGTGGTACTGAGCGAAGATATCCTGAACGAAAATGGCGTATTAGTTGTCAAAAAAGGCGCTATAGTAGACAGAGAGCTTACCTACAAAGTGGCCAAACATAAACTCCGCAAACCCATTGATACATCAATCGCACTAACCAAAAGCCTCAATTATCAACAGATACTTGATAATTTAATGACCAATTTAGACAAACTATCAGTGTTAGATATAGCCAAAAAAAGTGAATATTTCGGCTCGCTGCTTCAAGCATTCAAAGCGCTGTTTAAATACCCTTTAGTGATACAAAAAATATCGATTTTAGAGCAACGAATGCCAGCCACTTACGCACGAGCGTTAAGCTCATCAGCACTGTGTTTAGGCGTATGTAAAGAACTCGCTTTACCCAACGAAACTACTGAGAATGTGTTTGTTGCAAACATGATTTCAGATGTGGGATTACTGCATATTAATCCAGAGGTGGTAGAAAAGAGAGGGAATTATACCGAACAAGAATGGAAACTTATGCAAGGGCATGTAGCAATAGCCAAGCACTTTGCAGACCAAGTACCGGCATTATCAAAATCAGTTTCTCGGGGCCTACTTGAGCATCATGAACGCAATGACGGTTTTGGTTATCCATTTGGCAAAAAAGGCGATGATATAAGCATTGAAGGGCAAGTTTTATCCATTATCGATAAAGTAAATGGCTTATCGAAAAAACTCATTCACCATCAATCTTATTCTTGGAATGCCTTGCTTCACATTATGCAAATTCCAAGTACGGCTCACGCTGCGCCCGTGCACAACGCCATGATAAGGTTGCTTAAAAAACTGAAGTTTCCTTACCAACCCGCATTTACGCATAGTCAATATTTACAACATGCAAAAGAGTGTTTGGTAAAGCGCAAACGCCTACAACTATGGTTCACTGAATTTGAAAAAATTTATGTTAATCATACAGCCTTAGCAGAAGCATCTGACGAATTTGATGCTGTTGGATTGTTACACAAGCTAGAACATACCGTACATAACACAGGGATACTAAACAACACTCAACATAAATGGTTAACCGCGCTTTGCACAGACATGGGGCCACAAGACTATATAGAACTTGAAGAGTACATGCTGTTACTTAACGAAGTTGAATTTAGATGTGGGTTTGTTTTACGTCAACTTGAAAGCCATAAAGAAGCGTTTGCAAAACGCATTGGTAGCATAGAGCTGCTGCTTACCTATCATGAAGGATTATGTAACATACTTTATAACTGAGCCCTTTACCCATACTCAGGTCAATTTAACGCCGAGAACAACCTCACACTGTAAAGCTATTGTAAAGCCGATTTAAGATAGCCTAATTCGATGTTACGCTATAGCGTGAGAATAAATCACTCTGCAATGAATCCCTTGTCATATCAGCATATTTGCACACAATTATTAAGTATAATTAATAATTGATCGGATACTGTACAACATCCGTTACAAGTGACCTAAATTACATCAGTTTTGTTTGTTATTTTGGCTACGTCACCAATATCGACTTACATGCGCGCGGGTACTTTGTTCAGCACGTTTATATTGTGTATCACTGCTTCGACATTTCTACATGCTCAATCTAGAGGGGGCGACAGGCCCAAACTTGTGGTAACAGAAACACTGAGTTTTGAGTACCAAACGAGCCAAATAGAGGCTGTCGGCACGGCAGAGGCCCAAAGGTCAGTGACGCTTTTTCCTAGTGTTACTGACGAGGTAACTGAAGTGAATTTTGTTGCTGGTCAGCGTGTTGAAAAGGGTGAGGTACTGCTTCGGTTAGATAGCCGCCTTCAGACAGTCGCAGTTGAGCGTGCGCAAATTCAGTTAAATGAAGCAAACCGTAATCTAGAAAGAGTAAAAACCAGTTTAGCGAAGGGCGCAGTAACGCAACGCGAAGTTGATGACACAGAAACGCAAGTTAAGCTTGCTCGAGTAAATTTGCAGGAAGCGCTAGAAAACAAAGAAGACCGTTTAGTACGTGCACCGTTCAGTGGTATTGTTGGGCTAACAAACGTAGAAGTGGGCGATCGCGTTACGCCGCAAACCGCAATTACAACCTTAGATAAGCGGAATGCCTTGTTTATAAATTTTGTGGCCCCTGAACTTGCGGTTAATTATTTACTTCAAAAACCGCAGGTAACGTTGCAGCCATGGACCGACCGTGAAACATTACTACAGGCGAATATTGCAGAGCTCGACTCAAGAGTGAATACCCAAAATCGAACCATAAGAGCAAGAGCGCTACTGGATAACGAAAATGATTCATTTAGGCCTGGTATGAGCTTTAGAGTTACACTAGAGGTGCGCGGTGAGCGCTATGTTGCCATACCTGAAGCAGCGCTTTCATGGGGTGCAAACGGCGCTTTTGTATGGCTAGCAGATAGCAGCGGTGCGCAACCACTCGCTAAGCGTGTAAACGTACAAGTTCAGCAGCGTTTACGCGGTAGAATTTTAGTTTCGGGTGAT
>JBARZY010000048.1:0-5884 GCA_049650345.1 Glaciecola sp. | reverse complement strand
CTTTTGGCATCTTGCAGTTTTTCAAAGTCTGCATCAATTTTTTCTTCATCGTTGTCGTAAAAGGTTATAAAAATTTTAGCATGCGCTAAATCTCTAGACACCTCTACGCCAGATACGGTAATCATGCCTACGCCTGGTTCACGATGCTTAAACTCTTGTTGAAGTATGCTAGCTACTTCTTTGTGTATTTGTTGGCCGACACGATCGGTACGAGAAAACTCTCTAGCCATAATAGTTCCTATTTGTAGTTGATTAATGACAAAAACGGAGGCACTAGGCCTCCGTATATTTAGGCAAGTACTGGAGCTTATATTTCGCGCTGTACTTCTACTACTTCAAATACTTCTATTTGATCGCCTACTTTTACGTCATTGTAATTCTTAACGCCGATACCACACTCAATGCCTTTTTTAACATCTTGTACATCGTCTTTGAAGCGACGTAATGATTCTAACTCACCTTCATAAATCACCACGTTTTCACGCAATACACGAATAGGGTTGTTACGTTTGATTACGCCTTCAGTAACCATACAACCAGCAATAGCACCAATTTTCGGAGACTTAAATACGTCACGTACTTCAGCCAAACCAATAATTTGCTGTTTAAATTCTGGTGCAAGCATACCACTCATGGCTTGTTTCACTTCATCAATTAGTTCATAAATGATGCTGTAATAGCGAAGGTCAATTTCTTCAGCTTCAATCATTTTACGCGCAGTAGCATCGGCACGTACATTAAAGCCCACAACAATAGCTGAAGAAGCCGCTGCCAAACTGGCATCGGTTTCAGTAATACCACCTACACCGCTACCTACAATGTTCACTTTCACTTCTGAAGTAGACAACTTAATTAAGCTATCAGCAATGGCCTCAATTGAACCTTGTACATCCGCTTTTAATACAATGTTTAGTTCGCTTACGTCACCGCTTTCCATGTTAGCAAACATGTTCTCTAGCTTCGCCTTTTGCTGTTTCGCTAGTTTCAATTCGCGTTGCTTAGTATGGCGTTTGGCAGCTACTTCTCTTGCTTTACGCTCATCTTGTACAACTAAAGCGCTCTCACCAGCAGTAGGCACGCCTGACAAACCAAGTACTTCTACCGGTGTTGAAGGCCCAGCAAGGTCAATCGTTTTACCATGTTCGTCACGCATTGCTCTAACACGGCCATACTCTTCGCCGCATAATAAAATATCGCCGGCTTGTAATTGGCCTTCTTGTACTAGCACAGAGGCAACAGGACCACGTCCCTTGTCTAACCTAGATTCAATTACAATACCGCGTGCTGCGCCTTCGCGAATAGCTTGTAAATCAAGTACTTCAGCTTGCAAGCTAATGGCTTCTAGTAACTCATCGATACCTAAGCCTGTTTTTGCAGATACATTTACAAATTGGTGCTCACCGCCCCACTCTTCTGAAATCACTTCCAACTGAGATAGCTCAGTTTTAACGCGGTCAGGGTCGGCAGATTCTTTATCCATTTTATTAACCGCAACAATTAATGGCACACCTGCTGCTTTCGCGTGTTGTACCGCTTCTTTTGTTTGCGGCATTACACCATCGTCTGCGGCAACAACTAATATAACAATATCGGTTGCTGTGGCGCCACGAGCACGCATAGCAGTAAACGCGGCGTGTCCAGGAGTATCTAAGAAAGCAATACGGCCATTGTCGGTTTGTACGCTATACGCACCAATGTGCTGTGTAATACCACCAGCTTCTCCATCTGCCACTTTAGCGCGACGAATATAATCAAGTAGTGACGTTTTACCATGGTCAACGTGACCCATAATAGTTACTACCGGTGCACGAGACTCTTTGCTTCCCGAAGATGAAAGCGCAACCAATTCTTCTTCTAATGCGTTCTCATTTACGAGTTCATATTTATGACCCATTTCTTCAATCACCAATACAGCCGTTTCTTGATCGAGTACTTGGTTGATTGTCGCCATCTCACCCATTTTCATCATGGTTTTGATAACTTGAGTGCCTTTAACTGACATTCTGCTGGCTAGGTCACCAACAGTAATGGTTTCACCCAGTTTAACTATCCGCTCAACAGGCGCTACAGGCTTATTAAAGCTGTGCTTAAGATCTTCACCCGCATTGCGTTTTGACTTTTTACGACGACGGCTTGAGCGTTCAACTTGCATATCTTGCTCGTCTTCTGCTTCTTGCGCGTAGCGATTAGAGTGCAAATGCACTTCTTCAGCTTCTTGCTTTTTACGGCGCTCTTCTTCTTCTTTCCAACGACGTTCATTTTCTTCAGCAAGCTTGCGCGCTTCTTCAGCCGCTTTTTTAGCGTCTTTCTCTAGTTTCTTCTGAGCTTCTTCTTCTTGTTGCTTCTTAATGCGTTCTGCTTCAGTACGTGCTTGCTCTTGCGCGGCACGTTCTTCATCCGTTAGCTTTGAATCTGCCGATTTGCGTTCTTCGGCTTCTTTCTTCGCTTTTTCAGCGCGGGCAGCACGCTCAGCCTCTTGTTTTTTACGCGCTTCTTCGGCCTTTTTCGCTTTTTCTTCTGCGGCAGCCTTTGCCACTTCAGCGGCTTTTTTCTCGGCCTCTAGACGCGCCTGCTCTTCTTCAGCTTTTTTCTTTGCTTCTTCATCAGCAAGTTGCTGAACTTCAAGATCAGAACGCTTTACGTAAGTTCTCTTTTTGCGCACTTCAACTTTTACCGCTTTAGATTTACCTAAGCTAAGGGTACTTGTTGTTTTGCGTTGCAAAGTCATCTTTTTAGGTGCTTGCGCACCTGCACCGCCATGTTGTTTACTTAAAAAGTCTAACAAGGTCTGTTTTTCTTCCTCGGTAACATTATCGCTTGCTTTTTTTTCAATGCCAGCATCTTTAAACTGTTTTAATAATCGGTCAACAGTCGTGCTGATATCACTTGCTAATTTTTCTATGGAAACTTCTGCCATATCTATAAATACTCCTAATTGACCTATTCTTCGTTAAACCAAACAAGGTTTCGCGCTGCCATGATTAACTCACCGGCTTTTTCCTCGGTAAGTTCCTCAATATCGCTTATTTCATCTGTTCCTTGTTCTGCTAACAATTCAAGGTTAGTGATACCTCGACTTGCTAAAACGAAAGCAACATGTTTTTCCATGCCGGCTAAATCAAGTAATTCTTGTTCAGGCTCTGATGACTCTAACGACTCTTCGTTTGCTAAAGCTTTAGTAGTTAACGCTGCTTTAGCTCTATTTCTTAACTCTTCTACAAGATCTTCGTCAAGTCCTTCAATTTCAAGTAACTCATTCACAGGTACGTAGGCAATTTCTTCTAAGCTTGTAAAGCCTTCATCAACCAATACCAATGCGAAGTCTTCATCAATTTCCAAGCCTTCAGTAAATACCGACAGTACTTTTTGATTCTCAGCTTCATGCTTAGTACTGAGATCTTCAACGGTCATTACGTTCAGTTCCCACTCAGTTAGCTGACTTGCTAAGCGAATGTTTTGACCGTTACGACCAATTGCTTGAGCGAGGTTATCGCTTTCTACCGCAACATCCATAGAACGAGCGTCTTCATCAACTACAATTGAGGCTACTTCTGCTGGTGCCATTGCATTAATTACGAACTGCGCCGGATTCTCATCCCACAACACAATATCAACACGCTCACCACCTAACTCACTCGATACTGCTTGTACACGCGAACCACGCATACCCACACATGCACCCACAGGGTCTAAGCGCTTATCGTTTGTTTTAACGGCAATTTTAGCCCTTGCACCTGGATCGCGAGCTGCCGATTTTATTTCTAGTGTTTCCTCAGCAATTTCTGGTACTTCTAATCTAAATAATTCAACCAACATATCAGGGTGAGTACGACTGATAAACAGCTGTGCACCACGCGCTTCAGGTCTAATTACGTATAATAAACCCCGCACTCTATCGCCTGGTCTGAAGGTTTCGCGTGGCAACATATCGTCTCTAAATATAACGCCTTCAGCGTTATTACCCAAGTCGATAATAATGTTATCGCGATTGACTTTTTTAACCGTACCGGTAACGAGTTCGCCGACTTTGTCTTCATATTCAGCAATCATTTGTGCGCGCTCTGCTTCACGCACTTTTTGTACAATAACTTGTTTCGCAGTTTGCGTAGTGATGCGGTCAAATGCGACTGATTCAATTTGTTCTTCAACAAACTCGCCAAGACCAATTTCTGGCTCGTCTACTTGAGCCGCTGAAAGGGTAATTTCAGCATAAGGGTTTTCTTGTACTTCGTTGTCATCTACTACTAACCAACGTCTAAATGTATCAAAATCACCGGTTTCACGGTCGATAGAAACGCGTACTTCAATAGCGCGTTCGTTTTTCTTTTTGGTCGCACTCGCTAAGGCATATTCTAATGCTTCGAAAATCTTTTCTCTTGGCACTTGTTTTTCGTTTGATACTGCTTCAGCAACTAATAAAATTTCTTTACTCATTTTCGCCTCATTACTCTTAATTCGAGCACAATAAGTTTAATCAAAATTTGGCACTAAATTAGCCTTAACAACATTGTCATAGGCCAATTCAAAACGCTCGTTATCTACATTAATTACAAAAAACTGTTCATTGCACGAAATAAGCGCGCCTTTAAAGTTTCTACGACCATCTTGTGGCATTTGTAATTTTACTGAAATAGTCTCGGTTAACACAGCTGCATAATGCGCTGGTTTAAACAAAGGCCTGTCCATTCCAGGTGATGATACTTCTAAGTTATATTCAGTGGTTATTGGATCTTCAAGGTCTAATATTGCGCTAGCCTGATGACTCACTTCAGCGCAGTCATCAACATCCACACCGTTTTCTGAATCAATATATACGCGCAAGGTAGAATGTTTACCTGCTCTAACAAACTCAACACCAACTAGCTCAAACCCTGTCGCTTCAACAGCAGGATTAAGTAATTCAGTTAATTTTTTCTCAAGTTGTGACAATCCCAACTCCAATTTTACATACAAAAAAAGGGCATGCAGCCCGTTAATCGTTTATTTTTACAATAAACGCATACAAAAAAGCCCCGAACAAGCGGAGCCAATTCTTAAAGGTACTTAAAAGCAATGAAATTGCCAAGTGTATGGCATAACAAATACTTTTAACATCAGCACTAGAGCTCAACCAAATATTCAACATGTTCAGTGGGCGCCTTGCTTTTTCGCGGTGCTTTGAGATTACTTATTAAGCCGTATGGCCTCTATAAATAATAGGCGTAATACCGATTAGTGTTATTTACACTTTACAGGGAGTTCGCGAATGCAGTTATTATACTCACCTTCCGCTCATATCGCAATGATTTAAATAATAAGCACTTGAATTGTAAAACTAAGCCTTGAAACCAGTAAATGTATGATGTTTTAGTTGTAAGCACTTGTTACTCATAAAAATTAGCGGTATCTTAAGTTTGTTGTCTACAAAATAATAATAAAGTGTTAATAAAAAGGAATTACTAATGAGTTTATTAAAGTCGCTCGTACTTACACACAAAAAAGCCGATATTGGCCATACAAGGCATTCGTCATTAGCGCACTTTTTAGACCTTATTGATGCTTGTGGTTACGACTTAAAAGTCACTGATAATATACCATTAGATGAACATTTAGGGTTTTATAAACTTATTTTTGTTGATGCATCGAATCAGTCAGCCACCCAATTGTTTACACATCCAATTTTTACCTCAAGCGTTAAAAATAAGGTAGTCTTTTTTGCAGTATCAAAAGAAAATGCGCACATTGAAACTACAGCGCTGCGAAATGGCGTACGTGGCGTATTTTACGAGTGTGATAAACTTGAAAACCTAATTAAGGGTATTCAAACTATTAAAAATGGTAAGTTTTGGTTTAAACGTGAAACGTTAGAAGAGACCGTTAAGCAACTGTTGGGGGATTTACCCTC
>JBARZY010000047.1:0-19849 GCA_049650345.1 Glaciecola sp. | reverse complement strand
AAGTTAAGCTATCACTTGGCTTGATTACAGCGATTGCTGCTATTACTTCAACTTTTGTATTGTTCATCATGGCGGAAGTTATCGCTGATTGGTTTGAAGGTGCGGGTTTAGAGCTGACTTTTGCTAGTTTACTTGGGTTGTTCTATTTCTCGGGCGTGTACCTCTCTATTGTTAAAAGTAAACATATAAATCAGTGCAGCATACTACTATGCGTCTGCACAAGCTCATTTATTGCGCTTAGAAGCGCAAGCTTCTTAGTCTTTTTTAGCGTGACAGAACAACACGTTAATAATCTGCAAAATGTCATTTTAGGCTGTATTGTAGGCCTCGGTATTTGTATAAGTTTTAGTGCACTATTTCGCTTTTTGCTAATAGAAATAAAACAAAGTCATTATAAATGGCTAGTGACGATCTTTTGGAGTGCATTTTTAGCAGGTCAAACTAGCGAAATAGTGTTGTTGTTATCTCAGGTGGATATTATATCACTGGGCACGCCATTATTTGATACTAGCAAATGGATAAAAGACAGCTCTGAATACGGACACATACTGAATGCCTTGATTGGGTATGAATCCTCCCCTACTCTTGCTATGGCTGTTGCTTACGCTATCGCATTTGTTATTCCTATGGTTTTTGGCTTTATTCTAAAATTGAAAATCTCATTACGCGAGGTGGCTCATGCTTAAGTGGAGTTCTATTATCTTGTTACTTATATCAAATCATTGTCTTGCAGATGGCATGGTTGTCGATAAGGTTTACCACCCATATGTTACGGTGAATGAACGCGAATTTGAGTGGCGCTTGATGTCTAGTCAAACTGACGAATCAAATATATTGGCTCAGCGCATTGGATATGGCCATTCATTTTATGAAAATGTAGCGTTTGAAGTGTACTTAATTGGTGAGCGCGATGAAATTGGCGACTTTCAGCTTTCAGCCTACGAATTTGAAACTCGCTGGATGATAACTGAACAGGGTCAATATTGGGCTGATTGGGGGGCTGTGTTTGAAGTTGAAAAACAAAAAGCACTCAACAACTATGAAGCGTCTTTAGGCCTGATTTTCGAAAAAGAAATAGGACAAACTAGTTTAACCATGAATTTTTTTGCTATTCGTGAATGGGGAAAAACCATCGAAAGCGAATGGGAAACAGAGTTTAGATTACAATATCGCTACCGCTATTTACCGGAGCTACAGCCTTCTATCGAGCTATATTCTGGAGAAGACTTTCTCGGTATTGGACCAGGATTTATGGGTGTGTATCGTATTGAAGGGCAAAAGCAAATTAAATGGGAAGCCGGCTTTGTCGTTGAAGTAGCCCATAGTGGCAAAAATCACACGCTTAGATTTGCAATAGAATATGAGTTTTAAACAACAAGTTGTAAAAGTATAATTATCTATCGGTACTCAAAAAAACATTTGTGACACACCTATTTTCAGTTGCGTCATGGGCTCTTGATTAAGAGCGAAACCATTGGTCGGGAGATTTAACAAGCCAATGTTAACCGTTGGGTCGCGTAATGTAGCGGCCCCTAAACTCAACTGTTGTAATCGAGATTCCAGCAACTGACTTTTAACTAACCAGTCATCATGAGTTTGGGCATACTCGATGGTTGCCCGCAATGATAGGGGATTATGCAAAGCCAACGGTTTTGTGACTGCACTAGCCGCTGCAGAATCGACTAAAAACATTCCTGCTATAAAAAGTGAACGTAGACACATTGTCTTATCTCTTAAAGGTATGGTGAAAATACAAGCCTTAACTCACAATATCTTTAGGCTGACTGCCTGATGTATGGGAGATAAATTGGCTATATTGAGCGCTGGAATACTCCAGCAGGCCTATTAAAACTGCTAGGCACGAAGCTAAGACAAGAGGCGTATTGGGGGGCGTTTTGGCTGATGTAGGTAAGGCCGTAGTGGCGTATCTTTGTGATAAACCATAGGCGTATGCTTATTGACAACATAAGACGCATTCAGTGAATGATGAATAAATACGCCCGATGCAACGAATGAATAACAGTCGCAGTCAGTATCGCAACACACAACGGTTGTACTAGTGTCACAACAATTCATATCCATTTGCGCGCTGTTATTGGGCATAGATGCCATATCCATGTCACACTCTTGCATTTGAGGTATTGCACTCAACACAAAGGCGTTGCTAAGTTGGCTAAACAACAAGATAGCAATCAAAAGAATACACTGGCTGGGAATATTACGGTTCATTTTTGTAGTCTACGCGCAAATTGAGAAGGTTTGTAGCGATAGCCAGTACCGATTTAATAAAATGGTTTCAATATACGGCTACTTGCATTGGCGATACTGCTGATGTAGGCGCTAAGTAATTTATTTCTATATAATTAATGGTGTATAGTAAGGTCCAAAATGGAACCCACCAATTATGAAAAACACAAACAATAATACCTGTGATGCCCCAGGACTTATGCCTATACAGCAGGCCAGGTCAATTATTCAACAAACCATTCAACCTGTGGCAGAGCAGACCCATTGTTTGCTTGCCGATGCGCTTGACAGGGTAATATGTTGCAACATAGTTTCCCCCATAAATGTACCGGCCTATGATAATTCAGCCATGGACGGTTATGCACTTAAGGCCAATGATTTAAGTCACACAAACACACTTAAACAAGTGGGAAAAAGCTTTGCTGGCACTCCTTTTACGCGCCCCATACAACAAGGTGAATGCGTGCGTATAATGACCGGCGCGAAAATACCAGAGGGTGCTGACACCGTGGTAATGCAAGAAAACACAGAAGCCAATAATGAAAGCATCACGTTTCTTCAGCCAGTCAAGCAAGGCCTAGCAATTCGTCCAAAAGGTGATGACATTCAAAAAGGCAGTGTGGTATTGCCCAAGGGCAAGCGCATATCGGCCATTGATATTGGCCTGCTTGCATCCTTAGGCATTAACAACATTCCGGTATTTAGACAACTTACCGTTGCGGTGTTTTCAACCGGCGATGAGTTAGTAGAGGCTGGACAAGCCGCCGAGGCTAATAAGATATTTGATAGCAATAGGCCAATGCTAATTGCTATGCTTAAACGAATGGGCGCGAAAGTAATTGATATGGGCATTATTGTTGATAACAAATCTCACATCAAAGCAGCTTTTGAGCAAGCTGACATGCAAGCCGATTGCGTGATCACTAGCGGTGGCGTTTCAGTGGGCGAAGCAGACTACACTCGCGAAATTCTCGCAGAATACGGCAATATTGATTTTTGGAAACTTGCCATTAAACCGGGTAAACCATTGGCCTTTGGCCGATTGCCAAATAGCGTATTTTTTGGTTTGCCAGGCAACCCTGTTTCATCTGCGGTAACCTTCGACCAAATTGCCGGCCCTGCCATCGAATATATGTCGGGTCAGGTCTCAAATATCCCTGCTGAAGTAAAAGCAACGGCATCAAGTAACATAAAAAAACGCCCAGGCAGAACCGACTATCAACGAGCGCATTATGACAGTGATGAGCAAGGACAACTTGTTGTAAAGGTTGCGGCCTCACAAAGCTCTGGGGTGTTATCAGGGTTTAGTACCAGCAACTGTTACGCCGTTATAGAAAGCGAGCGAGGCAGTGTAAGTGAAGGAGAAACCGTTAGTATATTGCCTTTTGGCTCGCGTCTTACTTGAGGGTAGCGTAAACGTAGTGTGAAACGCATTTCCATATTGCAAATATATACCAAACGAGCACCAAGCTATGAAAAATAAAACCATTAGCACATCTCAAGCACTGCGATATAACCGCCAAATATCACTCAGTGGGTTCGACGTAGACAAACAAGAATTGCTGATGAACAAAAGTGCACTCATAATTGGCATGGGTGGGCTTGGTTGCGCCGCTTCCCAATATTTGGTTGCTGCTGGCATTGGCCGTATTACAATAGTAGATGACGACATCGTAGATAGGTCTAATCTACAACGGCAAATATTGCACTTTGAAAACAATATCGGCGACGTAAAAGTGGATTCAGCAAAACAAACGCTGTCTCAAATAAACAGTGATGTGGCCATCGCCACCATCAATACGCGTCTTGACTCACAAGCACTAAACGAGCAAACCATACACCATGATATTGTGCTTGATTGCTGCGATAACCTAACCACCCGTAACACCATAAACGCGGCCTGTGTTCAGGCGAAAACGCCATTGGTATCAGGCTCAGCAATACGTATGGAAGGCCAAATTTTCTGCGTTGTTCCGGCCCTAAACAGCGCTTGTTACCAATGTATTAGTCGTTACTTTGGCGAACAAAACCTAAGTTGTGTAGAGTCGGGGGTAATGTCTCCCGTTGTGGGCATTATTGGCGCTACGCAAGCAATAGAAGCCATTAAATTACTGTGCAATTACGGTGAAGCGATGGTTAACACACTCAAGGTTTATGATGCCATTAGCTCACAGTGGCACTCTTTGAACGTTAACAAATTAGACGACTGCCCTACTTGTTCTTAAACAGCATATTGTCATTACTGGTTATTATATTTTCAGAAAAATTTAGGTTCGCTATGACGTACTATTGTTAAAGCCGTATGTGTTTTTTGCGATATTGGTGATAACACGCGGCCAACACAGCGCATATTAAAGCCGGGGCTAACATGGAATCAAATATAAAATGATGGAACAGCAGCGCACCTAAAAAACCACCTGTAACAAAGCCAATAATGATAATTGTAAAGAGAATAAACTTACGTTTATCAAATGACTCGCCACGAATAGCCGCACCTACCATTAATCCTAAATCGGTAAAAATACCGGTTAAATGGGTAGTGCGAATAATAGCACCACTGTAATTAGTGGCTAACGCGTTTTGCAGTCCGCAAGCTGCTGACGCAAATAATAAGCCCCAAAAAGAACCTTTGCTAAGCAATAAATAGGCACTAAACAGTAACACCGATTCTAACAACAAGGCACTGTCGTATTGGCGTTCTAGTTTCAGTGCGCTGCCATGTAACATCGCGCCAGAAATACTTGCTCCCAAAAAAAAGGCCACAAGAATGCCAAGTAATTGCAGGATGGCTACAGGATTATAGTCAAATAAACGCGTACCGAGTAAGGTTGCTGAACCCGACACATGGGAGACCGCTTGATGCTCAAGGCCCAACAAACCAATTGCGTTAATAAGTCCAGCTACTAGGGCCAACACAAACGCACCATATTCTATCCACTTTGGCAAAGACGCTATCAAAATTAGTAATACACTGTTATTGAAGTTGTGATGAGTGTAGATAACTTTTTCAAAGCGTGCCTTGCACTTTTAGTCTAAAATGGCCGTATTGCTTTACGTTGTTCATATAAATTACCACTCACTGCAAACTGCATTCAAACATTTTCATCAAAAGGAACTTCCATTGCGTTCAATGAGACAGCCCATTAACGAAAACGCGAACTTTAACTGGCGTGTACTTGCCAAGCTTTGGCCATTTTTAACTGAATTTAAAGCCCGTGTATGGTTAGCAATTGGTTGCTTGGTAGGGGCGAAATTAGCCAGTGTGACCTTGCCATTTGTACTCAAGCACATTGTGGATAACCTCAATTTAAGTAACGCCTCAGAAACTATTTTGGCCGTTATACTCAGTCTTATTGTTGCATATGGTGCACTTAGGCTTGCCAATGTGTTGTTTGGCGAAGTGCGCGACATGCTGTTTGGGCGCGTTACCGAACGAGCAATGCGCCGCATTGGGCTTAAAGTCTTCAACCACTTGCACAGGCTTGATTTAGACTTTCATTTGTCGCGCCAAACAGGCGGATTGTCTCGTGATATTGAACGCGGCAGCAGCGGTATTAGCTTTTTAATGCGTTTTATGGTGTTTAATATTGGCCCTACCTTGCTGGAAATAAGCATGGTAATTGGTATTTTATTGTTTAATTACGGCTTAACCTTTGCGTCGGTGTTGGTTGTTTCTGTTGTGGTTTACGTGATGTTTTCTATCAAAGCCACCGACTGGCGCACAAAATTTGTAAAAGAGCTTAACCAAGCCGACAATATATCCAATACTCGCGCGGTCGACAGCTTACTCAATTTTGAAACCGTAAAATATTTTAACAACGAACAATACGAAGCCCAGCGCTACGACACTGGCCTTGCAAATTGGGAAACCGCCCGTCGTAAAAATCGCTTGTCGTTGTTTGCCCTTAATGCTGGCCAAGCCACCATTATTGCCTTAGCCATGACCAGTATGCTGGCCCTTGCAGCCTTTGAAGTCGCTAAAGGTAATATGACCATAGGCGACTTTGTACTGGTAAATGCCTTTACCATGCAAATATTTATGCCGCTTAACTTTTTAGGGTTTGTGTATCGCGAAATACGCGGGTCACTCACTAATATCGAAAACCTATTTCTATTGCTTGAAAAAGCGCCAAAAATTAACGACAGCAACAATGCAACATCACTTAAGGTAAGCAAAGGCGATATCACCTTTAATAATGTGAGTTTTCATTACCATGAAAAACGCAATATTATTAATAATATCAGCTTTACCATTGCAGCCGGCTCAAAGGTAGCGGTTGTGGGAGAAAGCGGCGCAGGCAAATCTACCCTGGTAAAACTACTGTTTCGTTTTTATGACCCAACCGCTGGCAGTATCTGCATTGACCAACAAAACATTGCTGAAGTAACACAACACTCTTTGCGTCAACAGGTGGGTATTGTGCCTCAAGATACAGTGCTATTTAACGACACCTTGTATGAAAACATCAAATACGGCCAACCCAATGCCAGCGAGCAAGAAATTCAGCAAGCCATACGTTTAGCGCACCTTGACGATTTTATTGAGCGCTTACCAAACAAGGGCGACACACAAGTTGGCGAGCGAGGCTTAAAATTAAGCGGCGGCGAAAAACAACGTGTATCCATTGCCAGAACCATTCTAAAGCGACCGCCTATTATGGTATTTGACGAAGCCACATCGTCACTCGATTCACAATCTGAGCAAGCCATATTAAAAGCCCTAAAAGAAATTGCGCAAGGCCATACTAGTTTTGTAGTAGCCCATAGGCTATCAACCATTATGGACGCTGACACCATTTTAGTGATGGATAAAGGCGAAATTGCGGAACAAGGCAGTCATGATGACTTACTGGCCAAAAATGGTTTATACACTAAACTTTGGGCTGCTCAGCAAAAGTCAGAGACTCAATAATATGGATGATGCAAAGCTAAATACGACCACGCCGATGGCATTTCCCGAAGCGGACCAAGCATACTTAATTGACACCGTGAACATGGAAATGCCGTTTGGGAAATATGCCGGCACAAAGCTATTGCACCTACCTGAGCCCTATTTAGTGTGGTTTCATGGCAAGGGGTTTCCAAAGGGACAATTGGGTGAACGCCTAGCATTGATGTACGAAATTAAGCTCAACGGGCTTGAACCAATGCTAGAACCACTCATAAAAAAGCCGCAGTGAACATTATTTTCACTGCGGCTTTGTGTTGCGTATAAGGCGCTACTTTTTCAAGTGGTCGGCAACTAAAAACGCCATTTCTAATACTTGATCTGCATTTAAGCGCGGATCACACTGTGTTTTGTATGCCTCAGCTAAATCTTCATCACTTATTTGATAAGCACCACCGGTACACTCGGTTACGTGTTGGCCAGTCATTTCTAAGTGAATGCCGCCAGCATGAGTGCCTTCGGCCTCATGTGCTTGAAAGAAGTGTTTAATTTCAGTCAGTATGGCATCAAAATTACGCGTTTTGTACCCGCTAGACGCTTTAATAGTATTGCCATGCATAGGATCAGAGCTCCATACCACGTGGCGCCCTTCTGCTTTTACGCGGCGCAATAAGCGAGGTAGGTTTTCAGCTAATTTTTCAGCGCCCATACGTGTTATTAAGGTTAATCGGCCTGGGATATTGTTTGGATTGAGCGCATCAATTAACTTAATTAGCTCGTCTTCTTGCATAGTGGGGCCAATTTTCACGCCAATTGGATTGTTAATACCACTGAAAAACTCAATGTGCGCATGATCGAGTTGACGCGTGCGTTCACCAATCCACAACATGTGGGCTGAACAGTTGTAAGGTTTGCCGGTTAACGTGTCTATGCGTGTTAGAGCCTGTTCGTAATTTAGCAACAAAGCTTCGTGCGAGGTAAACAAACTTGTTTCGTGCAGCGATGCCGTATTTTGGTTGTTTATTCCAATAACATCCATAAATGCTAAAGTATCTTCAATACGTTTTGCGATGTCTTGGTAGCGCTCTTTTAGTGGATTATTTTCTAAAAAGGCCATGTTCCAACGATTCACCTGATGTAAATCAGCCAAACCGCCTTGTGCAAACGCTCGCAACAAGTTAAGTGTAGACGCACTGCGATGATAAGCATCAAGCAAACGATTAGGATCGGGCTGGCGAGCCGATTCGGTAAATTCGATACTGTTAATAATATCGCCGCGATAACTGGGTAACGTTACACCATTAATCGTTTCGGTATCGGCTGAGCGTGGTTTAGCATACTGGCCTGCCATTCTAGCCACTTTTGTCACCGGACAACGACCCGCAAAGGTCATGACAATTGCCATTTGCAGTATCACTTTAAAGGTATCGCGAATTTTAGGCGCGTTAAATTCACTAAAGGATTCAGCGCAATCGCCACCTTGTAATAAAAAGCCATTGCCTTGAGACACTTCACCTAGTTGCTTATATAACTGACGGGTTTCTTCTGCAAATACCAATGGTGGATAACTAGCAAGTTTTGCCTCTACACTGCCAAGCAATGCTTGGTCTTCATAACTGGGTTGTTGCAATATTGGCTTGGCGCGCCAACTGTCAATTGTCCACTGGCTCAAAATGTGTCCTCATATAAACGTTAACAAGCAATTTGACGTTAAAACCGCCACAAAATAAAGGCTTGTGTTAAAAATTAAAAAAGAAAGAATATCATAAAATAAGCTAAATAAGCGCAATAACACACTCAAATACAATACAAATTTGCATACATTATTATGTTTTTACAACACTTTTAACCCGCAACATATACCTGCTGTTTTGATGTACCATCAGCAATAACGGAAAACCGATAATCAAAAGTATGCTGCATATTAGTTAGCGTAAAACAAGTACTCGCTTCACCGTGCTCTATAATACGCTGCGCTTTTATCCACGCCACATGACTGGTATAACGGCTACTTTGATTGACATCGTGCGACGACATCACCACTATATTATTGAGTGTGCAGCAGTATTTTAGTAACTCGAGCAAATTAGCTTGGTATTGAATATCTAAATGCTGGCATGGCTCGTCAAGCAGTATAATTGCATTTCCTTGCACTATACTTGGCCAAACTTGCATTAAGCAGCGTGCTAAATGAAACCGCTGCTGTTGTCCACCCGACAAATGGCGAAGTGACTTTGTCATTAGCGGCTGTAAACAAAATGCATGCTCTATTTCATCTGGAATATTCTGTCCGGGGGTATAAAACGCAAACAGTTGTTCAATGCTAATATCAAATTCGCTTTGAGGTAATTGCTGTAAGTAGCACCGTACCTGTGCGTATTGCGCAACGCTTAGGTCGCTTAGTGCTTGAGACTGATAGCTAACTTTGCCCTTGTCAGGCTCTAGTAAACCCGCCATCAGACCCAGTAAGCTTGATTTACCTGCGCCATTTTTACCTAGTAAATGCCAGCACTCACCCTTACATAAGGTGAGTGACACGTCTTCAATGCGTTTGCTTAGGGTTATGTTTTGTAATTCAAGCACTGACTGACTCTTGTTTGGTGGCTACACAGCTACCAACTAACTGTTAATCGGTACCGTTTACCTTGTTAATATAAGTTTGTAATTTGTTGTTAGCTTGCTCACCAAAAAGTATTTCGCATGCCTCAATAATACCTTTGGTTTTTACAATATCAGACTTACGCAAAACCATTTCAATTTTAGAACGTCTGCGCAAAAAATCTTCTAGTTCAGTGATCATCTCGCGTCTGGCAGCATAATGCAATTCAGCTCGCAAATATTCTGCGTTTTCCATGAGTTGTTCTGCTTGGCTAGGATCGCGCTGAATTTCATCCAATATTTGCAACGCGTGAATGTCATATCGACGCCACAATCGTGTGGTCAGTTTTTCAGATGAATATGTGGGTGTCATGCTATCGAGTTTTAGCAGTTTAGCACGGTGTTCAAATTCGGCTTTTACCGTGTTTGATGATTCTCCGTACCAAATAGCGTCTTCATATGGCAAATGTATGCCTAATGATTTAACTATTTGACTCACTTCCTCACCCACATTAATACAATCGGTAAGTTTGCCGCCAAATATGCTCAAGTATTTATCTTGCTTGTTCACATCTATCGCGTGTTTGCGCGATAAGGCCACCCAGTCGGCATTGCCATCTTGCCCTTTAACCGCTAAAGGCCTAACACCACAGCGCTCAGATATAATATCTGCCTCGGTTAATTCAGGGCTTAAATCTAGCAGCGCATTAACGTTGTCTAGTATAAATTTGCGGTCCTCATCAGTGACATGCGTTTTAGGATTTTCTACTTTATCGTCGGTGGTGCCAATGCACGTTTTTTGGCCCATTGGGATAACAAAGAACAAACGACCATCTGAGGCAAAAAATGCCAATACTTTGTCGACCTTGGTGATTTTATCAACAATTAAATGCACGCCTTTTGAAAACAAATGCTGGTGCGCTGTAGTTTGCTGGTTGGCGTGATTATAACTATCAACACTTGGGCCACACGCGTTAATGATAACCTTTGACTGAATATTAATGGTTTTCCCAGTAGTTTGGTCAACGGCTTCAGTGTGCCATGCGTCGCCGACTTTTTTACTGTCGTTAGCGCCTACATAATTGGCTATAACAGCACCATTGTCCATCGCACTTCTAATGAAGTTAAATACAAAACGGGCGTCGTTATCGTGTAAAAATGCGTCTGAGTATTCAAAGCCGCCTTGGGCATTGCTGACGTCGATAGCAGGTTCTAATTGTTTAATTTTTGTCGAAGATAAAAATTTCGGGGCTTGGGTAAAAAAGCGCCCCATCAACCAATAAGTCAAGGTGCCCAAATACACAAACCAAGCCGGAAATCTAAAACCTTTTTGTAAGGTAGTTAAAAATCTAATTTCTTGCACTGTAGAAGGGTAACTGCGCATTAAATGGTTACGACTTTTGCATAATTTATTCACTAATAAGTATTCGTGATTCTCTAAATACTTAATGCCGCCCCACGCTAAGTTAGATGAATTTGACGATGTTTGACCAGCAAAATCGCCTTTGTCGATCATTGCTACCTTTAACCCTTTTCGCGCCAAAGCCGCAGCAGATACAGCCCCATTAATACCGGCGCCCAAAATGAGTACATCAAATTGGTCTGTGTTTAACTTAGCTACATTTGTTTCGCGCAACAACATGAATTTTTTCCAACTGGCTTAATTGTATGATAAATAGTATATTAACAAGTATAACGCACTTACTGCAAATGCAATGTGGCGAATATATACGCTAATTAGTGTAAAGATATTTATAACATGTTCCATTTACTAAAACGATTAACATAGCAAAATACTTTACGTCAAGCGTACATATAGACAAGCCAAATAAACATTTGCGACCCTAATACTAAATATGACATGATAATTTTTATCGTGTAAAACAATAAAAAGAGCATTGATATGAGTCAAACAGGCATACTATCTATTGACCAAGGTACCACGTCTAGTAGAGCGATTGTATTTGCAACTAATGGCGATCAAATTGCCAGTTCACAACAAGAGTTTGCCCAGCATTATCCAGCAAACGGTTGGGTTGAACACGATCCAAACGAGATTTGGGAAA
This sequence comes from Glaciecola sp., assembly GCA_049650345.1. Lineage (GTDB taxonomy): Bacteria > Pseudomonadota > Gammaproteobacteria > Enterobacterales > Alteromonadaceae > Glaciecola. The sequence goes on along the minus strand of JBARZY010000047.1, from coordinate 8,050 downwards.
CCACGCTATCTAGTTGTAAAACAGTGCTACAACAAGCTGCCAAAAAGGGGGTTGACGTTGCTTGCATCGGCATAACAAACCAACGCGAAACTACATTGGTTTGGGATAAAGCTACAGGCAAACCTATTTATCCAGCTATTGTGTGGCAAGACCGCCGTACCTCTCAATTTTGTGAAAGCATTCAAACACACCTTGACATGGTGCGTGGTAAAACCGGTCTTCTACTTGACCCTTATTTTTCGGCAAGCAAAGTGAAATGGATATTAGATGAAGTACCAGGCGCAAGAACGCAAGCGCAGCAAGGCAAGTTAGCGTTTGGCACCATTGATACTTTTTTAATTTGGCAACTTACCGAAGGCGCTTCACACGTTACCGATGCGACCAATGCCAGTAGAACTAATTTGTTTAATATTCACACTCAAGAATGGGATGATGACCTGCTTGAATTGTTTGATATCCCGCGCTCAATGCTTCCTGAGGTATTAAACAGTGCCGATGATTTTGGTACCGCCAGTGCTAAAGTGTTAGGACAAGCCTTACCCATTTCTGGAGTAGCGGGTGATCAACAAGCTGCATTAATCGGCCAATCTTGCTTCAAAAAAGGTGACTTGAAGAGTACCTACGGCACGGGTTGCTTTGCCTTATTAAATACCGGCGATGCACCAGTAGCCTCAAGCCATCAATTGCTCACAACGGTGGGTTATCGCTTAAACGGCAAAACGACCTATGCGCTAGAAGGTGCTATTTTTACCGCCGGTGCAAACATTCAATGGCTACGAGATGGTATTGGCGTGTTACAACATGCTAAGCAAAGTCAGGTATTGGCTGAATCTCTCGACTACGATCATGGCGTATTTTTAGTACCTGGTTTTGCAGGCTTAGGAGCACCGCACTGGGATCCCAACGCGCGAGCCAGTTTGTTTGGGATGACTCGCGCAACAGGACCTGCGCATTTCGCCCGCGCAGCCCTTGAGGCCGTATGTTACCAAACTCACGAATTACTTACCGCGATGCAAAAAGACGGTATCCCCTCAACTAATGTATGGGTTGACGGCGGCATGGTAGCAAATGATTGGTTGTGTCAATTTTTAGCTGACATACTGCAAGTAAATGTTCAGCGCCCTAAAATTATGGAATCTACTGCGCTAGGGGCAGCGTATTTAGCTGGCTTACATCAAGGTATTTACGCTAACCTTGATGATATCGCGTCACATAAGCGAATTGATAGAACATTTAGCCCTGAACTGGGTGAAGCCACACGCACACGTTTATTAAACAAATGGGAATTGGCGGTAAAGTCGACCCTAGCGTTTGCTAAATAGTACGTATAAAAACAACGGCGCACCAACGCTGGCTGTGATCATAGAAATGGGCACTTGTGACACAAACACATACTCATTGGCAATGGCACATACTAGCAGTGCGCTAGCACCCAATAACCCCGAACAACCCTGTACAGTCGTATTATCATAACCGTGCATACGCCGTATGGCGTGAGGTACTAACAAGCCTAAAAACGCGACCGAACCGGCAATAGAAACACTCACACCCACCAATATTGCCACTAACAAAAATACCTGTGTTTGCAAACGCTTTGCATCTGTTCCAGAAGCAATGGCCGTAGCAGCACCTAAATACAGCATATTTAGGTGTTTGGCACGGCGCTGCAGTAGCACTAGTGCAATAATGATGAGTACTGCTGCCGGCAATAAACTAGTGTAGGTAGTGTAGTGTAAACTGCCCATTAACCAAAAAGTTAGGGTTTGCATGGCTTGCGCAGGCGCTATTAAATATAACCAGCCTACTAGTGCACTGAACAAGGTAGACACGGCAATACCCGCTAGTACAAAACTGGCAATTGATTGACCAATCTTTTTGGCAATAGCAAAAATAAGTACACCACTCACACATGCCCCCACAAAACACATAAGCGGCAACCAGTAATGACTATATAAAAAGAAAACCGCATTGGGCGATGTACCAACGCTGGCAAAAATAAACAAACAAAAGGCAGCCATAAAGCTGGCACCGCTTGAGATGCCCAATAAGCCAGGGTCGGCGAGAGGATTTTGCAGTGTTACTTGCAGAGCAGCTGAACTGGAAGATATTGCCCAGCCCACTAATATGGCAGTTAAACATATGGGCAGCTTAATTAGCCATAAAATGTGCCATTCTTGTGATAAGACTTGATTGACATAACCTACAACTACGTTAGGCACCAGGTACAACAACACTAATACAACTAACAGCGCTACATACCGCGCATGTAAGGGCAAAAGCTTATTGCGCCTTAACTGATTGAGATAACTTTAATAGCAAGCCATCGGCGGCGCTTTCAATTAAGTCTAAAACAAGTTCAAAGCCTTTGCCACCGCCATAGTATGGGTCTGGCACTTCATCATATTGGGCTTTTGTGTGCGACAAAAACAAACTAATTTTGTGCTGAAAATCTTCGGGACACTTGCGTTTCAAGTCGCTTACGTTGGCGTTGTCCATGGCAATAATGTAATCAAATTTTTCATAATCGGCGTCGTTTACTCTACGGCATTTTAAGTCGGACAAGTCGTAGCCACGGTTACGTGCCACTTGTTGTGAACGCTTATCTGGCGCAGCACCATTGTGATAACCACCCGTACCGGCCGAATCTACCTCAACTTCAAAACCGTGTTGTTCAGCTTTGTGTTTAAACACACCCTCTGCAGTAGGAGAACGACAAATATTGCCTAAACACACAAATAATATAGACGGCGAACGCATTGATTCCATTCCAAGTTTACTAAAGTTATTGTCAAATACTATCCAAAGTATACTTGATGCTTTTTAAACTTTCATTAAGTCACTTATTATTTTTTTAGCGATAAATTATAGTTTTCAATCATAACAAACAAAAAGCGACGCTTTAGGAAGCATCGCTTTTATTAAAGCAAACTATTAACCAACGAACTGTAAAGAATTGACATCGCATATTTTTTGACCTAAACAACAGATCACATGCGTATATACAATTAAATTATAGTGAATAGGCCTACCAACAATGAATAACGAAAACAATAATACGCACATTCCTCAACAAGCTTTTGATTGGTACGATGAATACGCTCATGGTGATATTACTCGTCGTACTTTTTTAACTCGTATGGCAGCACTGCCAGTTGCGGGCCTAACCATAGGTGCAGTGACTTCAGCATTGCTGCCCAATTATGCAAATGCGACACAAGTTAGTTTTAATGACCCCGATGTAAAAGCCAGTTATGAGACATTTGATTCACCGCAAGGTCACGGTACAGGTCAAGGGTACTTGGTTGTACCTCGCACCTTACTTCAATCTAAAGGGACAAAAGCACCGGTAGTGTTGGTTGTACACGAAAACCGTGGACTCAACCCATATATAAAAGATGTTGCGCGGCGACTCGCCAAACAAGGATTTATCGCCTTTGCGCCTGATGCACTCTACCCGCTTGGGGGTTATCCAGGTAACGACGATGAGGGAAGGAGTATGCAACGCAGCATGGACCGAAATAAAATTGAACAAGACTTTATGGCGGCAGCCTTGTGGCTTAAAAACCACAGTATGTCTACGCAAAAGTTAGGCGTTGTCGGTTTTTGTTTTGGAGGGTACATCAGTAATTTATTAGCAGCTTCTATGCCACAGCATATAAATGCTGCTGTGCCATATTATGGCACGCCGGCCGGCGATGAACTGCAAAGCAATGTGGCCGGCCCATTAATGATTCATTTTGCGGAACAAGATAAAAGAGTCAATGCCAGTTGGCCAAACTATGAGTCAACACTTAAGGCGAATAAAGCCAACTATATTGCCCACTTTTACGCAGGCGCACAGCACGGGTTTCACAATGATTCAACGAGTCGCTTTAGTCCCAAGGATGCTGAATTATCGTGGGACCGCACGATTAACTTCTTTACGCAACATTTGGTGTGAAATCAAATACACGGTAAAATTCAATTAGTTCCGATCGTGCTCAGCTTTTTGTTCATTGCTTAGTTGAGCTTTTTCGGCTTGTTTTAAATCATCCTCTCGTTTTACTAATACGAAGGTTAAAAACATTTTTGTGGGCAGCGACATAATCATGCCAATGGCAACACAGCACGCGCTTATAATCATCCCTGTGACCCCCATATTATCTATGGTGTCGCTGTATAAATGAAAATAAACGCCCAATAATATTAAGCACAAGCCAATTGTCATGATTACTTTTAAAAATAAAATAAGATTTTTATCAGACACCTTATACTCCTAGGTATTGGCCTTTTATTCGATTTTGCTTGTGATATCCATTACTGCAAGTGGTATTATAATAACTGCTGTATTATTAGGGTTTGATGCATATCATAAAAACCCAAAAGAATAATTTGTCTATAGGTAAGTAAGGAAACAAACATGAATGTATTAATGTTGAGTAGCTCAAAGTATGGAAATCACCAGTACCTTGCCTATGCCTACGAATGGATAAGTCGCCATTTATCTGATTGCGAAAATATTGTATTTATACCATATGCGGGCGTGTCTATATCGTGGGACGCTTATACACAGAAAGTGAAAGATGCCTTTGCTGATCATCCATTATTAAAGGCAAAAAAAGTCACCGGCATACACGAATATGAAGATCCTAAACTAGCAATTAAGCAAGCCGATGCCATTATTGTAGGCGGAGGGAATACCTTTAACTTGGTGCATCATTTGTATGCTAACCAACTAGTGCAATTAATTCAGCACAAAGTCGAAACCAACACGCCTTATATTGGCTGGAGTGCGGGTGCTAACGTATGCGGATTATCGTTAAGTACCACTAACGACATGCCAATAATCGAGCCTGAATCGTTTACCACTTTGGCGTTTATACAAGCGCAAATAAACCCGCACTATACTGACTATGTAGCGCCTGATCATCACGGTGAAACACGTGACCAACGCATTCAAGAATTTTGTACACTGCACCCAAGTACACCGGTACTTGCTATACCCGAAGGCAGTGCATTGCTATTGCAAAACAATAAGTTAAGCTTGTTAGGCGACTTAAGCGCAGTAGTATTTCAAGGCGATAACAAGCTCACTATTACCGCTGACAATAATTTAACGGAATACAGTTAAGAAACTATCGCTACAGTTTATTTTAGTGATGCTAGCCTCGTTCCCCGGTTGAAACGGTATTTCGGCCAACATTGGACACGTTAACATGCTGGTTAACGAAGCTATATTTTCTTGGTAATAAGGCATATCACTTGATAACTGATTAGCCACCCAACCTACACACTGCAAGCCATCTTGCTTGATGGCTTGATATGTAAGCGCCGCATGATTTAAACAGCCTAGTTTCATGCCTACCACCATAATCACTTTCATTTGATTTTGTAACGCAAAATCTGAGAAATACTGCCGATTGTTGTTTAGCGGTAAACGCCAACCACCGGCACCTTCAATCATCAGCCAGCGAGGATTTAGCTTGCGGGCTTGTTCAAGCGCATTTTGTAAATCATGCAAGGATATTTCAACGCCTTGCTCGGCTGCGGCAATATGTGGTGCAATAGGTTGTGCAAATGCTATGGGGTTAATGACCTCATAGTCAGCCTTTATGGCACTGGCTTGCTGCAAAATTAATGCATCGCTATTGCGCAAGCCATCATCTGTCATTTCACAGCCCGCTGAAATTGGCTTTATGGCTAGAGTATCACCGGCAATATCATTCAACTCAAGCACCATTAGCTTAGTGGCAATGGTTTTGCCTACGTCGGTATCGGTACCGGTGACGAAGTATGTGCGCATGGTTAGTCTCGCTTTTTATGGTTTATTTTTTATTTGTAAACAGGCTTGCAGTACTACTTTCGTAAACACAAAAACATTACCTGATAATCTAAACTTAAATGATTGTGAATGTCTCGCGGTAAGGCTTTATCCAACAAGTGTAATTCGTTGCGACTTAGCGATTTTGTCTTACTTAATTGGGCATTATAAAGCGGTGTATTTGCTCCTGCATCCTTAATTGACCGCAACATGTTCACCACAGATGCATGCTGGCTAGTGAATGTTTGCGTGCTTGCGGTAACTTGCCATGGCAGTTGTTGCGCGTATTGCAACCATTGCCCGATGGCTAAAAAGTGGTTCACCCGAGATGGCATATTGATACGTCGCCAAGCGGTATGCAAGGTATTAAATGAGCCGTCTATCATAATGGCTAGCATTGCAAAACCATTGGGTTTTAGAGCACGATGCACCTCAGCCAGTAATAACTGGGGCGATAAACACCACTGCAATGCCATTGACGAATAAAACCCATCGATACTATTTGTTTGCAAAGGCAAGCTTTCGGCATCTGCATTGATAAAATGATGCGTGTTATTAGATGCCTCCTCAATACTCGCCTGCTTGAGCATATTGTGTGACAAATCAAGACCAATATAATGCTCGCAATGTTCGCGTAGCGTTGATTTTGCTGCGGCAGTGCCACAACCCAAATCAACAATGAAAGAGTTGGGTGCTAGCGCTACATGTTGTGAAAAGCAATCTAAACTCACTTTCGCAATTTGTTGCTGAATAAGGGCCCGCTGATTGTATGCCTTAGCTGCATTATCAAAACCCAAAGCAATGCGCTGTTTGATGTCAACGCCACTAGGTATCAAAACACTCATGCTTGAAACACCATATCTAAGGCATCCACCAAAGCAGTTATATCTTTGCTGCTATGCATAGCGCTTAGCGTTATACGCAGCCTGTCAGTATGTTTAGGTACAGTGGGCGTGCGAATGGCTGGTACCCACAGGCCTAAGTCAGCCAAACGCTTGCTCATGGCTACAGCACGCTCTGGTGCGCCAACAATAATCGGTTGAATAGCACTTAAAGATGCCATAATGGGCAGTTGTTTTTGTTTGGCCAAGTCCCTAAATAAGGCAATATTTTCGTGCAGTGTGTTGCGTTGTTCACCTGCCTCTATCAAGGCCAACGATGCTCGCGTAGCACGTGCCTGTGCACCACTAAATGCAGTGCTATACACGTAGTGTTTTGCATAATTAACCAAATAATCAATAAACACTTGCGGCCCCGCTACAAAAGCACCGCCCGTGCCCACGGCTTTACCAAAAGTTCCCATCACTACATTAACGTTATCGCTATTTACATAGTGTTTATCTTGGCTAGGCAAGTCAAGGCTACCAAAACCGCGATCACCCAATACACCAATAGCATGCGCTTCGTCTAGCATCACCCAAGGTCGATGATTATCATTGCCTTGCGCCTCATGCAGTTCCTTAATGATGCAGTGCACATCGCCAATATCACCATCCATACTAAAGACCCCTTCTGTTGCAAGCAAAGAATGAGCAGGTAGGTCGTTTAATAATTTGCGCAAATGTTGCATATCATTATGCTTATATCGTTTTAATGGCGCTTGCGTTTCAAGCGCTCCCTGAATAAACGACGCATGCATGTATTTATCACAAATGATACGACCATTTGCGTTATTGCTGCCAAACAAAGCATGACAAATAGCCTGATTTGCGCTGAAACCACTTGAAAATAACAACGCTGCGGGTTTATTCAGCATTACGCAAATGTCGTCTTCCAGGGCTTGATGTTCTTGCGTATAACCGGTAACTACTGATGAAGCCGAACCACCAGCACCATATAATGACAAGCCTTCAGCAAAGGCTTGCAACACTTGTTCATGTTGGCATAAGCCTAAATAATCATTGCTGGCAAAATTTAAGTAATGCTGATTGGCAATTTCAATTACGCCGTTTTTATTGCTATTAACGCAGTGCCTTGTACGAAACAAATGTTCCGCTTTACGTTTGGCTACGGCATCAGCGACAAACTCAAAGGCCATTATGCTTGTTCAGCTTTCAACATAGAATGTTTGGTCGCATCAATAAACAGTTCATTGTCTTTTACAGCAGGGTCGTTTTGCTCAATTTCTTCATGCAACGCCGCCTCATATGCTTCGTCAGAATAGCTACGCGTTTTTTGTGAGTTAATGCCCAGTTTTTTAAACAATTGCACGTCTTCATGGGTTTCAGGGTTTGAGGTAGTAAGTAATTT